>NZ_CP016428.1:3712500-4331250 GCF_001693385.1 Bradyrhizobium icense
CGCCGGAAATGGTTCTTCGAGCCATCCGATCTGCAGCTCCTCATAGGCCGGCATCACGCGGCGCACGTCATCGACCGTGTAGCCCGTGTTGGCGTCCACCAGGATCTCAATTTCATCTCCGACCGCTTCGCGGACGGCGGTGGCGCGGGCGACGTCGTCGCGCGGATTATCGCCGACGCGAAGCTTGATCGCCCGGTATCCCTGCCCGACGTAGCCGAGGGCTTCCTGCGCGAGCGATTGCGGCGCTTGCCAGCCGAGCGAAATGCCCCCCGCATAGGCCTTGATCGGTTTTGAAGCGCCGCCGAGCAATTTGTAGAGCGGCCAGCCGGCCGCCTTGGCCCTGATATCCCACAATGCGAGATCGAGTCCGCTCAAGGCCATCGCGGCGGCATAACCCATGCCGTGGCTCGCCAGTTGCATCTGGTAGACGCGCTGCCAGACGCCGACGACGTTCATCGCATCCATGCCGACGATGAGTTCGGAGATCGTGGTATCGATCAGTTTGGCGATCGCGCCCGGGCAGCGGCCGTGATGGGCTTCGCCCCATCCAGTCAGGCCTTCGTCGGTGGTGACCTTCACCAGCACCGCGTCGCGCTTAACGGCGCGGCCAATACCCAGCCTGACGTTCTGGCCTTCCGGTACGCGGTAGGAGATCGGGACGGCCTTGATCGATGTAATGCGCATGTTGGACCTCATGCCGCCTTGTAGGCGGGATTGACGAGATTGAGCGGCTGTTCGCCGCGCAGGATACGAAGCATTTCCTCGGCCGAGCCGACCGCCATCGCGCGGCCGCTGGTGGCGGTGATCCCTGCGGTGTGCGGCGTCAGCAGCAGGTTCGGACAATCGAACAGGGAATCGTTCGACGGCAATGGTTGCACGTCGAAGACGTCGAGAGCAGCGCCGCCGATCTTCTGTGATCGCAAGGCGTCGATGAGGGCTGGTGTCTCGATCACTGCTCCGCGCGAGACATTCACCAGCACGGCGGTGGGCCGCATCCGGCCGATCAGGTCGCGGCTGACCATCCCGCGGGTTTCGTCGGTCAGCCCGCAGCACACCGCAATTGCATCGCTGCGTGTGAACAGGTCCTCGAGCGAGACTTCCTTGATGCCCGCCGGCAGCGCCCCCTTGCGGCGGGAGGTGCCGAGCACCGTCATCCCGAAGCCGTCGCGGGCGATATTAGCAATGCGGCGGCCGATCGTACCGACCCCGAGGATGCCGAGCGCCGATCCGCTCAACTCGATCAGGCTATCGGCCGCCGGGCGCGCGGCGTTCCAGCCGTCGCTGCGCAAGCTTTTGTCCAGACGGTAGAGCGGCCGGCGCAGATGCATCAGCGCCGACATCACATATTCGGCCACCGCGCTGGTATTGCTTCCGGGCAGATTGGCCACCGCAATGCCGCGCGCTGTGGCGGCATCGACCGGGATGAAGTCGAGGCCGACGCCGTGGCGGACGATGCCCTTCAGGCGCGGCGCATGATCGACGATGTCGTCCGGCAGTTTGGCGCGCACGATGATGCCATTGGCGTCCTTGGCCCATTCGCGCAGGGTTTCCGGTCGAGCATCGGGCGGAACGATCAGCCTGACATGCGGCGCGAGGATCGCTTCGCCGTCGGGATGCATCGCATTGGTCAGCAGGACGATCGGTTGGTCAGGCATCTGGCGCGGGTCCCTCGATGACAGAATTTTGCAATCGGCCAAGGCCTTCGACCTCGACTTCGACGGTCGAGCCCGGCTTGAGCCAGGCCGGCGGCTTGTGCAGGGCGGCGACGCCGGCCGGTGTGCCTGTTGCGATGACGTCGCCAGGCTCAAGGACCTGCAGCCCGGACAAGTAGGAGACGAGATCGGCAACGTCGAACAGCATGTCCCGCGTCGACCCGGACTGCAGCACACGGCCGTCGACTTTCAGCGACACCGCGAGCGCGTGAGGGGCCTTCACTTCGTCGCGCGATGCGAGATACGGCCCGAACGGCCCAAATGTCGCAAAATTCTTGCCGCGATTGAAATGGCCGTCTGCCTTGATGATCTCGCTGGCGCTGATGTCGTTGAAGCAGCCATAGGCGACGACGTGATCGAGCGCCCGGTCCTTGCTGACCTTCTCGGCGCGAGTCCCGATCACGGCGGCAAGTTCGGCCTCATAGGTGACGCCGCCGATTCCCGCCGGCAGGACGATCGCCTGTCCGTTCCCGGTAATCGTTCGCAGCGCTTTCATGAACAGCACGGGTTTTTCCGGTGGCGCCATGCCGCGTTCGGCCAGCGCGTCGCGGTAGTTATGCGCAATGCCGAAGATACGTCGCGGCTCGGGCAGGGGCGCCGTGAGTGTGACGGAGGTGATCGGAAGCTTTGCGTCCTCCGTCAGGCCATGCGTGCCGATGCTTTCGACGACGCCGGGAAGACCACTCTCGATCAAGGCCAGCATTTTCGGCGCGGCGCCGCGCAGCGCCTTGCGCATCGACGGATGGGCGAGATCGACGATCCGGTCGTTCTTGCCGGCGCCGTCCCCGAGCAGCACACCGGCGCGGACAAAACCCTGCTCGCTGAAGCTGACAAATTTCATGATGGGGCTACCGGTTCAGGCGACGCGATAGCGGTCGATCACGCGGCGATCGATCTCGATGCCGAGGCCGGCGCCGGTCGGGACCGCAATCGTGCCCTTGACCTGGTGGATCGGCTCTGTGGCCAGATGATCGCGGAACGGATTTTCCTCCTGCTCGAACTCCAGCATCGGCGGCATTGGAAACAGGCTCGGCGGTTGGTTCGGTATAGACGCCAGGAAGTGGATGGTAGCGGCGAGGCCGACCGCGGAGCCCCACGCATGCGGCACGCATTCCACGCCATGCGTCGACGCCAGCGCCGCGATCTTCTTGCATTCGGTGATGCCGCCCGCCGCGCAGACGTCAGGCTGTACGATATCCATCGCCTTGCGCAGGATGGCGTCGCGAAAACCCCAGCGGGTGAATTCGTTCTCGCCGCCCGCCACCGCCATGTCGAGCGCCCGCGACACCGCGACATAACCGTCGATGTCCTCCGGCGAGATCGGCTCCTCGAACCACTCGATGTCCAGTTCTTCCAGCTTGCGGCCAAGCCGGATCGCGGCGGGCACGGTGAAGCAATGGTTGGAATCGACCATCAGCTTAACGTTCGGGCCGATGGCATCGCGCACAGCCTTGACGCGATCGAAATCGCGCTTGATCGAGCCGAGGCCGATCTTCATCTTGATCGCCTTGAAGCCTTGCCTGACATAGCCCGATGCTTCCTCGACGGCCTCGTCGACCAGCCGGTCCATGTCGGTGAAGTAGAGTCCGGTGGCGTAGGCATCGACTTCGGTGCGGAACGCGCCGCCGATCAGTTTGTGAACCGGCTTGTTGCAGGCCTTGCCGACGATGTCCCACAGCGCGATGTCGATGCCACTGATGGCGGCGATCGACATGCCCTTCGGGCCGTAGTCCTTGATCCGGTTATAGAGGTCTTCCCAGATCACCTCGACGTCGAATGGGTCACGGCCGATCACGCGCGGCGTCAGCTGGGTGTCGATGAAGGCCTTGGCGACGGCGGAGGGGCCGTAGCATTCGCCCCAGCCAGTGATGCCGTCGTCGGTCTCGATCTCGACCAGGCAGGTGCCGCGGGTTTTGTAGAGCCAGCCGCGCGAGGAGGTGAACGGTCGCTGCACCGGCGCTGCAACGACGTGACAGGTGATTTTCTTGATGGGCAAGCGCGTGGCCTTTTGTCTGGAATGCAGGGAACGGGAGGGCGGCGATGTCGCCGCTTATTCTTTCTGGTCCTTCGGGAAGACCTGCGCTGCCACCGTGCCGAGCGCGGCGGCGACGCTGTCGACTTCCTTGGTCAGGCCGTCGCCGGTGAGGTCGTCGACGAGGAACGCGTTCTTCTTGGAAAATTCCTTGAAACGCGGATCCTGGATCGCGGCGCGGAAGGCGGTGATCAGCTTGGTCCTGACATCGGCGGGCAGGCCGGCCGGCGCGACCACATAGGCCATCTGGACCACAGGGCCGAAGGGAAAGACGTCGTATCCCCGATCCTTGAAGGTCGGTACATCCGGAAACATCTCCAGCCGCTCATTGGCGAAGACGCCGATCGGCTTGAGCAGGCCTTCCTGAATTTGCCCGAGCGTTTCCGACGGCTTGAGCACGCCTGATGCGACGTGTCCGCCGAGCAGGTCGGCAACCACCTTCGATCCGCCGGTGTAGGGCACGTTGACATAGTTGACGCCGGCGGCGCGCGCCGTCATCGACGCGAAAATGTGGTTGAGGTTGTAGCTGCCGGGCGTGCCGACCGTCACCTTGTCGGGATTGTCCTTCATCAGCTTGATGAAATCGTCGAGCGATTTCTGCTCGGACTTGGTCGGCACCAGCAACATCAGCGGATCGGTCGAGACGCGGGCGATGTGGGTGAATTGCGCATTGGTAAGCGGCGTCTTGCCCTGCGCGATCAACGCCAGCGTCGAGCTTGTACCCATGCCGATCGTGTAGCCATCGGGGGCTGCGGTCGCCACCCGGCGCATGCCGATCGTGCCGGTGGCGCCGGCTACGTTCTCGATCACGAGTTTGATGCCGTGCTCGCGCAGGATCGGATCGAGGGCCCGGATCGCGACATCGTTCGAGCCGCCGGCATTCCAAGGCACGATGAAAGTGACGTCCCGCGCCGGATAGGTGGATTGCGCCTGGCTGGCGCTGAGCTGTAGGGCGGCGATGGCGCACGCCAGAATAATCGAGGTCGGCTTGAGCATTGTTGTTTCCTCCCGTTTTGTTGTTTGTTATAACAAACAACATGGGTGGGTCAATAGACCGTCCTTGCGAGGGAATTTGCGCCATGTCGCGCGCTGAGATAGCGAGCGTCCAATGACGACGGCATTGAAACGAATCGAACGTGAGCCTCTGTGGGATCTCGCGCATGCGCAGTTGCGCGATGCGCTGCTGGCCGGACGTTTCGAGCCCGGCAAGGTCTTGACCTTGCGTTGGCTAGCCGAAAGCTTTGGGACGTCGATTACGCCGGTACGCGACGCCGTCACCCGGCTGGTCGCGCAGGGCGTATTGCAGCAGGGGCCGCGCAATTCGGCGATCGTGCCGAACCTGTCACGCAAGGAGCTTGCAGATCTGACGGTGGTACGCTGCGCGCTCGAAGGACGCGCGGCGCGGGAAGCCGCGTTGCAACGGCATGACGACGCCACGCTGCGCCGCCTTGAAGAGCGGCTTGCAACAATGCAGTCGTTGATTCAGGCGCGTAAGCTCGAAAGCTATCTCGAGCATCACCGGAAATTCCATTTCGGGATTTACGCGATGTCGGGCATCCCGCTGATGGTCGAGACCATTGAGAACATGTGGTTGCGCTGCGGCCCGGTGCTGTCCTTTGTGATCCCCGAATATGTCGTTCTGCTAAAAGGGTGGGATCATCACACCGCGGCGCTGAAGGCGATCATGGTGGGTGATGCCGATGGCGCGGAGCGTGAGATTATCGCCGACATTAGCGAGGCCGCGCATTATCTTGCCGGCCTTGCAGATTCGACGGGGCAATTGAAGCGCCCCTCCGGCTAGTCACCTCGTGGCTGGGCTTAGGCTACAAGTCGGCGCGTGCAGCCCCGTTGCAGGTTTTTCAACAACGAACCCAGCCTTCGAGGCTGCTTCCTATTTGGAAGCGACTAACAGGTCATTGATATTGCTAGAGGGTGCTTTTGGCGCTTTTTCCAAGTGCGCCTTGAAATCGTTGAATAATCAAGCTGACTTTGATTCTGCTGTACAGCTTCTTCTCCGCGTCCGAGCACTTGGATAACAGGCGACGCAAGAAGTACTATGGTCGCGCGACGAATGCCCATTTTCGGCCGGATAAGCCCAGGGATGCGACTGGCGAGTCATTGATTGTTCTCAACCCGTGGCCGCCTCTTGATCAGCGGGTCCCAGGTTCGAGTCTTGGTGCGCCCACCATCGCGAAAGCGTTCTCCTTCGCTGAACTACGCGAAAGGTGGCCGAGGACAAAACGGTTCTCGTGCAACGTTTTTTGTGGCCGGACGTCGTACGGCCAGGCTGCTGTGCGACTTTTCCTTTGTTTCTGTATCTTCACCCCATTCGATACAGCGCGCAGATCCGATGGTACAGGTCGATTACGTGCTCGTCGTAGAAGGATATTTGGGCGTGCAAAGCGGACAATCTGTTCTGCCCGTCGCCGCAGGGTAGCGCTTGCTGCAGAACCAAACTGGATTGTTCGGGTCGGGGGTTCGATTCGCTCTCCCGCGCGACGATTTCTCTCACTCGGCTACGATCAGGCGTGATGAGCCGTAGTTGAGGAAGTTACGTATACGTACCTAATGTCACTCGATCGCCTGCCAGCGACGCGATCAGTCGGCGCCCCAGCCAGGTTGCGTTCCGCCAACAGAGTTGATTCAATCGCGATGGGCCAAGGCAAAGAAAGCCGGATTGATCGTCAACAGGAGCCTGCTTTGGCCCGCCGGGCGCATGCCGTGCGCTGTGGCGTGCTGCCTCGAATTATGACATTCTAAGCGAAGTCAAGCATCCGAGGGGAATCCGCCATGTGCAACTTGTTCGCGCGACAACCTCAACGCAACTACGAATCGCAGACCCGTTCGCTGCGGATCGAAGGTCACTGTACATCGATCCGTCTCGAACTCGCATTTTGGGACACTCTGGAAGAGATTGCGGCAAAGGAGAGGATGAGTCTTGCCAAATTTCTTACTGCCCTCCACAGCGAGGTTCTCGAACATCACGGTGAGGTCAACAATTTTACCTCGCTGTTGCGATGCTGCTGTCTCATCTACCGCTCCAGCAATGATGGCGCGAAAATGGATTCCGTTACTCCGATGTCAGTTTTGCGGAGCAGCCGACCGGAGCGCCTGCTATCCACGTTGGAGCGCAAGCAGCATGCAGAAGACGCGGCTCTGTCAGTCGTTAAGTGACAGAGCTTCCGCGCTTAGTCGCATCTAGATCTCTTTCTTCTGCATCGTGGCGGCTATATAGTCCGCCTGCCGGATTGCCAGCGATACGATCGTCAGCGTCGGATTGCAGGCGGCGCCGCTGGTGAACTGGCTGCCGTCGGACACGAACAGGTTCTTTATGTCGTGGGCCTGGCCGAATTTGTTCACCACGCCATCCCGCGCCTTCTCGCTCATCCGGTTGGTACCGAGATTGTGCGTGCTTGGATAGGGCGGCGTCGGATAGGTCACGGTGGCGCCGACCGCCTCGTAGACCGCGGCGCCCCGCTTGTAGGCGTGCTCACGCATCGCGATGTCGTTGGGGTGGTCGTCGAAATGAACGCTTGCCACCGGCATGCCGAACTTGTCCTTGGCCTTCGGATCCAGCGTGATGCGGTTGGTTTCCTGCGGCATGTCCTCGCCGACCAGCCACATGCCGGCCATGCGCGGATAGGACTCCATCGCGCTGGTGAAGGAGCGTCCCCAGGCGCCGGGGTTGAGGAATGCCGCCATGAAGGGCACACCGATCGACAGCGTCTCCATCTCATAGCCGCCGACGAAGCCGCGTTTGGGGTCGTTCTTGGCTTCATCGCGGATGATGCCGGCCATGGTGGTGCCGCGATACATGTGAACCGACTTCTCGAACGCCGCGTATACGCTGCCGGTCATGTGCCGCATATAGTTGCGGCCGACCTGGCCGGACGAGTTGGCAAGGCCGTTCGGGAACATATTCGAGGCACTGTTGAGCAATAGCCGCGGGCTTTCGATCGAGTTACCCGCGACCGCCACGACACGCGCCTTCTGGCGTTGCATTGCCCCGCTCTGGTCGGCATAGACGACGCCGGTCACCTTGCCGGACGCGTCGTGCTCGATCTTGATCACCATGCTGTTGGGACGCACCTCGAGATTGCCGGTCGCCTCGCCCGCGGGAATTTCGGTATAGAGCGTCGACCATTTCGCACCCGACTTGCAGCCCTGGAAGCAGAATCCGATCTGCTGGCAGGCTCCGCGTCCATCGCGCGGCTCGCTGTTGATCGCCATGTTGCCGGTGTGCACGGACTTGTAGCCGAGCTTCTTGGCGCCGGCTTCCAGCACCTTGAAATTGTTGTTGCCGGGTAGCCCCGCAATGCCGTTGGTGCGGGTGACGCCCATCTTGTCCTCGGCCTTGGCGTAGTAAGGCTCCATTTCGGCGAGCGTGATCGGCCAATCCAGCAAGTTGGCGCCGGGAATGTTGCCGTAGGTGCTCTTGACCTTGAACTCGTGCTCGTCGAAGCGCAGCGAGGCGCCGGCCCAGTGCGTTGTCGAACCGCCGACCGCCTTCACGATCCACGCCGGTAGGTTCGGAAAATCTTTGGCGACACGCCAGCTTCCCGATGTGGTGCGCATGTCGGACCAGGCGAGCTGGGTAAAGCTCTCCCATTCGTCGTTGACGAAGTCCTGCATCTCGATACGCGACCCGGCCTCAAGGACCACGACCTTGACGCCTTTTTGCGCAAGCTCGTTGCCGAGCGTTCCGCCGCCCGCACCGGAGCCGACGATCACGACCACGCCGCTGTCATTCAGATCGAATTTTGCCATGTGGGTTTCCTCCCTTACTATTCGTTGCCGGTGGCGCTTTAAGCCTTCGGGAGCCAATCGATGTCGGCAAAGCCGCGTTTGATGTAGCCGCCGTGCTCGGCGGAGGAACCTTCGTAACCGAACTTCGGCCAGACCTCTTTCTGGTTGTAGAGGGAGACGACGAGGTCACCGCGAACCTTCTGGAAGAACGGGGTCTGTTCGATCTGCTGCAGCAGCGCGACGCGTTCGCTCTCCCATTGCACCTGGGCGTAGGGAACTTTGTGACGGTCGTTGGCCGCCTTATCGAGTTGGGTGACGCCATCGGAGATCAGCGACTTGATCGCGGGATCCTTGGCGGCCTTGCCGTCCCACGGTTTGATCGCCGTGATGTAGTAGCTGTCGCCCAGGAAGTCGTGCGGATATATATCGCGCGCGACCTTCACCAGCGTCTTCAGCGTCGCCGGCGTCAGCGTGGTGGCATCGTTGGCCCAGGCGTCGCTGACGCTCAGGCCCGCGCTGGTAGCGATCGCGACGGCTGGCACCGCCGTGGCCGCGCCCTTCAGGAAGACGCGACGGTCATATTTGCTTCGACGATCGACTTCTCTCATGGCTGTGTCCTCCATTGAACGTTTTTTTGATTGCGATTAACCGAACCGGCCGCCTCGCTGGATCACTTCGATCTTGTAGCCGTCGGGATCGGAGACGAAGAAGAAGCGCGCTAGCGTCCTGCCGTCGTGCTTGAAGTCGCGCAGCGGCCCGGGCGCCAGATCTTCGCGAGCAAATCTGACGTGTTCGGCGTCGACATCATCGACCACGACGGCAAGATGGCCGTAGCCGTCGCCAAGCGAATAGGGCTCCTTGCGATCAAAATTGACAGTGAGTTCGACCTCGAAGGGCGAGGAGGGATGACGCAGATAGATCAACGCGAAATCCGCAAACTTGAGATAATCTGCAACCTTGAGCCCGAAGGCTCGCGCGTAGAAGTCGAGCGATTTCGCCTCGTCGAACACGCGGATCATCGAGTGAACGGGTTTGGCCATTCAGTTGAGCTCCTTGAGATAGGCGATGATGGCGGCACGGGTCTCGGGCTTCGGCTGGCGATAGGCCATCACGGAGCCGGGAATCATCCCCTGCGGATTGGCCAGGTAGGCGTCGAGCCTGGCGTCGTCCCAGACGAAGTCCGCCTTCCCGAAACCTGACGAGTAATGGAAGCCATACGCCTGGCCCGCCTGCCTGCCGACGACCTTGAACAGTGACGGTCCTTGCCGGACCGGATCGGATTGATTTGTGGTGTGACAGGTCGCGCATTGTTGCTTGAACAGCGTCGCGCCATCGGGTGGCTTGGCTGAGGGCAGTGGCATCTGCGCGCCGGCCGCATTTGCGACAAATACGGCACTGCAAAGTCCGGCTGCCATTGTCTTTATCGAGTCCAGCTTGGCCATCGATCCTCCCTGACGAGGACTCTAGATGACCGCAATCCATGTTTGGTAGTAACGGGTTGTTTCATTGCGAATGAACGACAAACTTTGACGGCGCACCGCAGGATTGCCGCTGTCGCGTTTTGGAGAATGGCTGTTTGTGCCGCGCAACAACCCACTGGCACGAAAAATGCTGAGGCTCGATCGCCGATGGCGAACCGAAGTTCGCCGGGAGACGGAGGAGATGATGAGAGCCCAAGTATTGAGAGCGTATGACGAGAAGCTTTCCGACGATCAGTGGGTCAGCGAAGAAAAAGTACCCGACCCCAAGCTGACCAAATCGACTGACGTCATCGTTCGCATCGGGGGTGCGGGCGTATGCAGGACCGATCTTCATATCATCGAAGGCGTCTGGAAGCCCCATATGGATCCAACCGGCGATAAACTGCTACCCATCATCATGGGACACGAGAATGCCGGCTGGGTCGAAGAGATTGGCAAGGAAGTCGAAGGACTTAAGAAGGGGGATCCCGTAATCGTTCACCCGAAGATCACCGGCGGCACCTGTCTCGCCTGTCGCCGTGGCTTCGATATGCACGGTCCCGGTACATTTCCGGGTCTTGATTGCAACGGCGGCTATGCAGAATTCCTTTGCACCTCGGAACGCAACATCGTTCCGCTGCCGCGGACACTCGCGCCAAAGGATGTCGCGCCTTACGCGGATGCGGGTCTCACGGCCTATCGCGCAATCAAGAAAGCCACCCGCCACCTTTTGCCCGGCGAATATTGCGTCGTCATCGGCGCGGGGGGATTGGGCCACATTGGAATCCAGTGTCTCAAGGCGATGTGTGCGGCCGACGTTATTGTGGTCGACAAGTCCGATGCGTCGCTGAAACTGGCCGAAAAATCGGGCGCCGACCATCTGGTGAAAGCCGACGGAAACGAAGTGACAGTCGTTCTGGAATTGACAGCCGGAAACGGCGCGGAAGCGGTGATCGATTTTGTCGGCGAGAAGGGCACGACATCCAAGGGGCTGGCGATGACCCGCCCGATGGGCAGTTACTACGTTGTTGGCTACGGTGAGGACATCCGTGTCCCGACCGTCGACATGGTGATTACCGAGAAAAACATTATCGGCAACCTGGTCGGCACATGGGCTGAGCTAACGGAGTTGATGGCCCTTGCGGATCGGGGCTTGGTTGAACTCGCAACCGCCGAGTATCGTCTCGCTGATGCGAACAGAGCGTTGCACGATCTCAATGCCGGCAAGATCCATGGGCGCGCTGTTTTGATTCCTTGAGCCAGAACTACGTAATCCATCGCGAGTATTTGCTCGCGATGGATTTGGCATGTTCCTATCGTTATGCCGGTGCGGTCACTTTTGCTGAAGACCTTCTAAAGGCCTCCGCGGCAGCGCGAAGCAGCGGTCCGATCAGGTAAGTCCCTAGCAGACTGCTTACATTGCGGTACAACGCCGAGGCCCGAACTACATGCTCACGCGGGTCGCATAGAGTCTCATTTTGCATAATTGTCGCAATTTGCGTCGCGACTGTTCTCAGATCGATTTTTGCGATCGCACCATTGCTCAGCTTTGTCGGAAGCCGATCCCGGAAGAAGTCCGTAGCGGTCTGGCACGCCCATTGCACGTCTCCTGTGCAAGGTATCCGCCGGCGAGACACGTCGATAGCGGCCAAAAAAAGAGCCGCTTCGCTTTGAGGTGAACATCAGGCCCGATCTCTAGCGTCTGGTGTCCATACACGCCGCGAGACTTGGCACGCCACTACCATTGCGGACGACGCACCTCGCGCGCGTAAACGCGGCGCTATGGGCAAGAAAAGCGCGGCGGAACCATACACGTAATGCGTACAGGAGGCCAAAATGCGCAAGAACTCCCAAGGTATTCACCAGGGCACAGCGAGATGCTGCGCCATCTGCGGCGGAAAGTTCGGGCTTGTTCGCTACTACTGCTGGCGAACGGCGCTTTGCTCCAAGAGGTGTGTCGACCGGTTTAGAGCACGCCTGGAGGCTGACCATAAATGGCTCCGCTGGTTGCGAGCCGCTTAGACTGTTTCCGCGATTACCAAGCGGCATTGTACTCCTTCGCATTGGGAGGTGCCACATGAGGTTCGTTCTGGTGAATGGCAGGACACCCTGCCCAAAGACCTACTGTCTATTTTGCTGTGAGCCAATTCACGCAGGCTACCTGAGAGAGATCAGCACCAGGTTGCCCTTCTGCGATAATGATTGTTACGTCCTTTCCTCGGATAGCCGGATCTCGAAAATAGGGCAGCCGAAGCCGTCGACGTTTGCGGAGGACTACCGCTAGTTCGAGCGCCTCTCCTTCCAGACGTATACCAGCGATCAGCGGCCAATCACCAACTCCAGTACCTGGGCGGTGATTTATTGCGACGCAAAAGTTGCATTGCAAACTGACGCGCAAGCGTCGCTGAGATTCTCATTTTGCAATTTCCGTCGCAATTTGCATCTCGGTCGGTCGCACGCCCGGAGTTGCGACGTCTCCGCCTTCGCTCATTTCCGAGCTCATCCAATCAGAAATCACTTGGCGAGCCCCCTTGGAGGAGCTGGCACGCCCATTGCAGAGCTACTTGGCACAAGAACGCTGACGTCCGTCTGGGGCGAGCCGCGAAAAGAACGAGGGAAGGGGATGGCCGAGTCGAGGGCGCATCATGTGCGGGATGAAGCAATTGCGATCGGAGGCCGCTGGTGCCGAGGATCGCTCGTGATCACCCCGCAGTGCTCCACAGTCATCCTGAGACCCTTGCCGATATCAAACTTCCGGTCGTGCAAACGGCCGTGAGGTTGCCCGTGACGCGCGGGTAAGCACTGCCTGGTCCTTCGAGGTCCTGGGCAGGCGGAATATCGATGTGGTTTCTGACCCGATCAGGAGGATTGACTAGATGTCTGGAACTTTAACACTCAACAAGATCACCGCCCAGCGCGGCATTTCCGTCGGCGACGCTGCCAAGAAGATCGCCGATCTTGGATGGAATCCGTCCTACATTCAGGAAGCGATGACCTTCCCGACCGACTACAAGATCACCAAGGCGCCAAAGGATCCGATGAAGCAGGTCCTGCGGTCCTACTTCCCGATGCAGGAGGAGAAGGACAACCGGGTCTACGGCGCACTCGATGCGGCGCTACGCGGCGACATGTTCCGCAACGTCGAGCCGCGCTGGGTCGAATGGATGAAGCTGTTTCTGGCGATCATCCCGTTCCCGGAAATCTCCGCCGCACGTTCGATGGCAATGGTCGCTCGCCTTGCACCCGGCGAAGACCTGCGCACTGGGTTCACTATGCAGATGGTCGACGAATTCCGTCATTCGACCATCCAGATGAACCTCAAGAAGTGGTACATGGAGAACTACATCGATCCAGCCGGCTTCGACATCACCGAGGAGGCGTTCGGCAAGTGCTACGCCACCACCATCGGCCGTCAGTTCGGCGAAGGGTTCATCACCGGTGATGCCGTCACGTCGGCGAACGTCTACCTGACGGTGGTCGCCGAGACGGCGTTCACCAACACGCTGTTCGTCGCTATGCCCTCGGAAGCGGCCCGCAATGGCGACTACGCGCTGCCGACCGTCTTCCTCTCCGTGCAGTCGGACGAGAGCCGCCACATCGGCAACGGCCACTCGATGCTGATGTCGATGCTGAAGGAGCCGGAAAACCACCTGCTGCTCGAGCGCGACATGCGGTATGCCTTCTGGCAAAACCACGGCATTGTTGACGCGGCAATCGGTACATTCATCGAGTACGGCACTACAAACCGCGACAAGACCAAAGAGTCCTATGCGGAGATGTGGCACCGCTGGATCTTCGAGGACTATTATCGGACTTATATGCTGCCGCTCGAAAAGTACGGCATCAAAATTCATCATGACGACGTTCAGACCGCCTGGAAACGGCTGACCGAAAAATTCTACGTCCACAAGGTCGCGCAGTTCTTCGCGGTCGGCTGGTCGGCGAACTTCTGGCGCATCGAGGCTCAGACCGACAAGGACTTCGAGTGGTTCGAGCATAAGTATCCAGGCTGGTATGCCCAATTCGGCGACTTCTGGAAATGGTACGAGAAGCTGTCGCATCGCGGCCAGACCAATATTCTGTTCAACAGCGATGTTGGCTACGCTTATCCGCATCGTTGCTGGTCCAGCCTGGTGCCATGTCTCATTCGTGAGGACATCGTCACCGACGAAATCGACGGCAAGCTGTATACCTTCGCCCATGAGCTCGATCGCTGGACCGCGGTCGAAGCTTTTGCGGGCGAGTATCAGGGGCGACCGACTCCGGCAATGGGGCGGTTCAGCGGCCGCCGCGAGTGGGAAAGCGTCTACCACAATGTGGATATCGCCGACGCCATCAAGGATCTCGGCTTTGTGCGCACTGACGGCAAGACCCTGGTCGCCCAGCCGCACCTGCGCTTCGACGAGAAGGAAATGTGGACGCTCGACGATGTCCGCGGCCACATTCTGAAGAGCCCGCTGCTCACGCTGCGGGAGATGAGCCCGGCCGAGCGCGAAGCGCACCTCGCCGACTATCGCAAGGGATTCACTATCAATCCCTGCAACTAAGTGCGACGGGGAAGGAGCCGGCCCCGGCTGGCTCCTTCCCATCACCCCCCGGAAGATCTCCAAGCCTTGGTTTGAGGAGGCCCTCATGGGCGCGCCCGCTAATGTCGTTCGCCTGCATCCGGTAGGCATAGAATTCGAAGTCGAGGAGAACGAAACCGTTCTCGACGCCGCCTTTCGCCAGGGCATTGCCTTGCCGCACGGGTGCAAGGAAGGTCAATGCTCGGCCTGCAAATGTGTCCTCACCGAAGGCGATGTGGAGTTGAAGAAATACTCGACCTTCGCTCTCAACGAGATGGAGCGTGGCCAGGACTACATCCTGCTGTGCCGAACCTTGGCGTACTCGGATCTCGAGGTTGAGCTTCTCAACTATGACGAGGAGGTGCTGTCGAAATCGATTCCCGTCAAGGATTTCGAGGGCACGGTTACGGGCGTCTCCGCATTGACCCACGACATCCGACGCCTGGAAATCTCGCTGGAGCAACCTCTGAAGTTCTGGGCGGGCCAATATGTCGACATCACGCTCGCGAGGACAGAGACGATTACGCGCTCGTTTTCCATGGCAAATTCGCCGGGCGAAAGCCAAAAGCTCGCATTCATCATCAAGAAGTATCCGAACGGGCGATTCTCCTCCCGGCTCGACGGCGACCTCGCCGTCGGAACCAGAGTTGGGATCAAAGGACCCTACGGCACCTGCTTCCGGCGGGAAAACAGAGACGGACCCATGATCCTGGTCGGTGGTGGATCGGGGATGTCGCCGCTTTGGTCGATCCTGCACGATCACATCAGTTCCGGTGAAGTGCGACCGGTGCACTTCTTCTACGGCGCCCGCACGCAAAACGATCTCTTCTACCTCGATCATTTCGCGGAAATCGCTGCCAACCATGCGGACTTTACCTTCGTGCCGGTCCTCTCCCATGCCGCCGACGATGCGGCCTGGAGCGGAGAAAAAGGCTTCGTGCACGAAGTGGTCGGAGCCCATCTGCGCAAGTTGGGCTGCGGCGAAGACGTCGACGTCTATGCCTGCGGGCCATCTCCGATGATCGAGGCGCTGACGCCGGTGCTGCAGATGAACGATGTCGATTCAGATCGGGTCTTCTTCGACAAATTCACACCAGCCAACAGCTGAGACGTTCTAAGTGCGGATCTAGCAAGCGTAAGGCCACCAATGGGAGGAGGAAGACTATGACTGCCGTTCCAAGTGTTTCAGTGGGATCCGGTGCAGCAGGTGCTGCGGTGTTTCCGGATTCGGACAGCCGCAGATACCGGTATTTCGAGCCGCGCAGCAAGCGGGCGACGCATTATGAGGATGTGACTGTCGATGTGCAGCCGGATCCTGAGCGCTATCTGCTGCAGGATTGGATCATTTCCTTCCCGAACGGGAAGGGCGCCTACACCAAGGACAACACGGCCGCCTTGAGCTCGAACTGGCATGCCTTCCGTGCTCCGGACCAGGAGTGGGAGCGCACCCATTACCAGCGCCAATCCAAGATCGAGGCAATGGTTCAAGCGGTCATCGCCAACGGCCGCAAGTCCGGGGCGCCGAAAGCCTTTGCAAAGGCCTGGATCAAGATTCTGCAAACCCACCTCGGCGCGTGGAAGCATGCCGAATTTGGGCTCGGTACGTCGTTGATGCAGGCGCAGCGCTACGGCTACACCCAGATGATCAACAACGCGACCCTGACCAACTCGTCCTACAAGCTTCGTCTGGCGCAAGACATCACGCTCTATCTCGCCGAGCTCGGAATGGATATTTCCGGCTTCGATGATACGGCGGGCAAGCGTGCGTGGCTCGAAGACAAGGGCTGGCAAGGCACTCGTGAGGCTGTCGAATCGATCATGGGCTCGGCGGACTACCTCGAGCAGTATTTCGCCACCAATATCGTGTTCGAGCCGCTCGTCGGCGAACTGTTTCGCAGCGGCTTCCTGATGCAGGTAGCGTCGTCGAACGGTGACTTCATCACGCCGCCGGTCGTTTCGGCCGCTGAAGCCGACTATGAGCGCAATCTCGCGAACACGATCGACCTGATGCATCTGCTGGTGACCGATAATCAGCATGCCGCCCACAACAAGAAGCTGTTCCAGGGGTGGGTGAACAAGCACGTGGCGCTCGCGAACAAGGCGGCCGCCGGCCTGCAACCGATCTGGTCACAGCCGCATTCAAAACCGGTGCAGTACGCCGACGCCAGAGCGCAGTCGGTCGAACGCACCAAGAAGATCCTCGGCGAGCTCGGCCTCGTCCTTCCCAAGGAGTAAATTGCAATGTCCGTTGCTTCCAGATCTGCGACCAACCAGAACATCTTTCAGAAGATGGGAGACATCGTTTTCGACCGGACGATTTCTCACCAGTGCGGCGTCACCATGAACGACAGCGTTGAAGCTCGCGCTATCGCCGAGTTCATGGGGAAGAAGCCGAATGTGACCGTTACCTATCAGCCGGCCCTGATCCGCATCGACGGCGAAGGCAAGCTGATCTTCAAGATGGATGAAATCAGCGACATCCTCGGAAAAGAGATGACGGCCGAGATCTTCGAGGTGAATACTTCGACCCACTACGGCCGAATGGTTCGCATCGACGACAATACGGTGACGTTGTTCGGCAACATGGACGAAGTCTTCGAATATATCGAGTGAGTCTCCCTGACTGGGTGGGGCCACATCCCCGGCGGCTGTGGCCCCACCGCTTCTCGCAGTTTCCTCGCGCAGCCACGGCGCATGGATTGATCGAATAGAGCTAACCAAAACTCCTGGAGACCATCATGTTTATCACACCCACCGGCGAGGAAGTTTTCGTTATCGACGGTCACACCCATTTCTGGGACGGCAGTCCGGCGAACCAGCTTAATATCCACGGCAAACAGTTCATTGATTGCTTCTACGCCTACCACACCTCGCTCAGCCCGAAAGACAAGCTCTGGCCCAAGGATCAGTTCGAGAAATACAGTGCCGAGCAGATGTATCAGGACCTCTTCGTCGATGGTCCCGACGACATGGCCGTTGTGCAGTCGACCTATCTGACGGAGTTCTACAAGAATGGCTTCAATACCATCGACCGCAATGCCGAAATGGCGAAGCAGTACAAGGATCGCTTCATTGTCAACGGCGCCTTCGACCCCCGCGATGGAGAACGGGCGCTTGAGTACATTCACTATATGAAGGAGACGTTCGGCATCAAGGGCGTCAAGCTCTATACCGCCGAGTGGAAGGGAGAATCGCGCGGCTGGAAGCTGACTGATCCCAACGCCTATCGTTGCTTCGAGCTCTGCCAAAAGCTCGGTATCACGAACATCCATGTCCACAAGGGGCCGACGATCATCCCGCTGGATAAGGACGCATTCGATGTTCACGATGTCGATCATGCAGCCACCGACTTCCAGGGCCTGAACTTCATCATCGAGCATTGCGGCCTGCCGCGGCTGGACGATTTCTGCTGGATCGCCGTGCAAGAGACCAACGTCTATGGTGGTCTCGCTGTAGCGTTGCCGTTCATCCACGGACGTCCGCGCTATTTCGCCGAAGTGATCAGCGAATTGCTGTTCTGGGTCGGCGAAGACAAGATCCTGTTCGGCAGCGACTACGCCATATGGACGCCCCGCTGGCTGGTCGAGAAGTTTTGGAACTTCGAGCTTCCGGAGGATCTGAAGCAGGAGCACGGCGTCGATCTCACGCCACAGGCAAAGAAGAAGATTTTGGGCCTCAACGCCGCACGTCTGTACGGCGTGGATGTCGAGGCGCAGAAACGGAAACTCGCGGGACAAGTGCGCGCGACCGCGGCGGAGTAACGATCATGGACGCGGTTCTCGTGCATCAGGACCGAAAGACCAGCGAGGTGTGGAAGCGCCTCGCGTTGGTCACGGATCCCGAGCTGGATGAGTCGGTAACCGATCTCGGATTTATCGAGTTTGTCTCCGTCGACAGCGATGACGGAGTCGACATCATCTTCAGGCTGCCGACCTATTGGTGCTCTGCGAATTTTGCGTTCCTTATGGCGGATGGCATGCGTCGTGCGGTGTTGTCCTTGCCCTGGGTCCGTCAGGTGCGTCCGCGGCTTCGGGATCACATGGTCGCCGAAGAGATCAATCGTGGAGTCTCCGAGGGCAAGTCGTTTGGCGACGCGCTCAAGGACTTCGCGTCCGGCGGGTCGCTGGACGAAGTGCGGGAGAAGTTTCGCCGCAAGGCATTCGAGCGACGCCAGGAGGTCATGATACTGGCGTTGCGCGGGGTGGGTTACGAGGATGGAGCGATCTGCCGGATGGACCTGGGCACCTACGATCTGATCGACTTCGGCTCGAAGGAAGTTGCGCGCCAAAAACCGCGATATCGCGAGCTTCTGGTTGAACGACGCCTTGCCGTGCGGCCCGGCGACCGCGCCTTCGTCACTTACGAGGGCCATCCCATCAAGCGCCATGAATTCGCGTCGTATATGCAGCGGTTACGGGGAGTACGCATCAATATGGAGTTCAATAGCTCACTGTGTAGAGGCCTTCTTGCTGCCCGGTATGGCGAACTCGATGGAGGCGTTGCGGAACGGTTGCCTGTTAACGCAGCGCCGTGCGGAGGCTGCGCCAGTGGCTGCGCCGTGCGATCCGGTGGGTCGCCTGCGACCACTGAGAAGCATTCCGCTGCGCTCGCATGAGGTCGCATTGACCGGCTCATTGCCTGCCAGTGCCAACAACCGGAGCGATCAGCAAGTCCGCCCGACCAGACAACCAAGAGACCACCGCGTGGGGAGTGAAACGCAATGCCGAAAGTTCTGTTGCATAACATTGAAGCCCGCCGCGCTCTTGCGCGCGGGGTCCAGAAGCTTGCCGCTGCGGTTGAATCGACGCTCGGCCCCAAGGGCATGAACGCGATGGTCGACAGGCCGATCGGCACGCCCATCGTGTCACGCGATGGCGTCACCATCGCTTCCGAAATCGAATTGCCTGACCGTTTCGAGAACATGGGCGCTCAGGTAGTGCGCGAAGTCTCTATGCAGACCAACGAAGTCGCCGGCGACGGTACAACAACCGCGATGGTGCTCGCAAACGGCCTCATTCAAGGCGGCGTTGCGGCCCTCGAGCGCGGCGCCAAGGCCGTTGATCTCTGCAAGGGCATTGACCGGGCCGTCGAGGTCGTTGTCGAGACTCTGAAGAGTTCGGCAATTGCCGTATCGGACCGCAAGACGCTCCAGGCAGTGGCGACGATTGCGTCGACCGACTCCCATCTTGGCGGTCTGATCGCCGAGGCGGTGGAGCGTGTCGGCAAGGACGGAATCATCAGTTCTGAATACGGGCTGACGACCAGCACGACGCTCGAGGTCGTCGAAGGCATGTCGTTCGACCGCGGTTACATTTCTCACCACATGGTGACGGATGTCGAAAAGATGGAAGTGGTGCTGGATCAGCCCTACATTCTTCTGACCGATCTAAAGATCAGGGCGCCGAGCGAGCTGGCGGCGGTGCGCACGGCGGTCGCGGCCACCGGGCGACCGCTCGTGATTGTCGCTGAAGAGATCGCACCCGAAGTCGTCGTCACGCTGCTTGGCGATGGTAACCGCGGCAAGGTCCTCGTGGTCAATCCGCCCGACTATGGCCACTGGCGCAAGGCGATGATGGACGATCTCGCCATCATCACCGGCGGGCGGGTGATCGCCCGCGAGCTTGGTGGCAAGCTGGAGGAGGTTGGCCTTGCCGATCTCGGCACCGCGCGGCAGGTTCGGGCCAGTGCGCGCGAAACGGTGATCATTCGCGGCGGCGGCGACGACGCGGCGATCGCAGCGCGGCGCCAACAGGTGGCCAAGCAACACGATCTGGCACCGCCGAATATCGAACAGGACAAGCTCAAGGAGCGGTTGGCGAAGCTGTCAGGCGGGACTGCCGTGATCTTTGCGGGCGGCGTCACGCCGGTCGAGCAGAAACGGACGATTCAGCTGATCGACGATGCGCTCAGCGCGGCGCGTGCCGCAGCCGAGGAAGGCATTGTGCCGGGTGGCGGCACGGCATTGGCGCAGTGCGCGCCGGTGGTGGCTCGCGCGCTCGGTAACATCAATGGCGACCTGGGCGAGGGCATCAAGTTAGTGCGCGAAACCCTGTCCCGTCCCGCTGCTTTCATTGCCCGGAATGCGGGTCATGATGCCGAGAAGGTCGTGGCCGACCTGCAGCGCGCGCCGGCGGGAGTCGGATTCGACGCTGCTAATGGTAAGTTCATCGACATGGTTTCGGCCGGCATCATCGACCCAGTTCGGGTGACATATACCGCGCTTCGAAACGCGGCTTCCGTCGCCACGCTGGTGCTGACGACCAACACGCTGGTTGCCGATGTGCCGGAGTACATCGACCCGACACAGGGACCGGCACTGGGCGGCGGGGCAGAGAAGCTTGGGCGCGCGTGAGGCATACGCTGTCCGTGTTCCGCGGCGCCGTCTAAGGATCCGGCGATCGGGATATCGTGGCAAAATAGGCGGATCGGTCGCAAGTCTGACCGCGAAGCAACCGGCGAACGGGACGGTCCGTTATCGAAGTCATCACCAGAGAGGGGACGTCATGCATAAGTATGTTGCGGAATTCATCGGCACGTTCGCGCTTGTGTTCTTTGGCTGCGCGACCGTGATCTTCATGCGGGCCGAAGTCGGGTTATTGGGTGTGGCGTTCGCATTCGGCCTGTCAGTGATCGCGATGGCCTATTCGATCGGAAACATCTCCGGCGCGCATCTCAATCCGGCCGTCAGCCTCGGCATGCTCATCGCCGGTCGGATGTCGCCACGGGATTTTTCCGGCTACATCGTTGCGCAGTTCATCGGCGGAATCGCGGCTGCAGCCGTGCTGTACCTTATCGCGGAAGGCAAGGTCGGAGGTTACGACGTCGCGGCGAACGGTTTTGCCCAGAATGGCTGGGGTCAGTATAACGTGCTCTCCGCATTCGTGTTCGAGGCGGCGGCAACCTTTCTGTTTCTGACGGTAATCCTTGGCGCCACGCAAAACGGCGCTGCCTCCGCCTACGCCGGCTTGGTGATCGGCCTTACGCTGGTAGCCATCCATCTCGCCGGCATTGCCGTGTCGGGAGCATCGGTCAACCCGGCGCGCTCGTTGGGTCCTGCACTGTTCGCAGGTCCTGATGCGCTGTCGCAGGTGTGGCTCTATTTTGTAGCGCCGTGCTTCGGAGCCGCATTGTCCGGTTACGTCTTCAAGGCCGGCGTCACGCGCCAGGTCGCGGCGACGGCTTGATCGGTGGTCGCTGATTGGGCTGTGACAACGACTTAGAACGGGCTACAGTATTAGAACTCCGGTGTGAGCCGAAAGGGGGCGAGCAACAAGCCTCCACGGCCATCCGACCAACCGGAGCAGGAGGGAACGGAACATGGTCTACATCATCTCCAAGCGAGACGGTCCACACCGGGAAGAGGTTGCAGCGAAGGACTTTCTTAAGAAGAACCGCACGAAGATCAACGCGGTCGCCAATCATCTGACGGGTGGACGCTGGCAGGAATTGCGCAATCCCACGCCTCCTCTGCAGCCTCAGCCATCAGGCAAGCTGTGGCTGACGCCGCCAGGTCGTCCCAGAGAGGCGGAGCCCTATGTGCGGATCAGCCTTAACGGCCGTGTCGTGATCGCAGATCTCGCGTCGGGGCGACAGCTCCATTTTGTCGGCGAACTGCGCGGCAAGGGCCAGTCGCGATACTTCGCCCTGGCGACACGCGAGAACGGAATCTTCGAGCCCCTGGATGATGGGATATGCGAAGTCCTCGCCGACCTTGAGAGGATGAGTGTGCCGGACGAAGCGTCGGAAGGGCGTCTGGAACAGATCATCTCAGGCCGCCTCGGGTTAGACGCAATCACCAAAAGCGTCGAATGATCTGCTGAACCCGACCTGCCATCCCCGGTTTGGTCGAGTTCAAGTCGTTCTTGCCGTTCGGGTTGCCGTTTGCCGCGCAAATATGGTGTTCCAATGCTGACGGAAGCGCTCATGGCTAAGCCGCCGTTTTCCCTGGAAGGCTACGAAGTGCCGGACGGCGCTTCGGATACGGATCAGGGACGGCCATACGACGAGCGCGAAACCAACAAGGCTTGGGAAAATTTCCTGACGTTCGGAGACACCAAGCGCGAGAACGCGCTGGTGCGAGGCGTCATCGAGGAATCATGGCAGCGCAGTATCAAATCCGGGGTCAATGCACATTGCAAGGGCAGCAATCTCGTCGCCTCGCCGGATGATCTTTATGAACTGCGCCTGAAGAACGATGACCTGCTTGGCTCGAGCGCGCACACCTTCCGCCGCGTCGCGGAGGTGCTCGGTGACGCGGCCACGATGCTGGTCATCACCGACAGGAACGGTGTCGTGCTGGATGTCGGGGGCGATCAGCGGACGATTGATGCAGGGCACGATATTCGCCTGGAAGTCGGCGCCGCCTGGGGCGAGATGGTGACCGGTACCAACGGCATCGGCACGGCTCTCGTGACGGGAAAACCGGTTCATGTCCACGCGGCCGAACATTTTTCCGAAGGCATCAAGGCATGGACCTGTGTCGGCAGTCCCATTCGCAGCCCAATCGACGGCAGCATCATCGGCATTATCGATTTCTCCGGACCCCAGGCGATCTTCCACCGGCACAATGTGGCGCTGGCGGTAATCGCGGCCAATCACATCGAGCTTGCGCTCTCGGAAAAGATCCGCCTCGAAAGATTGCGGCTACTCGAAGCGAGTATTTCTCGGATGCCGGGGATGAACAGTGCCGACGGCGTCGTAATTCTCGATCGGTACGGCCGAGTGGTGCATCACAACGACATGGCGTCGACTCGTTGGCGGCGGATCTCGCAGTCTCGTGAATTGAGCATCGGGACCCAGCTTCTCCCAAGCCGCGAGGGCTTCTTGGTCAAAGACCTCGTCGGTGGGCTACCCGAGGAACTGCGCGAGCAGCGGATCGAGCCACTAGTGATTGATGGTGCCGTGAAGGGCGCGATGCTTGTCCTTGCATCGAGGCCGCGCACAAATTCTGCCGCATCCCAGATGTCCCCGACGGCCCACGCGGCACTCATGTCGGCCAAGGAAGCATTTGTCGGATGCAGTGACGCATTGTTGCAGACGGTCGATAAGGTTGCCCGGGCGGCGCTCGGTCGGACGGCAATCCTGCTTGAGGGCGAGACGGGTGTCGGCAAGGAGCTGTTTGCCCGTCTCGTTCACGCTGCCAGCCTGAAGACGGGTAAGGAGCCTTTCGTCGCCTTCAATTGCGGTGCGGTCTCGAAGGACCTTCTCGGCGGCGAACTATTCGGGCATGCGCCCGGCGCCTTCACCGGGGCTACGCGCGAGGGGCGGCCTGGACGGTTTGAGTTTGCCAATGGCGGCGTGCTCAGCCTGGACGAAATTGGCGAGATGCCGCTGGATCTGCAGCCTTACCTGCTCCGCGTGCTTGAGGAGCGCGCGGTGTACCGGCTCGGTGAAAGCAAGGCGCGTCCGGTGGATGTCCGACTCGTGGCCTCGACTAACCGGAATCTGAAGCAGGAAGTTGCCGAGGGACGGTTCCGGAAGGACCTGTATTTCCGCATCGGTGTCGTCAAGATCACCATCCCGCCCCTCCGCGAGCGCCTTGGCGATGTCGAGATCCTGATCGATCACTTCAATCGACAATTCGCAACCACCTATAACACCCAACCGCTGCATTTCGAGCCGGCCACGATGGAATTGCTGCTGCGCTATTCATGGCCGGGAAACGTTCGCGAACTGCGCAATCTGATTGAGAACCTCGTGCTGATGACGCTCACCGGCATAGTTACTGCTAGAGACTTGCCGGAGGACTTTCTGGAAGCGACGACGACCCAGCCGGCCCCGACGCCCACGCACACAGGTCAAGTGGCAACGGTGTCTGAGAGCGACGAGATCGCGCGCTTCGACGAAATGGAGCGCCGTGCCATCGAGAGGGCCGTCGCAAACGCTGGCGGCAACATCGCGGCCGCCGCCGACAAGCTCGGCCTTTCGCGTGCCACGCTATATCGCAAATTGCACCAATATCGTTCGCGGACCTGAGGACAGGACCGGCATGGCGACTGTCTGGGACGGACAGAAAGACGGAGAAGAGCCGGTCGCCGCGGCGACGTTGGCTTCGCAGATCCTTGAGCACGCAGACCGCGACGTAACGTTTGTGGTGCACCTGGTCGGCGAAAGCCAAAACCTGCTGGTTCGGCATTTCGTCGTATTCATCGAGATCGAATTAGCAAAGCGCGACATCGGCTATGACGCACATCCGTTTTTGCGCCCCTTCATCGAAACGCACGCTCGCGAGCTGACAGACTTCGTCTTGCAGGGCGTCGGCTTACGGCATCAGTTCGGCCTCCAAGCCCTCGAGACGATGGCCGGAGATCCGGCGCGCTTGCTGAGGGTCGATCTGTGGGACTCTCTGCGATCACACATCAATGATGCACAGCTCCGCTTCGCATCAGGTGTAGGTGGCCTGCAGCGCCTCCTCATTCAGATCAGGGCTGACGCATGAGCATTAGTCACCTCAGCCTTGTCGAGGCGTTGAACCAGCGGTTACAGATTGTTCAGGAAGTATCATCCGCTCAAGCGCGCAGTCTTCTCAACCGTCAGCTTGGCGGCGGCGCGGAGTTCGAGATTCAGCAGATCGAACAGGAGATTGCGGCGTCAGGTCCGTCACATGCGCTTACCAAGGCGCTCGAGGACGCGTACGAGCGACGCCAAAGGGCGCATGTCGAAATGGCCGCGTGCGACGCTCAGTGCGTCGCGCTTGAGCGACGCCTTGAAGAACTGGACGGATGGATTGCCGACGGCAGTTGAGCCGTTCCGAACGAGAGACGATCAATGGACACGATGGAAGAAGAGACCACAACGCTTTATGACCTGCTTGGGCGGCACTGGACGGTGGGCGCGCCTGTTAGGAGCACGGCGTTCGACTCTGCAGGACAGGCGGTTGCGTTCGCACTCGCCGATGGTGCGTTGGCGATTGCTCCCCTGACAGACATCGAGCCGCCGCAGGATCGCTGTCGTGTGGCGCTCGACGACGGCCGGACAACGATTGCACCGCGACGGAAACCGATACCTCCGTTGACGAAAGTCGTAATCAGCGATGCCCCGCTTCATCTCGCCTCGTTCGGAACCTCGGGCTTTATCGCGAGTGATCGCGATCGGCTGCTTCGCGTGTCTGCGTCGGGCGTTACGCGAGTAACCGCGAACCATGGTTCTCCAATCGATCTCCTCGCCCCGGAACACACTGGGGGCGTTCTGGCCGCCTCGGGCGGGTCGACTATTTTTTATGATTGCAATGGCGACGTTAGCTGGCTCCAGGAGCGTGCGGGAGCGAATGCATCGGCAATGGCCGTATCGCGAGATGGTCGGCGCTTTGCGATGGGCGCCGACGGTTGTCTGCTTGTTCGTGCCTTTGGCCCGCGACCCGAGCCGGCGGCTTCATTCGAGCTAGGTTCAATCTCAAGCATGTCATGGAGCCCCGACGGTAGTTGGTTGGCGCTGTCCGTCGTGGAAACGGGCATCGTCTTGGTGCGCCTTGCCGATGCGAAGATCGTCCGGATTCCCAGCTATCCCGCAAACGTTGCGTCTCTCTCGTGGAGTGCGGACTCCTGCGTGCTTGTCACGAGCGGAGCCTATCGGATGATCGCGTGGGATGTTTCCAGCCTCGCTGGCGAAAGCGAGCAGCCGATAAACCTCACCACCGGGCGCTCCAGATTCGTCCTCGTCAAGACGGTGGATATGCACCCAGAGCGTCGGCTGGTCGCAGCGGGTTACGGCGATGGGATGGTCGTTGTGGCCAGGATCGGAGAACCCGACGAACTGGTCGTCAAATCGCCCGGTGGAGGCGCTGTCCAAGCCCTGCAATGGTCACGCGATGGCCAGCATCTTGCACTCGGAACAAGCGACGGGGAGACGGCGCTCGTGACGTTTCCCCCGCACATTTTCAAATAGCTTGCCCCCGCGGCGGGGCGACGAGCCTTGCCGCAATCATCAGGAGAGAACCATGACAGCTACTCGATCGCCAGATGAAGCCGAAAGCAAAGATCATTTCTTCAAGGAGCTGGCGGAACTCTCCGAGCGAATGATTGTCGCGCATGGAAAGGAGTTTTCGATGGGCGCTCTGGTGCTGGCTGCAAGGTTCATCGCCGAAAACAAGCCCTTCGAGCGAAGCGCAGCAACGCAGTGACGTGCCCGCTTTGCTAATGGCGCAATCCGTGGTGAGGAGAATTCAAGGGGGAAATATTTGAAGGGACTTTTTCAGGACGGCGAACTTCTTCACAAAGCTGAGTGGCTCGAGACGCTGTCGCTCCATTGCGGCATCGGACTTTGGGATGCGATCCTCTACGAAGGGGACGCGATGCACCCGAAGGCGCGTTGGACGTGGTCGAGCGAATTCCGCCGCTTGTGCGGGTACAAGACGGAGACCGAATTCCCAAACGTCGTGCAATCCTGGTCCGACCGCCTGCATCCGGACGATGCGGCGGCGACGTTCGCGGCGTTCGGTTCGACCTGTCAGACCGGCGTCGGCTATGACGTGAAGTACCGCCTGAACGTCAAAGACGGGAGCTATCGCTGGTTCCGCGCGACGGGCGGAGTTGTGCTCGACGAGAAAGGCAGGCCGCGGCGCGCCTGTGGATCGCTGGTTGACATTGACGAGCTGATGAGGGCGGAGGGAGAGAAGAAAGCGCTGATTCACAGGCTGGCTACCGATTTTGAGAGCGCGATAGGAGGAGGCGGTCTTTCAAGACCGTCGAACCAGGATGAAAGCGGTCGAGAACAGGTTCCATGAGCTCATCGATGCAATTCAAACGCCAGTGATGCGGATGCGTCTAATCGGGTCGGCGCGCGGCTAGCGCAACAGCTTGGGTTTCAGCAGTTTGCCTGTCTGGAGCTGGCTCAAGGTGGCCCATGATGGATTGGACTGACCGACGCTTCCTCACGTTGATTGCCATTGGACGAAAATTGAAAGACGGCGCGACCCCGACCGCGCTTTTGCGGGGGAACGCCGCGCTGAGCTTCGATGCATTGCCGACTAGGTGGCGGCGACCTTCCGTCCGGCCTGATCAATCCGAACTTGCGGCGAACTTCATGGAAGAACGCCTTCGCGTGTTCGCCCGCTTCTAGGATGGAAAGGGGATGACGGATGTGTGCCGGGAGTTCGGCATATCCGGCAAAACCGGGTACAAGATTTTCGACCGCTACAAGACTGGCCGCTTTGAGCGATCACAACTATACGAGATTGAATTTCTGAGAGTGGCGCCTCTCTCTCGTCCCGTTGCGCACCTGTTTACTGACGGTTTGCTTGTGCAGGTATAGGGCCTTCCTCGTGCGCCATTTGAAATTCAATAGAAACTCAAATAATCGCGGTGCTTCGCCAGCGCCTTTGGACGATAGGGTTGGTCGCCGGTCACGCAACGTGCCTTGGCTAAGCCAAAGCGATTGCGAACAAAGTCTTCATGCAGGATGTCCGGCCCATTGCCGTCTCGTACGCCTTCCCTGGTGCCCTCGGTCCAGGCGCGACCCCATCCGGTCCGCTCGTCGTGCTGGATGCCTTCGTATGACGGCTTCAATTTCAACTTGGTCATATCCACGATGAGCGGATGCTCGACTGCCATTGCCTCGTTGATCATCCACTCCAGCGCCAAATCGGATAGGCCAGTCTCGCGATAGCCACCGCCCACGTCGGAATGCACGCCGGGAAACCAAACCTGCTTGATACGACCACGCGCTTCGGCTTCCGGCGATTCTTCCGACTCGTCCCAAATCTCCGGCGCGAAGATTTCGCGGTTTTCGTCGATCGAGAGCGCTTGGCGTCCGTAGGGAACGTAGGGATTTAGCGAGGCATTGTGGAAGGCGTGACGCCACAAGACCAATCCGCTCGAGCCTGGAATGCCTAGCGCGCGCACGGTGTCCCAGACTCCAATGAAATAGGGAAAGGGAGGGTTGCCGGAATCGATGGAAAGGCACTGGTAGCGGTTGCGATACTCCAGGCCAAGGGCAATGCGCTCTTCTTGCTTCTTATCGCCTCCGTAGTGCTTATAGATCGTCTCAACAGCCTCCTCGACAAGCGCCAATCGACCCTTCTTATTCTGAGGGTCGCGGGGACTGTTTCCCGCGGCGTCGCGTTGTGGAATACCACACAGCGACAGCACGCCGCCGAGACTACGTACGGTAAAGGCGCCACGGCTGAATCCGAACAGAAAAACGCGGTCACCCGGTTCATAGTATTCGATAAGTGCTGTATAGCAGTCCTTGATATTTTGCGAGATTCCGAGGCCGGTCGCCCGGCTGGCGAGATCGTACGCCCAACGCCACCACTCGCGCTTGTGCTCCGCGCCCAGCCCTTCGTCATAGAACGTTACCTGTTGAGCAGGGGCAGCCTTTTCCGTTGCGTCCCATAGCTTCCAGACGTTGGTGCGCACCGCCTTTGGCATGCTTGCACCTTGGCCAGTTCCATCGGAAAGTATCACAACGTTCTTCGCCATATTCTAGCTCCGCTTTCTACTTGAACGGGACGCATCAGTCGGCGCTTTGGGACATGTACGGCCAGCCCTAAGCGAAGTGAAGCCGTCGCGGCTGTATCAGACCAAGCAGCAGAGCTCCTGCTTCTCGGTAGCGATCCTCCCCTAGCCGCAGGCGGCCGCAAGCATCTCTTGCGGCGAAATCCCTGCCCAGCTCATCTATGTGTTCTATTCCATCGAAAGTGGTTGTGCGGTGCCCTCTGTTGTCAAATTCTTAGCGCTGCGCCTTTTTTGCCTTTGGCACCGCTTCGATCAACAGCGCGAGCGCCTTGTCGAAGCCTGAAGCGGCGTAAAATGCGCCCCGATAGTGCCCGAGACGCACGACGACGAGATCGTGCGAGGGAATGATCAACGTGGTCTGCCCGCCAGCGCCGGCCATGTAATAGGCATCGCGCGGGACTGGATATTGCCCGTCGCCGTTGAGCCAGAAAAAAGCTCCATAAATTGGCCGATTGTCCGCTGCCCAAGCGGGCGCAAGCGTGCTGACGAATGTGGTGTAGCCATCTGGGAGAATGCGCTCACCGTTCCAAACGCCCCCCTGAAGATAGAGATTGCCAAGCCGCGCCCAATCGCGCCCGGAGGCCACTTCATAACCTTGCCCTAGAAAATTTCCGAACGGATCAGTTTCGATCACCATCGTATGCATACCGAGCTTGTCGAACAGCGCCCGCTGAGGAAATGAGAGATATTCGTCGCCGCGTTTTTCGACACCGAGCCGGATCAGATAGTTGATCAGGACCGGATCGGTGTTGCGATAGCGTCCGACCGTGTTGGGAGGCCATTGCAATGGCCGTGTCGCCGCGTAGTGAAAAGAATTGATGCCGCCGGTATAAAGATAAACGTGATCCGGGTAAGGCCCGGATGGGTCGTAGTCCGGGTCTTGGGGCGCCCTGATCCGAAGCCCGCTCGACATGTGAAGGAGATCCGCGATGCGTATTTTGGCGCGCGGGTCGCCGGGCGTTTGCCATTCAGGGATCGGTGCCGGCTGGCCCAATTCATAGACGCCGTCTTTGACCAGAATGCCAAAGAGCGCTGCCGTAACACTCTTGCCCATGGACCAGCTTTCGAGCGGCGTCTGCGCCGTAACACCTTCCGCGTAGCGCTCGGCAATGAGACGGCCTTTCCACGTCACAACGAACGCCGCGGTCAATCCTTCGACCGGCTGGAACGCTGCATTCACGGCAGCTTTGAGTTTCTCGGCATCGATCTCTGTCGGCAGCGGCTCCTGCGGCAGCGTGTCGCCCATCGGCCACATTTGGGTCGCGGGATCGGGCAATCGGCTCTCGACGGTGACCGGCTTGAAATTCATGGCGCTCTTGCCGGTCGGGAACGTGACGCACCCCTGGCTCCCGAGATATTTGGCGGTACGGGTCACGCCGTTAGGAAGCGTGACATGGACCGCCTTGTTGGCGCGATCGATGACGGGCTTGCCGAGCTTCGCACGCTGTCCGTAGGGCGCCGTGAAAAACCCAACATTTTCGGCCGCGAAATCGGGCGCCAGGCCGGTCATGAACACAGCGGAGCACATGACCTTGGCATATCCGGCGGCATGATGCGTCAAGGGATCGCCTGGCGGCGGCACATAGGGCGTATCTAGTTCGAATGATTTCGCGCGGGCGATGAGCGCGTCTTTGGTGGGAGCCTGCGCAGCCGCCGTCGCGCCGGTGAGAGCCACAAGAATCGTCACCAGAAGACACTTATTCACGATCGCTCCCGCGAAAACGAACGATATCGTTTGGTTCAACTGTTGCGGCGCAACAATCAATATGCTCTCGTGAGCATCTGAGTGAGAGTATGGACCAGCTCGCGGGCGCAGGACATCAAATCGGCGGCACAACCGCTCGGTAAAAGCGCCAGACCAGTGACTGAGGCGATGCTGGCGCGTATCCGCCGGTCGCGATATTATCTTTGTCGAGGCCTACAACTATCAGATCGCTGGGCCGGGCACATTGGAGGTCACGGCTGGCCGCAATATCTATCTGGCCGACCAGGCTCCATCGGTCCGTTCCTCAGCATCGGCCCGCTGGTCGCAGGGGATCTTCGTCACGGCGCCGACATCGTCGTGCAGGCCGGCGTCGGAGCAATTGGGCCCAACTATGCCGCGTTCGCGGCGCGCTATCTTGATCCGGCCAATCTTGCACAGCCCGGTATTCCCTTGGCAGATCAGGCCGGCAAGGTTGCGAAGGCTTATGACGAGGAATTATTTGCTTGGCTGCAGAACCGCTTTGGGCCGGGTCAGAGACCCTTCGTCCACAACGGTCGCACATTCGTATTCTCGGGCGGCAAAGGCGACGCGCTTGCCTTCTTCCTAACCCTCCCGACCGGGCAGCAAGGCGTGTTTCTGCGTGACGTGTATTACGAGGAATTGCGGCTCTCCGGCCGTGAATATAACGATTCCGCGAGCACGCGCTTCGGCTCTTACTTGCGTGGTCGCGAGGCGATCGAAGCGCTGTTCCGTGAAACAGACGCCAATGGCGCTCCGATCCAACGCAAGGGCGATATCACCATTTTCGGAGGGGCGCACATCCGGACCGACTTTGGCGGCAATATCCAGATGCTGGCGCCGAATGGTCAGATCATCGTCGGGGTCGAAGGCGAAGTCCCGCCGTCAACGGCGGGTATCGTCACGCTACAGTGCGGCTGCGGAACAACATTACGCCTGACAAAGTCGCGGAACGAAAGGGCTGATCAGTCTTTCTAGAAAAAATCGGGAGGTGCCCATGACTTCTCTGGCCATTGAGGGCGCGTGTGCATTCGCTTGGCGAGACTACTTGCTGCGCCACAGCAGTGTCAGCGAGGACGATAACAGGCGTTCCGCGCTCCATCGCTACGTCACCGATCTTCGTGATACCGGCGAATATGATTTCGCTCTCTTGCAAATAGCTGCAGTCGCTTACTTGAGAAACCTGGACAAGTTGCATGACGACCGGGCTGCGAGAGCCGCAGCAGATCAAGCCTTGCGTCAATGCTTGAAATCACGCAGTGCACAACCCGACGCTCAGGTTTCGGCCATAACACCAGTGCGAAGGAGCGAACAGCATGGCAGACAAGACCTCTGACGCAGGCCATTTCGCGCGCGACCCGCGCACCACCGCCGCGACCGAAAACAGCATGAATGCCTTGAAGCCAATCATGCTTTTTCAGGTCTCAATGCTGGGGATGTGGGCTCACAGCATTGAGAGGTTCGCGGACAACTATAAGAAGGCGCTGGATGAAACCCGTTGGGAAACGGTCAGACAGGAAACGCACGGCGTAAATTGAGTACGAGACCGTTTGAGTGCGTGACGTTGTCCCTCCAAGGGACAACTTTCAAAATCGGCATCCCGGTGGGAGCCAAGCCCCCTCGGGCAGCCTCGCGGCGATCGTGGGGACTCCGCTGCCAACACTTTTAGGTGAGCAGTTCGTGGGGCGAATGTGCTGTGGAATGGTGTCGACCGTTATTGTCGTGACTGGCCGCGTGTTCCTCCATAGCAGCTGAGCCCATGTCAAGGATTGCCGCAAGCTCGGCGCCGTGAAGGAGGAGAACGGGCGAATCGTTAAGCTCTTCTAGCTCAAGTGCCGCGGTGGGGGTGGAAGAGGGAGCCTGATTTTCGAAGTGGAATGCCGGTTCGTGGCCGGCGCCGCCGGTCCCCCACGCGGATTCAGCCGGCTGGGTGGTGGCCGCTGACGCGTTCGCAGAGGCGGAGTGCGCCGCGTGCGGCGAGTTGCCATGGCCGCCACCTTTACCCGGTGCGACGCCAGGTTCGACCGGCCCGGCCGCTTCCATAGTGCTTGCGTATGCGGAGTGTGAAGAGTGCGAATTGTTGTGGCCGACGCCGTTGCCGGACGTGACGCCCAGTTCGGTTAGTTCGTCGGCCTCCAATGACTTTGCAGAGGCCGAGTGTGAAGGGTGCTCCGAGTTGCTGTGGCCGGGTATGAAGCCCGGTTCTGTCGCTACGGACGCCGCTGATGCCTTCGCAGCCGCCGAGTTCGAGGCGTGCTGCTCGTTGCCGTGGCCGACACCGTTACCCGGTTCGGCCAGTTTGGCGGCTTCCGGTGCCTTTGCCGAGGCTGACTGCGAAGCGTGCTGCGGATTACCGTGGCTACCGTTATTGGCCGTTACGACGCTGGGTTCGGCGGCCACTGACGCCTTCGCAGCCGTCGAGTTCGAGGCGTGCTGCTCGTGGCCGTGGCCGACACCGTTACCCAGCTCGGCCAGCTCGGTGGTTTCCGATGCCTTTGCGGAGGCTGACTGCGAAGCGTGCTGCGGATTACTGTGGCCACCGATATTGGCCGTTACGACGCTGGGTTCGGCGGCCACTGACGCCTTCGCAACCGTCGAGTTCGAGGCGTGCTGCTCGTTGCCGTGGCCGACACCGTTACCCGGCTCGGCTAGCTCGGCGGCTTCCGATGCCTTTGCTGAGGCTGACTGCGAAGCGTGCTGCGGATTACCGTGGCTACCGCTGTTTCCCGTTACGACGCTGGGTTCGGCGGGCTCGGCGGCTGCGACCGGGGCCACGATTGCGGCGCTTGGCATGCCGAGCTCGAAAAGTTCAGTTCCGGCGGCAATGTGCGCATTGCCATGCCCGGTCGTCACAGCACCGGTGTTCGCGTGGTCCGGCTCCTTCTTGAATGTGCGATTTTCCTCGATCAGAACAGATGTGTGGCTATGAGCAAGCTCGATCGATGATACGTGCGCCGACACAGTAGCCGCACCAGCGTCGCTCTCTTCGGTTGCATAAGCCGAATCGTCGCCGAAAGTGGTGAGCTTGGTCGAAACGATTGAACTGATCCGGTCCCGCCCGAAATGGAACCTCAAGCCGTCGTCGGCTGGCATGGTCCAGATCCCAGCCGTTACCAGCGTGCTCTCGTTCGCCCCCCCATCGCTGGAAGCGTCGGCGCTCCCCGTCGTGAGGACGGTCCCATCACTTGCGGTCGCCACCAGCAGCGTAGGATCGATTCCCTCCAAAGCCGCCCCGACAGTCGCCGCTTCGGGCTCGTAGACGAAATCCGACTCTGCAACGGACACAACTCCCTGCAAATGGATTTCCAGCAGGCCCGGATCGCCGATATCAAGGCTGCGATCCGTTGGATTCACATAGATGATCGTTTCATTGCTTATGGGGTTGTAGATCCAGGCGAGGGTATGCGGCGGCACGGACTTGCTTGCTGACGTCATGTGCAGGAACGCCAGCGCGCCTAAAGCCGCCAGGTTGATCTTGTCCGCCCCCGATGTGAAATCGACGATTGTGTCGAACTGGGTAGAGTTGGAATCGATCGCTGAAAGATAGACAAAGATGTCATCCTTGCTGCCCGTCAGCTGGTCACCGCCATATCCGCCGATGATGGTATCGCTGCCGTTGTTGCCAGTGATGGTGTCGCTGCCGGATCCTCCGCAGATCGTGTCGTCTCCACCGCTAGCTTTGATCGTGTCGTTCCCTGAGCGTCCGTAGATAGCATCCACTAAGCCGGTGCCGTTGAGGGTGTCTTCACCGGCGACGCCATGGATTATGCGGGCCGCGTTACCTTCTCCTGCGACGCCGTCGTGTCCAAACGCGAGCGGCAGGCGGAAGTCGTGGACAACTGGCCCCGAAGCCAGGTTGTCGACATCGCTGGGGTCTACATGGCTGGCGTCATGAATGGTGATCGTCGCCGCTTGTGCGGCGCCATCCAGGGTGGCGACCGTGGATGTGTCGATCAGCGTATCGCCCGGGTCGAGCACCTGCACTGCGGCATGGGAGTTGTCGAGTGTGTAGATGATCCCCACGCCGGCTGCCGTTATGCTGAAGGCGCCATAGCCGCCATGACTCTTTATCGGATTCGAGGCAAACTCCAGCGGCGGGAACTGCCGCTGCGCCGTGGGGCTGCCGGTCTGGTTAATCGCTTGCAGCCGCGGGGAAACGAAAAGAAAGGGCGTGCCGGATCCAATCGGGCCGTAGCCTCTCGGGAAGTTAGAGAGGACGGCCTGCTCAGCCGCGTGCAGCTCTTCCATTCTCGCCGCCGAGTGCGTGACTTGGTCCACCTTAATTGGGGAGCCTCGCTGGGTGAGCGCGACCGTCTCGCCAGAATCGGCAACGATGACGTGCCGAAGGATCGCTTTCTTGCAGAGCTCAAATACGGAGTGCTCAAGATCCTTGTAGGCGGTGCTGTCCTCATCCAGGAAAGTGTTGTTCGCGTCCGACGTCCTGATGTCGCTCAACATTGCGAACGCCAGAGCGGCGAGCGAGAGCGTCCCGAAGCCGGTGGATCGTTGTAACAACGCGATCGTGGCGAGCACGGTCCTATTACTGATTTCAAGCTTCTGAAATATGTTGTAGAGGTGTACTTTGACTGTGCCTGGGGATACGTTCAGCTGGCGCGCAATCTCCTTGTTAGACAAACCTTCGGCCACCAGTAGTACGATTTCGCGCTCGCGGCACGTGAGCACCCTCAGCATTTTTTCGATTTTGGCGCCGTCTACTTCCTTTCCGTTTGGCGAGAGGTCTTGGGACGGTTTCGGTCGCGTACTGGTGCGCTCCGTCATCAGCCTCAGGGAGCGCAGAATGGTGTCGGGGCTTGCGTAAATCGAAATTGCACTGCAAGCGCCGGCCGCGATTGCCGCTGTGAGATCGTCGTCTCCTTCGGGTTCGGCAAAGAACACCAGCCGAGTGGGAAGATGCTCGGCTTTCGCAATGGCGAGGATCTCGGATACCGTCAGGTCAGGCAACGTGTTAGCAACGAGCGCGACTTCGGGTGCCAAATTCCGAATCGCATCGAGGCAGCTTGTTCCGCGGCTGCACGATGCAACAATCTCGAAGTCGTGCTGTGTTGCGAATACCGACCTCAACCCCTGCAGAACGATCGGTTGTCGATCTGCGATCACCAGCCGGATGCAGCGCGTGAATGTTCCTTCGTCCGCGGACACATCTAACATGGGCTCGACCTCGCCTGCCCAGCGCGGTGCCTTAGTCCTCTTGCTACCCCAACGCCAAGTCTAAATTGTCTGACGCCGGCAGCCCGGGTTGCCGGCCGCAATCTCTGAACCGGATAACTCATTCCCCGAGGGGAAGGCGAGAAAGCTGCCATCAGTTTGCGTCTTGGTGCGCTGCGATATGCGTCTAACCCACTTAGAACTCTTAAATATCATGCCTTCAGAATGAACCTTTTTTGTATCCTACTGCAAGCTTTGATTGGACCGGACGCGAAAATGGCTGATTTGCATACCGCAGTTGTACTCGGCTGGTCATAGTGTACTGGTGTTGAACATTTCTCACTTGCCGTATCTTACGTTTATGGATCGCGAGCGAAAAGAATTGGCAATCCATGAAAAGTTGGCACGCTGTAGACAGCTTGCCAAAGAGTACGTTAGTGAACCAACGGCAGCTCACCTTCGTGAATTAGAGGCAGAGTTACTGGCTCAGCTTCGCAGATTAGATGACCAGTAAGGCCGCCCTGTTTCAGCCTCGTCTTCACGGCGCCGGCGCGATGGCGACCATTCGTATAGTAGGCTGCAGCTCATCGCGAAGCCCGCTCACGCTGGCCAGCCAAGCCGCGGCCGCCTGGTGGTGCTCCAACGCAGGGGATGGCAGACCTGCCTCCGGGACTGGGGCGGCTGGCAAGACGGACCGTGAGGCGGCCGTAGTACGCCGGCGCGAGAGTTCGTTCCTAAATTGTCCGCGTAGTTCTACGAAGACCGCAGGTCTCGGCAGATGTTCTCACCGATTGACGTTGGCGAGCCGAGGTTCTGGTCCCTGACAATCCGGCCGCACGTCCGCGCCGTGATGGCCGCAAACCGAGCAGACGAATAGGGCCTCCAGATCGGACACTCGCAGGCTCTCGGGCCAGCAGTCAGCGTCTATCACAACCGAATGCGAGCAACCGTAGTCTCCGCAGAACACATGCAGCCGGCGAGCGCCGGACTGCCGCATTTGCCCAAGGGTGATCGTCTGCTCGACTAGCATGCACGAATTTTTGCCAAGAGCCACAACCAGTCTGAATATGGCATCCGCCATAGATTGACTGAGTGGACGGTCCGGCGGGGGCTTGCATTGCCGAGGCGGTGGCAAGTCGAACATGCCCACATCCGGCTCGTGATGCGAGGATGGGGGAGCGTCGCGACGGCGGGCCGCAATCGCCCAAGTTTCGAGAAGGGCTTGGATCGAGGGGCATGAATCCGACACGAGCGCGCGATCGTGCCGCTTGGACGTGGGAACGAAGAAGGACGGCCCAATGAGCCGCTTCCGTCTGGCGGATCGGTGGCGACGCGCGGGAGGGCTGGCTCGAAAAACACATCGGCGCGAAATGCACTTCGCCATTAATCCATCCACGCAAGTTATTGAAGTTGCTAACATCTTCTGCGTCATCCGAGCGCGCCAGTATTAAAATCAACTTTTCCTTTGGTTTCGGCTCTGCGGTCCACCGGAGAAACTTCGGGCCGAAGAGGCCTCTTTGAACCAGATGTCATCCCCAGCTCTGCGCTACATGATGGCAGCTCTGCCCTGCCGTGCGCGGAATCGTTCTTCTAACGTCCATGGGTGCATTTGGCGCAGCAGGAATAGGAACGAAGGCGTCGCCTGAAGACTTCCGGTGCTTGCACAAGTGCAACGGAGGACAACCATGAAGGTATCAGCGATCGCGTTAGCATTGTTCTTTGCGCTCGGCTCGACGTTGGCTGTCGCACAAGGTGGTGGCGCTGGAGGGGGCGGAGCGGGTGGTGCTGGCGCAGGTGCAGGCGCTGGTGGCACGGGTAGTGGGGGCGCCGCTGCTGGCGGGGGTACCGGCGATGGTTCTGGCGCGGGTGGAGCCTCCGCAGGCGGAACGGGTACAGGCGGAGCGGCAGGCACATCCGGTAGCGCCGCTGGCGGAGGCGGACCAAACGCGCCAGACGACGAAATGAAGCGAAAGATGAGAAGGTAGGCTCTGCCGCCAATAGGCGGGCGTGGTGGCTGCCTCGGACGGGCCAGCTACGTGAGGATCTCACTAGGCGTGCTCCGGGCTTTTGCGGCGTCAGCGATTCGCCCCTGCGCCATTTCTCGCTTTGAGCGGCAACATCAGGTTGGGTTTTTGGCTCGGCGGCCCGCACCCGTCACAGGGTAGCGGAGTCTCCGAGGGGCAAACCCGTCACGGCTTGTCAGGGCTTGGTCGAGGTTTGAGCGGAATTTGGAAGGTCCGATATCGCGCTATCTCAGGAAAGCTATCCGCGGCGCTGGCAGAGACCAATCCGACGACCGCGGCCGAAACTTCTTTGCTGACCAGCCGATTGATCGCCGTGGTTTGACCTTTGCTCAGTTGAACTTCGCGCGCGCCCGCTGCCATCATCGCCGTCCTGACGCGGCCGATCGACGACTCGGAATACCTGTCGTCGATCGCAATTGCCTTACCGGCCAGGTCGGAGACGGACTCGACGTCGGGACTCGCCACAAGGACGGCCACGAGAGCGTCCAGCGACGAATCCAGCGTCGGAACCGACATTCGCTCCGCGGCGGCGGAGGCGTGCGCCACCTGCCGTTCTGTCACGTCGGTCGTTGACTGCGGATCGGTGAAGTTTGCTCGTGTCGTCTGGGAAGCAACGGCATTGCCCGTTGTCTGCTGGTTCGCTCGCGGAGAAGGAACCGGAACGGGAATGGCAGCTTTCGTCGCCACCTTGATTGGCTTGGGGGTTCGACGGACGGCGTGGTCCGCCTGAGATCGGGGTGGCTTGTCGTCGCGCCAGGCGATGGTGGACACCGGTTTCGTGACGGCAGAATCGCTGTCACGCGATTCAGGTTCAATCGGCACATGAACCGCGGTCAGGCAGGCCAACGGGTTCAGGCCAACACACGATGGCTGCGTTGATTGTTGGCTACTACAACCGACCAGGGTGGTAACCAGCACGCAAATAAGAAGCGTCCTCAATCGATCCTCCTGAAGAGGCTGAGTGCGGCCCCGCAATTCTTGCGGCTTGAAAGGGGTGTTGCGCTGGAGCCTCAAGCAATGACGCAAAACTGTTAAATGCGCATTAAGCTTAGGCCACGCGCAGCGTGATGCGCCGGCATGGTTAATGCGTGAGCCGTGCCGCTTCGGATGAACAGAAGCGACCAGGCGCCATCCCACGGCGGTCATACGTCCGCCTTTTCGTTGCTTTCTTCCATGCAGGATTCCGCCACGAATCGGTCGCCATGCTCACGCGCTGGGGTTTTTCATCGAGTGATGGAGAATGACCGATGGCGAGTATCGAACGACTTCACAGAGCTGCGCCGCTGGATTTGGCCAAGCTTGAAGAAGATGTCGTGGGGAGCCTTCCTGCGATAAAGGTGGCCCCATCGGGGCCGATGCCGGACTACGTCGAGCATCAAGAGGGCGTCACGCGCGTCGGTGCGCTCACGGCCGAGGCCGTGGTGCGTGACTATGAGGCCGCCGCGAAGGAAATCGAAGCCATGGGAGCAGAACTGATCAATGCGGCGAAGAAATGCGAGGCAATGACCGCCGAAGTGCACAATGCCATTGCCTTCATGCGCGATACCGCAGCGTCGTATCGTGAGGAAGCCAAAAAGATCTTCAAGCGCATCGAGGAATGCTCGATCTTTACCGAGCACGTTCGCAAGACCTGCGAGACCGTCAAACTCAAGATGATCGAAGGCAAATTGTAGCCGCCGTGAGAAATCGGGAACATCAATCGGGTTTGCCGTCCCGGCGGGAGGCCAGGTTTTTCTAATAGCGTGTGTGAATTGCGGTACACGCTGGTGCCGCGAATCAGCTTATTTTGTAGTTACTCCCTAGACTCGTACCCGTCGCAAATGGCGGGTCCTCTTTGCTATATCCGGCAGTCGGGATCGCGCGACATCGGTGCTGCGGGCCGCACGCCTGATCAGGCAGATCAGTGCTCGCACCCAAGTTGCAGACTTGGCCTGGCACAATCGATCCAGGTGAGGCAGGTGCGTGTCCGCAATGACACGCTGCCGCAATTCCTGCAGGACGAAGCGCGGGTTGATGCCCCTGCCGTCGCACCGTTCGCCTAAACTGAATGAGCTGGCCGGCTGCTGATTCCCGCGGGCTTCGCCGCGGTTCGGCGCTTCCAAAACGTTCGACACTACCAAGACCACCCGGAGCATCTTCATGCTGTTTCTGAGCTACGCCTATCGAGTCCTCTCGAACTTCGTGTTCCTGGCGCTGGTCTATTTTGCTCTGAATTTCCTCGAAAAGTACCAGCATCGCGTGGTCGTCGCGGTTCTCGTGCTGGTCTATGCCGGCATGCACGCGGCATCCGCGCTGCGGTCGTTTCACTTCTTCCAGCGCATCGAACGGCTGGAACTGGAGGCGCGGCGTTTGGTGGCGGCGCTGGGCGAGGGGCCGAATTCGACGTCTACGCGCAAGCAGGTCATCACCGAGGTCAGCGGGCTCCGCCAAGCCGGCGAGATCAAGGCCTATATCGATCTGCTGTTTCTCGCCATCGTCATCCTGCTCTGCATTGCCAAGATCGTGGCCAGTTGAGCCTTCGTCGCGACGGCGGGCGTGCCCATCGTCAGATCAGCGCTTTTTCAAGCCCGCAACGCGAACGGACCGCGCATTCCGTTTGGCTTGTGCCGCCGGCTTCGGCGCGGCTCCGCTGGCGCCCTCCGGCGCCTGAGCGGCCTGCTCGGCAGGTACCGGCGCTTGAGCGGTCGTTGCGCGGTCGTGGCGACGAGATTTCCCGGCGAGCCCTGCCGAGGAGACTTCCGTTGACCGAACTTGCGCAATCGACGTCGTCCGCCGCGCGGACAAGGCCAGCATGGCTACGCGAGTCGATTCCGGGATATTGAAAACACTCGCCGCCGGAATCGGCAGCGCGGCCAGCGTGCCGACCGGCGGCAAACTCGTTTGGCGCGGCCAAGGCGTTGCCGGTGGCAGGGATACACCGCGCCCCCGCCGCGAAACGCGCGCGCCGAGATCGGCCGTGTGCCAGTCGAGATCGGACAACGCAGGGACGGGCAGCACGGCGGGGCCGGCAACAGCGAATTTCGAGACCTTCGGCCAGCGCGAACCCGCCACCATTTCCGACGGCGGACGCAACTGCCATTGCTGCGGCTCGGTCGGCGTCGCCGGACGCTCCGGCGTCGCCGGCATCACATGGACGATGCGATAGCCGCGCGCCTTCAGTTCGCTCAGGATCTTCGGCAGCGCCGTGACCGTGCGCGGCTGAATGTCGTGCAGCAGCAGGATGCCTTTTCCCTTGGCCTCCAGCCGCTTGAGCGCCAGCTCATAAACGCGTGCGGCGGACACATCGCGCCAGTCATCGGCCGGGAAATCGGCGCTCCAGAGCTGAAGTCCCTTGGAAGCGGCGAATTTCTCGATCTCGTCGGTGCGGCGTAGGCCGGGAATGCGCAGAAACGGCGCGGGCGCGGTACCATCGCCGAGCGCCGCGGTCACCGATGCGATGCCTTGTTCGATCTCCTGTTTGGAGCGGTCGAACGGCAGGCGATCCATGCCGGCGGGATGATTCTGGCTGTGGGTGGCGACCGTGTGTCCGGCATCGCGAACCTTGCGCACGCCTTCCGGACTGGCGTTGGCTTGGCTGCCGACCAGGAAGAAGGTCGCCTTCGCGCAGTGGGCGGCGAGAATATCGAGAATCTGGTTGCTGTATTTCGGCAGCGGTCCGTCGTCGAAGGTCAGCACCACCTCATGGTCTTCGAGCGGCAGCGTCTTGCCATACTGCATGGTGCCGATGATGGGATAGGCGCGCGGATCGACGACGATGGTGCGTGACGTGCCGATGGCGTCGGGATGACCGGGGCACTCGGCGGCGGAAGCTGCTTGTACGGTGAGGCAGGCCAGCGCTCCCATGCACAAGGCGGCCCATCGCCGCTCTCGGCGAACTTCGAATACGCTAGCAATCATTGAACACCGGCTTCATTCCAACCCTTGGTCCTGATGACCAGCACCAAGGTTCAATCTTTCTTCGCGCGGACCATGCTTACACGAGACGCGATGAATGGTGCTTTAATCGACTGAACTTCATGCCGATTTTGGCCTTAATGTGCCTTGCCGGACACGGTTTTGGCATCTGCCGGGACGACGTGGACCACGCGATAGCTGTTATCGCGGAGGTAGCGCAGGAAGGCCGGCAGCATCACAGCGGTCTGCGCCTTCGGATCGTGCAGCAGGATGATGCCCTTGCGGGCAATTTGCAGCCGGTCGGTGAGCAGTTCGGTCCGTCGTCGAAGGTCAGCACCACCCTCCCGGTCTTCCAGCGGAAGCGTCCGTGCAAAGCTCTTGAGACCCACGCGCGGGTAGGTAGCGGCGTCCACCCGCGAGGACGCGTGAGGTGCCGAGCGCGTCCTTGCGGGGACATTCGGCGGCCGTCGCCGCCGCAGCCAGGGTCATGAATGTCGCAACCGCCGAGCACAGCGCCGCGCCGAATTTCCGGGTCATTTGCCGCTGGTGATATTTGGCATTGCGCTTAGCGCAGCCGATTGGGTAATGCGTGCAGCGTAGCTCAGACGAGTTCGCTCATTCTGTCAAACCGGCGAGGGCGTGGCATGGCCGAGAATATCGACGTTGCCCAAGCCGCCGAAGCGGGACCGGGTCAGGGATCGGTGCTCGACCATCTCCTGATGCGGGACGAGGAGGGGCAGCTCCGCCGCGAGTTCGTCGAGGAGATTGCGCGCGCGATCCACGCCGCCGACCGGCCGCTGTTGTGCGAGGTGGTGGCGGAACTGCACGAGGCTGATCTCGGCGATTTGATCGCGGCCCTCGAGCCCGAGGACCGTGTCACCCTCGTCGAGATCACGGGCACCGATTTCGACTTCTCGGCGCTCAACGAGGTCGACGACGCCGTCCGCGAGGAGATCCTCGAGGAACTCGAACCGGAGACGGTTGCCGAGGGCGTCCGCGAACTGGAGTCAGATGACGCCGTCCAGTTGCTCCAGGGCCTCGACGAGGAAGACCAGGAAGAGATCCTCGAGAAACTGCCGCCGCCTGAGCGCGTCGCAATCGAGCGCGTGCTGCTCTATCCGGAAAATTCCGCCGGCCGCCGGATGCAGACCGAGTTTATCGCGGTGCCGCCGGATTGGACCGTCGGGCAGGCGATCGACTACATGCGCGACACGCCCGATCTGCCCGACCGCTTCTACGAGATCTACGCGGTCGATTCCGAACAGCACTGGCAGGGCGCGGTTTCGCTCGACACCCTGTTGCGGGCGCGCCGGCCGGTGCCGCTCGTCGACCTGATCGAGGAAGACCGCCGCCGGGTCTCGGTGCTGGACGACCAGGAAGAGGTCGCTCGGATGTTCGGCAAGTATAACCTGGTCGCGGCACCCGTCGTCGATACCACCAACCGGCTGGTCGGCGTCATCACCATCGACGATGTCGTCGACGTCATCGAGGAAGAGGCCGATGAAGACCTGAAGGCGCTCGGCGGCGTCACCAGCGACGAAGAATTGTCCGACAATGTCTGGACCATCGCGCGTGGCCGATTCAACTGGCTCCTGGTCAATCTGGCGACCGCATTTCTGGCGTCCTCCGTGCTCGGCCTGTTCGAGGGCCAGCTCGAGAAGATGGTGGCGCTCGCCGTGCTGGCTCCGATCGTGGCCAGCCAGGGCGGTAATGCTGCGACCCAGACCATGACGGTGGCGGTGCGTGCGCTGGCGACCCGCGAGCTCGGTTCCAACAACGCCTTCCGGGTCGTCATGCGCGAGGCAATGGTCGGCCTGGTCAACGGCCTCGCCTTTGCCGTCATCACCGGCGTTGCCGCGGTGGCATGGTTCAAGATCCCGGGCCTGGGTGTCGTGATCGGGCTGGCCATCATCTGCAACCTGGTTGCCGGTGCGCTCGGCGGCATCTTGATCCCGATGGTGCTGGAACGCGTGCGTGCCGATCCGGCAGTGGCCTCGGGAACCTTCGTCACAACCATCACCGACGTGGTCGGCTTCTTCTCGTTCCTCGGTATTGCCACGCTGTGGTTCGGGCTGAAGTAACATAGCGTTTCAAGCGAAGCATGCCCTCGGACTTGATCCGTGGGTGGATTCCGGTTCGCGTGAAGAAAACGCGTCAAACACGGCCTCATTTATCGTTAATCGGACCTTAAGGCGCTTCGCCGATGATGTTGGCCCACGAGGTCAACATGCAGCGCTTGCGGCTGAAAGCGGACGGACGGATCGTCGAACTGCGAGATGGGCAGGAGTTTCCGCTTGCGCCGACGATGCCTTTAACTGCGACCGTCATGCCTGACGCAACGCCAGGCGAAGCCGCGCTGCCCGCCGTGCGTGACCTTCGTCGTCGTGCCTGCCTGACCCAGATCGAATTCGCGGCGCGGCTAGGCGTGCCCGTCGAAACCATTCGGAATTGGGAGCAGGGCAAGCGCGTACCGCGCGGGCCGGCGCGAGCGCTGCTCGCTGTGATCGCTCATTCGCCGGAAACCGTTTTCGCGGCGCTGGCCACGGAACCGTCGCCCGCCTAGCACTTGGTTTGGCGCGTTTTCTACACGCGAGCCGGAATTCGCTCCGGCCAAGGCGCAATCTGTTGGCACGGCTGTTTCCGCAGCCCATAATGGGGGCGGTCCGCGGATACAACCCATGCTGTTTGTCGAAGCCAATGGCGCAAGAATTCCGGCGATCGGGCTGGGTACCTGGGAATTGCGTGGACGCGCCTGCGCGCGGATCGTCGAGCAGGCATTGCGGCTCGGCTATCGCCACATCGACACCGCACAGGTGTATGACAACGAACGCGAGGTCGGCGAGGGGCTGCGGGCTGCGGGTGTGAAGCGCGATCAGGTTTTTCTCACCACCAAGGTCTGGCCCTCGCATTTCGCGCCCCACGATCTGGAGCGTTCTGCCAAGGAAAGCCTGGTGCGGCTACGCCTGACCGAGGTCGATCTGTTGCTGCTGCACTGGCCGAACCCGCAGGTGCCGCTGGTGGAGACGCTGGGTGCGCTGGCACGGATCAGGCAGCAAGGGCTCGCGCGGCATATCGGCGTGTCCAATTTCACCGTGGCCTTGATCGAGGAGGCGGTGGCGGCATGCCCGGAACCGCTGGTCTGCGACCAGGTCGAGTACCATCCCTATCTCGACCAGACCAAGGTGAAGGAAGCTTGCGCGGGTCATGGCATGGCGCTGGTAGCCTATAGTCCGGTCGTCAGGGGGCGCATCAAAAGCGATCGCGCGATGCAGCGGATCGGCGAACGCTATCGCAAGACGGCGGCGCAAATTTGCCTGCGCTGGCTGGTGCAGCAGGGCGTGGCGGCAATTCCGCGCACCTCGAAGCTCGAGCGGCTCTCGGAGAACATCGAGATCTTCGATTTCGAGCTGTCGGAAGAAGACATGCAGGAGATTTCCGCCATGGGCAGCGCGGGCGGCCGGCTCACGGATTTCGGCTTTGCGCCGAAATGGGATTGAGGAGCCGGGCCGCCGAACGCTATGCTGGCAGGCTACGGAATATCGAACATCGTTGCGAATGCGATGGAGCTGCGGCGGATCATACCATCTGACATCACAGCGTCGGCGATCGCGCATGTGTCGCTGCTGACGCTGGTGCTGCTGTTTTCGGAGGTGCATCCGTTCGGCACGGTGACCGCCGAGCAGGTTCCGGTCGAGATCGTGACGCCACACGAAGTTCCCGAACAGCCAAGGCAAGCTGAACAGCAAGTCGCCGAGAGCAGGCCGGAACCGGCGCAGTCGCCGCAGCCTGATTTCTCGCTGCTGGAAAAGCCCGCTGCCAATCCACCTCCAGCGCCGGAGCAGCAACAGCCGCGATCACAGCAGCAGGCTGCACTTGCCACGCCACGCGCGGCCGAGCCGCAGCCGGTTGCGTCGCTGCCGCCACCAACGACGGCGCCGGCCTACAGGCCGCCCGAGCCGGATGTTTCGATCAAGTATCAGGTGCTGCTTGGCCTGCCGCCCGACCTCTCGCTGCAGCCACAGGCTCCGGCGCAAGCCCGCAACAAGGGCGACGACAATTTCGATGGGCCGGCGACCGAAGCCGCCGACATCTCGAGCGCCGTGATCGCGGAATTCCGGCGACACCTCAAGACCTGCTCGAAACTGCCGGCCGCGCTATCGGGCGCCGACGACGTCAGGGTCAAGCTGCGGGTCTTGATGACGCCGGACGGCCGGCTCGCCGCCGAGCCGATCCTGATCGAGGCCAGCGCCTCCATGAAGGGACCATTGCTGATGCAGGGCGCCATCCGGGCGCTTTCGGCCTGCCAGCCCTATGCCATGCTGCCGGTGGACCGCTACGGCGAATGGAAGGTGCTCGACCTCAGCTTTACGCCGCAGGATTTTTCTGCGTCCTAGCGCGTGAACTCACTTGCCGCTCGATCATTCGATCATGCGGCGCAAAAGAGGAGAGGTAAAGGTCGCTCTCATAAGGCCAAATGGAACTGCGGCCGTCGAAACGGGATGATACGAAATGATATCGCCCGAGAGCATCGGCCGGACGTTGAAAGACAATCGAAGGGGGAAGGCGGGCCTCGACGCTAGCCGGTCTTGCGGGCCATTCACTGGCGGGAGACGAGCATGACACTCATATGGCTTGGTGTGCTTCTTGTTTTCGTCGGGGTGTTGCAGATGGCGTTTCAGCCAATCTGGCGTGACCGGCTAAGCGGCAGAAGGCGACTTCGCTCCAGCGACACCCTGGAACCTGAAAGACCGGCTGGCGGCTTTGGGCTCAAATTGAACTGGCCCGGTCTCGTGCTGGTCGCGCTTGGCGCTGCTTTCTTGCTTGCCGGGGCCACCATCTGAATTTGAAACCGCTCCTGCTCGCCGCCGAGCCGATCCTGATCGAGGCCAGCGCTCCATGAGGGGACCGCTGCTGATGCCGGCGCGGCCTGCCAGCCCTATGCCATGCTGCCCGCGGACCGCTACGGCGAATGGAAGGTGCTCGATCTCAGCTCTACGCCCGCAGGATTTTACAAGCGGCTAATGAGTGAGCGCCGTCCGGTTCGAAACCGCCGACCCGGACGGCATCAACTCGCTTCTTAGTCCGGATGCAACGCGCGCCGGATCGCCATTTCAACCGGCGAATATTCGCCGTCCTCCCGTTCCAGCCGGACAGCTTCGGCCGGGTGCAGGGGCGGCTGCGCCATGAAGCGCGGCCTCGAACCGCGGTGCGGTTGCGCGGCATGGATCAGGAAGGGATGGCATAAATAGACCGTGCCGGGCTCTCCGACGGCCAGCGCTTCCGGATGATCGGCCGCCACGTCGGCGAGCATCAGGTGCGACATGCCGGCCTCGCCCGCAGGTTGGAGCAATCGCGCCATATCGAGGTGCGAGCCCACCCGGATGCGGGTCGGCGCATCCGGTTCGCCAACATCGGAAAACAGGAAGAGCATCAGCAGCGCGCGGCCGCGCGATGTCACGTTGACCCGCCACGAGGAGAAATCATTCCGCTCGTCTCGGTCATCCGACGGGCTGGGGAAGCTGAGATCGACGTGCCAGCCGGTGTCGCCGGGATCGTCGGCGTGCGGGAAGCGCACCGGAAAACTGCCGAGGTCCGCGCGTGGCCGCCAGCGACCGCTTCCAACGAGCTGGTCGAAGGCTGCGTGGAGCACCGGCGTGTTCACCGCTTCCCGAAACGGCTCCTGTCCGTAATAGCCGAGCCGGATCACCGGCCGCGTCCAGGTCTTCTTGTCAACGGGATCGCATCCGGTGTCGCGCCAGAGAATGGCGCGGCCTTCCTCGGCAAGACGCCGAGGGAAAGCGTTGTCCAGCCGGACAAACCCGTCTTGGACAAACTGATCCAGTTGTGCGTCGCTGAGCGCGCGCACGTGTCGAATTGTATTGGAAGGCATGAAAATCCTCATGTCGCTTGGCCAGCCAACATCATCTCGTGCAGCGAGGATGGGTCGGCTCATTCGGTCCTTGAGTCGCGCCGGCGCCGAAAACGGCACGGACACGCTCGTTTCCGCCCGCTGGCGCGGGCAAGCCGTCAGCGGCTGAGGGAGAAGGCCGAAGCGATATTGAAGATGCGGGTCATCATCATGGTGGCCGGGGAAATAACACACACGGGTTGAGGTATCAACAAAGCCACCGGCTCGTCAGTTTCCCATCGCGCGCCAGGCGTTCGAGGCGAACTGCCGCCGCCAGGTCACAATGACGACGAGCGCGGTCGTCAGCAGCAACACCCAGGGGCTGACGAACCAGCCGAGATAACCGAGCGCGAAGAAGAACGCGCGCTGGCCACGGTTGAAATGCCTCCCCGCCGCCTCGAACAGGCGTGTCGTGCGCATCACATGGGCTTCGGCCTCCGCCGTGTCGCGCTGCGAGGAGGGCGGCATCGCGCCGAGCAGGATCGCGACATAGTTGAACAGGCGATACGACCAGGCGAATTTGAAGAAGGCGTAGATGAAGATCAGGATCAGCCCGACGCATTTGATCTCCCACAGCGCGGGCGAGGGGGTGAGATCGACCGGCAACTCGCGAAGCACGGCCAAGGCGTCGTTGGTGGCGCGCAACAGCGCCAGCCCACCGCCAATCGCGATCAGGCTGGTGGAGGCGAAGAAGGCCGTGCCGTTCTGCAGCGAGGCCATGATCTGCATGTCGACCATCCGCGCCTCGCGGTCGAGCATGTTGCGCACCCAGACCTCGCGATAGGCGTTCATGCGCGCCGACAGGCTGCTGCGGCCGTAAGCCGTGTGCTCGAGCGTGAAGCCATAGGCCAGCCATTCGACGATGAAGAACGCGACGGCGGCGATATCGACCCAATAGGCGCCCATGTGGCGGCATCCCCAGTGATGGCTTGTGCGATCGTGATGTACAGGTTGGACGTGTGCGGTGCACTATGGCAATATGCCGGTCGCAACAGGATTTCCCCGCAAATGTTGAAATTGGTCATCGGCAACAAGAACTATTCATCATGGTCGATGCGGCCATGGCTGGCGCTGCGCGCCAATGACATCCCCTTTGAGGAGGTGTTCATCCCGCTCTACACCAACGACAAGGCCGACAAGGACCGGATCGTGAACTTTTCGGATTCGGGCAAAGTGCCGGCGCTGATCGACGGCGACGTGACGGTGTGGGATTCGCTCGCGATCATCGAGTATCTCGCCGAGAAATATCCGCAGGCGAAGCTGTGGCCGGAAGAGCGCGCCCGCCGGGCGCATGCGCGTTCGATTTCGGCGGAAATGCATTCGGGCTTCATGCCGCTGCGCAACGAATGCGGCATGAACCTGCACCGTCCAGTCGGCGCGGTCGATCTGTCGGACGATGCACGCGCCAACGTGGCGCGCATTCAGGAGATCTGGTCCGATTGTCATCGCCGTTACGGCAAGGACGGACCGTTCCTGTTCGGTGCGCTCTGCGGGGCAGACGCGATGTTTGCGCCGGTGGTGCATCGCTTTCGCACCTATGCGATTGAGGTGAGGGGCGAGGCGAAACACTATTTCGATGCAATGATGTCGTTGCCGGCATTCCAGGAATGGACCCGCGCCGGCCTTGCCGAAACGCTCGTGATCGAACGGTTCGAGACGGTGTGACCAGGGACCGGGCCGGCGGCGCTGCGGCTCCCCGGCCTGCGACACTCCATTCAACCTGCCGCCGGACTGTCCGATTTTGGGAAAGACGGCTTCGACGCTGGGCCTGCGGATTCCTGGGAACTCCGAGGATTAACGCTTATCGCCCTGAAAAACATGCGGAATTTGCGCATTTGCCATGCCTCAATGCCGCTGGCCTTTGGGCGATGGCCTGTGCTAGGTTGCCGCAGGGTTCTCAAGTCGGCCGAAAGCTAGCGGGACCGTGAGCGCGGCCGGCGTTCTTGCGTGATGGAGAGGGCGTTGAAGCATAAGTACTCCGTTGGAGAGACTGTCTATTTTACTGCCAGCAATGTTGCCCGTCCGGCCGCCAGCGGCACCTATGAGGTGATCCGGCTGTTGCCGACCGATGGCGACGACTGCCAGTATCGCATCAAAAGCTCGACCGAAGCTTTCGAACGGGTCGCCAAGGAAAGCCAGCTCGCGATTTCCTGAAACAGTTGTGTGCAAGCAGCCGGCTGACGGAGTTCCCTTCGAAGCGCCGTCAAAAGGCCCCGTTCGCAGAACCATTCTGCCGAAATGCGAATGCGACAAAGGCGCATTCGTGTTTCGATCGCGTTTGATGCTGCGTTAAGGGACACCGCGCATGAACTGGGCCTGGGCTGCTTCGCTGGATCAGATCTGGCGCTCGCCGAATCTTCCGTTGTACCTGACACTAGCCACCGCCGGCTTTGTCGGGATGATCGTTCTGATCACGCTGCTGCGCTCGGAGAGATCCGTAGCCAACGGCGTGCTGGCGCTCATCACGCTGCTTGCGATCGGCGTCGCGGGAGCCGTGACCTTCCGTGGCTTCGGCACGGCAAATGCGGTTCAGTCAGCGGATGCTCCTCGCCCGGTTTTGACGGCCACCGCTGCATTGCCGCAGCTTTCCTGTATCGACGAGCTTGCCGGTGATGCCGTGCTGGCCGCATGCGAGAAGGTACTGTTCGGTTCGGCCGAGTCGGTGGCGGCGGCGGTCGCCTACGCCGCCTCGCAGATCACGCTGTTGACTTCGCTCGGCGATGTCGCCACCGCGAACAAGGGCGCCGGTTCCGACCTGCTGGCGCTGCGCCGCGCCGTCGAGCGCGACCGTTACGGGTTGATGGCCTATGTGCTGATGGCGCGCGACCGTTGTACGCCAGCGGCCTGCCCCGCGTTCCGGTCGCTGAGCGAGACGCGCCAGATCGCGGCCAACATGGAAGATCGGGTCTACGAAAGCCTCGTCATGCGCCACTCGTCGTCGTGGAACGCGCCGGCGCAGGCCGCGGCGGGTCTGGTCGCGGCGTTGCCGCCTTCCATGCCCACAGGGAAGCCGACCAACGCCGAATTCCCAACCTCAGCCTCCACTCCGCCCGTCAGTATCATGACGCCCGAGCCGCCGGCGAAGCCGTCGCCACCGGCCATTGCTGCGCCGGCATCGCCAGCCGCGTCTCGCCCGGCCGCGGCGCCGCCGCCGGCACCATCAGCGTCACCCTCACCGGCATTGGCCGCCTCCAAGAAGCCGCCAGCGCCACCGAAACGGCCAGCCACCGCGGCACCAGTCCAGCTTGCGCCGTCGGCTTCGGGGACTGCCGACAACGAGCAGTGATCTCCACGAGGAGCGATCTTTTCAAAGCGCGCCTGGGCCGCTACATCGGCGGGATCATGCCGCTTCACCTCATCAAGCTCGCCGTTGGCTGCGAGTCGGTCAAAGAACTCAAAGGGTGGGTTGCCGAACGCATGGCAACCGCCAAGAAAAAGGGTCTGCCGCTTCGTCACGTCCACATCACGCGGATGACGCCGAAGCGCGACGGCGAAATCCTCGCCGGCGGCTCGCTCTACTGGGTAATCAAGGGTGAAATCGCCGCGCGCGAAAAGATCATCGCGATCGAGCCGTTCCGCGACAAGGACGGTATCGGGCGGTGCCGCCTGGTGATGCAGCCCAAGGTGTTTGCAGTCTCGCCACGGCCGATGCGCCCGTTCCAGGGCTGGCGCTATTTGACCGAGGACGCAGCACCCCCGGACCTCACCAAATCCTCCGCCGCCAGCGTCGCCGCGATGCCGGAACCGATGCGGCGCGAATTGCGCGATCTGGGGCTGCTCTGATTGGGCCTCCGGCTACGTCCTAGACGCCGATGTTGTCGATCAGGCGGGTCGTGCCGAGCTTGGCGGCGACGAGGATCCGCACCGGTCCGTCCTTGATCGATGCGATCGGCGCCAGCGTCGCGGCGTGACGGGCCTCGAAATAGTCCAGCGCGAAGCCGGCGGCCGTGATCAGCCCGCGGCCGGCCTCCATCGCGGCCTCTAACTCCTCGCCGGCCTTCAGCCGCTTGGCGCTTTCCTTCATGGCGCGATAGAGCGTCGGTGCCGTCTGGCGTTCCTCGGCCGAGAGGTAGACGTTGCGCGAGGACATCGCGAGCCCGTCGCGTTCCCGCACGGTGCGCGAGCCGATCACCTTGACGCCGAGGTCGAGATCGGCGGCCATCTGCGTCACCACCCGCAGTTGCTGGAAGTCCTTCTCGCCGAAGATCGCGACGTCCGGCCGGACCTGCGTGAACAGCTTGCCAACCACGGTGGCGACGCCGCCAAAGAAATGCGGGCGGAAACGATCCTCGAGCCCGGCGGTAGCCGGACCTTCGGGCACGATCCTTGTGGCGAAGCCGTCCGGGTACATCGCCTTGACGTCCGGATTCCAGACCAGGTCGACCTTCTCGGCGGTGAGTTTGGCGAGGTCGGCCTTCCAGGTGCGCGGGTATGAGCCGAAATCCTCCGTCGGCGCGAACTGCGTCGGGTTAACGAAGATCGAGACGACGACTTTCTGTGCGCGGCGCCTGGCGAGGCGGACCAGCGACAAGTGTCCGTCATGAAGCGCACCCATGGTCGGTACCAGCGCGACGGCTGCCTTGCGGGCGCGCAAGGCCTCGACGGCGCGGCGCAATGCGGGAACGTTACGGACGACCATGGGACTTCGCGACATCTTGCCTCGATCTCTTGCAGCTTGTGACGGGGTGAGGGGGCCGGTGGCCCCGATACTTTCGGCGGGCGCGCCGACCTTATAAGGCCAGAGCTTTGCCGCCAAGTTCACTCGGGAATGGCAAGCCTGCGGCAGCTCAACGCAAAGCTGGATGTGTGCGCCTCGTTCGTTGAAAAGGCTGCGAGCCGATCGCTGCAACGGAACGAAATCAGCACCATCGGATTCATGATTAAGACACACCGCAAGCGAATTGAATGCGTCGTCACGCATTTCACTTGACCGCAGCCGCGCTGTGATTTGAAGATATCGTGCGGGGGTTGAATCAATGTTGCTTCAGGCGAGTCAGGGTCAATTCGGTTCGGCGCATGTCGTCGTGCTCGGCAACGAGAAGGGCGGTTCCGGAAAATCCACCACCGCCCTGCACATTGCTGTTGCCCTGATGAAGGCCGGGCAGCGCGTCGCCACCATCGACCTTGACTGCCGCCAACAGAGTTTCACCCGCTACATCGCCAACCGAAGCGCGTGGGCACGCCGCACCGGTCTCGATCTCGAAATCCCCGTGCACTATTGCATCAAGCTCGGCGAGACGATGCAGATCGCCGACAATGAAAACTCCGAGTTCCAGCAGTTCGCGGCGGCGGTCGGCACGGTCGAACGCGCCTTCGATTTCATCGTCATCGACACGCCCGGTTCGGACTCCTATCTGATGCGGCTGGCGCATTCGATGGCCGATACGCTGGTGACCCCGATCAACGACAGCTTCCTCGATTTCGACGTCCTCGGCACCGTCGATCCCGCGACTTATTCCGTGACCGGCGAGAGCCACTACGCGGAGATGGTCCGCGATGTCAGGCGCAAGCGCCGCCAGCTCGACGGCGCCACCACCGATTGGATCGTGGTGCGCAACCGCCTGTCGATGATCGGATCGCGAAACAAGCAGCTCGTCGCCGACAGCCTGAAGGACCTTTCGCTGCGGCTCGGCTTCCGTTCCATCGACGGGTTTGCCGAGCGGGTGGTCTACCGCGAATTCTTCCCGCGCGGCCTGACGGCGCTCGACGACATCGACGAAGCCACGCTCGGTACGCGGCCCAGCATGGGCCATGTTACGGCGCGTGAGGAGGTGACCAGCCTGTTGCGCCAGCTCAAGCTGCCGCTCGACGAGCGCGGCCGCCGCCGGGCCGCCAACCGCGCCGAATGGTTCACCCAGGTCGACAAGCCGCTCGAAGTCCACGACATCATTGGCGACATCCTCAGTGCCTGACCGCCAATCGGCCGCTTTGCCGGCCTATCGCGGCTGGATAACCGTCATTTTGAACGGACCGCTGTGAGCGGCGGCATGCGCGACCGCCTCGTTGGCGCGGTCGAGACCGAACGCGGTAATCTCAAAATGATCGAGATTGACCAGGCCGGCGCGGATCAGGCCGGTCATCAGCACGGTCGCATGCGGCGGGTACATCCATTGCCCCTGCACGGTGATGCAGTTTCGCATCATCCAGGGGTAGGGGAGGTCGAGGCCGGCGCCGCCGAGCATGCCGACGCCGCCCATGAGCGCCACCCGCCCGTAAGGCCGCACCGCCATGATGGCGGTTCGCGCCTGCACCGCGTTGGCCGCCGGCGGGAGGATGTCGAGTACGCAGTCGATCGGGCCAGGCGCCGCCTGCAGGATGTTGGCGCGATCCTCGGCCTCGTGGCCGCGCATCGGCACGGTCCGGACGCGGGCACCGAACCGCCCTGTCAGCTCAGCCAGCGCCTGCTCGTTCCGCCCAGTCGCGACCACGCACTGCGCGCCCATCCCCAACGCCACGGCGACGGCGGCGCTGCCGAAGCTGCCGGTGGCGCCGTTGACCAGCGCGATCTCTCCGGCTTGCAGTTGTGCGGCGAGGAAGCCGCCGAAAGGTACGAGCAGGGTGCCGAGCGCACACCAGCGGATTGCATCCTTCTCGTCGATGGCGCCGATCGGAACCGCGTTTTCCGTCGGCACGCGCATCTGCTCGGCCCAGGCGCCGTTGTGGAAATACCGTTGCAGGTGCAGCCCGCCCTCGCTGCCGGCGGTGAGGCCCTGCAGGGCAATGTCGGGCGATAGCGCATTGTCGCGCGAACGCACGGTCGGATCGCAATAGACCCAATCGCCGGGCCGAAGGCGGGTCGCGTCAGGACCGGTGGCACGGACACGGCCGATTGCGCCGGGGCCGGGCACCACGGGGAGTTCCAGCATGTATTTTCGCTGACCGCCGAGGACCTCGTTGGCGTAGGCCAGGACGCGGCTCGCCATGACGTCGACAATAACCTCGCCGGTGCCGAGCAGCGGATCGGGGAGGGTCTCGATCGCAAGCGGCGATCCGAACGCGTTCAGAACGGCAGCCTTCATGGGGCCTCCTCATTTCGAGAAGCCGCATTCTCGCAGGCTTCATTGCCTCAGCAAGACCTGGTATTATCCTAGGATTAGCGGGCCCTTCCCTGCGGACGCGAAGCGCATGGCGGAACCAGGAACGAATTCGAGACAAAGCGAACTCGGCGACTTCCTGCGGTCGCGGCGGCAGAAGCTGACGCCGAAGGCGGTCGGTCTGTCCGGCGGCCGGCGGCGCCGCACGCCCGGCCTGCGGCGGGAGGAAGTGGCCGAGCTCGCCGGTATCGGCGTCGACTGGTACATCCGCCTCGAGCAGGGACGGTCCGTCAGCCCTTCGGCAGCAACGATCGATGCACTGGCGCGCGCGCTGCGGCTAACCAGGGCCGAACACCGGCATCTGAGGGAGCTGACTCAAAATGCCGATCGGCGTGCCTTTGTCCGCGAGGCCGTTCCACCCGCGGTCCGCCGCACAGTCGAGCAGATCAACCTGCCGGCCTATGTTACCGGCCGGCGCTGGGACATCCTCGACTGGAATGCGGCGGCCGACGAAATCTTTGCGTTCAGCCGGCTCGCCGAAGCCGACCGCAACAGCCTGCTCTCGGTATTGACCAATCCCGCAACCAGGCGGCTGTTCGGCGCATCATGGGCAGATGAGGCCCAGCGCATGGTCGCCCAGTTCAGGGCGACGCATGATCTGTGGGCCGGCGATCCGGCCTTTCGCGACCTGCTGACGCGCCTTCGCGAAGGCTGTCCGGAATTCACTGGCTGGTGGGAGGCACACGACGTCAGCGGTGTCGCGGCAGGACGAAAATCCTTGACCCATCCCAAAAAGGGCCGGCTCAAACTGGAGTATGCGAGTTTCCAGGCCAACGACGACCCGGCCTTGAAGCTCGTCATTTACACGACGGCTTAAAACTCTTGTCGCCGGTATTTTTATACTCTCCCGCAAGTTCCCGGGAACCTGTGGTGCAGTATCCCGTTTTCATTAGGGTTTTATCGGATGCTCGAACCGAAGCTTGAAAGGAGGCGTCATAGTAAAAAGGCCGAATTTGTGGGAACCGAGCGGCTGCACAATGGATAAGTGCGTCGCACAATGATCAGGCGGTCAATACACAACATTTGGCCTTTATGTCACGCCATCGTGACATATATCATCGACAAGGGACCGAAAGAGTCTCAGACAGGGATGGCCCCTAGCGGGGCGCGAGGACGAATATGAGACGTGGAATTCTCGTTCTGCTTTCACTCTCCGTGCTGGCCGCAGTCGCGTATTTCACCGCGAGCAAGTGGGCGATCCGGCACGAGACAATCGCGTTTCATGATCCCGACCGTGACAATCGTCTGGTAGCGGTCAGCATTGCCGTTCGCCGCGACAAGGAAACGCAGGCCAATACCGGCTTGAGCACGCTGCCGGTTGCGATCCTCAATCACGGCAACACCGTCAAGAACACTGAGTACTCGTTCCTGTCGAACGTGTTCGCTTGGCGTGGTTATCTCGCGATCAGCCCGCAGCACGATCTGCCGACCGATCCGCCGATGGTGACCAAGATCGGTGAACCCTATGTCGGTCGACTGCCGCAGATTCAGCGCGGCGTCGCCAACATCCAGTTCGCCATCCACGAAATGAAGAAGCTCCAGCCCAACGCTGACTATGACAAGGTGACCATGGTTGGCCATTCGATGGGCGGTGACATCTCGATGTATTTCGCCAAGCAGTATCCCGACGAGATCAAGAAGGTCGTGACGCTGGATAATCTGCGGGTGCCGTTCCTGACCGACGGTAAGTTCAAGATCCTGTCGTTCCGCTCCAAGGACACGCAGTTCAAGCCGGACCCCGGCGTCGTGCCCGACGACGAGCAGTGCGAGCAGGCCGGCATCACCGTCGTAAACACCGGCTTCCAGCATAACGACATGCGCGACACCGGGCCTGATGCAGCCAAATCCTCGATCCAGTCGATGCTCGACAGGTTCCTCGAGGAATCCGACAAGAGCGGCGCGCTCAAGCCCGTGCCGACCAAGGTGCCCGACGTTCTCTCCAGCAGCCCCGGACCGGTGCCGCTTTCGACCCCGTTGGCCAGCAATCCGACGCCGAAGAACAAGCCGGTCACGAACTAGGCGACCGCCCGTCATCGTACATTGCGGCTGCGTCATGTCCGGCGCATTGACCGGTGCCGGATGTCGTCCCACATAGAGCCTGCTGCTTACCAGCGAGCGCTCATGGCCAGCGAACCCATCAAACCGAAATCGGCAGGCGATGTTGCATCGGCAAAGGCCGAGGCGCACAAGCGCGGCCCGTTGCCGGAGACCAGGCCATCGGCGTCGGAAGACATTGCAGCCTTCGTGGCGAAAGCGCGTGCGATGTCGCCGCACAGTCCGGGCGCCAGGGGAAGGCTGGTGTTTGCGCTCGACGCCACGATGAGTCGGCAGCCGACCTGGGACATGGCCTGTTCGTTGCAGGCTGACATGTTTCGCGAGGCGGCCGCTCTCGGCAGCCTCGATATCAGGCTGGTCTACTATCGCGGATTCAACGAATGCCGCGCCACGGGCTGGATCTCCGATTCAGCGCAGCTCGCGCGGCTGATGGGCAAGATCGATTGCCAGGGCGGCAACACCCAGATCGGCAAGGTGCTATCGGAGGCGCGCCGCGAGGCGGTGGCGTCCGGCGTACGCGCTTTGGTCTTCGTCGGCGACGCGATGGAGGAGTCGGTCGACGATCTCTGCGCCAAGGCCGGCGAACTCGGCCTGCTCAAGGTGCCCGTGTTCATGTTCCAGGAAGGCCACGATCCGACCGCCGAGCACGCGTTCCGGGAGATTGCGCGGCTCACCGGCGGCGCATGGTGCAGGTTCGACCCCGGCGCCGCGGCGCAGTTGCGCGAGCTCCTGCGCGCCGCCGCGGCCTACGCCGCCGGCGGGCGCGAAGCGCTGCTGCGACTGTCGAAAACCACAAGCGGCGCGGCCGCACTGATCGGCCAGATGAAATGATTACGACTTTGGTTGCCACTGGGCCGAGCGCCATGCTTTTCGGCGCCAGTGCCGCTATATTAGAGCCATGGCAACCCTGATTGCCGGCGTCGTCGCCGTTGTCGTCCTGTACTTGCTGCTGCAGATGTTTCGTGCAGCCAACCCGGTCGCGCTCGCGCGCGCGATCAAGATCGTGGGCGGCGTGGTGGCGCTGGCGGTCGCAGCTTTCACCGGGCTGCGCGGCGAGCTTGCGGTGGCAATTCCGCTCGGCATCTTCGGCGCCGGCCTGCTCGGCTGGTCGCCGTTCGGGCCGGGCGGCTTCAGCAATATCGGCGGGATCTTCGGCGGCGGCGCGCAGCGTTCGTCGGGGCAGGCCTCGCGCGTCCGCTCGCAATTTCTCGATATGAGTCTCGATCACGACAGCGGAGAATTGTCGGGGCGGATCGTGGACGGGCCGAATGCCGGGCGTTCGCTCGGCGAGTTCGACCTGCCGCAATTGATCGCGATGATACCGGCCTTCGACGCCGAGAGCGTCGCCTTACTTGAAAGCTATCTTGACCGCCGGTTTCCCGCTTGGCGTCAGAACGCGCAAGGCGACGCGGCAGGGGGGCAGCGCCGCACGGCGGCGAGCGGAAAAATGACGGACGAGGAAGCCTATCAGATCCTTGGCTTGCAGCCGGGGGCGGGGCGTGACGACATCAGCCGGGCGCACCGCGCCCTGATGAAGAAACTGCATCCCGACCAGGGGGGCTCGACGTACCTCGCTGCCCGCGTAAACGAGGCCAAGGATACTCTTCTTCGCACGCATCTCTAGCTAACTCCGGCTCACGCCACCGACGCTACAAACCGCGAGTTGCTTGCCTGCCATTCTCTGACTGGCGCCCCATATCGCCCGCCGTTGTCCGGCGTGGTCGATCCTTCGTTCCAGGGAAACCTAGCCGTAAATTCTTGACGAGAAGTTTTCGCTGGCCGCCTTCGGCGTCATCTCGCGCGAGTCGTCGCGACTGTGTTTGGAAAACAACAAAGCCGGCGCTTGCGGCGCCGGCCTTTGCGAACGTCAACGAAACGTCCGGATCAGTTGCGAACGGTCATGCAGGAAATGTCGGCGCGCTTGAGGGTCTTGCATACCGCTTCGGCCTGATCGCGATCGAGACCGGCGAAGCGGGCCCGGTAGAGCGTGCGGTTGTCCTTGGCGACGACCGTCTCGGTGAAGGGATCGGCCTTGTTGAGCAGGGCGCTGGCCTTGGTGCGGGCGAGATCGATCCGCTGCTTGGCTTCGCTTTCGCTTTCGAGCGCGCCGACCTGGACGATCCAGCCGGTGCGAACCACCGCCGGTGCGGCCGGCTTGACGGCGCTGTTCTGCTGCGCGGCCGGCGGCTGGCCGTGGGGCGCCGGATCGGCGTAGGCCAGCGCCTGCGAGTGCGGGGCTTGCGAAGGGGCCTGTGTCAGGCTGGAAGCGGGCAATACGCCGAGCACGCCTTGTCCGGTACCGTGATTGGCCGGCTGCGGCGGCATCGCGACCCTGGCGGCTTCGGCCTTGGTCTCCGCAGCCTTTGCGACGACGGCGCTGGAGGTCTCGGCGACCTCAGGGCGGGCCGGAATAGCGTTGGTGATCGGCGGCGCCGCGGGCTGCGAGGGGCTGGCTGAAGCGAGCTTCATCGGCCCGGCCTTGACCTGAACCGTCTTGACCTTGACTGGCTTCATCGGCTCGGCCGAGCCGGGGATCGCCGAGATCGGCTGGGTCTGGATGACGCCGTTGGTCAATGGTGCAGGTTCGGGCCTGGCTTGCTGCTCGAACTTGTTCTGCTCGACCTTGGCGGGCGGCGGGGGCAGAGCCGCAGCGGCCGCCGCCATCAGCGACGGCTTGGCCGGCGCGATCGAGCGGGTTGCCGGCATGGCGGCGAGTCCCGGTTCGGCGGCGGCGAGGGCGCCGCCGGACTGAGCGGTCTCGGCCGGACGCGAAACGGTCTCGGCTGCGGCGACATCGACGGTGCCGTCGGTCGGATTGCGCTCGGTGATCGCGGCGACGGTACGCCTGGTCGCGCCCTTCTCGAGGTTTTCGGCCAGCAGGTTGCGCATGGTGGCGTCGCGCGAACCGCCGCTGCGGCCGCCCAGCACCACGCCGATCAGGTGGCGGTTGCCGCGGCGCATCGAGCTTACGAGGTTGAAGCCGGAGGCACGGGTGTAACCGGTCTTGATGCCATCGACGCCTTCGACATTGCCGAGCAGGCGATTGTGATTGCGGATCGACTGGCCGCGATAATTGAACACCGAGGTCGCGAAGTAGCGGTAGTAGCGCGGAAAGCGATCCTGGATGGCGCGGCCGAGGGTCGCCTGATCGCGCGCGGTGGTCAGTTGCTCGTCGTTGGGCAGGCCGGAGGCGTTGCGATAGGTGGTTTTGCTCATGCCGAGCGCGCGCGCCTTGCGCGTCATCAGCCTGGCGAATTCGGCTTCATTGCCGGCAATGGCCTCGGCGACCACGACGGCGGCGTCATTGGCGGAACGCGTCACCAGGCCCTTGATGGCGTCCTCGACCTTCAGGGTCTGGCCCGGGCGCAGGCCGAGCTTCGTCGGCGCCTGCTCGGAGGCGTGCTCGGACACGTCCATTTCGGTGTCGAGCTTCATCTTGCCGGATTCCAGGCGCTCGAACAGGAGATAAAGCGTCATGATCTTGGTCAGCGACGCCGGGCGCCGGATACCGTCGGGATTATTGGAACTGAGCACCGCACCGGAATTGCCATCGACGATGATCGAGGAGAATTGCGGGCTGTAGCTTTCGCGTGCGACGTGATGGTGACGACGGTGCTTGTTACGGCGCGCTTCGGCGCTCTCGCTCGAGATCAGTATTGCTGTCGTGAAGGTAATGAGTCCGAGGGCGCACACTCGCAACGCGCGCGAGGAAGCCAAGGTTGTACGAAGCATTTACTTCCCCGTCCCAATTTCTGTCTTGATCACCGGCTCGTGAGGCAAAATTGTGCCCACCAGCCGCTGACATTTCCCCGTTCGAAGTGCCGGTCCGGCCATGATGCGAGGCTGGAATGGCCGATCAGGTCGCTGTTCTAGCTAAGATGCTGGTCACAAACAGCTTTCAGGCTGTCTGTCGGAAGGCGAACAAGTCCAGGAATCAGGTTAGGCGGAGCGAGTTTCCAAAAGATTAATTAACCGTTGCGTAAGACCCCGGGATTCTCCGCTAAATGATCGTATTTGTGCGTCGCACAAAATTTCTTGACTTTTTTGTGCGATGCACATATAGGACCGTTGGTCAGGGGAGCCGGGACTTCCCGGCAATCGGAACGTTCAGTCTGGGAAAGGACTCCATGATGGTCAAAATTGAAGACATTCAGAACTACGGCAAAGAGCATCTCGAATCGGTTGCAGCTTCCGCAACCAACCTGCAGAGCGGCGTTCAGGCGATCGCCACCGCCTACGGCGACTACGCAAAGAAGTCATTCGAAGACACCAAGTCGTTTGTCGAAAAGCTCTCCGGCGTGAAGTCGCTGGACAAGGCGCTCGAAGCCCAGACCGAATTTGCGCGTTCTTCCTACGAGACCTTTGTCGCGGAGTCGCAGAAGATCGCGGGCCTTTACACCGATCTCGCCAAGCAGACCTTCAAGCCGTACGAAGGCCTGGTCGCGAAGTTCACCCCGGCCGCGCACTAATTCGCAACTCCCTATTTCGAAAATAAAAAGCCCGGCCGTAACGGCCGGGCTTTTTCTTTCCGCCTCGATGGAGGCGCTTATTTCGCGACGCGCAGCTTGGCCAGCGACTGGCCGATCGAGTTGAACACCGACACGGTCTGGTCGGCCGACTTGATGTGATAGAACTTGTCCGTACCGCTGGCGCAGTTCTTGAGCACGGTAGACTCGGCATCCCCGCCGGTATTGACCTGGACGGTGTAGATCGTGATGTCGGCCGCCTTGGCGTTTTCGCACAGGATCTTCTGGCGAGCATCGATCTGCGACGCGTTCGAATACCAGCGGTTCTGCGTGTTCAGACCGTCCGACAGCAGGACGATGGCCTCCTTGTAGGTATAGTTCGCGGTATCCTTGGCTGGGGCATTGAACGGCACGCCGTGGCCAAGCGTCAACCAGCCCCAAGCCAGTCCGATGCCCTGGTTGGTATTGCCGGTCGGTTGCAATTTATCGATCTCCGACTTGAGCGTGGCCCAGTCGTAGCTCAGCGGCACGATCTTTCCGACATAGGGCGTGTTGCCCGTCTTGCAATATTGCTCGTTGATGGTCCCGTCCCATTTTTTGTAACATATTCTTCCGCCACAACCATCGTGGGCGTGTTGGTTGAGGTCGGTGTCGTGTTCTTGGTGTCGTAGTCTTGCGTGCGGTCGGTGACGCAGCCGGTCCACTTGGTCTTATCCGGCGTCCAGACTTTACCGGCGCTCTCGCAGGAGCTCTTGCTCGTCTTGCTAGCCTGGCTGCACGTCCCCCAGGTCGGGTTCTGGTCGCTCCAGAAACCCCAGTCGATCCAGGTCTCGTCTTTGTAGCTGGTGCCGAGGTTGACGTCCTTGGCGAAGGGAACCATGGAGATGTAGATGTCGCCCGGGTTCTTTGCCAGCTTGCTCAACTGATCGACCAGACTCTTGGCGGCCGTCTGCATGGCCCCCATCTTGCCGCTCGATGACATCGATCCCGTCACGTCGAGCACCATCGCGACGCGCATGCGCACGTTGCCCCAGGCCGAGGTGGAACTGGTATTGAAGCCGAGCGTCGGGAAACCGGCGACCCGCATGAGAGTGGTATCCACGGCGCCGGAGCCGTTGATCAGGATGGTCGAGCCGTTGCCGGAGGTTTGGGTATAGCTTGCCGTGATCGTGATCGATTTGGCTTCCGGGTTGGTAAAGAGGGCCTTGAAATACGCATCTGCCTTCGCCGAGATTTGCGAGGTTGTGATGGTACCCTCGGTCAGGTCCTTCGCCAGCATCAGCGCAGTGGAATCGAGGGCGGCCTGCATCGAGGAGCGGGCGCTGTTGGCGCGGGTGTAATCAACTGCTGCGCCGACGAAAGAGATGATCGGGAGTACCGCGATCCCGAACAGGATCGCGATGTTGCCCTCATTGGCGCCGACGAACCGGCTGGCAGCCGTGCGAAAGCGACGGAATACGACTGTATCGAGCATGGCCTCACCGCAAATGTGATTTTCTACGGGCATTTCCGCCCGGGCCGCTAAACAGGCGGTAAACCGGTTCCGCTAAAAACGGGTCAAAGCCGGTGTACCGCCAGACCGGTCGGCAAAAGACCCCGGTATGCTCAACGGCGGCTAAACGGCAGTCGCGATCCTTTGTCAAATCCGGCAGAAACGATTAACCTTGCTCCGGATAGCCGAGCCGGGAATCGGGCCGGTCGCGGGACGTGGCAGGGCAACATCAATGCGCTTGCGGCGATCCGGCGGCGGACCCATATTCCAGATGCCGATCCACCTAACGGGTCGGACCGGGAGCGGCGATCTGGAATAAGCGTTACTGGATACCAGGCGGTGGCTGACGTCAGAGTCGATCGCGTGTGGGCCAGGATGCGCTCTCCGGTCATCCCTTTTGGAATTTTCGAACGCCTGAGCCATGTTGCAGCCAACCTTCAAAGCCTGTCCGTCCGTGCCGGCAAAGTCATCTTCTGCTCCCAGAATGAGCAATGACGAGAACCGCAACGCCGGAACCGGCGGACCATCAACGTCGGTCATCACCAAGGTCAAGCCGAAGACCAAGCGTCCGAACCTCTATCGCGTCCTTATCCTGAACGACGACTACACGCCGATGGAGTTCGTCGTTCATGTGCTGGAGAAGTTCTTCCAGAAGGATGCCGAAGCGGCCACCAAGATCATGCTCCATGTCCATCACCACGGGATCGGTGAGTGCGGCGTGTTCACCTACGAGATTGCCGAGACCAAGGTCACGCAGGTGATGGACTTTGCGCGCAAGCACCAGCACCCACTGCAATGTGTGATGGAAAAAAAATAGCCGCGCGTGGCTCCCGATCCGGCCGGAAATAAGGAACGGGTTTGCATTGATCGGTGTTGTCGGACGCCGACCGTATTCCCGGTAGTTTTTCGGGAGGCGGAGGTCGCGTGCCGCAGCCGTGGTGCCGCGAATTTAGAGGAAAACCACGCTTGCGGAACCGGTCTTTCGCCACGATCGTATGTAACTATATGACACTATGTGACAGGGGATGACGAAGGTTGTTGTTGCCTCACCGGGTAATGGCGATCATGATGACCGGGGGCCATAGAGGACGCGAATGCCAACTTTTTCCCAAAGCCTTGAACAATCCCTGCATCGTGCATTGGCGATTGCAAACGAGCGCCATCACCAATATGCGACGCTCGAACATCTTCTGCTGTCGCTGATCGATGACTCGGATGCGGCTGCGGTGATGCGCGCCTGCAGCGTCGATCTCGACAAGCTGCGCACCAGCCTCGTCAATTATCTCGAGACCGAATTCGAGAATCTCGTGACTGATGGCGCCGACGACGCCAAGCCTACCGCCGGCTTCCAGCGCGTGATCCAGCGCGCGGTGATACATGTCCAGTCTTCAGGCCGCGAGGAAGTCACCGGCGCCAACGTGCTGATCGCGATTTTCGCGGAGCGCGAAAGTCACGCCGCCTATTTCCTGCAGGAGCAGGACATGACGCGGTACGACGCGGTCAACTACATCAGCCACGGCATCGCCAAGCGGCCGGGCGTCTCCGAAGCACGCCCCGTGCGCGGCGTCGACGAGGAGACCGAGACCAAGGGCAACGAGGACGCCAAGAAGAAGGGCGAGGCGCTCGAGACCTATTGCGTCAACCTCAACAAGAAGGCGCGGGACGGCAAGATCGATCCGGTGATCGGACGCAATGCCGAGATCAACCGTGCCATCCAGGTGTTGTGCCGCCGGCAGAAGAACAACCCGCTGTTCGTGGGCGAGGCCGGCGTCGGCAAGACCGCGATTGCGGAAGGGCTCGCCAAGCGCATCGTTGATTCCGAAGTGCCGGAAGTGCTGGCCGCCGCCACCGTGTTCTCGCTCGACATGGGCACGCTGCTCGCCGGCACCCGCTACCGCGGCGATTTCGAGGAACGGTTGAAGCAGGTGTTGAAGGAACTGGAGGCGCATCCGAACGCCATCCTGTTCATCGATGAAATCCACACCGTGATCGGTGCCGGCGCCACTTCCGGCGGTGCGATGGACGCGTCCAACCTGCTGAAGCCGGCGCTGGCTTCCGGCACGATCCGCTGCATGGGGTCGACGACCTACAAGGAATACCGTCAGCATTTCGAGAAGGACCGCGCGCTGGTGCGCCGGTTCCAGAAGATCGACGTCAACGAGCCGACGGTGGAAGACGCGATTGCGATCCTGAAGGGGTTGAAGCCCTACTTCGAGGATTACCACCGGCTGAAATACACCAACGAGGCGATCGAGGCGGCCGTGCAATTGTCGTCGCGCTACATCCACGACCGCAAGCTGCCGGACAAGGCGATCGACGTGATCGACGAGTCGGGCGCGGCGCAGATGCTGGTTGCCGAGAACCGGCGCAAGAAGACGATCGGCATCAAGGAAATCGAGACCACCATCGCGACCATGGCGCGGATTCCGCCCAAGAGCGTGTCAAAGAACGATGCCGAGGTGCTGAAGCATCTCGAGCAGACGCTGAAGCGCGTGGTGTTCGGCCAGGACAAGGCGATCGAGTCGCTGTCCGCCTCGATCAAGCTGGCGCGCGCCGGCCTGCGCGAGCCGGAGAAGCCGATCGGTTCATACCTGTTCTCGGGGCCGACCGGCGTCGGCAAGACCGAAGTGGCAAAGCAGCTCGCGGCCTCGCTCGGCGTCGAGCTGCTGCGCTTCGACATGTCCGAATACATGGAGCGGCACACGGTGTCGCGCCTGATCGGCGCGCCTCCCGGCTATGTCGGCTTCGACCAGGGCGGCCTTCTGACCGATGGCGTGGACCAGCATCCGCATTGCGTGGTGCTGCTCGACGAAATCGAGAAGGCGCATCCGGATCTCTACAACGTGCTGCTGCAGATCATGGACCATGGCCGGCTGACCGATCACAACGGCAAGCAGGTTAATTTCCGCAACGTGATCCTGATCATGACCACCAATGCGGGCGCCGCCGACCTCGCGCGGCAGGCCTTCGGCTTCACGCGCAACAAGCGGGAAGGCGACGACCATGAGGCGATCAACCGGCAGTTCGCCCCGGAATTCCGCAACCGGCTGGACGCGATCGTCTCGTTCGCCCATCTCAACGCCGATGTCATCGGCATGGTGGTCGAGAAGTTCGTGCTGCAGCTCGAAGCGCAGCTTGCCGATCGCGACGTCACCATCGAACTGTCCGAGCCCGCCAAGGCCTGGCTGATCGAGCATGGCTATGACGAGCAGATGGGGGCGCGGCCGATGGCCCGCGTAATCCAGGAGCACATCAAGAAGCCGTTGGCGGACGAGGTGTTGTTCGGCCAGCTCAAGGGCGGCGGCCATGTCCGCGTCGTGCTGGTCAAGGACGCCGAGGGCAAGGACAAGATCGGCTTCGAGTTTGTCGAGGGTCCGGTCACGCCGAAGCCGGAGAAGCTGCCTGGCGCGCGCAAGCGCAGGCCGAAATCAGGCGGCCCCAACGGCGGCGGCGGCTCCAAGGGCCCGGCTTCGAAGGGCCCGCTGGTCAAGGTCTGATCGCGGTTCGACCGAGAGACGCGGCGAGAGAATGCAAAAAAGGCCGGCTCGACAGCCGGCCTTTTTCTGTAGCGCATTGCTCTTCAGCGCTCGCCGAGCAACTCGTCGATCCGGCGCTGGAGCTGCCGCTTCTTGATCTCGCTTCTGCGCAGCCGCTCTCCGAGATCGGAAACCGGCTCGGCCGGGCTTTCCGCCCTGAATGCGACGCCGACGAAATTGTCACGCCACCAGATCACCCTGGCGAGGAAGGAGCGGCCCTTGCGCGCGATGCGCAGCGAGAGCTGCTCCTTCGGCAACTGCACGTCGTTGCTGAATTCGATGGTCGCGCCGTGATCGGAAATATTGCGGACGATGCATTCGCGCGTCGCGCCGCGGTCGCCGATCTCGGCGACGCCGCCATACATCACCTTGTCGCGCACGCTCTCGCGCCGGTCCTGCATTGAAAGTCTCCCAAAAAGTGCGGAGACTTTTACCCTGCTTTGTTGCCCATAAAAGTCCGGCCGCCGCAAAATGCGGCGTTAACGTAAATTAACGACGGTTCCGACGGCGGGATTTCGGAGCAATTGCAACGCAAAAAAGGCGGCGCGCAGCGGAGGGGCGGCGGATCCACCGGCAAGCCATGATCGTTTGACTAACGTTTTCACCGCAATGCGCATTCCCGGATTGCAAACTGCCATGCAAAGAGGTCGGTTTCTTCGCGCCCTATGGTGCACGTTGTCGCTCTTGTCCTCATTTGCGCATGCCTTCGCGGAGGACGCGGGTGAGGCTACCCGGTCGAGCGCGACAGCCAGCCCAAAACCGGCCACTGCGCGCGAGAGCGAGGCGCGCGAGGCGATGTGCCTGATGATCGAGTCGGCAGCCAGGGCGTCGGACCTGCCGCTGGAGTTCTTCGCGCGCGTGATCTGGCAGGAGAGCCGATTTCAGCCCGATGCGGTGGGGCCGGTGACGCGGAGCGGTGCGCGGGCACAGGGAATTGCGCAGTTCATGCCGGGTACGGCGAACGAACGTGGCCTGCTTGACCCTTTCAGTCCCGTGCAGGCGCTGCCCAAATCGGCCGAGTTTCTCGACGAGTTGCGCCAGCAATTCGGCAATCTCGGGCTGGCAGCGGCAGCGTACAATGCCGGTCCGCGGCGCGTGCAGGAATGGCTGGCCGGCACCGGCGGGATGCCGCAGGAAACCCGCAACTACGTGATCGCCATCACCGGCTCGACGGTGGAGGAGTGGGCCGCGGCGGGACGAAGCGGCAAGATGCCGGGGCTAGCCCGGACCTCGAACTGCCGCGAATTGATGGCGCTCTTGAAACAGGCGCCCAATCCCTTTGTCGCCGGGCTGGAGCAGCGCGTGAAGCTCGCCGCCGCGAAGGTGTGGGGCGTGCAGCTCGCCGCCGGCTTTTCCCGCGACAAGGCGCTTGCGATGTATGGGCGCGCGGTCTCGCGGCTTTCGAGCGTGATCGGCAATCGCGACCCCAGCATTCTCGCCTCGCGCCTGCGCAGCCGCGGCCCGGCGACGTTCTACCAAGTGCGATTTGGCGCCGACACACGCGGCGAGGCCGACGACCTCTGCAACCGCATCCGCAAGGTGGGCGGGGCGTGCTTTGTGCTAAGGAACAGGGGCGTGCCGGGGTGAGGGGAATTGCGCCGCGAGATCGCTGACACACATTCAGTTGTCGTCACCCGCGAAGGCGGGTGACCCAGTATTCCAGAGGCAACAGTGATTGGACGGATAGGCCGCGGCGTACTGGATCCCCGCCTTCGCGGGGATGACAGCAGTGTGTGTGGTGCTATTTCAGCGTCATTGCGAGCCATCCGGCGGCGCTCCGCGCCGACCGGGTGGCTCGCAATGACGGGTGGCCGTCCTGCATAACTGCTTTGAATCCTGCGTTGCTTGACGGGGCTCTCTTTCACCAGCCCTATGCCTGCGACTTCAATCCTCATCCCAATCACCCGTGCCTCTACCTCCGCTCTCTTCTCCCCAATGGAAAAGCCCCATCCGCGCCTTCGCGTGGGGGATGAGTTCGGTCGCGTCCATTGTGCTGACGCTGGTGCTGTTTGCGACCTATCTGGGCATCGGGGCGCTGGCTCATGACAGCCATTTCAGTCTCGGCTGGGTGCTCGGCTCTACGCTGCTGGTCTGGGCGGGGCCGGCGCAGATCATCCTGATCTCGACGCTCGGCTCCGGCGCGACCGCGGTGCAGGCGGCGATTGCGGTGACGGTGAGCGCGATCCGGCTGTTTCCGATGGTGGTGTCGGTGCTGCCGCTGATGAAGACACCCAAGACCAGGCGCCGCCACCTCGTGTTGGCGACGCATTTCATCGCCGTGACGCTGTGGGTCGAATGCTATCGGCTGTTGCCAAAAGTGCCGCGCGAGCGGCGGATTGCGTTCACGCACGGGCTCGGCTGCGGCCTTGTCACCGTATGCATGATCGCAACTACGCTCGGCTACGAGCTTGCCGCCAAGCTGCCGCCGCTGTTTGCCGCGGCGATCCTGCTGCTGACGCCGCTGGCGTTCCTGCTGTCGACGGCACGCAACTGCAGGCAGATATCGGATGTGCTGGCGCTGGTGCTGGGGCTTTCGTTGTTTCCGCTGGTGTCGATGCTGCATACCGGCGTCGATATCCTGATCAGCGGCATCACCGTCGGCAGCATTGCCTACGGCGTGCACTGGTGGCGGGAGAGGGCGCGCGCATGAGCGAATTTTTCGGCAACCCGCACGCGCTGTTGGTCCTCGTGCTTGCAGGTTTCCTGCCCAACGAGATCTGGCGCATGGCCGGGCTGTGGTTCGGCGCCGGTGTCGACGAGGGCTCGGAAGTCCTGGTGTGGGTGCGGGCGGTGGCGACCGCGATCCTCGCCGGCGTCATCGCGCAAATCCTGGTGCAGCCGCCGGGCGCGCTGGCCGGCGTGCCGGACTGGCTGCGCTATGGCGCGGTCGCTACCGGCTTTGCGGTGTTCATGCTGACGCGACGCTCGATCTTTGCCGGCGTGGTCTCTGGCGAGATCATCCTTCTGGCCGGCAAATGGTGGCTCGGTTGATTGCGTGGCCCATAATCCGGTACTGTCCCGCACGCAAGAAAAGTTGCAGGCGATCGGTGCCCATCTCACTGGATTAGGCAATGGCTCAGGACACCAAACTGCGCGAGGGCGAAGTTACCGTCGATATGCCGCCGGCCCGCGATGCCGGGCTGGTGTTCATCGGCCGCATCCGCACGCCCTGGAAGTCGCGGCTGGAAACGCCGCGGCAGGGCCGCCACGATGGCCCGGTCTGCCGGCTCGAGATTTTCGAGCCCTGGGTGCCCGCGATCAAGGGCGTCGACTTCTATGAAAATCTCGAAGTGATCTATTGGCTGCATCACTCGCGCCGCGATCTCGTGCTGCAGAGCCCGAAGAACAACCGGAAAACCCGCGGCACCTTCTCGCTGCGCTCGCCGGTACGGCCCAATCCGATCGGCACCTCGATCGTGAAATTCGTCGCCGTGGAGGGTAACACGATCCTGGTGCGCGGCCTCGACTGTCTCGACGAGACGCCGCTGCTGGACGTCAAGCCGGACCGCTGCGAGTTCTCGCCGCTGGCACAGCCGAAGGGCGGGGATTTCGAGACGGAGTAGGTTTCGCCCCGTCATTGCGAGGAACGAAAGCGACGAAGCAATCCATTTCTCGGCTTACGGCGCGCTGGATTGCTTCGTGGAGCCTGTCATCGGAGCGGCGCTTCGCGCCGGCCCGTTGGCTCGCAATGACTGTGGATGCTACCCCAGCGCCGCCATCAGCTTGGTCGCGTTGTCCTCCAGCACCTTGACATCTTCCTTGCGGCTTGCGGGCGGCAGTAGCGCCACGCCATCGTGGCGCGGCATCACATGCATGTGCAAATGAAACACGACCTGCCCGCCAGCGGGCTCGTTGAATTGCTGCACGGTGATGCCGTCCGCCTTGAAGGCCTTCATCGCGGCGGCGGCGATTTTGTGGGCGGCGCGCGCGACGTGGGCGTAATCGTCGGGCGTGATATCGAGGATGTTGCGGGCAGGGACCTTGGGGATCACCAGCGTATGGCCGGGCGAACGCGGCATGATGTCGAGGAAGGCCATCACATGGTCGTCCTCATAAACCTTGTGGCAGGGAAACTCGCCGCGCAGGATTTTTGCGAAGGGGTTGTTGGTATCATAGGCGGGCATGGTTTCTTCCCTCAAGTTTGGTCTCAATCTCACGTCGCTGGCACAACCGGTCAAGCCTCGTCCGCGGCCTTGCGGAACGGGCCAGCCTCGGTCAACTCGCGTCCGACCTCCGCCACATAGGCCCGTTCGCGCTTCAGATAGTCGGCGATTGCGCGGCGCAGGTCGGGGTCGGCGATGAAGTGCGCGGAGTAAGTCGTTTGCGGCAGGTAGCCGCGGGCCAGCTTGTGTTCGCCTTGCGCGCCGGCCTCGACGACTTTCAGGCCGCGCTGGATCGCAAAATCAATCGCCTGATAGTAGCAGATCTCGAAATGCAGGAACGGGTGATGCTCGAGCGCGCCCCAATTACGGCCGAACAGCGTGTCCGCTCCGATGAAATTGATGGCACCCGCGATCCAGCGCCCGTTTCGTTTGGCCATCACCAGGAGCACGTCGCCGCTCATGCTCTCGCCGACCAGCGTGAAGAATTTTCGCGTGAGGTAGGGGCGGCCCCATTTGCGCGAGCCCGTCTCCATGTAGAACGAGAAGAACGCATCCCAGGCTTGCTCGGTGATATCGGCTCCGGTCAGGTGGTGGATCGTAATTCCGGCGGCGACCGCCTCGCGCCGCTCGCGCTTGATTGCCTTGCGGTGGCGCGAATTCAGCGAGGTGAGAAAATCCTCGAATGTCCCATAGCCCTCATTGTGCCAGTGAAACTGCTGGTCGTTCCGCTGCAGGAAGCCATGCTGACGCAACAACTTCGCTTCCGCCTCGCGGGCAAAGGTCACATGTACGGAGGAGGCATTGGTCGCGTTGCACAGCGCCATCAGCCCGCGCGCCAGCACCGAGCCGATCTGTTCGCGGTCGACGCCGTCGCGGATCAACAGCCGGGGGCCGGTGGCAGGCGTAAAGGGAACCGAGACCTGCAGTTTCGGATAATAACGTCCGCCGGCGCGCTCATAGGCATCGGCCCAGCCGCGGTCGAAGACATATTCGCCTTGCGAATGTGTCTTCAGATAGCAGGGCACGATGCCGACGATCTCGCCATTGAGCCGTGCCAAAAGGTGTCGCGGACCCCAGCCGGTGCGAGCGCAGGCCGAACCAGAGGCTTCCGCTGCGGCAAAAAAAGCATGAGAAACGAATGGGTTATAGGCCGGCTTTGCAGCGGCGCAGGAGCCATTCCGCGCAGCCAGCGTGTCCAAGTCGAGGCCGTTCGGATCGCCCGCCGGATTGGCGCAGGCGTCCCAGTCCGCAGCCTTGACGTCGCTGACGGAGGGAACGGCTTCGAGGGTGATTTCGGATGACGCCATCTAGAAATTCAAACCGGTCCCATCATGCGATCAGCCATCGCCCATGTGACCAACGCCTTGCAAAGATCGTGCATCAAGCGGGCGAGTTCAAGGTGGGCGGCCGCGCATCAGGTTCCCGGCAGGAACTCCTCGAAGATGATCTGGTCGGCATAGCGCGCCGCCTGCGCACGCTGCTCCGATGTGCGGACGGTCCACGCCAACAACGGCAGGCCGAAGACGTTGCGGGCGATCCAGGGCGCGGCCGCGGGCAGCTCATTCACCCAATAGGCAACGAAATGCGGCCGGGTGCGGAAGGCGTGGCGCAGATGCGTCATGCCGCGGCGCTGTTCCGCTGACGCTTCCGGCCACTCCTCGACGGTATAGTCGCGTTCGGCCACGATGCCGCGGGCGCGGCCCGGGATCAGTTCCCGCAACGCTACCACCTGATCCGGATCGAAGGACATCCCGACCGCAGGGCCGTCATAGGAGGCGAGCACCTCCGCCATCCGTTTCACCAGCCGGCGATCACCGTCGAAATGGCTTTTGACCTCGATCACCAACGGCACGCGGCCTCCGACGAGCGCGCAGAGATCGCCGAGCGTCATCATCCGCTCCGGCGTGTTCATGAAATTGACGGCCTTGAGCTCGGCCGCGGTCATGCCGAGCAACGCGCCCGAACCCTCGGTGAGGCGGCCGAGCGCGTTGTCGTGGTGCACCATTGCCTCGCCATCCGACGAAAGCTGGATGTCGCATTCGATGGCGAAATTGCCGTCCACGGCGGCCTGCGCGGCCGCCGGCATGTTTTCGACGATGCCACGCGAAATATCATGCAGGCCGCGATGGGCCACGGGGCGTGCCGTCAGCCAGTTCGGCGCACGCACGAGAGGACGCTCCGCTCAGGATACCTCGAAGATGGCGTCGACCTCGACGGCAGCGTCCGAGGGGAGAGAAGCGACGCCGACGGTGGTGCGGGCATGCCGGCCCTTGTCGCCGAATGCGGTGACCATCAGGTCCGAGGCGCCGTTGAGCACCTTCGGCCCGTCGAGGAAATCAGGCGCGGAATTGATGAAGCCGCCGAGCCTGACCACGCGAACCACCTTGTCGAGATCGCCGAGCGCGGCCTTGACCTGGGCCAGCAGGTTGACGCCACAGCCCTGCGCCGCGGCATAGCCCTGTTCGATCGTGACGCCGGCCCCGAGCTTGCCCTTGGCGATCAGCTTGCCTTCCGCATTGGCGCAGACCTGGCCGGAGACGAACAGCAGGTTGCCCGAGCGCACGAAGCCGACATAGTTCGCCATCGGGGTGCGGGGCTCGTTCAGCGTGATGCCTTGTGCCGCCAGCTTCTGTTCGACCGTACCCGCCATGTTTTGCATCCCCGCTTGATGTGACCGTTCCTGACCTGCGGTCAGGCGCGCATTGTTTCGCGCATCGCGCTTTGTCTTGCAAGCGACGGTGGGGCTGCGTCGCAACGCTTGCGATCAAGGCGAATCGTGCCCGAAATGCCGAAAAACGGCGTGCATCGACCTCGAATTCTTGCGTTATCGTGGCGCTGCCCTAGTTGCGGCGCAATGGACCCGTCACTAATGTAATCGAATCTCCCTTGAGGAAAAAACAGAACATGGCTAGCCCGTTCCCGATTCCGGTTCGTGCTTTGGTGTTTTCGGCTGCGGCGATTTTGCTCTCAGGCTCGGCAAACGGTCCGGCGCTGGCTGGTGCCAGCGGGCCGTTTCTCTCACATCGGGCCCTCTATGAGCTGAAGCTGGTCAAGTCGCGCGGGTCCAATGCGATATCGGGTGCGCGCGGGCGCATCCTCTACAATTTTTCGGGCAGCGCCTGCGAGGGCTACACCTCTGAATTTCGTCAGGTATCGGAACTCGACAGCGGCGAGGGCAGGTTGACGCTGAGCGATCTTCGCTCGCATTCCTGGGAAGATGCCGCCGGCAAGAGCTATCGTTTCAAGATCGATACCCGCATGAACGATACCGACTCCGCGCCGATCGACGGCGTGGCGGAACGGGTCGGCGACCGCATCACGGTCAAGCTGAAACAGCCGGTTGCGAAGACGTTCGAGCTCGACGGCAAGGTCGTATTCCCGACCGAGCAGATCCAGCACATCATCGCCGCCGCGCGCGCGGGCAAGTCGGTGCTGGAGCTGATGGTCTATGACGGTTCGGATAATGGCGAGAAGGTCTACAATACGCTATCGGTGATTGGGAAGCCGATCCCGGGCACCCAAAGCATCGCTTCGCCCGACCCGTCGACCGCCAACGACCAGATGAAGGCGCTGACCCGCTGGCCCGTGACCGTGAGCTACTACGACCGCGACGCCAAGGCGAAAGACGGCGAGCAGACGCCGGTTTACGCGATGTCGTTCGAGCTCTTTGAGAACGGCGTCTCCCGCGCGCTGGTGCTCGATTACAACGATTTCGTGATTGCGGGTGCCATGGGCCGGTTCGACGTCAGGGATTCCAAACCGTGTAAGTGACGGCACCCTTAAGACGTTCGCGCCCGGAAGACCGATCCGCGAGCCGGGGTCCATTCTACTTTGCATGGGGTTGTTTTCGCGATTTGCGTCTAGGCCCTGCGGTGTACCGCCGAAGAGTATCTGCACTGCGTCCGGGACGCGAGATCGCTAGCTTCGCGCTAATGGCGAATCGATTCGACTCCAACCCATCCCGCTCTAGATAGTAACCGAACGAACCGGCGAGCCGCCTCCTATGGTTCAGTCGTTACGAGGACAACCTTACCGCCCCCTCGAGCCCGCGGTGCAGCAAAGGCCATGCGAGATGGGCGCACCCATCTTGTTTTGTTCCGGCCAAGCACCAATTACGAATTGTGGGATGCAGAATCGCTCTGGGAGCGAGGACGTGGCCAGCAAAAAAATGGCAGACGGAGGACTTCCGGTCATCGCGCGCTTTGAGGTGCGCCACCGCAACTACCTCGCGCCTGACGGCTCGATTAACCGGCCGCTCCCCGCATTCGCCTCCGATACCGATCTTCTCACCGCGCTCTATCGAGCGATGATGCTGCTGCGCAATTTTGACCGAAAGGCTGTTGCATTGCAGCGTACCGGCCGGCTTGGGACCTACGCCGTTTCGCTCGGCCAGGAGGCGGTGTCGGTCGGCGTAGCCAGCGCGATGCGCGAAGAGGACGTCCTGTTGCCCTCCTATCGCGACAACGGTGCGCTGATCTGGCGCGGGGTCAAGCTGGAGGAAATTCTGCTGTTCTGGGGAGGGGACGAGCGGGGCAATCACTTCTCCGGACCGGTTCGGGATTTTCCGTTTTGCGTTCCCGTGGGGTCGCAGGCGCCGCATGCCGCGGGCGTTGCCTATGCCTTCAAGCTTCGCAAGCAGCCGCGTGTCGCCGTATGCATGTTCGGCGATGGCGCCACTTCGAAGGGGGATGTCTACGAGGCGATGAATTTTGCCGGAGTGCACAAGCTGCCGGTCGTTTTCGTCGCCACCAACAATCAATGGGCTATTTCGGTCCCGTTGCGACTACAGACCGGTTGCGAAACGCTGGCGCAGAAAGCCATCGCCGCCGGCTTCATCGGCGAGCAGGTGGACGGCAGCGATGTTGTGGCGATGCGCGCCGCAGCCGAAGACGCCATTGCCGCCGCCCGTGACGGCCGGGGTCCGCGCTTCATCGAGGCAGTCACCTACCGGCTCGGCGATCATACGACCTCCGATGACGCGTTACGCTATCGTTCGGCTGACGAAGTCCAGGCCCGCTGGAAAGAAGAGCCGATTACGCGCCTGAGGAGCTACCTCGTCGGTCAAAAAATGTGGAGCAAGGCGCAGGAGGAACAGCTCGCGGCGGAGTGCCATGAGCGCGTCGAGGCGGCGGTCGAGCGCTACCTGGCAACAGAGCCACGCCGACCCGAGACCATGTTCGATCATCTCTATGCCGAGCTGCCCGAGACGTACGCCGCGCAGCGCCGCGAACTCGCGGGAGAGGGCGATGCCTGAAATGACGTTGGTCGAAGCCGTCAATCTGGCGCTCGCCCGCGCCATGGAGGATGATCCTGATGTCGTCGTGCTTGGCGAAGATGTCGGCATCAACGGCGGCGTGTTCCGCGCGACCGTCGGGCTGCAAACGCGTTTCGGCCCGGAGCGCGTCCTCGATACGCCGCTTGCCGAACTCCTGATCAGCGGACTCTGCGTCGGCATGGCGGCACAGGGGTTGAAGCCTGTTGGCGAGATCCAGTTCATGGGATTTCTGTATCCCTGCATCGATCAACTGGTGAACCACGCCTCCCGAATCCGCAACCGCACCCAGGGACGGCTCACCTGCCCAATGGTGCTGCGTACGCCGCATGGCGCCGGCATTCGCGCGCCGGAGCATCATTCCGAAAGCACCGAGGCGATGCTCGCCCATATCCCAGGCTTGCGCGTTGTCATTCCCTCGTCGCCGGAACGCGCATACGGACTGCTGCTCGCCGCGATCCGCGATCCCGATCCGGTGGTATTTCTGGAGCCGACCCGCATTTACCGCGCGGCGAAAGGCGAAGTGGAAGACGACGGCGAGGCTTTGCCGCTGGATGTCGCTTTTGTCCTGCGGAAAGGCCGCGATGTCACGCTGATAAGCTGGGGTGGGATGCTGAAGGAAACCATGGCGGCGGCCGACGCGCTGGCTGCTGACGGCATCGCCGCCGAGGTCATCGATCTCGCCACGCTCAAGCCCTATGATGAAATCACGGTGCTCGGTTCGGTCGCAAAAACCGGGCGTTGTGTCATCGTGCACGAGGCGACGCGGACCGGCGGATTCGGAGCCGAGATCGCCGCGCTGATCGCCGAACGCGCTTTGACCTCTCTGCTCGCGCCTGTAGCCCGCGTCACCGGCTACGACACCATCATTCCGATGGCGCGGCTCGAGCATCATATGATGCCATCGGTCGATCGTATCGTGACGGCCGCGCGCCAAGCGTGCCAGTTCAGTTGATTGCCAGCGGACTTGCCCCATGCACCAGTTCGTATTGCCGGATCTGGGAGAGGGCCTCGAAGAGGCGGAGATCGTGAACTGGTATGTCAACGAAGGCGATCACGTCGTCACCGATCAGCCGCTGGTTTCTGTCGAGACGGACAAGGCCGTCGTCGAGGTGCCGTCGCCGTCGAGCGGACGCATCCTGCATCTGTTTGGTGCCAAGGGAGATGTAGTGAAGGTAGGCGCCCCGCTTGTCGAGTTTGCCGAAGGCCCCGACCAGGACACCGGCACAATTGTCGGGGAACTTGGCGCCAGCGAGACGCCGCCGGCAGCAGCGGCACCTTCCGGGCCAGCGGCTGGACAGAAAGCTCAGGTTTTTCCGGCGGTGCGTGCACTGGCCCGCAAGCTCGATGTCGACCTCGATCTGGTCGAAGCTACCGGACCCGGCGGCACCATTACGCGCGCGGATGTGGAACGGGCTGCCAAGGGCTTGTCCCAAAGCGGACCTGCCGAACTCCTGCGCGGTTTGCGGCGCGCGATGGCTCAACGCATGGCGGCGGCTCATGCCGAGATCGTCCCCGCCGGCGTCACCGACGAGGCCGATATCGACGATTGGCGAACCGGCGAGGACGTGACGATCCGGCTGGTGCGCGCGATCGCTGTCGCCTGCAAGGCCGAGCCTGCGCTCAATGCCTGGTACAATTCCGGGGCTGGCGAACGGCGCCTGATCGAGCGTATCGATCTCGGCATCGCCGTCGATACCGGCGGCGGCCTTATCGTTCCCGTGTTGCGCAATGTCGCAGAGCGGGACGTATCGGACTTGCGAGCCGGGCTTGACCGGATGCGGGCAGACGCCGTCGCGCGCTCGATACCTCCGGGAGAGCTGCGCGGGGCGACGATTACACTGTCGAATTTCGGAATGATCGGAGGCCGCTTCGCCAGCCTGATCGTGGTACCGCCACAAGTGGCGATCATCGGCGCCGGCCGGATTACCCAAGGGGTGGTTGCGTACCGCGGCCAGCCGGCGGTGAGGCGCGTGTTGCCACTGTCACTCACCTTCGACCATCGCGTCGTGACAGGCGGCGAAGCTGCTCGCTTCCTGGTCGCGCTCAAGGCGGACCTTGAGCAGTTTTCGTGAGACAGCCATGCGCAGGGCCCCATATGGGTACATGGAAACGGCGCTGAGCACTGCGACAACCAGTCTGGTCGAGAGCGCCGGACCCGGATACGCTTCTGCCAAACCATGCACGTCAGGGAGGCGCAAACATGAGCAAGCTCGAAAAACTTCGGCCAAGCGGACTTCACCACAATCCGGCTTATTCCCACGTCGTCGCCGCGTCGGGCGCGCGCACGATCTATATCGCGGGACAGGTCTCCACCGACGAGGAGGGGCGGGTGGTCGGCGAGGGTGACATAGCCGCGCAGACGACGCAGGTGATGCACAACATTGGCCTGGCGCTGAAAGCCGCCGGGGCGAGTTATGCTGATATCGTGAAAATCACGACCTTCGTCGTCGGCTACAAGCCTGAGCTCCGTCCCATCATCGGCAAGGCGCGCTCGGTGTTTTTTGAAGGCATGGAGCCGCCGGCAAGCACGCTCGTGGGTGTAACCGCGCTTGCGGCCCCTGAATGGCTGATCGAGATTGAGGCAGTGGCCGTCGTCGATTGAGGTCTCTGCGTCGCAGGGGGAGAGAGCGGTCTACTCCTCCTCATCCTCTTCCTTCGCTGGCCCGTTGTACGCGATGCCGCGGATCACCGCGGCATTGCCGAACTTCTTCCTTAAGTCATCCATCGCGCGCTCGGCATGGGCCGAGCGGCGGTCGAGCATGTCGCTGTCGTCTCCTCGCGATCCCTCGCGCAACGCGCTGACGCCGGTGCCCATCAGGCGGAAGGCGGTGCCGTCGATCTCCTTCGCCAGCATTTCCCGCGACACCGCAAAGATCTTCGCGGCGAGCTGGGTCGGCGCCTGAATCGATTGCGAGCGGGTGCGCTGCCTGAAATCGGCGGTCTTCAGCTTCAGCGTGATGGTGCAGCCGGCCAGGTTGCCGGTCTTCAGCCGCGACGACACTTTTTCCGACAGCCGCCACAGCAGCCGTTCCAACGTGGCGAAATCGCGGATGTCGTTTTCGAACGTGGTTTCGCTCGAAATCGTCTTGGCGCCGCGGTCGGGCATTACGCTGCGGTCGTCGATGCCGCGCGCCAGCCGCCACAGCCTGCGACCTTCGCCGCCGAACTGCTTCATCAGCTCGACCTCGTCGGCGCGCTGCAGGTCCGCAATGGTGCGAAAGCCGCGCTGCAGCAGCTTTTCCTGGGTCGCGGGGCCGACGCCGTAGATGAAGCCGACCGGCTTGTCGGCGAGCATCTCGCGGGCCTCAATCTGGTCGAGGGCGGCAAAGCCGCGCGGCTTGTCGAGATCGGAGGCGATCTTGGCCAAAAACTTGTTGCAGGACAGGCCGACCGAAACCGTGATGCCGATGTCGCGCTCGACCTCGCGGGCAAAGCGCGCCAGCACTTTAGCGGGGATCATGCCGTGAACACGCTGCGTGCCGGCCAGATCCAGAAACGCCTCGTCGATGGAGAGCGGTTCCACTAGCGGCGTCAGCGTCTGCATGGCCCGCCGCACCTCGCGGCCGACGCGGACATATTTGGCCATGTTTGGCGGGATCACGGCTGCTTGGGGGCAGAGCGCCAGCGCCTTGAACATCGGCATCGCCGAGCGCACGCCATAGGTCCGCGAGACGTAGCAGGCGGCCGACACCACGCCGCGCTTGCCGCCGCCGATGATCACGGGCTTGTCGGCAAGTTCCGGATTGTCGCGCTTTTCCACGGTGGCGTAGAACGCGTCGCAATCGATATGCGCCAGCGTCAGCGAGGGCAGGGCATGGTGGCGGACCAGGCGAGGGGAACCGCATTCGCTGCAACGACTTGCCCTGATATCGAGGTCGCCGAGGCAATCCCGGCAAAATGAGCACGGACCGTCTAACGCTGGCGCCTGTGCGCTCACGGCACGTCGCGCTCCCAATGCGGGTCGCCCAGCACCTGGCGGGCGGCGGCGATATTGGTCGGGTGCAGTTGCGAGGCGCTCGCAAACGCCTTCACCGTTGCGTCGTCGCGCAGCACGAAATCGAGCACCGAGGCCAGAAACTGCGGGTCGGCGGCGGCGGTGCGTAGCGTCTCCGGACCGATGCCGGTTTCAGCCAAGAACAAGCCTAGCCTCTCAGGATCGCCAGCGATGAAACTCAGCGCTTGAACCGCAACGATTTCAGCCACTTCGCGGGGGTTGTGAACAGGCTTTTTCAATAGATCGTTTGCCTTTCCGTTAACTTATGGGCTCTAATTTGGAACCATCATGCCCGAGTCTGCGAAGCGTGTTCAACAATCGAAACCGCTTCGTAAAAGTTGGCGCATCGATTTAACGGCTTAGAGCGAATCTGGCGCTAGTTTGAATTCAGTTTTCGACAGGGGGCGGCGTCGGTGCAAGACGTGCCGAAAGGCCGGACTTGTTTCCTGGGATGAGGGAGGGACGGGATGGCGAAAACCGTCCTGATCGTGGAGGACAACGAGCTCAACATGAAGCTCTTTCGCGATCTGTTGGAAGCGCATGGCTATCAAACCTCTGGTACCAGCAATGGTTTCGAGGCGCTCGATCTCGTCCGCAAGCTGCGCCCTGATCTGATCCTGATGGATATCCAGCTTCCGCAGGTGTCCGGCCTCGAAGTCACGCGTTGGATCAAGGACGATCCGGAGTTGCGCGCCATTCCGGTGGTGGCCGTCACTGCGTTTGCGATGAAGGGCGATGAAGAGCGCATTCGCGAAGGCGGCTGCGAGGCGTATCTGTCCAAACCAATTTCCGTCGGCAAGTTTATTGAAACCGTGCGGCGTTTTATCGGGTAGGAGTGAGTTTCGAATGTCTGCGCGTATTCTTGTCGTCGATGACGTTCCGGCGAACGTCAAACTGCTGGAAGCCCGGCTGTCGGCCGAGTATTTCGACGTGCTGACTGCTTCCAACGGCGCCGAGGCGCTCGACCTCTGCTCGCGCTCCGAATGCGACATCATCCTGCTCGACGTCATGATGCCGGACATGGACGGTTTCGAGGTCTGTCGCCGGCTGAAATCCAACCCCGCCACCCATTTCATTCCCGTCGTGATCGTCACGGCGCTCGACAGCCCGTCCGATCGCGTTCGCGGGCTGGAGGCCGGGGCTGACGATTTTCTCACCAAGCCGGTGTCCGACATCGTTCTGATCGCGCGCGTTCGGTCGCTGACGCGGCTGAAGATGATGACCGATGAGCTGCGCATGCGCGCCATCACCTCGCTCGAGATCGGCATGGAGGCGCCCGAGCGCAGCGCGATCGCCGACAAGGGCGTCGGCGGGCGGATCCTTTTGGTCGACGACCGGCCGTCGTCCTATGAGCGGCTGGCGCCGATCCTTGCGGCCGAGCACACCGTCGACGTCGAGATCAATCCGGCGGAAGCGCTGTTTCATGCCGCCGACGGCAATTATGATTTGCTGATCGTCTCGCTCAGCCTGGAAAATTACGACGGCCTGCGGCTGTGCAGCCAGGCGCGCTCGCTGGAGCGCACCCGCCAGTTGCCCATTCTCGCCATCTCCGACGCCGACAACAATGCGCGGCTGCTGCGCGGGCTCGAAATCGGCGTCAACGACTATCTGCTGCGCCCCGTCGACAAGAACGAGCTGCTGGCGCGGGCGCGCACCCAGATCCGCAAGCGACGCTACACCGACCATCTGCGCGACAATGTGCAGAACTCGATCGAAATGGCGATCACCGACGCGCTGACCGGGCTGCACAATCGCCGCTACATGGAAAGCCATCTCTCGACGCTCGTCGAGCAGGCCTCGAGCCGCGGCAAGCCGCTCGCGCTGATGATCCTCGACATCGACTTCTTCAAATCCATCAACGACACCTACGGCCACGACGCCGGCGACGACGTGTTGCGCGAATTCGCCGTGCGCATCCGCAAGTCGATCCGCGGCATCGATCTCGCCTGCCGCTATGGCGGCGAGGAATTCGTCATCGTGATGCCGGAAACCGACCTGACCGTCGCCGGCATGGTTGCCGAGCGCCTGCGCCGCTCGATCGCCGGCGAAACCTTTGCCGTCAACAAGGGTACCAAGCGGATCGATGTCACGATTTCGATCGGGCTCGCCACGCTGGACCGCAAGGGCGAGCCGGTCGCCGACGTGCTCAAGCGCGCCGACACCGCGCTGTATCGGGCGAAGCACGACGGACGCAACCGGGTGGTATCGGCGGCCGCCTGAACTGTCGTCCCTGCGAGCGCATGGGCCCATAGCCACCGGCAGCCGTTTTGCGAAAGGCGTCTGCCGCCCTGCCATAGCGATAGATCACGCGGTATGGGTCCCTGCGGTTCGCAGGGACGACGGTTGTCGCGTCAAGCAACAACCTTGGCATTCTGCCGCACCGCCTCATACGCCAGCCGTTTGAACTCGAACGAAAACGGATGCACGAACGCCATCTGGCGCTGAGCCATCATCACGCCCGCCATGTTGCGCTTCGGCGAGATCCACCATTGGGTGCCCGCGACGCCGCCCCAATAGAGCTCGCCTGCGGCATCCGGGTGATCGAACGCCGAGGGCGCCTGGATCAATCCGCCAGCCAGGGTAAAGGCCTTGCCGGGCTGCTCTCCCATCATGGCAAAGCGGATCCACTGACCCTCGGGCAATTGGTTGGTCAGCATCAACGCAATCGTCTCGGGCCTGAGCAGGGTCGGGCCACCGGGCAGCAGGCTTCGGATCAATGCCACCATGTCATGCAGCGTCGAAACCAGGCCGCCGCCGCCGCTTAGCCTTGCGATCGGGCGCAGATAAGCGCCGGGGAAGGGCGAGTTGTCGGTTCGGGTCAATCCCGGCTTCATCGGCTCCATCAGGTCCGCGCCAGCGTAATAGGCGACGAGCCGTCCCTGGTCCGTCTCCGGCACGACGAAGCCGGTATCGACCATGCCGAGCGGGTCGAGAATCCGCGCCCGGACGAACTTGTCGAAACTCTGGCCGCTGATGACTTCGACCAGCCGCCCCAGCACGTCGGTGGCCAGCGAGTATTCCCACGACGTGCCCGGCTGATAGATCAGCGGCAGGCCGGCCAGCACGTCCACCATGTCGGCCAGCGTCGCCATGGGATTGTGGACGCCGCGCTCATTGAGCGCCTTGTAGATGGCGGTGCCGGGATCGAAGAAGCCGTAGCTCAGGCCTGAACTGTGGCTGAGCAACTGACGGATGGTGATCGAGCTCTTCGCAGGCTCGGTATCGTCAAGCGAAGTGGCGTCCGGCCGCAGCACTTCGCGATTTCCGAGCTGCGGAATGAATTTTTCGATTGCGTCGTCGAGCTTGAGTTTGCCTTCCTCGAACAGCAAGAGCACGGCGCAGGAGGTGATCAGCTTGGTGTTGGAGAAGACGCGGAAGATGTGATCGGTGCGGAGCGGGGTCTGCGCTTTCTTGTCGGCCCAGCCGACGCAATTGACGTCGACGAGGTCGCGTCCGACCATGACCGCCCAGGAAATGCCTGACAGCAGGTTGTTGTCGATGTAACGCTGCATGGCCGCGCGCGCCGGTTTGAAATCGTACCCGCTGGCGGTCACTTTCAGGTCTTCCATTTTCGCTCCCTTTACATTCGTTAGTTTGGCGCGGCTCTATATTGATGTCGTCCCTGCGAGCGCAGGGACCCTTAACCACCGGCGCTTTTGCAGCAAGAAGGTAACCGCCACATCGCCTTATTGAAAGGCCGCGGCGTATGGGTCCCTGCGAACCGCAGGGACGACGGGTGGGAGGGATTCAAGTTGCCGACCTTGACTGCCGCTTCTTTGCCGCATGCTTCTGTGCAGGAGCAGGCGGGCCAATCTTCACCCCGGCATTCCGCAGCAACACTGTCGCCGCTTCCTTTGCCGCCCGCGCCATCGCAGGATCGTTACGGACGAGATCCTGCGCGATCGAGCCGTCGACGAGCAGAGCGAGCTGCGTCGCCAGCGCGTCTGCTTGGCGGATGCCGAGCTGCTCCAGCAGGTCGCGAAACCAGAGGCGGCGACTTTCCTTGAATTCGACCGCAACCTTGCGGACCGACTGATCCTCACCGAGCTCGGCCACTGCGTTGACGAACGGGCAGCCGCGAAAATCCTTCGACGAAAAACGCCGCTCCAGCGAATCGAAAGTGCCGAGAATCTGCTCCACCGGCGACTTGTCGGAAGGCCGCGGCGCCACGAAACGCCGCGCCAGATAGGCCGAGATCAGCGCGTCCTTGGATGAGAAATGATTGTAGAGCGTTCGCTTGCTGATGCCGATTTCGGCGGCGATGGTGTCGACACCAACCGCGCGAATTCCCTGCAGATAGAACAGCCTATCTGCGGTTTCCAGAATCCGGTCCTTCATGGCTGGTTTGGCGGGCAGGGTAGCCATGCGATTGCGTGGGTCACCGTTTGCTTGACAGCAGCCTCCCTTTGTAGCCCAGTTACACAGGTCTGTGTACCTATTTCAGATGTCAATTGCAGGACGCGGCCTACGAATCGCGCCCGTTAGGGAGAATAAAAACAATGGCGCTGCTGCAAATCCTGCGACCCACTCTCCCCATCCTGATCGGCGCATCCATCATGTTGACGCTGAGCATGGGGCTGCGGCAGTCGCTCGGCATTTTCATGCAGCCACTGACGCAGGATATCAGAATATCGATTTCCGACTTCACGCTGGCAATCGCGGTGCAAAACCTCGCCTGGGGATTTTTGCAGCCGCTCGCCGGGGCGCTGACCGTGCGCTACGGCTTTCGCGCCATCATGGTGGTCGGCGCGCTGCTCTATGTCGCCGGTCTTGCCTTGATGGCAGGGGCGAACGGCGTCCTCGCCGTCATGATCGGCGGCGGCGTGCTGATCGGCACGTCGCTGGCATGCACCGCGGCGGCGATTGCGATGTCGGTTGCGGCGCGCGCGGTGCCAGCGTCGGTGCGCTCCACCGTGCTCGGCCTGGTGTCGGGCGCTGGCTCCCTCGGCGCGCTGTTGTCGGCGCCGATCGGGCAGATGCTCAATGAAAGTTATGGCTGGCGAATGGGGCTCGCAGGCTTCATCGTGCTCTCGCTCATCATGATTCCGGCCGCGTGGTATGCGGGCAGGGTAGACAAGATTCCGCTGCCCAAGCCCGCCGATGACGAAATCGACGACGCGTCAGCCGCCGTCGCAACGAAGATGGCATTCTCCAACGCTTCCTTCGTGGTGATGACCGGCGCCTATTTCGTCTGCGGCATGCAGCTCGTCTTTCTCACCACGCACCTGCCGTCGTATCTGGCGATCTGCGGCATGGACCCGATGCTGAGCGCGCAGACGCTCGGCATGATCGGCGGCTTCAACGTACTCGGCAGCATCTTCTTCGGCTGGGCCGGCCAGCGCTGGAACAAGCTGGCGCTGCTCGGCGGCATCTACATCTTCCGCTCGATCGCGCTCGCCTGGTATTTTACACTGCCGCCGACGCCGGCAACCACGCTGCTGTTCGGCGCCATCATGGGCTTCCTGTGGATGGGCGTCGGCCCACTGGTTGCGGGCGCAGTCGCCGAGATGTTCGGCCTGAAATGGCAGGCGATGATCCAGGGGCTCGCCTTCATGAGCCACCAGGTAGGCAGCTTCCTCGGCGCGTTCGGGGGCGGGGTGCTCTACGACGCGCTCGGCTCCTACACGATGGCGTGGCGGATCGGTGTCGCGCTTGGGTTAGCCGGCGGCATCGTCCAGGTGGCGTTCGCGTTGATCCGGCCGAGCGGACCACCGCAGATGCAGACGGCGTAGCGTAGTCTATCAGTCGTTCCCCGGACGCTGCGCAGCGCGCTGCTGATCCGGGGTCCATCCGCGGCTACCGTGGGTCCCGGCTCTACGGTGCACCGCTACGCGCTGCACCGCGTCCGGACGCGGATAGCCAGGAATCAAAAACGGGGCCGCAAGGCCCCGTTCAAAACCGTCAGCGATTGGCTCGCTTACTTGATCTTCGCTTCGCGAAACTCGACGTGCTTGCGCGCGACCGGATCATACTTCTTCTTGACCAGCTTGTCGGTCATGGTGCGCGAATTCTTCTTGGCGACGTAATAGAAGCCGGTATCCGCCGAGGAAACGAGCTTGACCTTGATGGTGACCGCTTTGGCCATGTTCAGAACCTCAAAAAATGGGGGTGTCAGGCGCCGGCCAAACCGGCCTGCATTTGCCGCGCAACCTAGCTTCTGATCGCCCAAAGTCAAGGTTTTCGGGGCAAAAACCGGCCTGATTCGAGGGGGAATCCGTGTTTTGCGCGTATTCTGATCGCAAAAGCGGTGCCCACTTTTGCGGAATACGCGCGTTAACCCTCAAAGAACCGGTTTTTCGGCCGCGGCAGCCCCAAATTCTCCCGCAGGGTCTTGCCCTCATACGCCTTCCGGAAAATCCCGCGTCGCTGCAGCTCCGGCACCACTTTGTCGACGAAATCGTCCAATCCTGCCGGGAGGAACGGGAACATGATGTTAAAACCGTCACTGCCGCGGCTCGCCAGCCATTCCTCCATCTGGTCGGCGATCGTTTGCGGCGTGCCGACAAAGGACAGCCCGCCATAGCCGCCGACGCGCTGGGCGAGCTGGCGCACGGTGAGCTTGTCGCGTGCGGCGGCATCGAGGAGGCGCTGGCGGCCGCTCTTGCTCGCATTGGTTTCCGGGATCGGCGGCAACGGGCCGTCGGGGTCGAAGCCGGAGGCGTCGGTGCCGAGCTGTACCGAAAGTGAGGCGATGGCGCTGTCGTAATGCACCATGCTGTCGAGCTTGGCGCGCTTCTCCTTGGCCTCCTCGACGCTGTCGCCGACCACGACGAAGGCGCCGGGCAGGATTTTCAGATGCTCGGGGTTGCGGCCGATCTTCTCCATGCGGCCCTTGATGTCGACATAAAGCTTCTGCCCGTCGGCGAGGCTGCCGCCGCCGGTGAACACGGCTTCTGCCGTTTCCGCCGCGAGCTGCTTGCCGTCTTCGGACGCGCCGGCCTGCACGATCAGCGGCCAGCCCTGCACCGGGCGGGCGATGTTCAGCGGCCCCCGCACGGAAAGATATTTGCCCTTGTGATTGAGCACGTGCATTTTTGCGGGGTCGAAATAGAGCCCGCTCTCGACGTCGCGCACGAAGGCGTCATCGGCAAAGGAATCCCAGAGACCAGTGACCACGTCGTAGAACTCGCGCGCCCGCTTGTAGCGCTCGGCGTGCTCCATGTGGTCGTCGAGCCCGAAATTGAGCGCAGCGTCGGGATTGGAGGTGGTGACGATATTCCACCCCGCACGTCCACCTGAGATGTGATCGAGCGAGGCGAAACGCCGGGCCACATGATAGGGCTCGTCGAATGTCGTCGATCCCGTCGCGATCAGGCCGATATGCTCGGTGGCGCCGGCCAGCGCCGACAGAAGCGTGAAAGGTTCGAACGAAGTGACGGTGTGGCTGCGCTTGAGCGCGTTGATCGGCATGTTCAGCACGGCCAGATGGTCGGCCATGAAGAAGGCGTCGAACTTGCCGGCCTCCAGCTTCTGAATCAGTTGCTTTATCCGCGGAAAATTGAAATTGGCATCGGGCCATGCGCCCGGATAGCGCCATGCACCGGTATGGATGGAGACCGGCCGCATGAATGCGCCGAGCTTGAGTTGCCGCTGTGCCATTGCCCCGTTTCCGTGATCGTTGTTGGGGAAGAGATAGGGAGGCGACTAGGGCAGCGCCAATGGGCCGCGCTGAGAAGAATTTTGCAATTTGAGGGACTGAGGGAGGATAAGTCCCCGAAAGCCGATACCGTCATTGCGAGCGAAGCGAAGCAATCCATCCCTCCGTTGCGGAAGCGTGGATTGCTTCGTCGCTGACGCTCCTCGCAATGACGGGAGGGAGCGGGGACACTCTACGCCCCCAGCACGTCCTTCTGCATCTTGCCGCCGTAGAAGTGGAAGAACGGCACCGGCGCGTCGTGGCGCAAGGGCCCGGTCGCAAGGCGGCGGTCGAGTTCGGCGAGCACGTTCTTGGTCATGGCATGCGCGTCGGCCAGCGGCTGCGAGCCGATCTCTACCCAGACCAACTCCACCAGTTCGGCATCCGCGTGGATCACGCCTTCGACGCGGTGGGCGATGGCCGACGCGTCGGCCGTGAAGAACCGCGTATCAAAGCGGCGGACGCGGCCGGGCGGGGTGATCGCGCGCGCGATCAGGAAGAGGCCGGACGGATCGGGCAGCAGGCCTGCTTCCGCAAACGGCTTCCAGGCACCGTCGAGCTTCACCGGCTCGTCGACCTTGCATCCGAGGCAAAGGCCGGTTTCCTCGCAGGCCTCGCGGATCGCGGCAACCGCCAGCGCCCGCGCCCGCGAAGGTGCGATCTTGGGACTGCCTTTCAGCAGGTTGGCCTCGAGCTCCGGAGAAATCGGAGCGGCGACGGGGATGCGGTTGTCCGACTTGTCGACGCGGCCTCCAGGGAAAACATATTTGCCCGGCATGAACACCACCTTGTCGTGGCGCTTGCCGACCAGCACCTTCGGTTTGTCGCCGGAGCGGTCGATCAGGATCAGCGTGGCTGCATCCTTGGGCCGGAAATAAGGATGATGATCGGCTTCTTTTTCTTCTCTTACAGCGGTCGCGGCGTCGTTCATCCCATCCCCATTTTCGTGCTCTTGTTGTCCCGGTTTAGCTAGACCGGCGGGATGTCGCTAGGGGCATTTTCGTCAAAGCCATGCATGCGCAGCGCCCATTGGATGCCGACCACCGCGCCCTTGATCGGCTGCAACAGCACGAGCGAGGAGACGAGCGTCGCCGGCAGATACATCGCCAGTTGCAGCCACACCGCGGGCGAATAGTTGGTCTCGATCCACAGCGCCGCCGGTACCACGATGTGGCCGACGATGACGATGACGAGGTAGGCCGGCAGGTCGTCGGCGCGGTGCGGGGTAAAATCGAGTCCGCACTTCGAGCAATTATCCGCAGTCTTCAGGAAAGCGCGAAACATCTTGCCTTCGCCGCAACGCGGACAACGGCAACGGAAGCCGCGCTTCATCGCGGTCCAGAGGTCGCGCTTCTCGGCCTGCGCGGTTTCCCGGGTCCATGTCGTCGCGGTGCTCACCGTTTCCATGACTTGCCTTTCTTCGATTTGCCGGACTTGGCTTTGCCCGACTTGCCCTTGAGGGGCTTGCGAACCTTGTCGCGAGGGCTGCGGCCCGGATGCGATTTCGACGGCTTTGTCGATGCTTTCGCGCCGTCGCGTTTTCTGCCGCGCGGAATGACCTGACCTTCCGACAACAACTCGAACCGCAACGCGCCGGCTACCGGTGCCGCTTCTACCAGACGCACGTCGACAACGTCACCCAATCGGTGCATGGCACCGCTGCGTGAGCCGACGAGCGCGTGACGCGTCTCGTCGTAATTGTAGTATTCGGTGCCGAGCGTGCGGATCGGGATCAGCCCGTCGGCGCCGGTATCCGATAGCTTCACAAACAGGCCGGCGCGCGTCACGCCCGAGATACGGCCCTGAAACGTTGCGCCGATACGGTCGGCGAGAAAATGCGCGATCAGCCGGTCGGCGGTCTCGCGTTCGGCCTTCATGGCGCGCCGCTCGGTGAGCGAAATCTGCGCCGCGACCTCGCTCAGCGTTTCCAGCGTCTCGCTCTCCGGCAACGCGCCTTCACCGAGACCGAGCGCGCGGATCAGCGCGCGATGCACGATCAGATCGGCATATCGCCTGATCGGTGAAGTGAAGTGCGCGTAGCGGCGCAGGTTGAGGCCGAAATGGCCGTAATTCTCCGCCGAGTATTCCGCCTGGGCCTGCGAGCGCAGCACCACCTCGTTGACCAGCGGCTCGTAGTCCTCGCCGCGGACCTGGCCCAGCACCCGATTGAACAGCGAGGGGCGTAGCGCACCGGTCTTCGCAAACGGCAGGTCGAGCGTTTTCAGGAATTCCTGGAGATTATGAACCTTCTCCAGGGTCGGTTCGTCATGCACACGATAGATAAGCGGCAACGCCTTTTTTTCAAGCGTTTCGGCCGCGGCGACGTTGGCGAGGATCATGAATTCCTCGATCAAACGGTGCGCATCGAGACGCTCCGGCACGATGACGCGATCGACGGTGCCGTCGGGCTTGAGCAGGATTTTTCGCTCGGGCAGATCGAGATCGAGCGGATCGCGCTCGTCGCGCGCGAGTTTTACAAGCGCATAGGCCGCGTAGAGCGGATTCAGGATCGGTCCCAGAAGCGGGCCTGTTGTGTCGTCGGGGCGTCCATCGATCGCGGCCTGCGCCTGCGCGTAGTGCAGCTTTGCAGCCGAGCGCATCAGCACGCGATGAAAGCTGTGCGACCGCTTGCGGCCGTCGGATCCGATGACGAGCCGCACCGCGAGCGCGCCGCGCGCTTCGCCCGGCACCAGCGAACAGAGATCGTTGGAGATGCGCTCGGGCAGCATCGGCACCACGCGGTCCGGAAAATACACCGAATTGCCGCGCGTCACCGCTTCGCGGTCCAGCGCCGAGCCCGGCCGCACATAGAAGGCGACGTCGGCAATCGCGACGTGGACGATGTAGCCGCCCTTGTTGTTCGGATCGGGATCGGGCGCGGCATGCACCGCGTCGTCATGATCCTTCGCGTCCGGCGGATCGATGGTGACGAGCGGCAGCTCGCGCCAGTCCTCGCGTCCCTTCAGCGTCGCAGGCTCGGCGGCCTCGGCCTCGCGCAACGCAGAAGGCGAGAAGGCTTGCGGGATTTCGTGGGCATGGATCGCGATCAGGCTGATCGCCTTTTCGCTCGACAGCGAGCCGAGCCGCTCCTTCACCTTGCCCGAGGCGAGGCCATAGCCGCGCGAGCGCACCAGATCGACGCTAATGAGGTCGCCATCCTCGGCGCCCGCGGTGTCCGATGGCGCGATATTCAATTCGCGCCCGGCCTGCTTCTTGTCGACGGGAACGAGCAGGCCGCCGCCACCAGGCAGTTTGCGGAAGATGCCGAGCACGCGCGTGCGGGCCTGATCGATGATCTTGATGATGCGCCCGCGATAGGGGGCGCCTTCGCCATCATCGGCCTTCTCGATCCGCAACAGGGCTCGGTCGCCGACACCCGCTGCAGTGCCGGGTTGCAGACGGCGCGGGACGTGGATACGGATCTTCGGCGCGGGGCCGCTCTGTTCCGTGTCCCATTCGGTGGGAGTGGCGAGCAGTTCGCCGTCGGTGTCGCGCCCCGTGATGTCGGCGATCACGGTCGGGGGCAGGAGAGCCGTCTCGTGGATTTTCCGGCCGCGTCTGGCGATGGCGCCTTCGTCGGCGAGGTCGCGCAGGATACGTTTCAGCTCGGCGCGGTCAGCATTCTTCAGGCCGAACTCGCGGGCGATTTCCCGCGTGCCGATCTTGCCAGGATGCGCACGAATAAAGGCGACGATGGCGTCCCGGGCCGGAAAGCCATGGTCGTGTTTTCTCTTCACTTATCCCCGCGCCTTGCCCGCGCTCTTCTTCGCGGGCGTCTTGGGTGCAGTGGGCTTCGCCGCCGATGTCTTGGCGGCGGACGCGACCGGCGCACGCGCCTTGCTCACGGCATCCGATTTCGGCTTCGCGGCAGCTTTCTTCGATGCTGCCTTCTTGGCAGGTTTTGGCGCATCAGGATCGGCAGCCTTGGTGGCAGTCTTGCTCGCAGTCTTGGCGGCGGCCTTCTTCGGCGCGGCCTTTTTCGCGGCGCGTTTCGGCTTGCCGCCGCCCTTGGCGGCGCGCTCGTCGATCAATGCGATGGCTTCGGCCAGCGTGATCGTCTCCGGCGTCTTGTCGCTCGGGATCGTGGCGTTGACGCCGCCGGCGGTGACATAGGCGCCATAGCGGCCGTTCTTGACTGCCACGCCGCCAAGGCTCGGATGCTCGCCGAGCGGCTTGCCGGGATCGGCGCCGAAGCGACGGCCGCTCGGACCTTTTGCGATCTTTTCTGCGATCAGCGTCACCGCGCGGTTAAGGCCGATGTCGAACACCTCGTCGCCGGCTTCAAGGCTCGCATAGGTCTTCTCGTGACGCACGAACGGACCGAAGCGGCCGATGCCGGCGGTGATCGGCTGGCCGGTTTCCGGATGTTTTCCAATTTCACGCGGCAGCGATAAGAGCTTCAATGCCAGTTCCAGCTCCATGTCGCCGGGCGACATGTTTTTCGGAATGCCGGCGCGCTTGGGCTTTTCGTCTTCGGGATAGTCCTTCTGCTCGCCGAGCTGGATGTAGGGGCCGAAGCGTCCGGCTTTCACCGTCACGTCAAGATCGGTTTCGGGGTCCTTGCCGAGCACGCGGTCGGCGCTCGCCTCCGAGTCGGCGGCCAGCGGACGGGTGTAGCGGCATTCCGGATAATTCGAGCAGCCGACGAAGGCGCCAAACTTTCCAGCCTTGAGGTTCAGCCGTCCCGTGCCGCAGGTCGGGCACTGTCTGATGTCGCCGCCATCGGCGCGGGCGGGGTAGATGTGCGGCCCCAGCATGTCGTCGAGTGCATCCAGCACCTCGGCGACACGCAGATCCTTGATGTCGTTGACCGCCCCGATGAAGCCGGTCCAGAAATCCTGCAGCACCTGCTGCCAGGAAATCTCGTTGTTGGAGATGCGGTCGAGCTGCTCTTCCAGCGCGGCGGTGAAGTCATACTCCACATAGCGCGAGAAGAAGTTTTCGAGGAACGCGACCACGACGCGGCCCTTGTCCTCGCCATGCAGCCGCTTCTTTTCCAGCTTGACGTAGCCGCGGTCCTTCAGGACCTGCAGGATCGAGGCGTAGGTCGAGGGACGGCCGATGCCGAGCTCTTCCATTCGCTTGACCAGCGAGGCCTCGGAGAAGCGCGGCGGCGGCTCGGTGAAATGCTGGGTGACGGCAAGCGCCTGCCGCTTCAAGGCTTCGCCTTCGCTCATCGCGGGGAGGCGGCGCGAATCCTCGTCTTCCTCGTCGTCGCGACCTTCCTGGTAGAGCGCGAGGAAGCCGTCGAACTTGATGACCTGGCCCGAAGCGCGCAGCTCCAATACGCGAGAGCCGGCCTTGGCCGCGATATCAACGGTGGTGCGTTCGAGTTCGGCCGATTCCATCTGGCTCGCAATGGTGCGGATCCAGATCAGCTCATAGAGTTTCGCCTGATCGGGGTCGAGGCGGCGGCGCATCTCGGCGGGCCGGCGCGACAGATCGGTCGGGCGGATCGCTTCGTGCGCTTCCTGCGCGTTCTTGGCCTTGGTCTGGTACTGGCGCGGCGCGTCGGGCACATAGGCGTTGCCGTAATCCTCGCCGATCACCTTGCGGGCCTGGGTGATCGCCGAGCCGTCGATCTGCACGCCGTCGGTTCGCATATAGGTGATGAGGCCTGTGGTCTCGCCGCCGATATCGATGCCTTCGTAGAGCCGCTGCGCGATCCGCATGGTGTGCGCCGGCGCAAAGCCGAGCTTGCGACTGGCTTCCTGCTGCAATGTCGAGGTCGTGAAGGGCGCCTGCGGATTGCGGCGCGCGGGCTTGGCTTCGACGGTCGAAACCGTGAAGTTCGCCGCTTCAATGGCCTTCTTGAGGTCTTCGGCTTCGGCGCCGGAGCCGATGTCGAGCCGCTGGATCTTCTTGCCGTCGGCGCCGACGAGGCGCGCCTCAAAGCTGTCGCCGCGCGGCGTGGTCAGGGTCGCGACCAGCGACCAGTATTCACGCGGGACGAATTTTTCGATTTCGAGTTCGCGGTCGCAGACCAGCCGCAGCGCGACCGACTGCACGCGGCCGGCCGAGCGCGCGCCCGGCAGCTTGCGCCACAACACGGGTGAGAGCGTGAAGCCGACCAGATAGTCCAGCGCACGGCGCGCCATATAGGCGTCGACCAGCGCGCCATCGATCTGGCGCGGCGCCTTCATCGCATCGGTCACCGCTTGCTTGGTGATGGCGTTGAACACCACGCGCTCGATCTTCTGATCCTTCAGCGCACGTTTCTCCTTCATCACCTCCAGCACGTGCCAGGAGATCGCTTCGCCCTCGCGATCGGGGTCGGTCGCGAGAATCAGTCGGCTGGCGCCCTTCAGCGCCTTGGCGATGTCGTTGAGCCGGCCGGCCGCCTTGGGATCGACCTCCCAGATCATCTGAAAATTGGCGTCCGGGTCGACTGAACCGTTCTTGGCGGGAAGGTCGCGGACATGGCCGAACGAGGCCAGAACCTCGTAGGAGGCGCCCAAATACTTATTGATCGTCTTGGCTTTCGCCGGCGACTCCACGATGACGATATTCATGTCATTCCAATGGCTTACGGGAAAAGATAAAGGCGGGTTCCGCGAGACTCGCGGCCCACCGATTGGACCCGAACATGGGTGGTGAGGCGCCCCCTGTCAAATCGGCAAATGCCGCCAGGGAACCGTTTGATGTCCACTTATATCTGAGGAGTTGCGAAATACGCCCTAGAGTTGCGGTACCAAAGGGGTTATTTCTGGGCAATACTATGTGTCATTGGGATGCAAGTTTTTTGAGCAAAGCTGCGGGCGGCCGGAAGCGGAAGACTTCGGGCAAGAAACCGGAATCGCCAACCGAAGAACCAGAACGAGGTGAGGAGGGCGGCCCCGACGAGGCCGTGGCCTTCATTGCGGAAACCGTTGCCGAATTGGTCAAGCTCGCCGAGCGCCATCGGCTCGAGGTGCTGAGCCATTTGCTGGGCATGGCGCAACTCGAGGCGGAAGAGCGGTTGCGGACCCGCAGCAAACGCAAGCTGTCGTGAGAATTCGAACCGAGGGCAGCCTCCTGCGGAGCATTCTCCCTTTCCCCTCTCGCGGGGAGAGGAGAAGAAGTCGGCTACGCTGTAACCCGCCGGCCTTGCTTTCCCGCCGGCCGTGGCTTCAACGCCGTATCTCCCGCACCCAATAACCGCCCGTCCTGCGAATAGAGTTCGAGCTTGCGAACCGGCTTACCTTTTTCCTTGTCGACCAGGATGGTGGCGATCTCTTCCGGGTGCTCGTCGAATTCCTCGCTCCACTGCCGCAGGGCGACCAGGATGGGGAAGACGCCGCGGCCCTTCGGCGTCAGCAGATATTCCTGATAGGCACTGCCGTCGGAAGCGGGCGCAGTTTTCAGAATGCCCTGATTGATCAGCGCCCGCAGCCGCACCGTGAGGATGTTCTTGGCGAGGCCCAGTCTCTTCTGGAATTCGCTGAAGCGGCTGATGCCAAACAGCGCCTCGCGAATGATCAGCATCGACCACCAGTCGCCGATCGCATCCAGCGAGCGCGCGATCGGGCAATCGTCGTGCTCAAAGCTGGTCCGTTTCACCATGGGTGGCTCCATCGAACAGGACCGATCACGGTCTTGTGTGGTTGCAATATTAAACCAGATGCCGTAGGCAATCTAGTTTAATGATGCAACCATCAGGGACATGTCATGAGGCTCGCGAACAAGACGGCGTTGATCACGGGCGGCAACAGCGGCATCGGTCTCGCGACCGCAAAACTGTTCGTGGCCGAAGGTGCCCGGGTCGTCATCACCGGACGAAATCAGGCGACGCTCGCGGCTGCGGCGAAGGAGTTGGGCCCAAACGCGTTGGCGATCGCGGCTGACGCCACCGACATCGCGGCGACCGAAGCTGCGATCGGGAAGGGGGCCGAAAAGTTCGGCAAGTACGACATCCTGTTCGCCAATGCCGGCATCGCCGGCGGCACGCCGCTTGGCGACTCAACCCTCGAGGCGTTCGAGAAGGTCATCAGCACCAACCTGACCGGCGTGTTCTTCACCGTGCAATCGGCGCTGCCGCATCTCAACGACAACGCCTCGATCATTCTCAGCGGCTCGGTGATCTCGGTGCTCGGCATTCCCGGCTATTCGGCCTATGGCGCGGCCAAGGCCGGCGTGCGCGCGATGGCGCGGATCATGGCGTCGGAATTGTCGCCGCGCGGCATCCGCGTCAACGTGGTGGCGCCCGGTGCGATTCGCACCCCGATATGGGGGGCGGCGATCGCCACGCCGGAAGCCGAAAAGGCGTTTGAAAAGCGCATCGCGCTGTCGACGCCACTCGGCCGGATCGGCGAACCCGAGCATATTTCCAAGACGGTGCTGTTTCTGGCGTCAGACGATTCCGCCCATGTTCAGGGCCAGGAATTGTTCGTCGATGGCGGCGCCACGGCCTCGCCGAGCGGTGCGCCAATCTATCGGGGGTAGGGTAGTTTCCGGCAATGATCCAAGGCGATCGGCGGTCTGATGACGTGATCTCCTTCGCGCCGGCGGTTCTGGCACCTGCGGCGTATTGGCGCTGAGCCAGAACACCCATTGAATACCAACGACAGTTGCTGGACATTTCGGGAGCAGGAGTTTTGCCAACCGAAGAACGGGAGGGCAGTCATGCCGAAAACCGCTGGCGTATCTTCGTCGGCGTCGCAGAATTCGGACACCGCCCAACTTGTTTCCGTCGCGCTGTTTTCCGGTGTCGGCCTACTGGCTTCCCTGATCGTCGTTATCCTCCGTATCAACGGTGTCTTCTGATTGAACGGCTGCCGTCGCGCATGGCGGCGGCAACCGCTCTCGTTCTCACTAGGCCGCGCGCAGGTCGCTTGCCGCCTTCAGCGCGCCGGCCACGGCTTTTTCGCGGTGCTCCTGACCGACCTGAATGCCGTCGGCGGAAATGAATTCCGGATTCTTGATGCCGATGAAGCCGAACACCCAGCGCAAATAGGTTTCGAGATGTTCGCCGAGCGCGGTCGGCGCGCCCGGGCCATAAAACCCGCCGCGTGAAATCGCCACGATGACGCGCTTGTTGCCGGCCAATCCATGGACACCTTGCGCGTCGTACTTGAACGTCTTGCCCGCGACCAGGATGCGGTCGATCCAGGCCTTGAGCTGGCTTGGGATCGTGAAATTGTACATTGGCGCGCCGATCACGACGACGTCGGCCGCCAGAAACTCTTCCAGCACCGCCTGACCGGCGGCGATGTCCTCTCGCAATGCAGCTTCCGGGGCCGCTCCCTGGCTAGCGGCGAGGTGTGAACCGGTGAGATGCGCCAGCGGCGTCAGCGCGAGATCGCGGTAGCTGACGTCGAGGCCGGGGGTGGATTGGCGCAGGCGATCGACGATGGCGGCGGAAACCTGGCGGCTGACGGAGTGGGGGCCGAGAACGCTGGAATCGAGATGCAGAAGCTTCATGAGGGGTCACCCTTGGTATACGTTTGTAACTGGCGCTATATGAGTGACTGTCGTAAGGTCCCGCAAGAACGCACATTTTTTACACCCGAGCACACCCATGAGACCCGAGCACAAAAATGTGCCTGCCCTGCCAGCCGGTCCTCACCTCGACAGTGACTGCCGCGGCGCGGCCTCTGTGTTGGCGCGGGTCGGCGACAAATGGAGCGTGTTCGTGATCATGATGCTTGGCGATGGGCCGAAGCGTTTCAACGAGATCAAGCGCATGATCGGTGGCATCTCGCAGCGCATGCTGACGCTGACGCTGCGCGGGCTCGAACGGGATGGTCTCGTAACGCGAACGGTATTTCCAACCATTCCGCCGCGCGTCGATTACGAATTGACCGATCTGGGGCGTGGTCTATCCGCGCCAGTGAAGGCGCTCGGCACGTGGGCAATCGAGCATCAACCGGAGATCCAGCGCGCGCGGATGAAGTTCGACGCGCGCAATGACAATGCGTGATTAGATCAGCGACACCAGCCCGCCGCCGTGACGCTCCAGCCGTCCGGCCAGTTCGAGTTCGAGCAACACCGTGCGAACGATGGTGGGCGAGAGGCCCGACATCCGGATCAGATCGTCGAGGCTGACCGGGCTCGGCCCCAGCAACGCAACGATGCGCTCGCGTTCGCGTGGATCGGTATCGAAGTCGAGCGGCTCGTCGTCCTCGCGTGCCTCTAGCATGACCGGTCGCTCCAGGATCGGCTGAATGGCGTTGATGACGTCGCTGGCTTCGGTGACCAGCGCCGCGCCCTGCTTGATCAGGTCATTTGTCCCGGCGGCGCGCGGATCGAGCGGCGAGCCCGGTACTGCGAACACTTCACGGCCCTGTTCGGCGGCCATCCGCGCCGTGATCAGCGATCCCGACCGATGCGCGGCCTCGATCACGACGACGCCGAGCGAGGCGCCCGAGATCAGGCGGTTGCGGCGTGGAAAGTCGCGGGCGCGCGGCACATGGCCGAGCGGCATTTCGGAAATCGCACCGCCATGCTCGAGCAGGGCGGCGAGCAAATCCTCATGCTCCGGCGGATAGATCCGGTCGTGGCCACCGGCCAGCACCGCGATCGTGCCGCTTTGGATGGTCGCGCGATGCGCGGCCTGATCGATGCCGCGCGCCAGCCCGGATATGATGACAAAGCCGGCGTCGCCGAGGTCGCGCGCCAGTTGGCCGGCGAATTTCAGTCCGGCGCCGGAAGCGTTGCGCGAGCCGACGATCGCGATCATCGGCCGCATCAGAGCGTCGGGTGCGCCGCGCACGCCGAGCAGCGGCGGCGGATCGTCGAGCGTCGCCAGCCGCGGCGGATAGGCGGCTTCGCCCGGCGCAAGCAGCGAGACGCCGATCCTGTTCGCTCCGGCGATCTCGGCCCGCGCTTCCTCCTCGCTGCAGATGCGCCCCGAACGCGCAGCTCCGCCACGCCGCGCCAGATCGGGCAGCCGCTCCAGCGCCGCGCGCGCATTGCCGAAATGGCCGAGCAGCGAGTTGAAGGTGCGCGGGCCGACATTGTCGCTGCGGATCAGCCGCAGCCGGTCGATCCGCTCGGCGTCGGTGAGGTGAAGGGTTTGTGGCGTCCGGTCATGCATGCGGACACAGCTTTGCCCAACCTGAGATTGCAATCAACCTGTTTTCGGATCGCGGGCTCTCCCGCTTGCTCAGGGCCGGCGCGCTCCGTAACTTGCCTCGCCATTGCAGGAAGCCCCCGATGATCTCTCTCGCCAAACTCCAGCGCCGTATCGATGCCGGTGATCTTTCTGCCGACGACTCCATCGCGCAGTCGCTGGAAGCCATCACCGCACAGGACAAGACCATCGGCGCTTTCGTCTGCCGTGCCGAAAATCTGCGAGCGGCAAGCGACGGACCGCTGCGCGGCATTGCGGTCGGCATCAAGGACATCATTGATACGGCGGATTTTCCGACCGAAATGGGCTCGCCGATCTACCGGGGATATCGGCCGCGCGGCGACGCAGCCGTCGTGATGATGCTGAAGCAGGCAGGCGCTAGCATCATCGGCAAGACCACGACGACGGCATTCGCCTCCGTAGATCCGACGCCGACGTTCAATCCGCACAACAAGGGTCATACACCCGGCGGATCGTCATCTGGCTCGGCCGCCGCGGTGGCGGCCGGCATGGTCCCGCTGGCGCTGGGAACGCAAACCGGCGGTTCGGTGATCCGGCCGGCCTCGTTTTGTGGTGTCGCCGCGATCAAACCGTCCTACCACTTGCTGCCGACCGTCGGCGTCAAATGCTTCTCGTGGACGCTCGATACGGTCGGGCTGTTCGCGGCCGGTGTCGATGATGTCGCGCGCGGGTTGTCCGCAATGACCGGCCGGCCCGAATTGCTTCTTCCGCCGACGATTTCAACACCGCGCATCGGCGTCGTGACCCAGGATTTCGCCGGCGCGCCGGAAGCATCAGGCGAGGCGGCGTTGCGGATTGCGAGGCGGGCGGTGGAGAAAGCCGGTGCCACGGTGCGCGCATTGGCCTTGCCCAAAAATGTTGCCGAGGCGTGGCGTGCGCAACCGGTCGTGCAGGAGTTCGAGGCGCATCGGGCGCTCGCCTGGGAATACCGTGAACATTACGATGCAATGGCGCCGCTCTTGCGGGCCAAGCTGGACGGGAGCAGGGACACAACATCCTTCGCGTATGACGAAGCGATTGCAGTAGCGACCCGCGCCAGACAGGCGCTGGAAAAGGTGTTTGACGGTGTCGAAGTGCTGCTGACCTTGTCGGCGCCTGGCGTGGCGCCCAAGGGACTGGGCTCGACCGGCGACGCCCGTTATAATCGGGTGTGGACCCTGATGGGCGTGCCCTGCGTCAACGTTCCGGCGCTTGTGGCGGAAATCAATTTGCCGGTGGGCGTGCAGGTGATTGCGAGATACGGCGCTGATGCCCAAGCACTCGCGGCGGCGCGATTTGTGGAGCAAGCTCTCGCAGGGCGGATTAGCGCAGCGTAATCCGCCAAATCATCTGGTCCAATCGGCGGATTGCGCTGCGCTAATCCGCCCCAACGGCAATACGCCTACTTTGCCCCGATGCGCCCTTCGGTCCCGGACTGCAAGCGCTTGATGTTCTCGCTGTGCTTCCAGAACAGCAGCAGCGTCAGCCCGACGAACAGCGAGGCCAGCGCGGGGTGGCCGAACCACCACAGGAACAGCGGCGTGACGAACGCTGCGACCAGTGCCGACAGTGACGAATAGCGCGTGGTGACGGCGGTGGCCAACCAGATCAGGCAAAACATCACGGCGGCCGGCCAGAACAGGCCGATCAGCACGCCGATATAGGTGGCGACTCCTTTGCCGCCGTTGAATTTGAGCCAGACCGGGAAGAGGTGGCCGAGGAAGGCGCCGAGCGCGCCCAGCATCGCCGCATCGGCGCCGCCGAAATAGCCTGCGATCATCACCGCAACCGTGCCCTTGAGCATGTCGCCGATCAGCGTCGCAGCGGCCAGGCCCTTGCGCCCGGTGCGCAATACGTTGGTGGCACCGATGTTGCCGGAGCCGATAGAGCGCAGGTCCTGCGTGCCCGCGACTGTGGTCAGCACCACCCCGAAGGGAATCGAGCCCAGCAGATAGCCGAGGATGAACGCCAACGGCAGCCATACTTCAGGTGACATCGCCGTTACTCCGCGCGGGCTGGTTCGGACGAATCAGACGTGTTCATAGACCGTCCGCCCGCCCACGATAGTACGCACGACGCGCCCCGAGAAGCGGGCTTCGTCGAACGGAGTGTTCTTGCACTGCGATTTGAGGTCGGCGGGATCGAGTACCCAGGGCGTATCGGGGTCGATGACGATCACGTCCGCCGGGGAACCCGCCCGCAGCGAGCCGCCGGGCAGGCCGAGAAGCTCCGCAGGGCGGGTCGACATCGCCCGGATCAGCGTCTTGAAGTCCATTTCGCCGTTGTGGATCAGGCGCAGCGCCGCCGGCAGCATGGTCTGCAGCCCGACCGCGCCGGCGGCGGCTTCCGCGAACGGCAGCCGCTTGACCTCGACGTCCTGCGGATTGTGATCGGACATCACGACGTCGACCAGGCCGGAGGCGACCGCCGCGACCAGGGCGAGGCGATCCTCTTCGGTGCGCAGCGGCGGCGACAGCTTCAGGAAGGTACGATAGGGGCCGATGTCGTTTTCGTTCAGCGTGACATGGTTGATCGACACCGAAGCGCTGACGTCGAGACCGGCGTCGCGCGCGCGCTTGAGGATTTCCAGCGACTCCATCGACGATAGCGAGGCCGCATGATAGCGCCCGCCGGTCAGCGCCACGAGACGCATGTCGCGTTCGAGCATCACCGCCTCGGCGGCGTTGGGAATGCCGATGAGCCCAAGACGCGCGGCGAACTCGCCCTCATTCATCACGCCTTCGCCGACCAGATCGGGATCCTCGGTGTGGTGCACGATCAGCGCGTCGAAATCACGCGCATAGGTCAGCGCCCGGCGCATCACCTGCGCGTTGGTGACGCTCTTGTCTCCATCGGTGAAGGCGACCGCGCCGGCGGCCTTCAGGAGGCCGATCTCGGTCATCTCCGCACCGCCCAGCCCCTTGGTCAGCGCTGCCATCGGGTGGATGTTGACAATCGCGGTGTCGCGGGCGCGGCGCAGCACGAAGTCGACGGTTGCCGAATTGTCGATGACGGGCGAGGTGTCCGGCTGGCAGATGATGGTGGTGATGCCGCCGGCGGCCGCCGCCTGGCTCGCGGAGGCAAAGGTTTCGCGATGGCTGGCGCCGGGTTCGCCGACAAAGGCGCGCATGTCGATCAGCCCGGGGGCGACGATCTTGCCGGCGCAATTGACGATGTCGGTGCCCTCGGGCACGCCGGCGGCGCCAATGCCGCGTCTGGAATCACGGATCGTTCCGTCGGCAATCAGGACGTCGCCGGGGCCATCGAAATCCCTCGAGGGATCGACGACGCGGGCATTCGCAAGCAGGATCGGGCGGCGGTCGGTCAGCATGGTTTACGCGTTCGGCAGGTTGCGGGCGAGCGCTTCAAGCACCGCCATCCGCACTGCCACTCCCATTTCTACCTGTTCACGGATCAGCGATTGCGCGCCGTCGGCCACGATCGAATCGATCTCCACGCCGCGGTTCATCGGTCCCGGATGCATCACCAGCGCGTCCGGCTTGGCGTAAGCGAGCTTCTTCTGGTCGAGACCGAAATAGTGGAAGTATTCGCCCGACGACGGCACGAAGGAGCCGTTCATACGCTCGCGCTGCAGCCGCAGCATCATCACGATATCGGCACCGTTGAGGCCTTCGCGCATGTCGCGCGCGACCTCGACGCCCATCCGTTCGATGCCGCGCGGCAGCAGCGTGGAGGGAGCGACGACGCGAACGCGCGCGCCCATGGTGTTGAGCAGGAGGATATTGGAGCGTGCCACGCGGGAATGCATGACGTCGCCGCAGATTGCGATCACGAGGCCTTCCAGCCGGCCTTTATTCCGGCGGATGGTCAGCGCGTCCAGCAGCGCCTGGGTCGGATGCTCGTGCGCGCCGTCGCCGGCATTGATCACGGAACCGTCGACCTTGCGCGCCAGAAGTTCCACCGCGCCGGAGGCGTGGTGCCGCACCACCAGGATATCCGGGTGCATGGCGTTGAGCGTCACAGCGGTGTCCATCAGCGTCTCGCCCTTGCGGATCGAGGACGAGGACACCGACATGTTCATGACGTCGGCGCCCAGCCGTTTTCCCGCCAGTTCGAACGAGGATTGGGTTCGGGTGGACGCCTCGAAAAACAGGTTCACCTGGGTGCGACCGCGCAAGGAGGTGCGCTTTTTGTCCACCTGGCGGTTGAGCTCGACATATTCCTCGGAAAGGTCGAGCAGGCCGGTAATGTCGGCAGCGGAAAGCCCCTCGATTCCCAGCAGATGCCGGTGTCCGAGGACGAAGGTCGATTTCGATGCAGGGGTCATTAAAGCCAGAGCTATAGGCAGAGATGCCAGGCAGGGCAAGTCTCAAATCCGAGGTGCGGACTTATCCACTAGGGCTTCAGCGGCACGGTAAGCGGCCGGATGGTAGGACCCGGCGAGCGATTCAGCTAGGATGGCGCACAGTGCATCAGGCTGGGCAAAACGTGGGGCATTTCGTTCAATTCGTTCGGATCGCGTCGCGGACGCTGCTGATAGCCGTCGCATGCCTGTCGGCCACGGTAGCCATGGCTGAGAAACGCGTCGCGCTCGCCATCGGCAACGATCTCTATCCAAATCTGCCCGCCGACCGGCAACTCAGGAAAGCGGTTAAAGACGCCACCACTATCGCGGGCACGCTGCGATCGCTGGGTTTCGAGGTCATCGTTGGCACCAACCTGGGCCGCCAGGCGATGATCGACAAGCTGGCCGAGTTCACCGCGCGCCTGCAGCCGGGCGACACCGCCGCGTTGTTCTTCGCCGGACATGGCGTGGCAATCGGTGGCGTCAATTATCTGATCCCGAGCGATGTGCCGGCCGTCACCGAGGGCGCGGAAGCTCGCGTGCGCGGCGCTTCGCTCGCCGAGCCCGATCTGATCGCGGAACTGCAGGCGCGATCGGTCCGCGTCGCGCTGCTGGTGATCGATGCCTGCCGCGACAATCCGTTCCCGCGTGCCGCCGGCCGCTCGATCGGCAACACGCGGGGGCTGGCCGATGCCAAGCCGGCGCGCGGCATCTTCACGCTGTATTCCGCCGGCATCGGCCAGACCGCGCTGGATCGCCTCGGCGGCAACGACGCCGCTCACAATTCGGTGTTCACCCGGATCTTCGCCGAGCAATTGAAACGGGCGGACCTCCATCTCGGCGATCTCGCCGTCGAAGTGCGCGAACGCGTCGCCGAGCTGGCGCTGAAAGCAACCGATGAGCGCGGTCAGCCCGCGCCGCACGAGCAGACGCCGGCCTATTACGATCAGACGCTTGGCGGGCGCATCTATCTGGCCGGGCAGCCGGGCAGTGGTCGCATTGAGAGACCTGCCACCAAGCTCGCGAATGTCGCCCCTGAATCCGAGCGCGCGGTGCGCCCGTCGCGGCCGGGAGCGCCCGGCGAAAGCTGCGCGCGCAACGGCTACGAAACCTATTGCGTCAGTTCGGTACTGAAGCCGCAGTTCGACAATGCGTACGGCGCGCAGAATCTGTTCAACGCTTCCGCAGGCGCGGCATGGGTGGAGGGCAGGGACGGCAATGGGATCGGCGAGTGGATCACGATCGAGTTCGACGCCATGCGTCTGGTGAAGTCCATCAAGGTCCGGAACGGCTACCAGAAGAACAACGATATCTTCCGGAAGAACAACCGGGTGCGCCGGTTGCGCGTGGTGTTCTCGCAAGGCGAAACAGAGACGTTTACGCTGCGCGATAGCCTCGGCTCGGAAATGCTGACGCTGCCCAGGCCGGTGAAGGCGTACTGGGTGAAATTCATCATCGACGACGTCTGGGCCGGTAACAAATACACGGACACTGCGATCACGAAACTGGTGGTCAATTCGGAGCGGGCGCCGTGATCCGGGCGGCGCGGTTCACGAAGGCTTTCAGACGGACGGTTCTCGCGGCGGTAACGGTCGCGGGCTGCATCGCAAGCGCCTCCGCGCACGCACAAAAGCTCCCGGCCGGCTTCGTCTATCTGCGCGATATCGATCCGACCATCATCCAGGATATCCGTTACGCCGGCTCGAACAATTTTGTCGGCCGGCCGCTGCGGGGCTATCAGGCCGCCGAATGCGTGGTGAAGCGCGAGGTAGGTGCGCTCTTGAAGAGCGTTCAGGAAGAACTCGCGCTGCAGAGCCTTTCGCTGAAGATGTTCGATTGTTACCGCCCGGTGCGCGCGGTGGCCGACATGGTGACGTGGTCGCGCGATGGCCGCGAAACACCGGCGCAGAAGCGCTACAATCCTTCGTTCAGCAAGGTCGACCTGTTCCGCCTGGGCTATATCGCCGAGCGTTCCGGCCATTCCACCGGTGCCGCGCTCGATCTCACATTGGTTGACCTGAAGGCCGATAATTCAGCCACCTTCGATTCCAGCAAGGACTACGGCGACTGCATTGCCAATGTTAACCTGCGCGCGCCGGAAGGCAGCGTCGACATGGGCACCGGCTACGATTGTTCCGATGTCAGGTCGCACACATCAGCAAAATCCATCACGGCGGATCAGCGCCGCTGGCGGCAGAAGCTGGTCCTGGTGATGGCGCGGCGAGGATTTGTAAACTATTCGAAGGAGTGGTGGCACTTTTCGCTGCCGGGCGCGGGCGGGCAGGCCTATGATTTCCCGATCACGCCGCGGAAGTGATTTAACGGTTCCAGGATCAGCCATGAGCCAGGCAAGTTTTTCGACCCACGAGGTCTTCAACCAGTCGCCGCCGTTCGAGGACGTCGATCTATATGCGCTGGACCGGCCGCTGGTCGATGCGGTCGCCGCCAATGGCGGCGCGGCGGCGCAAGGCGAGTTGTCCGACTTCGGCAAGCATTGGGGTTCCGCGGCGATGGCGGAACGCGGCCGCGTTGCCAACGAGAATACGCCGAAACTGCGTACCTTCGATTCACGCGGCAATCGCCGCGACGAGGTCGAGTTTCACCCCGCGTATCACGAGCTGATGGCGCATAGTGCGCATGCTGGCGTACACAATTCGACCTGGACCGCCGACGGCAAGCCGGCGGGTGGGGCGTCGGAGGTGATACGGGCAGCAAAATTCTACATGGCCGCGCAGGTCGAGACCGGGCATCTCTGCCCGATCACCATGACACGGGCCTCTGTTGCTGCGCTAGCGGAACAGTCCGACCTCTTGGCTAGCGTGATGCCGGTCCTCACGACGCGTTCCTATGACCCGAGCTTTGCGCCGTGGCCGACAAAACGCGGCATGACGCTCGGCATGGGCATGACCGAGAAGCAGGGCGGCACCGACGTCCGCTCCAACATGACCTGGGCGGAGCGCGACGGGGAGGCCTACCGCATCACCGGACACAAATGGTTCATGTCGGCGCCGATGTGCGACGCCTTCCTGGTGCTGGCGCAGGCCGAGCAGGGATTGACGTGCTTCTTCATGCCCCGCTTTACCCCCGACGGCTCGGTCAACGCGATCCGGTTCCAGCGGCTGAAGGACAAGCTCGGCAACCGCTCCAATGCTTCCTCGGAAGTCGAGTTTCACGGCGCCTATGCCGAGCGCATCGGCGAGGAAGGCAAGGGCATCCGCACCATCATCCAGATGGTGCAGTTGACGCGGCAGGATTGTGCGATCGCCTCCGCCGGCCTGATGCGATCGGGCCTGGCGCATGCGCTGCACCATGCACGGCATCGCAGTGTGTTCCAGAAACATCTCGCCGATCAGCCGCTGATGCAGGCGGTATTGTCGGACATGGCGCTGCATGTCGAAGCCACGGTCGCACTGGCGATGCGGCTGTGCCGTTCGTTCGACCGCGCACCTGACGACGCCAAGGAGGCCGCTTATATGCGGCTGCTGACGCCCGCCATCAAATACTGGGTCTGCAAGAGCGCGCCGGGCTTTCTCTACGAGGCGATGGAGTGCCTCGGCGGCAATGGCTACGTGGAGGAGGGCATTCTGGCGCGCCATTACCGGGAGTCGCCGGTCAATGCGATCTGGGAAGGTTCCGGCAATGTGATGTGCCTCGACGTGCTGCGCGCGCTGTCGCGCGAGCCGGAAGCGGCCTCCAGCATCGTGCATGAATTGACCGGCGAGACGCTCGGATTGCCGGGCGCGGGCGAAGCAACCGCGTTCATCGGCAAGGCGTTCCACCGGCCGGACAGCGAGCGTGTGGCGCGGCTGGCGGTCGAAAAACTGGCGCTGCTCGCGGCTGCTGCGGCGCTCAATGCTGTGTCGCCGCACCATGCTGAGTTGTTCGCAACCACGCGCCTTGCCGGCAACCACGCCGGCATGTACGGCGCGGTCGATCTGGATAGTGGCGATGTCCGCGGCCTTCTGGAGCGCGCGCTGCCGTGAACATGTTTCCCACCGTCATGGCCGGGTTCGGCATGACGACATCGAGAAAGTGATTGATGGATTCCCTCACCACCGCAAGTCCCACCGCTATCCCGCCAGCGATGCCAGATCAGCGGCCGCCACGCGCCTGGAAATTCTGGGGCACGACGCTGTGGGGCGTGTTCATCTTTGCCGCGATGTTCCTCGGCCAACTCTCGGTCATCATCTATTTTGTGCTGCGGCAGGGCGGATCGTTCGACATCGCCGAGGCGATCCGTGTCATCGGCGGCGGCCTGACGATCTCGCTCTCGGTAATCCTGGGATTGCCCGCCGTGCTGTTGGCGACGTGGATCGCGATCCGTCCGACGCGCATACCGTTTGCCGATTATCTGGCGCTGCGCTGGCCCTCATGGCGCAATTTCTTCGTCGGCCTCGCTGCGTTAGTCATTCTCGTCGGCGGCTGGGACCTGCTGTCGCGCGCGCTCGGGCGCGAGGTGACGCCGGGCTTCATGGGCGAGGTCCTGAAAACAGCGCAAGCCGACGGCGCGCTGTGGCTATTGGTAATCGCGTTTGCCGTCGCCGCGCCGATGTGGGAGGAGATCTTCGCGCGCGGGTTTCTCTACCGCGGCTGGTCGGAATCGCGGCTCGGCGTCGCCGGGGCCATCTTCCTGTCGTCGCTGGCCTGGACTTCGCTGCATCTGCAGTACGACTGGTTCTTTTTCGGCGAGGTGTTTTCGATCGGGCTGCTGCTGGGCTATCTGCGCTACCGCGCCAATTCTACCTGGCTGACGATCGTGCTGCACGGGATCAACAATCTGGCGGCGACGATACAGACCTTCTGGCTGGCGGGGCAGGGATAGAGGTTTCTCCGTCATTGCAATGACGAGTTAGGCAACCAATGCAATTGCGATCGGCATCGTAGCCGCCGCCAGAATGGTCTGCAGCGTGATGATCTGGGCCAACAGCGGTGCGTCGCCGCCCATTTGGCGCGCCAGCACGTAAGCCGATGAGGATGTCGGCACAGCGGCGCAGGCCGTCACGATGGCGAGGTTCGAACCCGACAGTCCGAACCAGAGCGCCAGCGTGACCGCGATCACGGGCATCAGCACGAGCTTGAGGACCAGCGCGACCGAGGCGGCGAGGCTCGGCCGGAACATGCCTTCGAGGTGCAGGCCGGCGCCCGTCACCAGGAGGCCGATGGCGAGCGAGGAACGTCCGAGTGCATCGGCGACCTCATGCCAGAGCTTTGGAAGCGGGATGTGGGCGACGTTGAGCGCGAGCCCGATGACGCAGGCCCAGATCAGGGGATTGAGCGTCACGGTCGCGACGATGGCGCCAACCGAACGCTTTTCCGGCGAAGCGTAATGGGCAAGCACGGAGACGCTGAACACATTGACCAGCGGGATGATGGCGACCATGGCGACGGACGCCAGCGCCAGCCCGAGGTCGCCGAACAGATTGCCGGAGACGGCGAGCGCCACATAGGTCTGCCAGCGGGTGGCGCCCTGGAAGATCGAGGTGAAGGCGGGGCCATCGACCGACAGTCGGGCGAGCAAAGGCCGTAGCGCAAGGCACAGCAGCGACATCAAGAGCACGGAGAGCAGCAGCGCGCCGCCGACGCCGGCGACCGGCACCTTGCTCAGGTCGGCCTTGACCAGCGTCTGTACCAGCAGCACCGGAAACAGCACGTAATAGGTCAGTCGTTCCAGCCCATGCCATTGCGTCTCGGGGCGGATCAGCGTCCGCTTCAGCACGAAGCCGAGCACGATCAGCAAGAACACCGGCAGCAGCGCCGCGATGACGACCGCCATGCTCAGCGATCCCTGCGCAGTCTTGCGAGCCGGTCCAGCGCACCCTGCAGGATGAAGATCGCGGCGTGCTCGTCGATCACCTCGGCGCGGCGCGCGCGGGAAACGTCCATGCCGATCAGTTCGCGCTCGACGGCTGCGGTCGAAAGCCGCTCGTCCCACAAGGCAATGGCAAGCCCGGTGAGACTGGAAAAATTACGGGCAAAGGCACGGGTCGATTGCGCGCGCGGCCCCTCGCTGCCGTCCATGTTGATGGGCAGGCCGAGCACGAAGCCGACCGCGTTGCGCTCGCCAGATATCGCCAATAGCCGCGTCGCGTCCGCCCTGAAGGCCTTGCGCTGGATGGTCTCGACGCCGGTCGCGAGACGGCGGTCGGGATCGGACACCGCGACGCCGATGGTCTTGGTACCGAGATCGAGGCCGATCAGGGCGCCGCGCTCGGGCCAGTGGGTTACGGCGTCGATCAACGGGAGAATGGGGGCGGGCATAGCTCCGCTTAACACGCGGTGCGTTGCATGCGCAAAGCCGATCGCGACGTGGCATCCATGCAAGAACGCCACGCCGCGTGGTCTTACCGGATCGCTACCGGGTTGATCATGCTCTGCACGGCGCCTTTGAAGCGCGGCTGGCCGAGGACGAACAGGAACTCATAGGCTTTGTCCTTGGCCAATTCCGCGGTGTCCATGTTCTCCAGAATGTAGGTGCCGTTCATCGTCAGCAGGATCTGGTGCACCTCGAACACATTCTTGGTCTCGAACGGGACCGCTTCGACACCCCAAGTGTCGGCACCGACAGCCACCACACCCTTGCCGGTCAGATATTTGGCACCCTCAACGCCGAGACCGGGTTCGCCGGCGCCAAAGCGCTTGTCGTCCTTGCCGATCAGGCTGAGCCAGCCGGTATGGAAGATCACGACGTCGCCCTGGCGGATTTCGACGTTCTGTTTCTTCGCGACTTCCTCGATCTCCTTGACGTTAAAGGCGGTGCCTTCCTTGACCACGTCGGTGTTGTAGTAGGCGGCCATGTCGAGCAGAACGCCACGCGTCACCATCGGCGGGACCTTTTCGACGCCGAGCTTCTTCAGCCCGGTGGGATCGGCAAAATCAGCCAGCTTGTTGCCGTTGTAGTAGACGTGCTCGACGCCGATATGGCCGAGGCCGTCGAGCTGGCTGCCGACGCCGACCCAGCCCTCGATGATGTCGTCATTGTAGGTGGTCTTGGTAGGCCCCAACCCGGGAATGCCAGCCTGGCCGGGCTGCACGATCGTCACCTTGAAGGCCCGCGGCGGGTACGCTGGGGTCTTGGAGTCGACGGGGATGCCAAGCGCGTAGGTCTTGCCGGTCTTGACCAAACCCGCGGCCTTCACGACAAGTTCGGGCTTCATGTAATTGGCGGCGCCGATCTCGTCGTTCGGTCCCCATTTCGATTTTGTCCAGTCTTGAGCGCTTGCCGTTCCGACCGTACCCAACAGGGCAACAGAACAGCACAACACGAATGCGTTGCGCATCGCAGTTCCTCCCAGATGCTGACGTTATGGTTTTTGGTAACTAGCGGCTCATACTAACGTAGCGGTGCGCGGCGGCTAGAATTTTTTCGAGCGATGCGTGTGTTGCGATGGAAAAGCCGCGAGTGCTGCGCCGCAATTCGATTTATGGAGCATTGAGGTCGCGGAATTTTCGCGCAACGGAACGTGGGGCAGTTCAGTGGATGCGCTTAGCCTGTTTGGTTTGTTCGCGGTGACCGCGATGCTGGTGGCCTATGCGCTGGAGGACCGCCGCCACTGGTTCATCCTTGCCTTTGCAGGCGCATGCGCGCTCGGCTCAGTGTACGGATTTCTGCAGGGCGCCTGGCCGTTCGGGCTGGTCGAAGCGATATGGGCCGGCGTCGCGCTGCGGCGCTGGCACGTCAGGCGGCGATGACCTCACCGTTATTTTCCAGGCAGGCGGCAAAACCCTGCAGCGCGCTATATTGATGCGCGCTGCGGCGGGTGATGAAGAGCGTATCGACGCGTGCCTGCGCCGGGTTCAGCGTGTGGACGTTGACGGTGTCATTTCGCCCGACCACGGCGCGCGGCAACAGCGTCACACCCATATCGGCGGCGACGCAGCCGATCATGCCGTCGAGCGTGCCGAGTTCGAACCGCGCGGAAGACGGCCAGCCGAACTCCGAAAACACCTGCTCGAGCCGCTGCCGGTAAGTGCATCCGGTGCGGAAGACCAAGGCGGTCGGACCCGAGCCGGGCGTTCCCGCGCGTAAAGCACTGAGGCTCTGCCAGCGCCGTGCCGTGACCAGCACCAGTTCTTCGCGGAAGGCGAGCGTCGTGTCGAGTTCGGCATGCTCGATAGGACCGGCAACGAATGCGCCGTCAAATGTGCCGTTGAGCACGCCGGCCACGAGGTCAGCCGTTGTCGAGGTCCGCAGGCTCAATTGAACAGCAGGGAAGCGGCGATGGAATTCGGCAAGCAAAGAGGGCAGGCGCACCGCAGCCGTCGTCTCCATCGAGCCAATGGAAAGCGGACCCTTCGGCTCGCCATCGTCGCGCGCGGCGAGCACCGCCTCGCGTGTCAGCGCCGCCATCCGTTCGGCATAGGGAAGCAGGCGGCGGCCGGCACCGGTCAGCGTCATGCCGCGGCTGTGCCGTTCGAACAACGCGGTGCCGATCTCGGCTTCCAGCGCCTTGACCCGTTGGGTGACGTTTGACTGCACGGTGTTGAGTTCGTCGGCGGCGCGGGTGATGCCGCCGAGCCGGGCGACGGTTGAGAAGGTGATGAGATCGCTCAACTCCATCGTGAGCTCCGTTTCATTCTAGAGATGGTAGAGTTCTATAGTATTCATTTTTGGAGAATGATAGTTCGGCCTAGATTGCCTGTCCAGATTGCAGAGGATGGACATGCCGATCTCCACGCCGTTGACCACCCGTCTGGGTATCCAGCATCCGATCCTGTCGGCGCCGATGGATGTGATTGCGGGGGCGCGCCTCACATCTGCGGTCAGTGCGGCCGGAGGGTTCGGCATTCTCGGCGGCGGCTATGGCGACCGCGCCTGGCTGGAGCAGGAGACGGCCAAGCTTGCCAATGTCTCCGATCCCTTCGGCATCGGCTTCATCACCTGGAGCCTTGCGAAGCAGCCTGCGCTACTGGACATTGCGCTCGAAGCCGGTCCGCGCGCGATCATGCTCTCGTTCGGCGATCCCAAACCTTTTGCTGCACGCATCAAGGCGTCGGGTACGCTGTTGATTTGCCAGGTTCAGGATGAGGCCATGGCGCGGCAGGCGCTCGATGCAGGCGCCGACATTCTGATCGCGCAGGGCACGGAAGCTGGCGGCCATGGCGCCTCGCGCAGCACGATCGACATCGTGCCGGCGATTGTCGATCTCGCGGCCGGCCGGGTACCCGTCGCAGCCGCCGGTGGAATCGGCGACGGCCGCGGGCTGGCGGCGATGATGATGCTCGGCGCTTCCGGCGTGCTGCTCGGCACCCGCTTCTATGCCAGCCTGGAATGCGACGGCCCGGACGAAGCCAAGCGGCGCATCTGTGCCGCAACCAGCGGCAACAGCGTCCGCGGCATCATTTTCGATCTCTCGCGCAACAATGTCTGGCCGGCGCCGTTTACCGGCCGCTGCCTGATCAACGATCATGCGCGGCGCTGGATGGGACGCGAGGTCGAACTGATGCAGAATATCAAAGCGGTCGCTGCCGAATACGCCGCGGCGAGAGCGGCTTGCAATTTCGACATTGCCGCGGTCATTGCCGGCGAAGCGGTCGGTCTGATCCACGATATCCCGCCGGCCGGCGAGATCGTTGACAGGATCGTTACCGAGGCCGAGCAGATATTGGGCGGACGACGGAATTCCGTCGCTGCCTGATCACACCCATCTTCAATTCATTCAAGCGAGCACAACCATGTGGCCAGACCGCCGGATCATCGACCTCTTCAAGACCGAATTCCCGATCGTACTGGCGCCGATGGCCGGCGTCGTGGACGCCGAGCTCGTGATCGCGGCGGCGCAGGGCGGGGCGCTGGGGTCGCTGCCCTGCGCGATGATCTCGGCCGAGAAGGCGCGCGAGCAGGTCAACATCATCCGCCAGCGTGTCACGGCGCCGGTCAATATGAACTTCTTCTGCCACAAGCCGGTCGATGCCGATCCCGCGCGCGAGGCCGGCTGGAAGGCGCGGCTGGCGACTTACTACAAGGAATTGGGCATCGATCCCGCAGCGCCGATCAACGCCGCCAACCGTGCGCCGTTCGATGAAGCGATGTGTGCGGTGGTGGAAGAGCTGAAGCCGGAAATCGTCAGCTTCCATTTCGGCCTGCCGGACCCGGCGCTGGTCAAGCGCGTCAAGGCGGCGGGTTGCCTCGTGATGTCGTCGGCGACCATCGTGAAGGAAGCGATCTGGCTGGAGGAGAACGGCGCCGACGTCATCATTGCGCAAGGCGCGGAGGCGGGGGGCCATCGCGGCATGTTCCTGACCGACAATATCGCGCAGCAGCCCGGCACGTTTGCGCTGGTGCCGCAGGTGGTCGATGCGGTGAGGGTGCCGGTGATCGCAGCCGGCGGTATCGCCGATGGGCGCGGCATCGCGGCGGCGTTTGCGCTGGGCGCATCCGGCGTGCAGATCGGCAGCGCCTATCTGCGCTGTCCGGAATCCAAGGTGATGGGACCTGCGCGCACGGCACTGGCCCAGGCGAATGATGATTCCACCGTCATCACCAATGTCATGACCGGACGCCCGGCGCGCGGCGTTGCCAACCGTGTCATGCGCGAGGTCGGACCGATCTCGCCGGATGCGCCGGCGTTCCCGCACGCCGCCACAGCGCTTGGGCCGCTGAAGGTAGCGGCCGAAAAGCTCGGCAAGGTCGATTTCACCAATCTGTGGGCCGGGCAGGCGGTGCGGATGGGCCGCGAGATGCCGGCGGCGGAGCTGACCCGTTCGCTGGCGGGCGCTGCGTTGGCGCGTTTCGGCGCCTTGGGCGGCTAAGTCGTATTTCTCCGCTCAGTGCGCCGGTTCGTCGCGCCTGACGTCGAGATGCTCGGCGGCCAGCGACCGGTAATGCGCGGCCATCTCTTTGTAGTGTTGCCTGGAAATGGGATCGGTCGCACTTTCCGCGCGGCGTTCGAACATTTCCGCCTTTTCCTGCAGGATTTTAGCCTGTTGGGACATGGCTCTCCTTCCCGTCGTCAGGTTAAGCAGGCGAGGTAGACGATCGCGACGCCGAGCGCGGTCCCGATGGACCAAAGGGCAGGATCCCAGCTTTCCGATCCGGCGCTGTCATTTTTGATGGTCGGCGCGCCACGGCCTCCTGATTGCCTCGGCCGCGACCAATCCCCCGACTGTCTCAGAACGACTACATAGGATCTCGAAATGGTTTCGTCAGGGCGCTTTTGCGCAAGAAATGAGCGCGTGCACTCAAAATCCTGTGCGCCAGGGCGGATCGGCTTTGGACCTCAAAAAGGCGGGCATTCGACGTCCGAAGGCTGGCCCCGTCTGTTCCCGCGGTTGCGGTGCAAAAGCGGCCTCTGCTATACGGCGGATGCAAATTCTCCATTCGAGGCCTATATTTATGTCCGTAGATGCCGCCACTGTTCGCCGCATCGCGCACTTAGCGCGGATTGCGGTCGCCGAGGCCGAGGTTCCCCATCTGCAGGGCGAGCTGAACGCCATGCTGGCCTTCGTGGAGCAGCTTTCGGAGGTGAACATCGACGGCGTTGAGCCGATGACCTCGGTGACCCCGATGGAAATGAAGAAGCGGCAGGACGTGGTCAATGACGGCGAGATTCCTGACGACATCGTCAGAAATGCGCCGGAGACGCAAAACCATTTCTTCCTGGTGCCTAAGGTCGTCGAATAGAGCGTAGCGTTTTCGAGCAAGGTGGTTGCCGGTTCGCGTGAAGAAAACGCGTCAAACAAAAGAGTCTTCCGATGTGTCTGCTCTGCGACGATGAAAAGGCCTACCAGGCCTACATGAATTATCTCGACGCGATGGAGCGGCAGGGTAAGGCTGCCGATCCCGACAAGGCGATGGACGCCGTCCTCGATCAACTCGAGGCCGCCGCCAAGGCGCGCGCCCAGGAATCGAATAGCCCCGCCAACGACAAGACGCTTTCTCCGTTCTTCTGCAGCCCGATCAATAAATGACCGACCTGACATCTCTGACGATCGCGGAGGCCCGCGAGGGCCTCGCGAGCAAGTCTTTCACCTCGCTTGAACTGACGGATGCGCATCTCGCCGCCATCGAAGCGGCGCGTTCGCTCAATGCCTTCGTCCTGGAAACGCCGGATCAGGCCCGCGCCATGGCGCGCGCGGTCGACGCCAGGATCGCAAAAGGCGAGGGTGGGCCGCTCGCCGGCATTCCGCTCGGCATCAAGGACCTGTTCGCAACGAAAGACGTGCGCACCACCGCGTGCTCGAAAATCCTTGGCAACTTCGTGCCGCCCTACGAATCCACCGTGACCTCGCAGCTTTGGCGCGACGGCGCGGTGATGCTCGGCAAGCTCAACAACGACGAATTCGCGATGGGCTCGTCGAACGAGACCTCGTGCTTCGGTCCGGTAGTCAACCCGTGGCGGCGCGAGGGTTCCAACACCTCGCTGGTGCCGGGCGGTTCCTCCGGTGGATCTGCCTCCGCCGTGGCGGCCCTGCTCTGCATGGGCGCGACCGCGACCGACACCGGCGGTTCGATCCGTCAGCCCGCGGCGTTCACTGCGACCGTCGGCGTCAAGCCGACCTACGGCCGCTGCTCGCGCTGGGGCATCGTGGCGTTCGCGTCCTCGCTCGACCAGGCGGGGCCCATTGCGCGGACCACCCGCGATGCGGCGATCCTGATGCGCTCGATGGCGGGCCACGATCCCAAGGACACCACGTCGGTCGATCGCGCTGTGCCGGATTACGAGGCCGCGATCGGAAAATCCGTCAAGGGCATGAAGATCGGCATTCCCAGGGAATATCGCCTCGACGGCATGCCGGCGGAAATCGAGAAGCTCTGGAGCGAGGGCGCGGCGTGGCTGAAAGGGGCCGGCGCCGAACTGGTCGAGGTGTCGTTGCCGCACACCAAATACGCGCTGCCGGCCTATTATATCGTGGCGCCCGCGGAAGCCTCGTCCAACCTCGCGCGCTATGACGGCGTGCGCTACGGGTTGCGCGTACCGGGCCGCTCGATCGGCGAACTGTATGAGAGCACCCGCGCTGAAGGTTTTGGCGACGAAGTGCGCCGCCGTGTCATGATCGGCACCTACGTGCTCTCGGCCGGCTATTACGATGCCTATTATCTGCGTGCACAGAAAGTCCGCACGCTGATCAAGAAGGATTTCGAGGACTGTTTTGCCAAGGGCATCAGCGCGATCCTGACACCGGCGACGCCGTCGGCCGCTTTCGGCGTCGGCGAAAAGGGCGGCGCCGATCCGGTCGAGATGTATCTCAACGACATCTTCACGGTGACGGTGAACATGGCGGGGCTGCCGGGCATTGCCGTGCCGGCCGGCAAGGATGCGCAGGGACTGCCGCTCGGCTTGCAACTGATCGGCCGTCCGTTCGATGAGGAGACGCTGTTCTCGCTCGGCGAAGTCGTGGAGCAGGCGGCCGGCCACTTCACGCCGCCGCGCTGGTGGTGACATGGCGGATTTCCGCGCCAGCTTGACGGATGCAGCGCCCGCGCCGGGGCTCGCGCCGCCGCTGGCTGCGCTGTGGTGGGCCGCCAAGGGCGACTGGGACCGGGCGCACAAGATCGTTCAGGACGAGAGCGATGCGAACGCCGCCTGGGTGCATGCCTATCTGCACCGGGTCGAAGGCGATCTCGGTAACGCCGGCTATTGGTATCGGCAGGCCGGCCAGCCGGTCGCCAAGGATTCTCTGGAAGCCGAATGGGAGCGGATCGTGTCCGCGCTGCTCGGGGGTGGAAAAGCATGAACGCGTCAGTCAGACAGGGCAAACTGATCAAGGGTCAGACCGGCGACTGGGAAGTCGTGATCGGCATGGAAGTGCATGCCCAGGTCACTTCGAACTCAAAACTGTTCTCCGGCGCTTCGACCGCGTTCGGCGGCGAGCCCAACAGCCATGTCTCGCTGGTGGATGCCGCGATGCCGGGCATGTTGCCGGTGATCAACGAGGAATGCGTGCGCCAAGCCGTGCGCACCGGGCTTGGCCTCAACGCAAAGATCAACTTGCGCTCAGTGTTCGACCGGAAAAACTATTTCTATCCGGACTCGCCGCAGGGCTACCAGATCAGCCAGTACAAGTCGCCGGTCGTGGGCGAGGGCGAGGTGATTGTCGAGCTCGAGGGCGGCAAGACCGCCACCATCGGCATCGAGCGGCTGCATCTGGAACAGGATGCCGCCAAGTTGCTGCACGATCAGAACCCGACCATGTCCTATGTCGACCTCAACCGCTGCGGCGTGGCGCTGATGGAGATCGTATCAAAACCTGACATCCGCGATGCCGAACAGGCCAAGGCGTATGTGACCAAGCTGCGTTCGATCCTGCGCTACCTCGGCACCTGTGACGGCGACATGGAGAAGGGCTCGTTGCGCGCCGATGTGAACGTTTCTGTGCGCAAGCCGGGCGGGCCGCTCGGCACCCGCTGCGAAATCAAGAACATGAACTCGATCAACTTCATCGGCCAGGCGATCGAGTACGAGGCCCGGCGCCAGATCGAGATCATCGAGGATGGCGGCACAATCGACCAGGAGACGCGCCTGTTCGACCCCAACAAGGGCGAGACGCGATCGATGCGTTCCAAGGAGGAAGCGCATGACTATCGCTATTTCCCCGACCCCGATCTGCTGCCGCTAGAGTTCACGCAAAGCTATGTCGACGAGCTCAAGGCGAAGCTGCCGGAGTTGCCGGACCAGAAGAAGGCGCGTTTCATCGAGAGCCTCGGTCTGTCGCCCTACGATGCCGGCGTGCTGGTGGCCGAGCGTGAGAGCGCGATCTTCTATGAGACCGTGCTCGCCGGTCTTGCCGACAAGGCGCGCGACGGCAAGCTCGCTGCCAACTGGGTGATCAACGAACTGTTCGGGCGTCTTAACAAGGAAGGCCATGGAATCACGGACTCGCCGGTATCTGCGGCGCAGTTGGCCGCGATCGTCGGCCTGATCGGCGAGGGCACGATCTCCGGCAAGATCGCAAAGGACCTGTTCGAGATCGTCTGGACCGAAGGCGGCGACCCGCGCGAGCTGGTCGAAACGCGCGGCATGAAGCAGGTCACTGACTTGGGCGCGATCGAGAAGGTCGTCGACGACATCATCGCCGCCAATCCGGACAAGGTCGCGCAGGCGAAAGCCAAGCCGCAGCTCGCCGGCTGGTTCGTCGGCCAGGTGATGAAGCAGTCCGGCGGCAAGGCCAATCCGCAAGCAGTGAATGACCTATTGAAGGCGAAGCTCGGCATCTGAAGCGTCCCGTAACGGGACGACTCCGTCGTCGATGGCGCCGCGACTGATGCGCGCGAGTATGTTTCGATCGTCCGTCGCGATCTGAAATTCGCCCTCGCGCCCGATAGCGCAGTTGCGAATCGGTCTTCGCGATTCGCAAAAAAGTTTGGTTTTGGCGAGCGGCGATGAGACGCTAACGCTGCGTCCACGAAAATTTTTTTGTTGCCAAAATTTGCGACTCAGAGTCCGTGCACGCGGCTTTTCCGCGACATCGGTGAGTCGCGGTGAACGCGCGCATGCGTTGATCGTCACTCCGGTGAATCAAAGAAAGCGCTGTGGCACAGGCGCTTCCTGCAATATTGACAAACGCCGATATCGGCCGTTGCGGCACTTTTTGCATCAAGCCGCGCATCGATCGTTGTGTTGTCGAACGAAGTGCTTCGCGCGCGCTCACATCGCTGCGTCAACACTTCCTTAAGTGGGAAGCTGTTTTTTTGAATGTGTTGGTGTATTCGGGATGTAGTGCATCTCGATTCCCGAGTGCACGCAGCGACTAAAGCCATCTCACTACATTAGGAGGGCAACATGGCCAAGAAAGCGAAGAAGGCGAAGAAAGCGAAGAGCGCAGTGAAGAAGACTGCGAAGAAGACCCGCAAGGTCGCCAAGAAGAAGAAGTAAGTTCGCTTCTTTGAAAATTGCCGGCGGCTCGATGCCGGCACGTCACCCGAGCCCCAAGACGAAACGCTGAAGGCTCTGGTCGACGAAAGAGGGTGTCGGCGAGACATCAGGTCAAACGGCTGGATCGCATTTCGGAAGAGCTTGCTCTTTCAAACCGGTCCGGCAGAAGAAACAGGTTTTCTTCGTTCGGTGCGGGTATCCTTAACTGCTCGCAATTTCACCGGGGCAAAAGCCCGGCTTGAAATCTGGTCCTGACGTGTTCGCCGACGCCCTCGTTCCTCTCGGGACGTACTCGTCCCCGGAACGCCCGCTTTCGCCGGAGCGCTCCGACAGCCCGCGCATCAGGCGTTCGGCACTGAAGTTTTCCAAGTTCACTTGATCGTTCACGGGTGCCGACGGGCGCGGTTCCGCCTGTCGCGTCGGTCCAGGCGCGTCAGCTCCGGCCGGTTCGGTATCCGGCGTGCCTTCCGGATGGCCGCCGAGCTGCGGGCCGCCGGGTCATCTGCGGAACCGTCAACGCTGCGATCGGGTGACGGGCGATGACGTCGACGTTGGCGCGATGGTTATCGTTCCGCGAAACCGCAGGGTAAACCGACTTTCACGATTGGCCACTTCTCCCTGTGCCGCAGGCACTTCTGCGATTCCGTATTCAACGGCGCCAAGTGCGCGTTTACACCCCGTTCATCGCGAACCTTAAACTGCCCTTCAAATTTGATCGGCCATGATCATCCCAACAACAGACCGGAAAACGGTACGCGCATGATCCGCCAAAGTGTGGGCGGTTTGGCGATCAGATCATGCGCTCTTCCGATAATGGGCGCGCGATCGGACGCAAAACCGGTTTCCACTTTTGCTGATCGCGCGCTGGGGATGTTTCAACAGTGGACAGGGGCCGCGCTCGGGGGAGGGCGGCAACGATAAGAAGGGGTACTATCGATGTTTCAGGGGCAGATCGATCTCGACACGGCAATTCCGGTGGAAGCGACCGCGATTCCGGACGTGCTGTTCGAGCGCGGCCTTTACTGGGCGAGCGGCCGTTCCGGCGTGGTGAATCTCGTCGCGGCCCACAAATGGTTCAATCTCGCCGCGCTGAAGGGACGCGCCGATGCAATCTCGATGCGCCGCGAGGTCGCCGCGATGATGTCGGATGCGGAAATCGCGACCGCACAGCGCGAGGCGCGTGCCTGGATGACGGCGCATTGAAGTCGCCGGCGTCACGCCGGCGGTTCTCCGTTGGCAAGGCAGCATTCTTGGCTTTCTTGCCGCTCCCGCAGGGGCAAGGATCGTTACGTCCGACGTGGCGGCAGGGATTTTTGACCGGCTCGTTCGGATACGCAAATCGGCCCAGGGTGATGTCTCATAGCGCTCTTCGAAAACGTCGTTTTCGGACCCGCGCGCCCAATCCAGCGATACCAGCGCGTCTTCGATGGATCCCAGATTGACCTGGGTGAACCGATCGATGTCATCGGGCGCGCGTTCGGCTGCGGCAAGGTCATCGTCGAACTGAGCGCGATCGGTCCAGTTGTCAGGAATACGGCCTTCGCGCCAGGCGTCGTCGACGAGCGGCACCAGATCGCGCAGGCCGAGCAGGGCGATCGCCTGCTGCCAGCCGGTCCAGGCCTGATCGCCGTCTTCTGTCAGCCGCTCTTCATAGAACCGGACAAGAAATGCACGCAGCCGATCGCGATCGATGCGGCGCTCCCACGCCAGAAACGTCGCCGCGCCAAACAACGCTTCACGGACGAATCCGTCGATCGAGCTGTCGGCGATCAAGGCGAACAGCGCGTCAGTGTCGCCGTCGAATACGCCAGCGAGCAGGAAATCGAGCTCTTCATAGGGACGGCGCAAAAGACGCAGCAGCGGCTGGCAAGCTTCGCGGTCACGAGCTTCGGGAGACACCCTTCGCCCTGTCGGGTCTTCGGGTGGGCTACCACCTGTAGCCCGACAGGGCGAAGGGTGGCGGAGCCGGAGGGATTCGAACCCTCGATAGGGCTTTACAACCCTATAACGGTTTAGCAAACCGCCGCCTTCAGCCACTCGGCCACAGCTCCATGAGCGCGGATATGCCTGACGCGAAGGCCAGCCGCAAGCGGCAGATTCAGATTACGCCAAGGCCATTTAGAGGCGCCGTGGCTTCGTGCACGCTTCCGTGACGCTCTGGCATCCCGAGGAGCTCGTTTAACTGCACGTCTTTCGAGACTATGCTCTAAAGCTCACGGATCGGCACACGCGTTTCGCGCGCCTGTAGCGACTCGGCTGTCGTGGGAAATTTCGGCGCACGCCAGCCCGGATGCCTCGAAATGAAGCACCTTGTCGCGCGAATGTGATTCGACGTCTCCGCTGATCCGATTCGGTTCCCGTCGCGCCGGGTTGCGTAGCGCGATGCGTCAGCGCCAGCTTAGCAGCGATCGGCGACGGCTTTTCGAGCCCGAAAAGGCCGCTTTCGCATTTTTGGACCAATGCTCGGCGGCTGCTGACGGCGAGGAGCGCGCTTGAGCCTTAATAACCGTCGCCAGGCGGGCCTCTCCTTATCGAGCGCCGGATCAGCGAACCATCCCCGGTCGGGCCATCTGATGACTCTATATTATGTGTGTGATGTTGAGTGCGGATTCGTCAGACGTTGCCGGCCCGATTCGATGCCGCAAAGGCGCCTTGCAGGGTGGGCGCCCGTTGCTGCGGTGCGCCGCGCGGCTTTTCAGCCTCAATTGGAAGTATTCCAAAACATACAGCAAGAACAATAACTTGCAGAAAAACTTCGATCACAAACGCGTGTTATTTGTGCAACACCCTTCGGAAAAGGGGCGAAGTCGGGCCGTTCGAAGCGGTTCCTTTGTTGCGTGTGCAGGAGTCCTCGGTAATTGTGATCGGGCGACGGAGGGGGGCATCCCGAGGTCGTCCCGTTTTAGGTGGTTCGCTTAAGTCCCTCGCGTTCATGCGGGAGTGTCCGAAGGCGCGAAGCGACTAAGCGGGTTTCAGGGGACAAGGGAACCAACCTTAGGGTACTTCACCCAGCGGATCCGGAACCTTCCCTACAGAGCAACTTGGAGGTTTAGCATGAAGATGGTTAAGAGCCTTATTCTCGGCTCAGCGGCGGGTCTGATCGCCATGAGCGGGGCGCAGGCGGCCGATCTTCCCGTCAAGGCCAAAGCGGTCGAGTACGTGAGGATCTGCTCCCTGTATGGCGCGGGTTTCTTCTATATCCCGGGCACCGACACCTGCATCAAGCTGGGTGGTTATCTGCGCGTTGATACCACGTTTAACGGCGCCACCTACGGTGCTCCGGCCTGGAACGGCGATCTCGGCCAGGGCAATCGCTACCGCGATTACTTCGTCTCCCGTTCCCGTATGGCGCTGACGGTCGATACCCGCACCGCCACCGAATACGGCGTCGTCCGCACCTTCGGTCAGGGCGACTTCCAGTTCGACAACTTCAACAACGGCTCCCGCAACCCGACGATCCCCTTCAATTCGACGCAGCTTTCCGGCGCTGGCGGCGGCTATGTCGCGGTTGAAATGGTGTTCATCCAGTTCGCTGGTTTCACCTTCGGTAAGTCGGCTTCGGCCTACGCGACGCCTTGGAACGGCTATCCGGGCAACAACAACTCGTTCTTGATGGGCGGTCCGGACTACGTGACCGGCGTCAACAACATCCAGTACCAGGCTCAGTTCGGCAACGGCGTGTCGGCCAGCATCGGCCTCGATGAACCGAACGTGTTCGGCCGCACCTCGTTGCTGAACCTCGGCGTTCCCGGTGGCAGTGGCTTCGCCACCGCCGGCGCCAACGCCTACGGCGGAATCTGGGTTCCCGACATCGTCGGCAACATCCGCGTCGACCAGGCCTGGGGTCTGTTCCAGATTGCAGGTAGGACGCACTATTTGAACGCTTCCTACAATGTTCTCGGCGCCGGCGGCGTTCCGACCAACTTATCGGAGCTCTCCGGTCACCCCGAAAGCAAGTGGGGCGGTTCTGTGACGGCTGCGTTGCAGATCAAGAACCTGCCGACCGGTGCGGGCGACGACTTCAAGATCGACGCCACCTACGCCAAGGGTGCGACCAAGTCGGTGGTCTCCACGAGCGGCGGTTCGCCGAGCTTCGTGATGTTCGGCGACACCAGCCTTGCGGGTGGTTACCAGAGCATCGGTTTCGGCCAGACCGCTGACGGCGTCTACCTGCCCGGCTTCACTGACGGCATCAAGCTGGTGGATGCCTGGGGTATCCGTGGTGCGTTCAACCACAACTGGGATCCCTTCTGGTCGACCAGCCTCTGGGGCAGCTACGGTCAGGTGCGCTACGGCGGCAACGCCTTGGACATCACCTCGGCGAAGGGCGCTTGGTGCGCCGTCTACACTACTGGCAAGCTCGTGTCTGCAGACTATAGCTGCAACCCGGACTTCAACTTTGCCCAGATTGGTCTGACCACCCGCTGGACTCCCGTCAAGAACCTGACGTTCTCGGCTGAAGTCGGTGCGTTCTTCCTCGACCAGAAGATGCAGGGCTCTGCCATCTTGACGCCGTCGGCTCCCAAGCCGACCGCCATCTACGAGTTCCGCGATCAGAGCACTGTGTTCCTGAACGTTCGCGCTCAGCGCAACTTCTGATCCCGAAAGACTTGAAACACTAGGAGAACCCCCGGCAGGCAACTGCCGGGGGTTTTTCATTGCGCGTTGGCGAATAGGGAGTGGCGAATAGGGTTCGAAGGCCGTTATTCGACGCTGGCGCCGCGATGCAGGTCGGCTTCAATTTGAAGCTTGGTCCCGCCGCCGAACCGCGCGCGATAGACCTGCATGTTCTCCATGATCCGCTGCACGTAGTTCCGCGTCTCGGAGAAGGGGATCTGCTCGACCCAATCGACCGCGTCGACCTTGGGATCGCGGGGATCGCCGTAACGCGCGATCCATTTCCTCACACTGCCACGACCGGCGTTGTAGCCGGCGAAGGTCAGAATGTAGGAGCCGCGGTAATCCTCGAGCAGCCCGCCGAGTTCGGCCGCGCCGAGCATGGCGTTGTAGACGGAGTCTGTCTTCATCCGCTGAAGGTCGAAGCTGACGCCGGCCCGCTTGCAGACATAGCGACCGGCGTCCGGCGTCACCTGCATCAGCCCGTAGGCCTGGGCCGGTGAGACCACGGCCGGATTGAAGGCGCTTTCCTGCCGCGCGATCGAATAGATGACGCTGGGCTCGACCTCGGGTCCGATCTGCTTGAACGACGGGATGCCGGTGACGGGATAGGCGTAGACGTCGAACGGCAGGCCGCGATTGAGCGCGGCCTTGCCGAGCAGCAGCATGCCGCGGGCGTCGCGGTAGCGCGAGGTGAGCTCGCCGAGACCCACCAGGGCTTCGGGATCGCCGTTCTCGCCCATGTCGGCGAAAATCGGGATCGCGATTTCGCGCTCGTCGAGGTCATACAGCAACTGCACCGCGCGAACGATCTCGAATCGCTCGACCCCGCGGCCGCGGGCGCTCGGGACACCATTCAACTGAAGCTGCGGCAGGCCGAGTTTGGCGCGCGCGAGCTGACCATAATAGCTGGTCGATTGCTCCGCGGCGCGGCCGTAAGCCGCGCGGGCTTCCTGAGCGCGGCCGGCCGCTTCCGCCGCGCGGCCCTGCCAATAGCCGGCGCGCGCGAGCGCCGTCGGATTCACGCTGCCGACGCCGATGCGCGCGAAGTGCTGGGCTGCGACCGCAGGATCCTTCAGAAACCGCAGCGCAATCCAGCCGGCGGTGAATTCCTGCTCGGTCTTGTAGATGTCACGCGTCGGCAGCGCCGCGTCCCGCGCGATGAGGTACGCGGTGCGATGTTCGCCGACATCGAGCATCTTGCGCGCCAAAAGGCGCCGCTCGATCCACCATTCGTTGAGATTGTGCAGGCGGTTCGGGTCCTTCGGCACGCTCAGCATGAGCTGCGCGGCCTCGTTGAATTTTTCTTCGCGGCGCAGGAGCTGGATTCTGGCGAAGAGGTAACCGGGATCGCCGTGCAATTCGCGGGGCACCGCATCCAAGAGCGCCCTGAGGTTGGAGGACTTCTTGTTGGCCGCGATGCGCGCTTTGGCCAAGGCGACGTGGCCCGAGCCCAGCCGCTTGGCTGCGCGCATGCCGCCGGTTTCCTGCTCGGTGCCGTAGAGCAGCGAATCCATCCGCGCCTTGTGGTCGCCCGCCGTCAGCAGCGCGCCGAACATGTCGAGCACATTGCCCTCGGTATCTTCAGACATGCCATCGTGCCGCCAGGCCTCGCGCACCAGCCGCTCGGCATTGGTGCGATCGCCACGCGCGAGCATCGCCTTGGCCAGCGCGAACTTGCCCTTGGCCGAGATCGGCGATTCGTTTTCGAACCACGACCAGACGGTCGAATCGTCGCGGCGGTCGTCCCACAGCGCAGCCTCGATGCGCCGGCGCAGGAAAGTCTGCGACGGCCAACTCGGATTGGCCGATATAAACGCACGGTAGCGCTCGACCGAGGCGTTGTTGTTGTCGCTGCGCAGGATCAGCCATTCCGCGAGCTTGCGGGCGACCGGATCCGAGATCGCGGCTTGCACCTGGGTTGCGTCGCCAGGCTTGTGCTTGCGCACGAGCGCAATGACGTTTTCCAGCGCATCCTTGTCGGCCTGAGACGTCGAGGAGGTCGCGGCCATTGCGGCTGGGGCGTGTCTGCGCGAAGGCGGCGCGACAGCATGCTGGCGGGTCGCAGGCGCCAGAAGAGGCGGTGGCGGGGCCGGCGCCGCAGGGGCTTGGGCGGTCGGCGCCGCGGTGTGGGAGGCGGCAGGCGCGCTGGCCGTGGACTTGGGAACGACGTTGCGGGCAATCGGTCGCGGCTTCGGCAGCGGAACTTTTGGCTTGGCCCAGGCTTCCAGAGGGAAGGCAGTCAACCCAACCGCCAATGCCAGGCTCGTGGCCAGTGCGGTCGATCGCAATGCGGCGGCGCGGGCGGAAGGGATCACGGCTTTCCTCTGCGGCGGCGAATCATTCAATCGCTCCAGCCCTACGTCTATTTGATTGAATATGTGGACAAAGTGCTAAAAACGTCGCGGCTGACCCGTTTACGCCATCACCGCGGCAAAATCGCGGCCATCGGCTTTCGAGGGAGGCAGATGCCGGCTGGGGCAGGAAAGAGCGTCAAAACAAAGCGCTAGCACCTTATGCACGGCCCTTTCGCCTGATCGCCAGACCCGATATGAATTGAAATCCAGTTCCGGTCGTGCCGTTTCTTAAGCGTTTGGAGGAAGTCCATGGCAGCCAAGACAAGATTCCGGGGGTCGTTCACCGCCTTGGTCACGCCATTCAAGAACGGCTCGGTCGACGAGGCCGCCTTCCGCGGCCTGGTGAACTGGCAGATCGCCGAAGGCACCCACGGGCTGGTCCCGGTCGGCACGACCGGTGAAAGCCCGACGCTGAGCCACGATGAGCACAAGCGCGTGGTCGAATGGTGCATCGACGAGGCCAAGGGCAAGGTGCCGGTGATTGCCGGCGCGGGCTCCAACTCGACCAAGGAAGCGGTCGAGCTTGCCGAGCACGCCGAAAAGGCGGGAGCAGATGCGGTGCTGGTGGTGACGCCGTACTACAACAAGCCCACGCAGGAAGGCATGTACCAGCACTTCAAGGCGATCAACGATGCCATCGGCATTCCGATCATCATCTACAACATTCCCGGCCGTTCTGTGATCGACATGTCGGTCGAGACCATGACGCGCCTGTTCGCGCTGAAGAACATCGCCGGCGTGAAGGATGCGACCGCCAGCATGGTGCGGGTATCGCAGCAGCGCGCGGCGATGGGCGAGGACTTCAACCAATTGTCGGGCGAGGACGCCACCATCCTCGGCTACATGGCGCATGGCGGCCATGGCTGCATCTCGGTCACGTCAAACGTCGCGCCGCGGCTGTGCTCGGAATTCCACGCGGCATGGCAGAAGGGCGATCACGCCACCGCGCTCAAGCTGCACGACAAGCTGATGCCGCTGCACAACAACCTCTTCATCGAAAGCAATCCGGCGCCGGTGAAATACGCGCTCTCGCTGCTCGGCAAGATCGACGAGAAGCTGCGGCTGCCGATGGTGCCGGTGTCCGAGCCGACGCGCCTCGCCGTGCGCAGCGCCATGGTGCATGCCGGCCTGATCAATTAGGTCGGTTCCGCTTCGCCTGGAGAACGAAGAGGGGAATCCAACGTGCTGAAGGAATTCCGCGAATTCGCGATGAAGGGAAATGTCGTCGACCTCGCGGTCGGCGTCATCATCGGTGCGGCCTTCGGCGCCATCGTGAACTCGCTGGTCGGTGACGTGATCATGCCGGTCATCGGCGCGATTACCGGCGGTCTCGATTTCTCCAACTATTTCACGCCGCTGGCGAAGACGGTTACAGCCAACAATCTGGCGGACGCCAAAAAGCAAGGCGCGGTGCTGGCTTGGGGTAGTTTCCTCACGCTGACGCTGAATTTCCTCATCATCGCCTTCGTGCTGTTCATCGTCATTCGCGCCATGAACAAGCTGAAGCGCAGGGACGAAGCTGCGCCTGCGCCGCCGAAGCTGACCCGCCAGGAAGAACTGCTGATCGAGATCCGCGATCTCCTCAAGAAGGGTTAACGTGGCCGACAAGAACGAGCGCCCGATCAAGGTTGTCGCCGAAAACCGCAAGGCCCGGTTCAACTACGCGATCGAGGACACAATCGAGGCTGGTATCGCGCTGACCGGCACCGAAGTGAAGTCGATCCGCAACGGCAAGACGACCATTGCGGAATCCTACGCGGATTCCAAGAACGGCGAGATCTGGCTGATCAACGCCAATATTCCGGAATATCTGCAGGCCAACCGCTTCAACCACGAGCCGAAACGGCCCCGCAAGTTGCTGCTGCACCGAAAGCAGATCAACAGGCTGATGGGCGCGGTCGATCGCGAAGGGATGACGCTGATCCCGCTAAAGCTCTATTTCAACGAGCGCGGCCGCGCCAAGCTGTTGCTGGCGATTGCCAAGGGCAAGAAGCTGCACGACAAGCGCGAGAGCGAAAAGAAGCGCGACTGGGGCCGCGAAAAAGGCCGGCTGATGCGGGCGAGAGGGTAGCGGGCGAATGGCGAGTAGCGAATAGAGGAATGGAATTTACTATTCGCCACTCCCTATTCGCCATTCGCTATTTGCCACCTGGGGTAAAACGACATGGCTCAATCCAACCTCCATGAAGTCGACTGGAGCAAGATCCCCCCGCCGGTCGACGACGGCGCGGCGGCGCATCTCGTCGGCATGACGATCCCGCCGGTCACGCTGCAGGCCACCGACGATAGTTCGGTGACGCTCTCGGTGCTTGCTGGCCGTACCGCGGTGTTCGCCTATCCCCGCACCGGGGAGCCGGGCAAGATCAGCTTGGTCGACGACTGGGAGACATGATTCCCGGCGCGCGGGGCTGCACGCCACAAACCTGCTCGTTCCGCGATTTGTTTGCGGAGTTGAAAGCGGCCGGCGCGCGGCAGGTGTTCGGCCTTTCGACGCAGGATAACGTTTATCAGACCGAGATGGCGTCACGCCTGCATTTGCCGTTTCCGGTTCTGTCGGATGAAAAGCTCGAGCTCACCCGCGCGCTGAACTTGCCGACCATGGAAGTGGCGGGGCTGACGTTGATCAAGCGGCTGGCGCTGATCATCGATGACGGGCGCATAGCCCATGTGTTCTATCCGGTTTTCCCGCCCGATCGGAACGCCGCCGACGTATTGGCATGGCTGAGGGAAAATCCGCGGTAGGCATTTTGTAGGATGGGCAAAGCGAAGCGTGCCCACCATCGTTAGCGGAATGCCCGGGTGGTGGGCACGGCGCAAGAGCGCCTTTGCCCACCCTACAAAATCTACGACCCCAAATCCTTCCGCACTTTCGCAAACACCTCGCGAAACATCTCCGGTGTCAGCACCCGTGTGTTCGTGTTGTAGCGCGAGCAGTGATAGCTGTCGTAGAGCCTGATAGCGCCGGCTTTGTGCACGGCGCCGTGCGCAAAGGGGGCGGCGCCATTGCGCAGGCCGAGGGCCTTCAGGGTCGAGTCATGTGCGATGCGGCCGAGCAGCACGATAGCGCGCAGCTTGGGCATGGTCGCAATTGTCGTTGCCAGAAATTGCCGGCAGGTGCTGATCTCGACCGGCAGCGGCTTGTTCTGCGGCGGCACGCAGCGCACCGCATTGCTGATCCGGCAGTCGACGAGCTTCAGCCCGTCGTCCGGCCGCGCCTGATAGACGCCCTTGGCAAAGCCGTATTCGAGCAGGGTCGCATACAGGAGATCGCCGGCGTAGTCTCCGGTGAACGGCCGTCCGGTCCGGTTGGCGCCCTGCAGGCCCGGCGCCAGCCCGACAATCAACAGTTGCGCCGCGGCACTGCCGAACGAAGCGACCGGCGAGTTGTGCCAACTGGGCTCGCGGGCACGTGCCTGCGCGCGAAATTCGGCGAGCCTCGGGCAGAGCGGGCAGTTGCGGTCGGGTTCGGCAGCCGCAGGGGCGGGGAGATTAGCCATCTATCCAAAGCATTTTCGAGCGAAATTCAGTCACGGACCTGACCCGGGATCGATACCGGCTGGCATCAGATGCGCGCGCAAAAACAAAAAGCCCCGGTTCTGTTTTCAATCAGAACCGAGGCTCTAGCAGTGTACTGGCTCATTCTCAATCGTCGAAATCGTCGTCAGCACCCCGCGGCGCCACGGTGGTGGCGCGCTGCAGGAATTGCGGGGAGTGATGACGCGGCTCGCGCGGGGCAGGGCGCTCGGAGGGATCGCGGCCCAGTTTTGATTGCAGCTCGACAAGGTCGGTGAAGACGTCGGCCTGGCGGCGCAGTTCGTCGGCGATCATCGGCGGCTGGCTCGAAATGGTCGACACGACCGTAACGCGAACGCCGCGGCGCTGCACCGCTTCAACCAGCGAGCGGAAATCGCCGTCACCCGAGAACAGCACGATCTGATCGACATGCTCGGCGAGTTCCATGGCATCGACGGCGAGCTCGATATCCATGTTGCCTTTCACCTTGCGGCGGCCGGATGCGTCGATGAATTCCTTCGTTGCTTTGGTGACGACCGTGTAGCCGTTGTAGTCGAGCCAGTCGATTAGGGGACGGATCGACGAGTATTCCTGATCCTCAATAATCGCCGTGTAGTAGAACGCACGCAACAGCGTCCCTCGGCTCTGAAATTCCTTGAGAAGGCGCTTGTAATCGATGTCGAAGCCGAGCGTCTTGGCCGTTGCGTAGAGGTTGGCGCCATCGATGAAGAGCGCAATCTTGTTGGAAGCTGGTGACATCAAATGGTTCTCACGTTGTTGTTAGCTTTTCTAGCGCAGCGGCTAACGACCGCGCGCACTTTCCGGTTCTGTTGCCTAAAGTTCGGTGAATCGTGCCCCACCACAGTCACCACTGCAATTATGGTGAGGCGAGGGCGAAAAACCTATACTTTGGACAGTGCAATGAAGAGATTTACTTATCCTGTACGGCAACCCTGCCGCGTCTGGACGCTCCGGCCGTTCCTGTCCCCGTTCCGGCCCCAGGGTTGGCGTACCAGAGCCCATTGGGAAGGCAAATCACAATTTAGTCTTGCGCAACAGCCTCAGCCGCTATAACTAGCCTCCATAACCGACATATTTGGCCCCATTTAACGGAGCGACAGTCTATGGCGCGCGTCACCGTGGAAGATTGCATTGACAAGGTCGACAACCGGTTCGACCTGGTGCTGCTGGCGGCACATCGCGCCCGTATGATTTCGTCCGGTTCACAACTGACGGTTGATCGCGACAACGACAAGAACCCGGTCGTTTCGCTGCGGGAAATCGCCGATTCCACTATTTCCCCGGAAGACCTCCGCGAGGAACTTGTCCATTCCCTGCAGAAATTCGTCGAGGTCGACGAGCCTGAGCCCGATACCGTGCCTTTGATCGGTTCGGCCGGCGCCAGCGTCGATGCCGACGACACCGAAGTCGCGGTCGAGCGCATGACCGAGGAAGAGCTCCTCAAGGGGCTGGAAGGCCTAGCGCCGCCGGAAGAGCAGCCCGAAGAGGACGAGTAATCCGGAACCTTCCGGGCCGTCCCGAACTCCCGATCTGCCAAAGGCCCGGACACCAGTCCGGGCCTTTGCTTTTATTGACATTTTTGCGGTTACAATGCGTCCTTGGCCGGCGCGGCCGAAAACGGCTGACTCGTCGGGCCGACAGGTCATCGGGTTGGGCGTTGGATGGCCGCAGGCCCAAGCGAAATTGAACCGTTTCGCGGCCCGCGCGGCGTGCAACGCCGTTCGAAAACACATTAGATACGCATAGGGCGGGACCCGTCCGGGTCTGGTGGAAGAAGGCAGTGACGTGATGGCGTATTGGCGCCGCAGCTCCCGGCAGATGCAGGCCGCGACCGGACAGGTCGCGGTGGCGCCGTCGTCGCCCGCGGCGGAGAAGCCGAAATCGCCGCGCTCGCGCATGATGCGGCAATACGATCTGGTCGAGCGCGTCCGGTCGTACAACCCGGATACCAACGAAGACCTGCTCAATCGCGCCTATGTCTACGCCATGAAGGCGCATGGCACGCAGACGCGCGCGTCCGGCGATCCCTATTTCTCGCATCCGCTCGAGGTCGCCGCGATCCTGACCAACCTCAAGCTGGACGACGCCACCATTGTCGCAGCGCTGCTGCACGATACCATCGAGGATACCGAGGCGACGCGCGCCGAGATCGACAACATCTTCGGCCACGAGATCGGCGCGCTGGTCGAAGGCCTCACCAAGCTGAAGCGGCTGGAGCTGGTTTCGCGCGAGGCCAAGCAGGCCGAGAATTTGCGCAAGCTCTTGCTGGCGATCGCCGACGACGTTCGCGTGCTGCTGATCAAGCTTGCCGATCGCCTGCATAACATGCGCACGCTGGAATTCGTGCCGCACGCCTCGCGCCGCCGCATTGCCGAGGAGACGCTGGATATCTATGCGCCGCTAGCAGGCCGCATGGGTATGCATGAGATGCGCGAGGAACTGGAAGATCTATCCTTCCATGTGCTCGATCCCGAAGCCTATGCGGTGGTGAAGCAACGGCTCGACGCACTTGCCGACCGCAACCGCAATCTGATCAGCGAGATTGAAAGCCAGCTCTCCAAGAACCTGCAGAAGAACGGCATCCCTGCGCGCGTCTATGGCCGCCGCAAGCAGCCGTTCTCGATCTGGACCAAAATGGAGCGCAAGTCGGTCGGCTTCGAGCAATTGTCCGATATCTACGGCTTCCGCATTATCCTAAGCGACGCGGAGGCCTGCTACCGCGCGCTCGGCGTCGTGCACACCACCTGGCCGGTAGTGCCCGGACGCTTCAAGGACTACATCTCGACGCCGAAGCAGAACGACTATCGTTCGCTCCACACCACCGTGATCGGACCCGGCAACCAGCGCGTGGAATTGCAGATCCGCACCGAGGAGATGAACCAGATCGCCGAATTCGGCATTGCCGCGCACGCCTTCTACAAGGAAGGCATGGGCTCGCCGACCGAGCGGCTGGAGCACGAATCCAACGCCTTTGCCTGGCTGCGCCACACCGTCGGCATCCTGTCCGAGAGCGCCAATCCGGAAGAATTTCTGGAGCACACCAAGCTTGAGCTGTTCCACGACCAGGTGTTCTGCTTCACCCCGAAGGGAAAATTGATTGCGCTGCCGCGTCAGGCCAATGTGATCGACTTCGCCTATGCGGTGCATACGGATGTCGGCAACTCGGCGGTCGGCTGCAAGATCAACGGCAAGTTCTCGCCGCTTTCGTCCGAATTGCAGAACGGAGACGAAGTCGAGGTCCTGACCTCGCAGGCCCAGTCGGCGCCGCCCTCGGCATGGGAATCGCTCGCGATCACCGGCAAGGCGCGCGCGGCGATCCGGCGCGCGACCCGCACCGCGGTGCGCGATCAATATGCAGGCCTCGGCCGCCGCATCATCGATCGCCTGTTTGCCCGCGCCAAGATCGAATATGCCGACGACAAGCTGAAGGGTGCACTGCCGCGTCTGGCGCGCGCCTCGATCGAGGACGTGATGGCCTCCGTCGGACGTGGCGAACTGAAGGCATCCGATGTCGCCCGCGCGATGTACCCGGACTACAAGGAAGAGCGGTTGGTGAAGTACGGGGCCAAGAAGAGCCTCGCGGTCAAACTGAAGCTGAAGTCGGAGCCGCATCCGGCGCGCAGCACCTCCGTGATCCCGGTGCGCGGTATCAATTCGGACTTGCCGGTGAAGTTCGCCCCGAACGGCGGCGCGGTTCCGGGCGACCGCATCGTCGGCATCGTCACGCCGGGCGAGGGGATCACGATCTATCCGATCCAGTCGCCGGCGCTGAAGGATTTCGAGGAGGAGCCGGAGCGCTGGCTCGACGTGCGCTGGGATATCGATGAAACCATGCCGCAGCGTTTTCCGGCGCGGATCCTGGTCCACAACGTCAACGAGCCCGGCAGCCTCGCCCAGGTCGCCACCGTGATCGCCGAGCACGACGGCAATATCGATAATATCAGCATGTCGCGCCGCTCGCCGGATTTCACCGAGCTGACCATCGATCTCGAGGTCTATGACCTCAAACATCTCAGTGCAATTATCGCTCAATTGCGTGCCAAGGCCGTCGTTGCCAAGGTCGAGCGCGTCAATGGGTAGCGCTTACGTGCCCAACCCTCATGGTGAGGAGGCGCCAACGGGTCCGCGCATAGCGCGGCCCGGTCACAGGCTCCGCGCCGTCTCGAACCATGAGGCCCGGCCGGTGGCCCTTCGAGACGCGCTTCGCACTCCTCAGGATGAGGAACTCGCATTATAGTCCAGGCTTGTTCAAGATATCTGCGAGTCCCGTCATGCCTCTTCCCCCGCTCCGCCTCGGCGTCAACGTCGACCACGTCGCCACCTTGCGCAACGCGCGGAGCGGCGAGCGGCCGGATCCGGTGCGCGCGGCGCTGTTGGCGATCGAGGCGGGCGCCGATGGCATCACCGCCCATCTGCGTGAAGATCGCCGTCACATCCGCGACAGCGACATGGCCCGCCTGAAGGCGGAAATATCGAAGCCGCTGAATTTCGAGATGGCGGCAACGGAAGACATGCTGCGGATCTCGCTCGCCACCAAGCCGCACGCCGTGTGCCTGGTACCGGAGCGCCGCGAAGAACTCACCACCGAGGGCGGGCTCGACGTGGTCGGCCAGCACAACTTGCTGGCCCCCTTCATCGCTCGGCTCAACGATGCCGGCATCCGGGTGTCGCTGTTCATCTCAGCCGACCCGCCGCAGATCGAGATGGCGGCGAAATTGCGCGCGCCCGTGATCGAGATCCACACCGGCGGCTGGTGCGACGCCGTGGTCGACGGTCACGCTGACAAGGCCGAGGCGGAATGGCAGCGCATTGTCGAGGGTGCCGCATTGGCGCGCGCCGCGGGGCTGGAGGTCCATGCCGGCCACGGCCTCGACTACCAGACCGCGGAGACGATTTCGGCGCTGCCCGAGATCGCCGAACTCAACATCGGCTATTTCATGATGGGGGAGGCACTGTTCGTCGGGCTTGGCGAGACCGTGCGGCAGATGCGCTCCGCAATGGACCGCGGCCGCCGGAAGGTCGCGAGCCGGCCATGATCATCGGCATCGGTTCCGACCTGGTCGACATCACAAGGGTTGCCAAGGTGATCGAGCGCCATGGCGACCGCTTCCTCGACCGCATCTTCACAGACGTCGAGCGCGCCAAGGCGGCGCGCCGCGCCAACAGCGAAAAAATGGTGGTCGCGACCTATGCCAAGCGATTCGCCGCCAAGGAGGCCTGTTCCAAGGCGCTCGGCACCGGCATCCGGCGCGGCGTCTGGTGGCGCGACATGGGGGTGGTGAACATGCCGGGGGGACGGCCGACCATGAAACTCACCGGCGGCGCGCTGGCCCGGCTCGAAGCCCTGACGCCGGAGGGGTTCGAGGCGCGGATCGATCTGTCGATCACCGACGACTGGCCGCTGGCGCAGGCCTTCGTCATAATTTCGGCGGTCGCACCCGGCAAATCATGAGCCGCGCAGGCGTTTGCGCCGGGGAAGCGGCAAAAACTAAAAATCATTGATTTATCAATGGATTATGAAGTTTTGACAAGGCGCTTGATTGCGCGCCCACGAACAACCGTCTAAAACGCGGCGAGCTACGAGTTCGAGCCAGGGCCGATTCCGGTTAGCGCCAGAATTGGCTCTCAACATCAGTTATCTAGACCATTTTCCTGACGCGAACGTATCGGGCGATTCGCGTGCGGAAAACGTTCTGCCACCGTGCGGGCTAGGGCTCGCGGGAATTGGGAAAGCGATGAGCGTGACATCCGGCACAAAATCTGAAAGCGGCTTGGGTGAAACCATCCGCGTCGTCATCCATGCTCTCCTGATCGCGCTCGTGATCCGCACCTTCCTGTTCCAGCCGTTCAACATCCCGTCGGGATCGATGAAGGCGACGCTCTTGGTCGGCGATTACCTGTTCGTCTCGAAATACACGTACGGCTACAGCCACTATTCCATTCCATTGTCGCCGCCACTGTTCTCGGGCCGCATCTTCGGCTCGGAGCCGAACCGCGGCGACATCGTGGTGTTCCGCCTGCCGAAGGACGATTCCACCGATTACATCAAGCGCGTGATTGGCCTGCCGGGCGACCGCATCCAGATGCGGGAAGGGCTGCTCTACATCAACGACAAGCCGGTCAAGCGCGAGCGGCTTTCCGACTTCATCGGCGAGGACCCCTGCGGCTCCGATGCCACCGCGCGCGTCAAGCGCTGGAAGGAAACGCTGCCGAACGGCGTCAGCTATGAGTCGCTCGATTGCGTCGACAACGGTTTCTACGACAACACCAACGTCTATACCGTGCCCCCCGGCCACTTCTTCATGATGGGCGACAACCGCGACAACTCCACCGACAGCCGCGTGCTGTCGGCGGTGGGCTACGTGCCGTTCGAAAACATCGTCGGCCGGGCGCAGATGATCTTCTTCTCCATTGCCGAGGGCGAACACGCCTGGATGTTCTGGCGCTGGCCGACCGCGGTGCGCTGGAATCGCCTATTCACAATCGTGCGATGAACGACGAGACGGCGACCATTCCCGACACATCGGCCCCGAGCGAGCCGGGCCAGCAGACGGATGCGCCCCGCGAAGCTGCGCCGAAGAAAAAGCGTGGCAAGGCCGGCGCGAAGGCTGCGGCTGCCGCGATCGAGGGGCGCATCGGCTACAAATTCTCCGATCCGGCGCTGCTGACGACCGCCTTTACCCATGTCTCGGCCCTGAAGCCCGCGACGCGGCATCGCGCCGACAGTTATCAGCGTCTGGAATTCCTCGGCGACCACGTGCTCGGGCTGATCATCTCCGACATGCTGTATCGCGCCTATCCGCGCGCTGACGAGGGCGAACTGTCCAAACGTCTCGCCGATCTCGTGCGCAAGGAAAGCTGTGCCGACGTCGCCAAGTCGCTGGGGCTGCTCGACGACATCAAGCTCGGCGCGGTGGGCGCGGGGGCGGGCGCGCGCCTGCGCAAATCCGTCCTCGGCGACATCTGCGAGGCCGTAATCGGGGCGATCTATCTCGACGGCGGTTATGCGGCGGCGGCGCAATTCGTCGAGCGCAATTGGCTGGAGCGGATGCGCAAGCCCCGCCGGCCGCTGCGCGACCCCAAGACGGTGTTGCAGGAATGGGCCCAGAGCAAGGGATTGCCGACGCCGGTCTATCGCGAGATCGAGCGCACCGGGCCGCACCACGACCCGCAGTTCCGCGTCGCCGTCGACTTGCCGGGACTGGCGCTGGCCGAAGGCGTCGGCGGCTCCAAGCGCGCAGCCGAGAAGGTCGCCGCCTCCGTGATGATCGAACGCGAAGGCGTCGGCGGCGGCAGCAATGACAGTTGAATCCGCACCCGGCGCGCCCTCCGAGACCCGCTGCGGTTTCGTCGCGCTGATCGGCGCCCCCAACGTCGGCAAGTCCACCCTTGTCAACGCGCTGGTCGGCTCCAAGGTCACCATCGTCTCGCGCAAGGTGCAGACAACGCGCGCCCTGATCCGCGGCATCGTGATCGAGGACAACGCGCAGATCATCCTGGTCGACACGCCCGGCATCTTCTTGCCGAAGCGCCGGCTCGACCGCGCCATGGTCTCCACCGCCTGGAGCGGGGCCCATGATGCCGATCTGGTCTGCGTGCTGCTCGACGCCAAGGCCGGAATCGATGAGGAGGCCGACGCGATCCTGAACAAGCTCGCGACGGTTGCGCATCCGAAAATCCTGGTCTTGAACAAGATCGACCTGATCCCGCGCGAAAAATTGCTGGCGCTGGCGCAGGCCGCCAATGAGCGGATGAAATTCGAGCACACCTTCATGATCTCGGCGCTGTCGGGCGATGGCGTCGCCGATCTGCGCAAGACGCTCGCGAAGAGCGTGCCGCCGGGTCCGTTTCATTATCCCGAGGACCAGATGTCGGATGCGCCGCTGCGGCATCTGGCGGCGGAAATCACCCGGGAAAAGATCTACCGCCAACTCCACCAGGAACTGCCATATCAATCGACCGTTGAGACCGATAGCTGGACCGAGCGCAAGGACAAGTCGGTCCGGATCGAACAAACGATCTTCGTCGAGCGGGAGAGCCAGCGCAAGATCGTGCTCGGCAAGGGCGGTGCGACCATCAAGTCGATCGGCGCGGAGTCGCGGAAGGAAATCGCCGAAATTGTCGGAGTGCCCGTGCACCTGTTCCTGTTCGTCAAGGTGCGCGAGAACTGGGGCGACGACCCCGACCGCTACCGCGAAATGGGGCTGGAATTCCCCAAGGAATAGTGAGGGCTCGTCATTGCGAGCGCAGCGAAGCAATCCATGTAGCCGCGGGAAGAAGGGTGGGTTGCTTCGTCGCATTCGCTCCCTTGCGCAAACGCTTTGCGTTTATCGCAGGCAATGACGGGGCTAGAACATGACCCGCCAATTACCAAGAACAAGCCCGATGACCCTACCGAGAAACGTGCTGTGGTTTGAAGTTTTGTTGTATCTGTCGCTGACGCTGGATGCCGTGTCGGTGGCGTTCCAGGACCGCACGCCGACGGCGAAGATGACGGAACAGATGATCAACACCGGAACGCTGATGGCGGCCGGCCTGATCCTGTTGTTGGTCTATTTCGTCCGGCTCGCCGCCGAGCACCGCAAGAACTGGGCGCGCTGGGTGCTGGCGGCGGTGCTGGTGCTGTCAGTGATTTCGCTCGCGCAGATGATCGGCGAGAAGGGTCTGGCGTTCGACAGCGGCATCGAAGTGATCTCCTGCGCGCTGACCGCGGCAGGGCTGTATTTCTCGTTCACCGGCGACGCGGTCGGCTGGTTCGACGGTTGACACTCGTGTCCCGGACGCGGTGCAGCGCCATAAGCGCGTTCACGCGCGTCTTCGACGCGCTATGGCGGTGCACCGCAGCGCCGGGACCCATGAGGCCGCGGCGCAAAAGCATGGACCCCGGCACAGCGAAGCAGCACTACGTGCTGCACCGCGTCCGGGGAACGCATCCGGACGCTGCGCTCCCCACCCAAATCCTGTAAACTCCCCCCATGGAGTGGACCGACGAAGGCATCGTGCTGGGCGTGCGGCGGCATGGCGAGTCCTCCGCCATCGTCGAACTGCTGACGCGCGAGCATGGCCGTCATCTCGGCCTGGTCCGCGGCGGTGCCTCCTCGCGGATGCGGCCGCTGCTGCAGCCTGGCAACAGCGTCGCCGCGGTGTGGCGGGCACGGCTCGACGAGCACCTCGGCACCTACGCAATCGAAGGCACGCGGCTGCGCGCGGCTACGCTGCTGGCGTCCTCGCATGCGGTCTATGGCGTCACCCATCTGGCTGCGCTGGCGCGGCTGTTGCCGGAGCGCGACCCGCACGAGGACATCTACGAAATGCTCGACCGCACGCTGGACGACTTCGACGACGCCGGCGGTGCGGCGGCGCACCTGATCCGGTTCGAGCTCGCGATGCTCGCCGAGCTCGGCTTCGGCCTCGATCTGGAAAACTGCGCCGCCACCGGCGCAACCTCCGACCTGATCTACGTCTCGCCGAAATCCGGCGGTGCCGTATCCCGCGCGGCCGGCGAGCCTTATCGGGACCGGCTATTGCGGCTGCCGGCCTTCCTGCGCGAAGGCGAGGGCGGGGCCAACAGTTGGTCGGACCAGGACCTGCAGGACGGCTTTCGCCTGACCGGCCTGTTCCTGCTCCGCCACGTGCTGGAGCCGCGCGGGCAGCACCATTCCGACGCGAGAGACGGGTTCATCAACGCAGTGACGCGGCATCAGGCGCGAATCAGTTCGTCGGCCTGACCGCTCGCTCAACCGCCGTCCCTGCGAACCGCAGGGACCCATACGCCGCGGCGGTCGTTTGGTGCTGGGCTGTCAGCCTTTTTTCCAATAAACGCCTGTGGTTATGGGCGCCTACGTTCGCAGGGGCGACGTCAGAAAATTCCATTCGGCATACGTCTTGCCGGATTTATCAGCAGAGTCTAACCCCTCCCCATGGGAAAACGACAGCTACCGCCGGAAGAACCGGCCGAAATCCACGAGGTGATGCTGCGCGATGCGCTGGAAGAGCGCTATCTCGCCTACGCGCTCTCAACCATCATGCACCGCGCCTTGCCGGACGCCCGCGACGGGCTGAAGCCGGTGCACCGGCGTATCCTCTACGGCATGCGCCTGCTCAGGCTCGACCCCGGCACCCCGTTCAAGAAATCGGCAAAAATCGTCGGCGACGTGATGGGCTCGTTCCATCCGCATGGCGACCAGGCGATCTACGACGCCATGGTGCGTCTGGCGCAGGATTTCGCCTCGCGCTACCCGCTGGTCGACGGCCAGGGCAATTTCGGCAATATCGACGGCGATAACCCGGCCGCCTACCGCTACACCGAAGCGCGCATGACCGAGGTCGCGCGGCTGCTGCTCGACGGCATCGACGAGGACGGCGTCGAGTTCCGCGCCAATTACGACGGCCAGAGCAAGGAACCGGTGGTTCTGCCCGGCGGCTTCCCGAACCTGCTAGCCAACGGCGCGCAGGGGATTGCGGTCGGCATGGCCACTTCGATCCCGCCGCACAACGTCGCCGAGCTCTGCGACGCGGCGCTGCATTTGATCGACAAGCCCGAAGCGAAATCGAAGTCGCTCCTGAAATGGGTCAAGGGTCCGGATTTCCCGACCGGCGGCATCGTGATCGATTCCAAGGAAAGCATCGCCGAAGCCTACACGACCGGGCGCGGCTCGTTCCGCACCCGCGCCAAATGGACCCAGGAAGAGGGCGCCCGCGGCACCTGGGTGGTGGTCATCACCGAGATCCCGTGGCTGGTGCAGAAGTCGCGGCTGGTCGAGAAGATCGCCGAGCTGCTCAACGAGAAGAAGCTGCCGCTGGTCGGCGACGTCAGGGATGAATCGGCCGAGGACGTTCGCCTCGTGATCGAGCCGAAATCCCGTGCGGTCGATCCTGCGCTGATGATGGAATCGCTGTTCCGGCTCACCGAGCTCGAGAGCAAGATTTCGCTGAACCTCAATGTGCTGATCAAGGGCAAGATCCCCAAGGTGGTGGGGCTCGCGGAATGCCTGCGCGAATGGCTCGACCATCTGCGCGACGTGCTGGTGCGCCGCTCGAACTACCGCAAGACCCAGATCGAGAACCGGCTCGAAATTCTCGGCGGTTACCTGATCGCCTATCTGAACATCGACAAGGTGATCAAGATCATCCGCACAGAGGACGAGCCGAAGCCGGCGCTGGTCAAGGCGTTCAAGCTGACGGAAGTCCAGGCCGACGCCATCCTCAACATGCGGCTGCGCTCGTTGCGCAAGCTCGAGGAGTTCGAAATCCGAACCGAGGACAAGAACCTCCGCAACGAACTGAAGGGCATCAAGTCGCTGCTCGGCTCGGAAGCCGAGCAATGGTCCAAGGTCGGCGAGCAGGTCCGCAAGGTTCGCGACATCTTTGGGCCGAAGACGCCGCTCGGCAAGCGCCGCACGCAATTCGCCGACGCGCCCGAGCACGATCTCGCCGCGATCGAGGAAGCCTTTGTCGAGCGCGAGCCGGTGACGGTCGTGATCTCGGAAAAGGGCTGGGTGCGGACGCTGAAGGGCCATGTCGAGGATATCTCAGGGCTCGCCTTCAAGACCGACGACAAGCTCGACCACGCGTTCTTTGCGGAAACCACGTCAAAGCTGCTGCTGTTCGCGACCAACGGCAAGTTCTATTCGCTCGACGTCGCAAAGCTTCCCGGCGGGCGCGGCCATGGCGAGCCGATCCGCATGTTCATCGACCTGGAGCAGGACGCCGCCATCGTCTCGCTGTTTGTCAACAAGGGCGAACGCAAGTTCCTGATCGCGAGCAGCGAGGGGCAGGGCTTTGTTGTCAAGGAGGAGGATTGCGTCAGCAATACCCGCAAGGGCAAGCAGGTGCTCAACGTCACCATGCCGAACGAGGCCTGCGCGATCGCAACCGTGCAAGGCGACACCGTTGCTGCGATCGGCACAAACCACAAGATGGTGCTGTTCCCGCTCGAGCAGGTGCCGGAGATGGCGCGCGGCCGCGGCGTGCGTTTGCAGAAGTATTCCAGCGCCAAATTGTCCGATGTCGCTGTGTTCGAGTTCAAGGCCGGGCTGACCTGGAAGGATTCGGCTGGCCGCGAACAGAGCATGAGCGCCAAGGAATTGTCCGACTGGCGCGGCAACCGCGCCGACGCCGGCCGCCTCGCACACGGCCTGCCGAAGTCGAACAAGTTTTTGCGCGGCGTGGAGTAGCCTGAGGTAACTGCTGTCGTCTCTGCGGAAAGCAGGGATCCATAACCACAACCAATCGTGGTTTGCGTTCGCTGGAGCTCCATCTCGCTTCAACGATTGAGGGCGGTGGTTACGGGTCCCGGCTCAAGGCCGCGCGATTCGCATCCTCTCACCGTGATAGTATTCAGATTTTGTCGCGCTATATACCGTGGCATGGCGCACGATCACGCTCACCACAATCACTCCCACGCGCATGATCATTCTCACGGTCACGCCGGCCACAGCCATGCGCCCGACAATTTCGGCGCGGCATTCGCCATCGGCGCCTCGCTCAACACCGCGTTCGTCATTGCCGAGCTGATCTTCGGCTACGCCGCCAATTCGCTGGCGCTGATCTCCGACGCCGTTCACAATCTGTCCGACGTAGTCGCGCTATTGCTGGCGTGGGGTGCCGCGTGGCTTGCGCAGAAGCAGCCGACGCAACGTCACACTTACGGTTATCGCCGCGCCTCGATCCTGGCGGCCCTTTTCAATGCGGGCCTGCTGCTGGTTGCGGTCGGCGGCATCGTTGTCGAGGCGGTCAACCGCTTTTATGCCCCGGCGCCGGTCGCGGGCATGACCGTCATCCTGGTCGCTGCGCTTGGCGTCGTCATCAACGGTGGCACCGCGCTGCTGTTCATGCGCGGCCGCCATCGCGATCTCAACATTCGCGGCGCCTATCTACACATGGCGGCGGATGCCGGCGTCTCGCTCGGGGTGGTAGTCGCCGCCGGCATCATCATGCTGACGGGGTGGCTGTGGCTCGATCCCGCGATCAGCCTTGTCATTGCGGCCGTGGTGTTCTGGAGCGGGTGGGGACTGGCCCGCGACAGCGTCAATCTTGCGCTCGACGGCGTACCGCGCGGCATCGAGCTTTCCGATGTGAAGGAATACCTCGGCGGACTGGAAGGCGTGGTTGAGGTGCACGACCTCCACATCTGGGCGATGAGCACCAACGAAACCGCGTTGACCGCGCATCTGGTACGCCCCGGCGGCAGCGACGATGCCTTCCTGCATCACGTTTGCGAGGAGCTGTCGCGCCGTTTCAACATCCATCATTCCACCTTGCAGATCGAGGTCGATGCCGCCGTCTGCAGGCTGGCGCCGGCGGAACGGGTGTAAGGAGTGTAGGGCGGATTAGTCTTACTGCGTCATGATTTTTCTGCGCGTGCGTGATGCTGCGGCGGCGCCGCAACAAGGGCATTGTATGATCGTTTTGCTGAGGGCCCGGCTCAGCCGCACGCGCATGGTTGCGATCGAGTTCGGGACGTGGCGTTCAGGCCGCAAGGGCAGATCCTCTGGGTCGATAATCGTCGGGTAAGGGAGGTACCTGGACTGGCGCGGCGGAACGAGGTTCTGAGGGGGGAATCGTCGCCTGTTCGGCGATGAGGAAGCCGTAGGCCGCGATGCACAGGGTGGCGTGATGATGGAAGCCACGCCAGCCGCGCCCTTCGTAGTGACCGAGCCCGACCTCCTGCTTGAGCTCCTGATAGTCGCGCTCAATGCGCCAGCGCAGCTTGGCCAGATCGACGAGCTGCGTGAAGCTGACGTTCTCCGGCAGCGTGGCGAGCCAGTATTTGGTTGGCTCTGCTTCGCCCTCCGGCCATTCGATCAACAGCCACTCAGGCGACAGCTTCTCGGGGATCAGTTTGTTGTACCCGACGCGGATACGCACACGCGCGAAGCGCGAGGATAGCTGGTCGGCCGAGCCTTCCCGCCACGTCACCGCGCGCCAGGCCTGCTTCGGTAGACCGAGTGCCACTTTTTTGGCCGAGACCAGTTCGGGCTCATCGCGGCGGCCGGTGTTGTTCATCGGCTTGTCCATTCGCCGTGGGCCGCTGCCTGGGGCCCACATCAAGATGGTCGGCACGATGCCGACCACGTAAGGCACGCCCAATTCCGTCATGCCTGCACGCAGCCGCGCGTCCCTGCCGTAGGCCGCATCCATCAACGCGACGCCGCGTGGCAGACCGCTCTCGCAGGCCCAGCGGATTTGCTCCAGCGCGATCTGCGGCTTGGTCTTGAACTTGATCTGCTTCGGCACGCCTGCCTTCTTCCGCCGGGCACGATCCTTCGTCCAAGCTTCCGGCAGGTACAGCCGATAGGCCACCGGAAGGCTGGCGGCATGATTGGCGACCGACAGCGACACCGCGACCTGGCAATTGGCCTGCTTGCCGAGTTGCCCGCAATATTGGTGGTGCACACCGACCGAATGCTTGCCTTGCTTGGGGAACGAGGTGTCATCGATGATCCACGCCTCGATCGGCCCGCTCTTCTCGATCGCCGGCAACACCATCTCGCGCACCTTGGCCAGCACGTCCTCGTCCGACCAAGCCGCGTTGGCGACAAAATGCAGCAACGACTGGTGCTGTGCCGCCGTGCGCGCTGGAGCCGTCCGCGCCGCCATCGGCTCAACGCTCTTGCGCTCCCCAGGCAGCATCAGGCCCATGCAATAGTCGCGCAGCGGTCTCGTCCGCTCCACGTGACCGATCACGCTTCCAAGACCGGCCACATACTCCGCAAACCGCGTTTCGCTATCTCCACCCTGATCGAGATTCATCTGGCCCTCCGCGCCAAATATTGAATCTCCTCAATTACTTGATTCTCAGCCTCTATGATTGCGACCGTCTGACTCAGTAGTACTAATCCGCCCTACAATATCTCTCAAACCCACCCTACAAGCCGCAACGCCACGCCCGCCACGCACGACCCCGCCAGCACCCAGAGCATGCCGACACTGAGGCGGAAGATCGCGGTCGCCGCCGCCGCCGCCAGCACGAACGCTGCGACATCGAGGCTTGCCCATACCGGCATGTCGAACGACAGCCCGAATGAACGCACCGGAGTGGTCTGCCGGAACAGCGTGTGCAATCCGAACCAGATCGACAGGTTCAGGATCACGCCGACCACGGCGGCGGTGATCGCGGAGAGCGCGCCCGCAAGCCCTTTGTTGCCGCGTAGCGTCTCGATGTAGGGCGCGCCGAGGAAGATCCAGAGAAAGCAGGGGATGAAGGTGACCCAGGTCGCCAGCAAACCGCCGAGCGTCGCCGCGACCATAGGCGACAACATGCCGGGATCGCGGTAGGCGGCCATGAAGCCGACGAACTGCAGCACCATGATCAGCGGGCCCGGCGTGGTCTCGGCCATGCCGAGGCCGTCGAGCATCTCGCGCGGCTGCAGCCAGTGATAATGCTCGACCGCCTGCTGGGCGACATAGGCCAGCACCGCATAGGCGCCGCCGAACGTCACCATCGCCATCTTGGAAAAGAACAGCGCGATCTGGCTGAACACGTTGGCCTGGCCAAACCCGATCAGCAGCGCCGCGACCGGCACCACCCAGAGCAACAACCATATGGAGCTTACGCGCAACGCGCGCGCCACGCTGGGGCGGACATGGTCGGGCAATTCCTCGCCGAGCAGGCTGTCGACCGCCGCCGACTTCTTGCCGCCGCCACCATGTTCGATGGCGGCAAACTCCGGCCGGCCGCTGCGCGCGCCGAAATAGCCGATCAGGCCGGCCGCGATGATGATGACCGGGAAGGGAACGTTGAAAAAGAAGATCGCGACAAAGGCGATCGCCGCGAGCGCGATCATCACGCGGTTGCGTAAGGACCGCTTGCCGACCCGGACCACCGCATGGACCACGATCGCAAGCACCGCGGCCTTCAGCCCGAAGAACAGCGCCTCGATGAAGCCGACATTGCCGTAGGCTGCGTAGATGTAGCTCAAGCCCATGATGGCGATGATGCCGGGCAGGATGAACAGCCCGCCCGCCATGATGCCGCCGGCCGTCCGGTGCAGCAGCCAGCCGATATAGGTCGCAAGCTGCTGCGCCTCCGGGCCCGGCAGCAGCATGCAGTAGTTCAGCGCATGCAGAAACCGGCCTTCGGAGATCCAGTTCTTTTCCTCGACCAGGATGCGGTGCATCACCGCGATCTGCCCGGCCGGGCCGCCAAAACTCAGTATGGCGACCCGCAGCCAGACCCGGAAAGCCTCGCCGAAGCTGATGCCGTGATCGGTTTCCCTGACGGCATCGGCTTCGGCCACCTTGTTCATGGTCGCGTCCATTACGATTTCGCCTTGTTGGTCGGCCAATTGTGAGTCTCGCCAGTCGCGTCCCGGCACCAGCGATAGAACGCGTCGTACAGCGTCATGCCCGCTTCAAGCTGTTCGAGATCGTCGTCGAACATCCGCGACAGGCCGAGCGAGGCGGCGAGCAATCCGGGCGCTTCCGCCGATAGGTCGAGCCGCCCGGTGTCGGCGCCGCGAACCATCGCCGCCAACCGCAGCAGGGGCGGCGTCGCGAGACCGAACTCCTCGATCATAACGTCAAACGTGCAGAGTTCACCGCGGTGGCTCCAGAACACGTTCTCGACGTCGAACGGCGCGGCATTGAAACGCTCACTGACCCCTAGCACTTCAGCCGGCGTGACGAAGAGAAACACCGCGTTCGGGTCGACGAACCGGCGGATCAGCCACGGGCAAGCGATGCGGTCGATCTTCGGCCGCGCGCGCGTGACCCAGACGGTGCGGCCCTGCGCATCGCGCGCGGGGAGCTTTGCCGCCGGCACCAGCGGCAGTTTGGCGGCCTTCCAGCCTTCGAAACCGCCTTCCAGCGCTTCGGCCGAGACGTGGAGATGGCGCAGCCAGGCCGCGGTGCCCACTGAAAGCTTCAGCCCACGCTGACAGATGACGATCGCCGAGCGACCGGAAAACTCTTCGCCCCAGCCGGGGGCTTCTTCATGATTGCGCCTGATAGCGCCGGGAATCAGCCGCGGGTCGGCGGCGAAATCCTCGTCGGTGCGGACGTCGATCAGGGCAGGCGTGTTCGCCGTGCCGATTAGCCGGATAAGTTTGTCTGGAGATATCGTGGTGTAGGATGACATGGCTGCGCCCTCGTCAAAGAAAACGGGACGCGATACTTGGGCATGTCGCCTCGTGGGGAGATCGCAACATCCCCATGGGGGCGAATTAAGCGCCTGCGGCTTCCGCTGTCAACCGGCTCTCGCGGGAACCGTAGGATGGCTATCGCTTTGGGCTCCACCCATCCTACGCAAGGACGCTTGCGAAACCTCATATTCGGTCCTAGCTTTCTCCGTCGGGGACAAAGCAGGCTCCCCGTCAGACGGCCCGCCGTCCAAGCTCTGCGCACACTCGCCTCTCGCGAGGATGGCGCATGGACGCTCGGATGACCGATATCGCGACTGAACTTAAATCCGCTACCGCCAACGCGCTGACCCGGCTGCTCTATGTCGCACGCGGCCTGCGCGGCTTCGGCGATGGCTTTGCCGTCATCATCCTGCCGGCTTACATGACAGCGCTGGGATACGACGCTATCGCCGTCGGCATCGTCGCGACCGCCTCGCTGTTGGGAACGGCGCTGCTGACGTTGATTACAGGCTGGATCGCGCCGCGCCACGACCTGCGACCGCTGATGATCGCGGGCGCGTGTCTGATGGCGGCGACCGGCATCGCCTTTCCCGCCGTCGAGCATTTTGTGCTCATCGCGCTGGTCGCGTTCATCGGTACCATCAACGCTTCCGGCGGCGATCTCGGCGTGCTGGTGCCGCTCGAGCATGCGGTGCTCGCGCACAGCGCGACCGACGAGCGCCGCACGCAGGTGTTCGCGCGCTACAGCCTGATCGGCGCGCTCTGCACCGCAGCAGGTTCGCTTGCGGCCTCGCTGCCTGATCTCCTCGTGGCGGGCGGCAGCACGAAATTCGCTGCGTTCCGCCTGATGTTCTATGCCTATGCCGCGCTCGGCATCGCATGTGCGGCACTCTATCGCCACGTGCCGCACCAGCAAGGCGAGGAGCGGGCGCCGCAGACGCCGCTTGGGCCTTCGCGCCGCACCGTCTACAAGCTCGCGGCGCTGTTCAGCATCGATTCCTTTGCCGGCGGCTTCGTCGCGCAATCCCTGCTGGTACTCTGGCTGTTCGAACGCTTCGATCTGTCATTGTCCGCGGCCGGATTGTTCTTCTTCTGGTCGAGCACGCTCAGCGCCTTTTCGTACCCGGTCGCTGCCTGGATCGCCAAGCGCATCGGTCTCGTCAACACCATGGTGTTTACGCATATTCCCTCCAGCATCTTCCTGATCCTGGCGGCGTTTGCGCCGAATCTCTACATCGCGCTTGGCTTGTTGCTCTTGCGCTCGGCGCTATCGCAAATGGACGTGCCGACGCGCACCTCCTACGTCATGGCCGTGGTGACGCCGGCCGAGCGGCCGGCCGCTGCAAGCGTCACCGCCGTGCCGCGCAGCCTCGCATCTGCCATCAGTCCGGCGATCGCGGGTGCGCTGTTGATGACGTCCTTTGCGGGCTTGCCGCTGGTGGTTTGCGGTACACTCAAGATCGCCTACGACCTGGCGCTCCTGTTTTCGTTCCGCCATATCAAGCCGCCGGAGGAGCAGGGGCAATAGTGCGTTCCTTGCGCGGTGCGGAGACCGGCTCGTCAACGCGGGTTTCGCCGGACTACCAGGGGGATCGCCGTCCGTCGGGGAGGGGGTCCATCACGCGCCGCTCATCCCGAACATGCGACCACTGCGCCAGCTTGACCTCCGGCGTATGGGGGGTGTTGCTCCCTTCCGAGAAGGCGAGTTGCTGGCTTGCCTGCACCTGGTACTTGGCGGCTTGGGCCAGCCAATACCATTTCTTGTCGGGTTCGCTCAGCGCGCGTTGACGGCACTCGGCCTCCAATTCGCGCAAGCGGTTCGCTTCCTTCATAGCCACTTCCACAGCCTGGAGGCTCCAATCTGCCGGAGCCTCGAAACCACCGGAACCCGGGGCTCCGGTCAGCTTCTCATGACAAAAACTTCTTGACGGCGCGCTATGCCGGTTCGATGCAATTGATTGAAATTTAGGAACGGATTGACGCGTAATTTGCAGGTGTGGAGCAGCGCCGATCGGGTGCTACACGATCAACAGGACTCCCGACACGAGGAGAAGCGCCAGCACGATCTTCCGGAACATGACATCGTCGAGCCGCCCGAACAGTTTCAGCCCGGCCCAGGTGCCGGCGAACAAGGCTGGCAGTCCGATCAGGAACAACTTGATCGTGTCCTGCGTGATCGCGCCTTTGGCGCCGATCCATAGTGCGCTCATCAGGAAGATCGCAACCGCCACCGGCTGAAACACTGTGCGCTGCACGTCCTTGGGCCAGCCACGCAGGCCGCACCAGATCGTCACCAGAATTCCGGCAAGCCCAGTGATGCCGCCGAGCACGCCGTTGAGGAAACCGACGGCGGCATCGCCCGCGGCGCCGTCCGCTTTCAACGCGGGGATGGCCGGTCGCAGCAGCGCGTAGAGGCTGTAGAGAACGAGGAACGCGCCGACGCCCGCGCGCACATGGGCAGGGTTCGCCCAGGTCAGGATGCCGACACCGACGGGAACGCCGAGTGCGGCGCCGGCCACGAACGGCCAGAGAATTCGCAAGTTAAGCGCACCGCGCAGCTTCCAGACCGAATAGCCCTGCACGAGAAGCCCGAACGCAATGATCAGCGTCGCCGTTTGCAAGGGGGTTAGGATGTAAAGCCAGATCGCCGATACGATGAGGCCGAAGGCGAAGCCGGAGAGGCCGGCGACGAGCGCGCCGGCAAAAGTTGCGAGAAGAAACAGCAGCAGTTCGAGCGTCGTTCCATCCATGTGCCCGCTCCACACAAAAGCGAGCAGCGCTTGAATGGGATCGCCATTTGACGGGGAGGCTGCGATTTCCCCGCAAGCAGGCTAAGCCCGTCATGGCATCGCGCGCAAGACGAGAGATCGACATCTGCTGCTGACAGTTGCCGCCAATTGCGTTGAGATCGCGCGGCGCAAGACAGAAAGACGTCCGACTGCCGTCGAGACTCGCGCGCGCGATCTCGCGCACCATATGATCCGCGCGATAGAGGCGAACGACAGGGGGCGGCTTTGGGTGAATGGATTGGGGTGGCGATCGCGCTGGTCTCGAGCAGCCTCGGCGGCAGCGCCGCGGCGATCACGCGCTATCTCGCCGGCAACACCGATCCGATCACGCTTGCGAACTTGCGCTGGGGGATCGGGTTCTGCTGCGTGCTGCCGGCGGCGCTGCTATTGAAGGCGCGATGGCCGAAGCGCGCGGACTGGCCCGCCGTGGCCGCCCTCGGCTTCTGTTTCTTCGGCGTGTTTTTCGTTCTCTACAATATTGCGATGACGTTCACGACCGCGGCGCGCGCCTCGCTCGCGCTGGCGACGCTGCCGCTGCACACCATGGTGGTCGGCGCTCTGCTCGGCATCGAGCCGCTCACGAAACGGAAGTCGATCGGAGTCTGCATCGCGGTGCTGGGTGTCGCCGCCGCACTCGCAACGGGATTGTCGGCCGCGCCGGCGGGCGCGTGGCGCGGCGAACTGATCATGACCGGCGCGGTTCTGTGCATGGCGTTCTACAATGTCTGGTCCCGGCCGTTCATCGAGCGATCCAGCGCACTCGGGTTCCTCACCGTGGGCATGGGCACCGGCGCAGCGGCCCTGATCCTGGTCGGATCGTTGACTGGCAGCGTCGCATCGCTCGGCGAGTTCGGAACACCGCAATGGATCGCGGGGCTCTATCTCGGCGTTGCCGGCGGGGCGCTCGCGTTCATCCTGTGGGTGCTGGCGCTGGAGCGGGCGTCGCCGACGCGCGTGGCCAACACCATGACGGTCAACCCGGTTGCCGCCGGCCTGCTTGCAACCGAGCTCGTCGGCGAGCCGATCACGCTCAACCTCATTGTCGGGCTGATCGCGGTGTTTGCGGGCATATGGATCGCGACGTCGGAGACCAGGAAGCTGTAGGCTCGTAAAACCTCACGCTACAGATATCCTCCATCTGCGGCATATACCTGGGCATCCACGTTTTAGCTCACGGCTTCGAGTGCGGCGGCGCCTTGGGCAGCAGAAACAGCGCCAGCAGCGCCGCGATGCTGAGTGCCGACGACACGATCAGCACCTGCGCGCCCATGACCTCGATCAGCAGGCCGAACAGCAGCGGCGCTCCAGCCTGCGCCATCCGCGCCGGTGCGCCGATGATGCCGAGGCGATAGCCGTAATTCTCCGGGCCGAAGATCGCGAGCGGCAGTGTGCCGCGCGCAATGGTCAGGATGCCGTTGCCGGAGCCGTGGAACAGCGCGAATACGCTGGCCGCGCCGCCGCCGGCCAGGCCCAATATGGTGGTGCCGATCGGGTGGGTGATGCAGGCAAGCTTGGTCGAGACCAGCGGATGGTAGCGACTGAGAAAGCCCGCCTCGAAGATCCGCGCGGCCACCTGCGCCGGGCCGATCAGCGCGCCGGCGAACACCGCCTGCGCCGTGGTCGCGCCGGCCGCTTCCATGATGCGCGGCAGGTGCGCTGCCATTGCGCCGGTGACGGTCCAGGCCGCGGCGAACACGAAGGCGAGCACGATCATGGTGCGGTCGATCGGAATATGCGGCTTCACGGCTGCCGCCACAGCCGCCTTCGCGCCTTTCACGGCCGGCAGCATCAGGAGATTGATCGGCAGGCCGATCAGGATATGCGCTGCCGCCCAGGCAAAGCAGGTATTGCGCCAGCCGATGGTCTCCAGCCCCCACGCGGACAGCGGCCATCCGACGGTCGAGGCAAAGCCGGCGAGCAGCGTGATGCCGGTGATGGAGCGTCGCGCAGCGTCGCCGTAGATGCGTCCGAGCGCGGCGAAGGCGGCATCGTAGAGGCCGGCGCCCATGCCGACGCCGAGCAGCAGCCAGGCGATGACCAGCATGGGGATGGATGATGTGAAGCCGAGCAGCGCCAGCCCGGCCGCCAGCACCAGATTGGATAGCGACAGCACCGACCGGCCGCCGACCAGGTCGATCTGCCGTCCGACACGCGGGCCTATCAGGGCCGAAATCACCAGCGAGGCCGAGAAAGCGGCAAATATCCAGGTCGAGGATATGCCGAGATCGCGCGCGATGGGGTCGGCGAGGATCGCCGGCAGATAATAGCTCGAAGCCCAGGCCAAGGTCTGTGTCGTGCCAAGGGCGAGAATGATGGGAAGCTGATTCACGGCTCTAGCGTCTCTTGTCTCGACCATAACAGCGCCAGCGGGCCGAGCAGGATGCCGGCTGCCAGCACCGCGAACGCCGCCATCCAGGCCGATGCGTTTTGCGGTCCGCCCGTCGCATCCAGCGCGACGCCGAGCTGCCCTACGCACATCGCAACGATGACGGATCGGCCTTCCAGCGAAATTCTATTCACTCCTCATGCCGAGGACGCGCAACCACATCCCGATTTGCCTTGTTGCTTTGCTTTTTCATCCGCGACGCAGCAGGCGTCAACATCCGATAATGCAGGGCCGCCGCAGCAATTGCCGGCAGCAGGTGCAGGCGACCGATTGCAGACGCCGGTCTCAGGCAGCACCAGTTCGACCCGCTCGGCGGCCTCGCGGTCGCCGGCGATGTCGGCGGCAATCGAGCGCACCTGCTCGTAGCCGGTGACCATGAGGAAGGTCGGCGCGCGGCCGTAAGCCTTCATGCCGGCGAAATAGAAGCCCGGCTCGTCCTGCGCCAGTTCGCGAGCGCCATGCGGCCGCACGGTGCCGCAACTATGCTCGTTCGGGTCGATCAGCGGCGCCAACGCGACCGGACATTCGATGGCGGGGTCGAGCCGGATGCGCAGTTCGCGCAAGAACTCGAGGTCGGGGCGAAAACCTGTCGCGACGATTAATTGATCAACGACGGCCTGGCGGGCGCTGCAGGCGGAGAGGCCGCCGACGACGAGGCGAGGACCGTCGGCTACGAGATGCGAAACGCGAAATTCGCTTTCGACCTTGATGCTGCCCGCCTTCACCAGCGCGGTAAAGACCGCGCCGAGCTCGCCGCGCGCCACCAGCTTGTCGTTGGCGCCGCCGCCGAAAGCCTTGGCCGGATCGCTGCCGCGCAGCAGCCAGATCGGCTGCGTCCCCGGTGCGTCGCGCGCAAGCTTGGCCAGATCGGTCAGCGTGCCGATCGCGGAATGGCCGGCGCCGAGCACCGCCACGGTCTTGCCGGCATAGCGCGCGCGGTCCTTGCCCAGCACATCGGGCATACCGTAGGCGATGCGGTCGGCGGTATCAGCCTCGCCGATAGCGGAAAGGCCGTTGGCGCCTGCCGGATTCGGCGAATGCCAGGTGCCGGAGGCGTCGATGATCGCATCGGCGTTGACGACTTTCGGACCTTGTCCGTTCTGGTAGCGAATTTCGAACGGCGCCTTTTCGCGGCCCTTGGTCTTCATCTTGTCGAAGCCGGTCCGGCTGATCGCTGTGACGCGGCTCGACGTCCGGATATGAGGCTCGAGCGCCGTGTGGGCCGCAAGCGGTTCGAGATAGCGCTCCACCATCTCCATGCCGGTCGGGTACTGATCCGGTTCGGGAGAATTCCATCCCGTTGTCGCCAGCAGCCGCGTCGCTGCCTTGTCGACATTGTATTCCCAGGGCGAGAACAGTTGGACGTGACCCCACTGCCGCATGGCGTGGCCGACCTTGTCGCCGGCTTCCAGGACGATCGGCTGCAGCCCGCGTTCCAGCACATGGGCGGCGGCGGCGAGACCGACCGGTCCGGCTCCGATGATGGCTACCTTCTTGGCTTCGCTCACGATGTTCTCCCATATAACCAGAAATATCGAAATAGTGGTCGAAAAGAGCGGCGGCTAAGCCGCGGTCTTGGCATCCTTGGTTTCGGCGCTTTCCGTGCAGCATTCGGCGACCAGAAAGCCCACCAGTTCCCGCATCACCTCATAGTTGGCGTGGCAGATCAGCGTCGTGGCATCGCGCACCTGGGTGACCAGGCCGACGACCACCAGGGCCTTGATGTGGTGGGAGAGGGTGGAGGGGGCGATTTTCAGTTTCTCCTGCAGCCGGCCGACGGCAAGTCCGGCGCCGCCGGCGCGGATCAGCGCACGGTAGATCTTGAGCCGGGTCGGATTCCCCAGCGCTTCCAGATGGGCAGCGGCTTCGTCGAGTTTCATGCGGGCATGATGACAGGGATATCCCCAATCGTCAACGGTACTTCCAGAATTATCGAAATATCCGAGAGCCGTAGCAGTAAAGTTGACAGACCGCAATATATCGATAAGTCTGGATATATGGAATCCGAACAAGCCATTCTGGCGCTGGCGGCGCTGGCGCAATCGACCCGGCTCGACGTGTTTCGGCTGTTGGCGAAACACGAGCCGGAGGGATTGCCTGCCGGTGAAATCGCCAAGGCGCTCACCGTACCGCAAAACACCATGTCCTCGCATCTGGCGATCTTGTCGCGTGCGGGGCTGGTGACGGCGCGCCGCTTCAGCCGCTCGATTGTCTACCGCGCCGACCTGAAGGCCTTTCAGTCCGTCGTGCTGTTCATGCTCAGGGATTGTTGCGACGGGCGGCCCGAAATCTGCGGTCCATTGATCGAAGACCTCACGCCTTGCTGCGCCCCGAAGCCGAGGAGGAAAGCGCATGTCTGAACGCATCTACAATGTACTCTTCCTGTGCACCGGAAACACCGCCCGTTCGATTCTGGCGGAATCGATCCTGCGCAAGGACGGCCGCCGCAATTTTCGCGCCTTCTCCGCCGGCAGCCAGCCCAAGGGGACGGTCAATCCGTTTGCGATCAAGGTTCTCAACCGTCTCGATTACCCCGCCGACGAATTGCGTTCGAAGAGTTGGGAAGAGTTCGCGCGGCCCGATGCACCGGTAATGGATTTCGTCTTTACGGTCTGCGACAACGCCGCGGGCGAAGCCTGCCCCATCTGGCCCGGACAGCCGATGACGGCACATTGGGGCATCGAAGATCCCGCGGCTGTCGAAGGCACCGACATGGAGAAGGAAGCAGCGTTCGTCGCCGCATTCCGCTATCTCAAGAATCGAATAGCCGCTTTCGCGAGCCTGCCGCTGGAGAGCATCGATCGCCTTTCGCTCGGAACCAAATTGCGCGACATCGGCCGCAGCGATGGCGCGACGTCCGGCCATGAGAAGGCGAGCTGATGTCTGAATTCGATCTGCCGCGCCGGCTCGCTGCCGAGGCGCTCGGGACCGCATTGTTGGTCGCGACCGTGGTTGGCTCCGGGATCATGGCCGAGACGTTGACCAAGGACGTCGCACTGGCGTTGCTCGGCAATACGTTGCCGACCGGTGCGATCCTGGTCGTCCTCATCACCATTCTCGGCCCCATTTCCGGGGCCCATTTCAATCCAGCGGTGTCGCTGGTCTTTGCGCTCAGGCGCGAGCTGACGCCGCGCGAGGCGCTGTTCTACGTTGCTGCGCAAATCGCCGGCGGGATTGCCGGAACCATGCTTGCGCACGCGATGTTCGCGCTTCCGCTGCTCGACGCCTCGCTGAAGATGCGAACCGGCGGCGCGCAATGGCTCGCCGAAGCCGTCGCCGCGTTCGGCCTGGTTGCCACCATTCTGGCCGGTATCCGGTTCAACCGCGCCGCGGTGCCGTGGCTGGTCGGCCTCTACATCACGGCGGCTTACTGGTTCACGGCGTCGACGTCGTTCGCCAATCCCGCCGTTGCCATTGCGCGCTCGCTGACCAATACGTTTTCGGGCATTCGCCCCACAGATCTTCCGGGTTTCATCGCGGCGGAAACCTGCGGCGCCATCATCGCGTTGATTTTGATGAGTTGGCTGCTTCGCGAAAGCGACAAGGCGCGCGCTGTGTTGAAGGAGGCGCGACCATGAGCGTCACGATCTACCACAATCCCGCCTGCGGCACCTCGCGCAACACGCTGGCGATGATCCGGCAGAGCGGCGAGGAACCCGAGGTGATCGAATACCTGAAGACGCCGCCGAGCCGCGCCCGGCTGGTCGAACTGATTGACGCGCTCGGGATTTCGCCGCGCGAGCTGCTGCGCGAAAAGGGCACGCCCTATGCCGAGCTCGGCCTGGCCGATCCGAAATGGAGCGACGACGAGCTGATCGATCTCATGTTGGCGCATCCGATCCTGATCAACCGGCCGATCGTGGTGACGCCAAAGGGCGTCCGCTTGTGCCGGCCCTCGGAATTGGTGCTCGATTTGCTCGATAACCCGGTCGAATTCTTCGTCAAGGAGGACGGCGAGGCGGTGACGCGGAAGTAAGCGCTTGGGTGTCCCGGACGCGGTGCGGCACGAAGTGCTGCTCCGCTGAGCCGGGACCCGCGTAGAAAGAATGGACCCCGGCTCAGCAACGCATCGGTTCGCGCTGCGCAACATCCGGGGAACGCAGGCTGCCCGCCTTTCACTCGTCACCATTGCACGGCATAATGGGCCGCATGGAGCTTACCCCCCGTCTGCGCCTGATGAACTGGCTGGTCGGCCAGGGCCTCACAGGCCTGCCTCAAAACGATCTGATCCGCGGTTTCTGCGAACGCTGCTGCGCCGAAGGGCTCGGCCTGTCTCGCGGCATGGTCTTCATCGATACGCTGCACCCGATTTTCGAAGGCCGCGGCTTTCGCTGGAACGATGCCGAGACCAACGAAAGCGACGTGTTCGAATACGGCTCCACCAACGAGGGCGAAGCCGCGCAGGCCTGGCGCAGTTCGATCTTCTATTACATGCTCCAAAACGGCCATGAAGAGCTGCCGCTCGACCTCGCCAATCGCACCTCCCACAACTTCAAATTCATGGGCGAACTCGCCGAGAAAGGCCACAAGCATCTGGTCGCCTATGTGCACCAGTTCGGCGAGGCCGGCACCATGGGGCAGATGGACTGCGTCTATTCCTATTGGGTGACACGGAGCGACGAGGGGTTTGGCGCGCAGGGGCTCGCGGCGCTCCGCGAACTCGTGCCGGCGCTGGGGTTGGCGATCAAATCCGCGGCGCAGGCGGACATCACCAAGACGCTGGGCCGGGTCTATCTCGGCCGCGATACCGCCGAGCAGGTGCTGCGCGGCCGGATCGCGCGCGGCGTCACCGAGCGGATCAACACGGTGCTGTGGTTCTCCGACCTGCGCGGCTCGACCGCGATCAGCGAGAGCATCGATCCCGGCGAGATCATCCCGTTCCTCAACGATTATGCGCAGGCCTCGATCGACGCCATTCATGATGCCGGCGGCGAGGTGTTGAAGCTGATCGGCGACGGTGTGCTGGCGATGTTTACGCATGAGAACATGGCGAAGGCAAATCGCGCCGCGCTGCGCGCCGAACATCGCTTCCGCCGCAACATGAGGACGCTGAACGCCCGCCGCACGGCCGAAAGCCGGCCGGTCACATCGGCCCATGTTGGCCTGCATGTCGGCGAAGTCTTTTACGGCAATATCGGCAGCGACGACCGGCTCGACTTCACGGTGGTGGGACCTGCCGTCAACGAGGTCAGCCGCATCGCCTCGATGTGCCGCTCGGTCGACCGTGAATTGCTGATGTCGTCTGCGTTCTGTTCAGGCCTCGATGCCGCGGGGCGAAACTACCTGGTCTCGACCGGCCGCTACGCGCTGCGCGGCATCGGCCGCGCGCAGGATTTGTACACGCTCGATCCGGATATTGCGGCGGATGAGGTGGTCGCCGGGAAGTACGAGCGGTATCTGGCATCCTGAGTCGGCTGGCAAACTAAAGCGTGAACAGCAGATGCCATCCGGGATGGAACGTATTTCTGTGCTTGCGGGTTCCGGATTCGGGTTCTTGAACTGGGCTTCTTTGAGCAATGCCCCACACTCCACAATTTCCGGACAAGACCGTATTGATCTCAGGTGCAGGAATCGCCGGTCCAACGCTTGCGTTCTGGCTCAGGGCAGCCGGCTTCCGGCCGACGCTGGTCGAGCGCGCACCAGAGCTACGCAGCGGTGGCTATGTCATCGACTTCTGGGGGCTTGGCTACGACATTGCCGAGCGCATGGGGCTGATAACGGAGATCAACCGCGCCGGCTACCATGTGCAGGAGCTGCGGATTGTCGACGACCGGGGTCAGCGCGTAACCGGATTTGGAACCAAGGTGTTTTCCGAGTTGACGGGCGATCGTTACGTGACGCTTCGGCGCAGCGACCTCTCGCGACTGCTGTTTGAGAAGATCAGGGGGACTACGGAAGTCATTTTCGACAGCGAGATTGTCAAACTCGAGCAGCAGTCAGACGGCGTGCAGGTGCGATTGAAGCATGCGGGCGAACGACGGTTCGATCTGGTGATCGGCGCCGATGGCCTGCATTCAGGCGTTCGCGGGCTGGCATTCGGGCCGCAGCATCAGTTCGAGAAACATCTCGGCTATGTCGTCGCGGCGTTCGAGGTCCGCGGCTATCGTCCACGCGACGAGGATATATATCTGATGTACGGAACGCCCGGGCGCATGCTGGGCCGCTTCACATTGCACGATGATCGAACGCTGTTCCTTTTCGTCTTCGCCGCGAAAAGCAATTCACTACCGGGCACGCTGGACCTGCAGAAGGCTATGCTGCGCAAGACCTATGGCGAAGCGAAGTGGGAATGTCCGCAGGTTCTGCAGCGGCTGGAGGAAACCGACGAGCTCTATTTCGATCGCGTCAGCCAGATCCGGATGGAGCACTGGTCGCGAGGCCGCGTTGCGCTCGCCGGCGACGCCGCGTTTTGCGTGTCGCTGTTGGCCGGACAGGGTTCGGCGCTTGCCATGATTTCAGCCTACGTACTGGCAGGCGAACTGGCCGGCGCCGACGGACGTCACGAAGAAGCCTTCAGCAACTACGAAGCGCGGTTGCGGAATTACATCCACGGCAAGCAGCAGGGCGCCGAGCGCTTCGCTTCGGCTTTTGCACCAAGAACCGCGGCAGGCCTGTGGTTTCGCAATCAGGTGATAAGGGCGTTTGCCATACCGGGCCTGGCCCGGCTTGTGGCCGGCAGGGATATCGTCGACACCCTGCAACTTCCCGATTACCGGTGGCCGCTGTTGCAGGAGCTTCCGTCGGGCGCGCGGGCGTTGGCGTGAAAGCGCTTCATGGCTTGGTCGCCCGGATCGAGTAAAGCGCCACGGCCACCAGCGAAAACACCATCAGAACTACGCCAAGCGCGAATAGCGCATCGTGGGAAATTGTTGCCGCGAGCCAGACGCCGATCGCAGCCGCCATCATCTGCGAGAAGCCGATGAGCGCTGATGCCGCGCCCGCTTTGTCGCCGAACGGGGACAGCGCCTGCGCCGTACCTAACGGGCTGACGATGCCCATGCCGAGCAGGAACACGCTCATGGCCGCGAGAAACGGCAGGAAGGAGGGGGTGTATAGCGAGACCAGCAGCATCGCGAGGCTGCCGGCGGCGGCGGCGAGCAGTCCGCTCCGGATCGAACGATCGAGCCCATAGCGTGGTGCCAACCGGGTCGCAAGCATACCGGCGGCGAACACGATAAGCACCGTGCCCGCAAAGAACAGGCCGAGTTGAATCGGCGTAAAATGCATCGCCTCGATCAGGACGCGGGGCGCCGCCGAGAAAATCGAGAACAGTGCGCCCAGGATCAGGCTGACGGTTGCCGCCGGTACCACGAAGCGGCGGTCGCGGAGCAGGGTGAGGTAGGTTTTTGCGATGGCCTGCGGATCGAGCGGGGTGCGTGTTGCGAGGTGGGTCTCGCCAAACACCATGCCGTAGGCGAGAGCGCCGAACCCGGCGAAGGCTGCGAGGAATGCGAATTCGGAGCGCCAGCCGAAAATGTGGTCGAGCGCACCGCCCAGCAGCGGCGAGAAGCCCGGCGCTGCTGCCATCGCGATCATGATCAGCGCCATCGCGCGGGCGAGGGCCGCGCCGGAAAACAGGTCGCGGGCAATGGCGCGGGACAGCACCGAGGTGGCGCAGGCGCCGACCGCCTGGATGACACGGCCAATCAGCAGGCTCGGCAAATCACTGGCGAGGCTGCACCAGACGCTGCCGGCGAAGAAGACGGCAAACCCGATCAAGACCGGCCAGCGGCGCCCATAACGGTCCGAGATCGGCCCGACTACAAGCTGGCCCACCGCGAACACTGCGAGGAAGACCGTGATCGCTGCGGTGACCGCCGCGCTCGAAACCTTTAGCGAAATAGCCATCTGCGGCAGCGACGGCAGCAGGACGTTGGTGGCGAGCGTGCCTGTGGCTGCAAGACCCGCGAGCACTGCGATCTGCAAGACGGTGGAGGAAGCTTCCGAACGGGGGCGGGTGTCAATTGCTGCAGTCTGATCGGCCATGAGAGTTCCGCTTCTGTATGAAATGATGTATATCATATAAAGTGGAGCCGGAAAGCGGTAATTGCCCGCGAAGGACATTTTGGAGGAAAGCACCTGTTCGCTCCGTCATTGCGAGCGCAGCGACGCGATCCATCGTGCCGCGAAGGAAAGAATGGATTGCTTCGCTGCGCTCGCAATGACGGCTGCCGGTGTGCCAGCCGGCTAGCAGCCCGCCGGCTCGCCCACCATCTCCGGCTGGCGCGCCAGCGAGACTGCCGGCGACAGCAGGATTACCAGCGCCTGCACTGCGAAGATGGCGGCTGCCAGATAGAGGCAGGCTTCCGCGCCATAGAGCCCGCCGACGATGGCGCCCAGTGCCGAGCCGAGCGGGCGGGCGCCGTAGCTCATGATGTTGATGGCGGAGACGCGGCCGAGCAGCGAGGGCGGCGTCACCGATTGGCGCAGCGTGGTGGTCGATATCACCCAGAGGATCGGGCCAGCGCCGAGCAGGAAGAAGCTCAGCCCCGCGAGCCATGCGGCCGGAATGATGGTCGTGAGCGCCATCACAGCCGCCGCTATGAAACCGGTCACCGGCCCAAGCCCGATCACGGTGCCGAAGGCCAGCCGTTGCATCACCCGCGTGGCCGAGAGTGCGCCAACCACCATGCCGACGCCGTACATCGCCAGCGTCACGCCGACGCCGGTGGCTGATAGCCCGAGATGGCGAACGGCGTAGGGCACGAACACGGCAAGCAGCAGGAACGACGCCGTATTGAAGATAAACTGCGTGATGAATACCGGCCGCAGCAGCGCGTGCTGCAACACGAACGCGGCGCCTTCCCTGATCTCCTGCAAGGGATGGCGGCGCGGGGCAGGGGCGCGTGCCGGTTCATAGATGCCTGACAGCAACACGACGGCCATCACCGACAATGCGGCGGCAAAGCCGAACGCCGGGGCCGCCCCGACCCATCCAACCAGCACGCCGCCGAGCGCCGGACCGCTGGCGAACGCGACCGTGCGTGCCAGTTCGATCCGCGCGTTCGCCGCGGGCAATTGTTCTGAGTTGACCAGCGATGGCACCAAAGCGGGCGCGGCGACGCTGTAGGCCACGGTGCCGCATACGGCGACGAAGCCCAGTAGCGAGAGTAGCGGCAGCGTGATTGCGCCGAGCCAGATCAGCAGCAGCGTCGCCGCAAGCGCAGCCGCTCGCAGCGCCTCGGAGGCCGCCATCACCCAGCGCCGCGAGATGCGGTCGGCGAGGAGACCGGCGGGGATCGCAAACAGGATGAAGGGCAGCGTCAGCGCGGTCTGCAACAGGCCGGTCTGACCTTCGCCAACGCCAAGCAACAGCACCGCGACGATGGGCGCTGCGGCCAGCGCGATCTGCTCGGCCGATTGGGCGGCGAGGTTCGACCAGGCCAGACGGTTGAAGGTCGCGGGCAGGCGAGGGATCGGGTCGGGTGACATGGCAGAGCTTCCTGAGAGATTCGATCTAACCCATTGTCTGTCCCAAGGACGATCCAACCCACCCGTTTCCCGACAAGCCGCTCTCCAAACAAAAAAACCTCCACACGGGAACGTGTGGAGGCGTTTCATCTTCCCATGGCAAGGATCGCGCCGATCCTCAGAAGCTGGCGGATTCGCGTCAAACGTCGAACAGGAAATCGTGCTTTGTCAGTTCATGAGGCCGTACGTCGGTGAGTTCGATCCGGTCGTCACCAACCTGGACCACCGTATTCCCATGGTCGCCCCAGATCCTCACATCGCGAAAGTCCAGACGGCCGGCATTCTTAAACACCAGCATGTCGACGCCCGGATCGAAGTCGGTGATCTCGGCTTTGGTGGATCCGAAATCAAACACGAAGCGGTCCGCGCCGCCATTCCCCGTCATCGTCTGCTTGCCGGTCCCGGCGAATAGATAATCGCCCTGCGGACCGCCGATCAACGTGTCGTTGCCATCGCAGCCGATGACGATCTGACGGGCTTCGGGATCTTCTGATACCACGCCGCCGGCAAGGCCTGTGTGCCGCGCATAGGTGACGAAGACATCGTCCTGGATATGCTTGGTGTCGGTATTGCGCAGAATGATATCGGCCAGCGTCGTGCCTTTGATCTCGGACAACGTCTTGGCATCAAAGCCCTGATTTTCGAACCAGAACCGGTCGCCATCGCGCAACGCCTCGAACTGCATCGTGATGATGGCCTGGAAGGTTTCGCCGACCAGCGCGCCGGGGACGTGATTTTCCGACAAGCCACCGGTCCACAGACCGACATTGTCGACATTGCCGTAAGCAGCCTTCAGTCCGGCCAGCGTCTCCGGGTCGCTCGTGATCTGGCTGAAATCCGTGTAGGGGTCGAGGCCGAGTGCTTCTCGGGTCTGGTTGAGCGTGCCGAGGCCAAGGTCGCGCGCGCGCTGGATATTGATCGCGGCAAGATCGAGAGACGCCGGTGGATCGAAAAGAAAATTGCGCAGGTCGTCGACGATGCGCGCATCGAGTGCCTGCGACGGATCGGCGGCCAAATGGCGGAGCTGCCCGTCTGCGCCGCCATTGTCGATGAAGTTTGCGGCCGGCTGGAAGAATACGTCCTTCAGGTCTTCCTCGGAGCCGGCGATGACTTCGCCGTTCTCCGCAAGGCCTTCGGTTTCGCCCGATACGATCGAATGCCCGAAGCGGAACGCCGCGGCGACGAATTCCAGCGACAGATGGGGATCGACATTGGGGTCATAGCCGTCGTAGGGCGTGAGCGCGTTCTTGCCGACAAGGTTTGGCAGGAACTCCGAATAGGTGATGTTGGCGATTTCCGCCGTCACGATAGCGCGCGCGTGATTGTAGAGCTGGTCGCCGCTCCAGTTCGGGTGCTCGACGTGAAGTCTGTCAACCCAGTAGTTGTGTTCACGCACGAATAGCGTTTGCAGCGCGGTGAGCGCCGGATTTTCTGCGGCACGGACGTCGCCGGCCACGACCATACCGTCGACGATCGGCAGGTTGTTGCCCTGCGACGTCAACATGTGGCCGTCGGCGGTGCGCAGGCTGGCTGCGGTCGCGGCGTCGGACCCATAGACCATCGAGGCGTCGAGCCAGGCGGTATTGGAGTTGACCGCCATGGCCGGGTTGGACGTGCCCGCACCGGTCGTGGGATCGATGACGGCGCGGGTGATCGGGATGATGGTGCCGTCGGGGAGTAAGGGATCGCCCGCGGGAACCACGACGCTGATATCGCTGACGCCGTCCGTCCGGGTCAACGTCATGTCGTGATCGATGAATTGGCCCCATGCGTACATGAAGGCGGACACACCTTCGGGATTCGCCACATCAGGGTCGCCCGCGCCGACCACAAGATTGCTGATGGTGCGGGGATTGTTACCGCCGAGCGGAACGGAAATGCCGTCGGCAAAATGCGCTTCACCGATGCGCGCGAATTCAGTGCCGGCAGCGTTGAGGGTGGAATCGGATTGATTGTTCTGCGAACCGTCGAAGCTGCGGTACTCGATCTTTACGGGCTGTGGACCCGGATGGCACGGCGAGCCGTGAGGGCCATGGTGCTCACCCGGGCCATGCCAGCCGTGCGGTCGGTGCGGCACATGAAAATGGCCGAGAAAATCGCCGAAGTGAAAATCGTCGTTTCTGTCCTGGAGTGCCTCCCAAGTCCGCTTGAACTGACGCATCTGGATGCTTCCCTCAGTTGCAATTGCGAATTAGTTGCAATTGGTGTCACGAATGAGAGGCATTTGCAACAAGGAAGTGCGGGCCGCCCGCAGCCCGCGTGCTTCCCCGACAAGTGAGACATAAGGACTCCAGGAAAAAGGCCCGCCGCGCGAATGGCAGCAGGCCTCGATTTCAACGGCGTTTCGGCTGCTTCTGCTTGACTACGATTTGGGCCCGAGCGCCGCCTTGCCCGTTCCCGAGATGGTCGCGGGCGGTGTTGCTACCTCATCAGCATCATCTTCATCCGTATCATCTTCGATCGCCGGCAGTTCGGCCGGACCGGCCAATTGCTGCGCGGCCAGCGCGTTGGTCAGGCTGGTCAGCGCGTCCGGGCCTGTGGCGAAGCCGCCTTCGGCGAGAATCTTGTCGATGATCGGCTTGAACGCCGAGACCGACAGCAATTGTGCGGCAAGGCCGTCACCAAGACCAAGCCCGTTGCTATGGCCGTTCATCGCGCCATTGCCGCCGCCACGGCCGAGCAGGCCGCCGGTGTCGAAGATCCGGATGTCGGAAATCTTCTCGATCGGCTTGACCGCTTCGGCCAGCGCGTTCGGGATGATGTTGATGCGCGCCAGGGTGAGATCGTAGTCGACCATCGCCTGAGAGAGCTTGTTGCGCGCTTCCGCCTTCAACGCCGCCACCTCGGCCTCGGCTTGGCCGAGCGATTTGACGCCGAGTGCGCGGGTGGTCGCGGCATCGGCATCGGCCTTGGCCAGCATGGTGATGGCTTCCGCCTTGTTGGTCGCGGCCTGGTTCTCGGCTTCCGCCATCACGGTGATCGGCATCGCCTCGGTCTCGGCAGCCTTGCGCGCCGCGATCACGTTGATGATCTTGTCGCGTTCGGCGATTTCGACGGCTTTGGCCGTGGTGACCTTTTCCTCGGCCGCAATTGCCAGCGCACGCGCGGTCTCGGCGACGGTCTGCGCCTCGGATTGTTCCTTGCTCTTGGTCGCGACCGCGATCGCGCTTTCTTGCGCGACGATCTGCAGGTCGCGCTCCATTTCAGTGTTGCGCCGCTTCACCGCGAGATCGGCCTCGATCTTTCTGGTGTCGCGCAATTGGTTGGCTTCGGTCTGCTTGTTGGCGACCGCCAGTTCCTGCTGGATGCGGTACTCGGCTTCGTTCTGCAGCGCGGTCTGCTCGACCTGCGCGGTCTGCGCGCGCATTGCGGCGGTCTTGTTGGCGATGTCGCGCTGCTGGGCCAGTTCGGCCTCGCGCTTGGTGGCCTCGATCGTCAGCGTGGTCTGGCGGGCGACGAGGTCCTGCTGCGCGATATTCACCTCGGTGGTGCGGACGATCTGGTTGCGTTCCTGTTCGCGCTCCCGCGTGATCTTGGTCAGGGTGGTCAGACCGTGGGCGTCGAAGAAATTGCTCGGGTTGAAATGCTTGATGTCGCTCTGGTCGAGACGGGTCAGCGACACCGATTCGAGCTCGAGACCGTTGTTCTGGATGTCGGCGCCGACCGCATCCTGCACTGACTTGACGAAGGTCGCGCGCTGCTCCTGCAACTCTTCGAGGTTCATGGTAGCGGCGACCGAGCGCAGGCCGTCGACGAATTTGGCTTCTATCAGCTCGCGCAGTTCGCCTGCATTCTGGGTGCGGCTGCCGAGCGTTTGCGCGGCAAGCGCGATCGAGGAAGTATCGGGTTTGACGCGCAGATAGAACTCGGCGCCGATATCGACGCGCATGCGGTCCTTGGTGATCATCGAGTCCGGGCCGCCGCGGGTGACCTCCAGCCGCAGCGTCTTCAGATTGACCGCGGCGACGGAGTGGAACACCGGAAGGACGATCGAGCCGCCGTCGAGGACAACTTTTTGGCCGCCGAGTCCGGTGCGGACGTAGGCTTCGTCACGGGTCGAGCGGCGGTACAGTTTGGCCAGCAGTAAACCGATAACAAGAACGGCGATAACGCTAATCGTGACGGGTATTGCAAGTTCCCACATGTTCAAGCCCTGTCTGAACGTTGTTGCGCAATGAGGTCGGCTGGTGCGGAAATAGCGATAAAGCTCTTGGCGTCACGGTCGACCAGCAACACGCTGGCGCCGACCGGGAGGGGTACGGATTCGGGACCAGCGCGGGCCACCAGAGAGTGCCAGTTGCCGAAGACATCCTTGAGTCGGACGCGGCCGGGCAGTCCCTGGTCGAGCGGCCCGATCGAAACCTCGGCGACGTGGCCGATGAAGTCGGCCTCATCCACCGCATAGGTTTCGTCGCGCGGGATGATCCTGGCGATGCCGCGGCTGGTGATGCGGATGGCCGGAATGCTGCAGGCCGCCGCGGCGAGCGCCGCGATCGAGACGGGGACCGAGATCCCCACGCCGTGCGCCAACCCTTGCAGGAAGAATCCCGCGATCGAGAATGTGCCGAGCGCGAGAATGATCAGGATCAAAAGCGGTAGGCGCCCCGCATTGATCCAGAGGAACAGGCCGCCGAGGCCATTGGCATGGTCGGACTCGACGGTGACTTCCTTGCCGAGCAGTTCGCTGATCGAGAAGCCGACCAGCGTCGCCAGCAGTTCGATGCCGCCGAGCGCCAGCATGATTGCGGCGGCTATTGCGAAGGGACGTACGTCGGGCGCCAGCAGGAGGTCGGACACGGCACTCATTGCTGCGATTTGATCCTTTCAAGCCGCGCCGCGATTTCCTTTTCGCGATGCAACCGGTCGAGCTCGTCGAGTTCCTTGTCACCGGGCACCCTTGCAGCGGGCACGCCGGTGACGCGTGCGATCGCTGCCATCGCTCGATCGGGACTCACTGTCTTGGTCGCGCCAGCCGCGCGTCCGGTTTCGTGCGGCGCGTGTTTTTCCAGACTCGCCTCGAGATCGGCGAGGCGGGATTCGGCCTCACGCCGCGCGCCAAGCATCGCCTGCAAGGCCTTGGTCTGCTCGTCGATTTCGAGTTCGATGAAATCCATCGCGCGCTCCAGCGCGGTACCCTGCGATTCCAGATCAATTTGCCGTGCAACGCCAGCGCGCGCGAGGTCTTCGCGGTTTTCCGCAACCGCAAGACGAATCTTGTCGGTCAGCGCGGCAATTTCGGCGTCGAGCTCCTCGCGCCGGCGCTTGAGACGGAACTCCTCAGCGCGCGACTTGCCGAGCGCATGGCGCGCTTCGTCGGCGCCGGCGTCAATCTCGCGGATCGCCTGCTTGACCAGCGCGACCTTGTTGCTGTTCTCGGCATTGTCGACCGTCTCACTGGCAATGGCGGCAAGAAGTCTACCCATACGTGCAAGAATACCCTCGTGAACCATGGTCTGCTCCTCCGGCTGTGGTGATCTCGATTTCACGGCGATGTGGATTTCGTAAGCGCGGCCGTCCGAAACCAAATGAGCCGGGAAAGGACTATCCCAGCCGGCAAGATAGCCGGGGATTTCAAACGGTACCAAGACACGTCCATGGACAGTGCTAATGGTCAGTGAAGTAGGTCCCTTGATCGCAAACAACTTGTCGTCGAGTGGGATTTTGCGCGTTGGCGAGCCTGCGACGTAACTAGCGCGGTCGCGCAGGCCGAGCGTCACGAGGCGAGCGGGCAGTCCTGTCTCGGTGCGGATCCGCTCATAGGCCTGGCCGTGGAGGGCGACGAGGTTGGCGCCGACGGGGGCAACCTCGGCAAGGATCGTCATCATCCGATCATAAGCGGCAAAGGTGGCTTCGATCGCGGTGATGCCAGCCTCGTCGGGTGCGAGAGCGTATCGCAGCGTAGCCGTTGGAGTTTCGACCGGAAGCTTTATCATATCGGCAGCATAAAGTACTTCTTCAGTACTTTACAACGTGGCCGACGGTACCATTTTCGTGATTGCAAGATGCAATTGCACAAGATTGCCAGATGCAGTTGCAAATGAGTTGCAATAAGAACGAAGATCAGCCATCTTGCTCGGATGGATGCGCGAACGCCCGATTTGGGTTCCGAAGCCAAGGGTTTGCCTATGGCCGATACGACCGCCGCCGGGTGGCGCCCTGACGCCGACGGCCGACGGAGCTTGGCCGAGGTCAATTCCACGATCTCGGTGCCCTTTGGCGGGCATTGGTCGCGCCGGCTGCTGGCTTTCCTCGGCCCCGGCTATCTGGTTTCGGTCGGTTACATGGACCCCGGCAACTGGGCCACCGACCTCGCGGGTGGCTCGAAGTTTGGCTACACGCTGCTCGCGGTCATCCTGCTCTCGAACCTGATGGCGATTCTCTTGCAGGCGCTCGCCGCGCGGCTTGGCATCGTCACCGACCGCGATCTGGCGCAGGCTTGCCGCGCCAGCTTTTCCCGTCCCGTCAATTTCCTGCTCTGGGCGGTCTGCGAAGCGGCAATCATCGCCTGCGACCTTGCCGAGGTGATCGGCACCGCAATCGCTCTCAACCTGCTGTTCGGCATTCCCCTGATCTGGGGCGCGCTGATAACTGCGCTCGATGCCTTCCTGCTGCTCCTCCTGATGAACAAGGGTTTTCGCTTCCTCGAAGCCTTCGTCATCTCGCTGCTGATCGTGATCGCGATCTGCTTTTCGATTCAGATCGTAGCTGCTGCGCCGCCGGTAGCTGCCGTTCTGAAGGGGTTTGTGCCGTCGCCCGAGATCGTCACCAATCCGGAGATGCTCTACATCGCCATCGGCATCATCGGCGCGACCGTGATGCCGCATAATCTCTATCTGCACTCCTCGATCGTGCAGACCCGCGCCTACGAGCGCAACGACAAGGGCCGCCGCGAGGCGATCAAATGGGCGACGACGGACTCGACCATCGCACTGATGCTGGCGCTGTTCATCAATGCCGCGATCCTGATCGTCGCCGCCGCCACCTTCCATGCCACCGGTCGCACGGAAGTGGCCGAAATCGGCGAGGCATATGAACTGCTGTCGCCGCTGCTCGGCCTCGGCATTGCCTCGACTCTGTTCGCAGTGGCGCTGCTCGCCTCTGGTCTGAACTCGACCGTCACGGCGACGCTGGCCGGCCAGATCGTGATGGAAGGCTTTCTGCACCTGCGGCTGCCGAATTGGGCGCGGCGGCTCGTCACCCGCGGCATCGCCATCGTTCCGGTCGTGATCGTCACCGCGATCTATGGCGAGCGCGGCACCGGCCAGCTCCTGGTATTCAGCCAGGTCGTCCTGTCGATGCAATTGCCGTTCGCGGTGATCCCGCTGGTCAGGTTCGTTTCCGACAAGCGCAAGATGGGCAAGTTCGTCATCCCGCGCGCAGTAGCTGCCGTGGCGTGGATCGTCGCCGCAATCATCGTCGCGCTGAACGTGAAGCTGTTGTTCGATACTTTCTTCGGGTGAGATGCGAATGGCGAGTAGCGAATAGGGAAACGGATTTCCATTCGCTATTCGCTACTCACTATTCGCTCCCTTCAATCCTGCGGCTCGGACAGCACTTCGCCTGTCGCATCCACTCGCAGCCAGCCTGACGGCGCCAGCCGCTGCTGCGGCAGGAACCGTCCCTTGTAGTCCATCTTCTTGGAGCCCTCGATCCAGTAGCCGAGATAGACGTAAGGCAGCCCCAGCCTGCGGGCGCGGGTGATGTGGTCGAGGATCATGAAGGTGCCGAGCGAGCGGCTGTGCTGCGACGGCTCGAAGAACGAGTACACCATCGACAGCCCGTCGCTGAGCACGTCGGTGAGCGCCACCGCGATCAGCTCCTCGCCGCGCCCGGTGATACCGGTGTCGACGCCGCGCTTGCGGTACTCGATGATGCGGGTCTCGACATGGCTGTCTTCCACCATCATCGCGTAATCGAGCACGGTCATGTCGGCCATACCGCCATGGCGGTGGCGCTTGTCGAGATAGGCGCGGAATACGGAATACTGCTCCGACGTCGGCACCGCGCTGCGCTGCTCGCCGACGATGTCGGCGTTGCGCGCCAGGACTTTCTTGAAGTTGCGCGAGGGGCGGAATTCGTTGGCGATGACGCGCACGGAGACGCAGGCCCGGCATTGGTCGCAGGCCGGGCGGTAGGCGATCGACTGGCTGCGGCGGAAGCCGCCATGGGTCAGGAGGTCGTTGAGGTCGCCGGCCTTGTCGCCGACCAGGTGCGTGAACACCTTGCGCTCGTGCCGGCCTGGCAGATAGGGGCAGGGCGAGGGCGCCGTCAGGTAGAATTGCGGGGTATCACGCGAGTGCTGGGTCACGTCGGGTCGTCACGCCTCCGAAACAAATCAACCATAGCGCTTTCCAACGCAGTACACACCGTTCGCGTTAAGAAAGCGCGTCGGAACAAAAAAGTGCCGGCCCTGCCCCGATTCATTCTGGGCCGGACCGGCTCTAACATCGCGCCCGAAAGGCGGGCGGTCAAATAGTTTGCTGCTGCTCGCTCAATAGTTGCTTCGTGCTGATGGAACTATCTGGGTACGAACCGCGCTGTTGATGACCACGGTTCCCAGGATGATGTCGTGCAGCAGCCGGCGGCGGCTGTTGAACAGGCCGACCAGGAGCACCAGCGGCGTCAGGAACGAGATCGAGACCCAGTACAGCACGGCGTGGCAGGCGCCGAGCACGAAATAGCCCGGCGCGCCGTACCAGGTGCGCAGCTCCAGATCCATCGCGCGCATGCCGAGCGTCGCCGAATGCGGGCCGCCGATCGAGGTACCGTAATAGACGATCGCCCACACGATGGTGGCGGGCCACGCCAGCCAGAACAGCATCCAGCCGAGCCCGAGCGTGATGATGCCGAACACGCCGATGAAGATGTAGCCGAGGATGACGGGCACCGACAGCACGACGAGGTCGATCAGGAACGCAAATACCCGCCGCGTCAGCACGCCGCGAAACAGTTCCGGCTGCGAATAGGGATCGAACGCATGCGGCGGAACCCCGCCGTCGTTCCGCCAGCCGCCGCCGGCATTTGAAGCGCCGCCGCCGGTATTGCCAGAGCCGCTATAAGACATGGTCCGTCCTCCAGGCCGATATTGCCTGACGACACATGGGAACCGGCCGCGCGCTCGCCAAGGGCCTGCGACCATTAACAGCGCGCAATATTCGGGGTGAGCGCAGGATGGACCGCGACGTTTCCGTCGTCCCTGCGAACCGCATGCGGAACGCAGGGACGCAACCACCGCTGCACATTGCAGCAAAGGAAACTGGCCCCATTGCGCTATTGATAAGCTGCGGCGTATGGGTCCCTGCGGTTCGCAGGGACGACGGGGAGGGTTAGCCTTCCGCCTTCAACTTCTCGGCCGCCTTCGGCGCAAAATACGTCAAGATCCCGTCCGCGCCCGCGCGTTTGAAGCCGAGCAGGCTTTCCATCATCGCGCGGTCGCCGTCGATCCAGCCATTGGCTGCGGCACCTGCGATCATCGCGTATTCGCCGGACACCTGGTAGACGAAGGTGGGCATCGCAAAGGTGTCCTTCACGCGCCGCACGACGTCGAGATAGGGCATGCCGGGCTTGACCATCACCATGTCGGCGCCCTCGGCGATATCGAGTTCGACCTCGCGCAGCGCTTCGTCGGAATTGGCGCTGTCCATCTGGTAGGTGCGCTTGTCGCCGGTCAACGTTTTCGCCGAACCGATAGCATCGCGGAACGGGCCGTAGAAGGCGGAGGCGTATTTCGCCGCGTAGGACATGATCTGCACGTCGAGAAAACCGGCCTCGTCCAGCGCCTCGCGGATCGCGCCGACGCGGCCGTCCATCATGTCGGACGGCGCGATGACGTCGCAGCCGGCCTCCGCCTGCACCAGCGCCTGTTTCACCAGGACCGCCACCGTCTCGTCGTTGAGGATTTTGCCGTCCTCGATCAGCCCGTCATGGCCGTGGCTGGTGAAGGGATCGAGCGCGACGTCGCACAGCACGCCGATCTCGGGGAATTCCTTCTTGATAGCGCGCACCGACTGACAGACCAGATTGTTCGGATTCAGCGCCTCGGAACCGTGCTCGTCGCGCAAGGACGGCTCTGTGTAGGGAAACAGCGCGATGCAGGGAATGTTCAGTTTTGCCGCGCGCTCGGCGTCGCGCACCGCCTGATCGACGGTGAGACGGTCGACGCCGGGCATCGAGGCTACCGGCGTGCGCGTGTTGTGGCCGTCGACCACGAACATCGGCCAGATCAGGTCGTCGGTGGTGAGCACGTTTTCGCGCACCAGCCGCCGCGCCCACTCCGCCTTGCGGTTGCGGCGGGGGCGGATGGTCAGGTCCAGCGGGGTGGAGGCGAGGGCGCTCTGCCGCCGCGGCGCGTCGCGCATTTCGATCGGACGCCCGAATTTGATCGCCATGTGAACGGTACTCCTTGAGGCGGCGGGAAGGTTTTGATTTGTTCCAATCTAGCACCTTGCCGCTGCCCCGTCACCGAGCCTTGATCTATCTCATCGGCAATTGATTTTGCCAGCCCCCCGGGCCAAGAGATGAGGCCATGAGGAAATTCCAGCACGCGTTCCGCCCTGATTCCCGAGGTCAACTTTGATGTCTGACGCTTCGGCGCGCGACCAGGGACGGGATAAGGCCATGTCGATGGCAGCGATGTCGTCGGAACGGATCGAGCCCGACGATAATGTGTGGACGCGTCGGCTGGTGCTGTTCCTGCGCGTCATGGCGGTCGTGTCGATCATGAAGGGCCTGTACCACTGGGCGCAGGTCACCGGCTTCATCGGCGGCGAGGAAGAGGCATTCGAGAACCAGTCGATGGCCTGGCAGACCGCCACCGTTTATTTCGCCGTCATCGAACTCGTCGCTGCCGTCGGCCTCTGGCTCGCGACGCCTTGGGGCGCGGTGGTGTGGCTCACCACCGTGGTGTCGATGGCGGTGATCGAATTGATGTTTCCGGGCATCTACGGCGGCAGCCTGACGGTCGTGGCGCTCGAAGCCGTGATGCTGGCCGCGTACCTCGCACTCGCCTGGATGGCCGCGCGCGAGCGACCGCCGTAGGACTCTGGCCAACCTGTCCCCGCAAGAGCGGGACGAGGGAGCAGAGTAGCCTCCTTCAACGTGTCAGTTTTCCGCCATAATCCATCCGCGTGCAGAATCTGCCACGCGATCCCGTACAATTTTCAAGAAATTTGCCCGTAACGATTTGGTCACCGTTAAAGGCCGTAAAGAGTTCCACCACACATCTTACGCGAGCGTTTCGATTTCAGACGCACCTGTTTCCGAATGCGACAGGGAACGCAGACGAAGCGTGAACAGGGCGCTTCCAACGTCAATGAAATGTTGCAAAAAGCCTTGATCCATGGGGCTTAATCCACAATTCACTCTGTTAAATTCATGATCTCTTTATTGTCTTATTTAAGCGGATCTTCAAACCGCCCCCTTAAGTTGAACCTATCAGGCGGGACAGAAGTTTCGTCGAAATAAGTCGAAAAACGACGACAGGGGAAGTGTCATGATCAAAGCCGTTGCAACGGCGGTGGAAACCGCTGAACGCTCTGCCGGTCAAACTCCGGTGCAGCCGCTCTATCTGGAAGCGTTGACTTTGGTCGAGAGGCTGCATCGCCGGCTGCTCGACGTCATCAAGGACGAATTCGATCGCCGCGGCCGCGCCGACATCAACTCGGTGCAGGCTCTGCTGCTCTATAACATCGGCGACAAGGAGCTGACCGCGGGAGAGCTGCGCACGCGCGGTTACTACCTCGGCTCCAACGTCTCCTATAACCTGAAGAAGCTCGTCGAGCTCGGCTTCCTCGATCATCAGCGCTCGCGCGTGGATCGCCGCTCGGTCCGCATTCGCCTCACCGCGCAGGGCCAGGAGATCCGCAAGATCGTCGATGCGCTCTACCAGAAGCACGTCAAGACGGTGGAGCAGGTCGGCGGCATCTCGAACGAGGAGTTCGCGACGCTGAACAAGTCGCTGCACCGCCTCGAGCGGTTCTGGACCGACCAGATCCTGTATCGGCTCTGAGAATTCGCAAGCGTTTTCGCGCCAAGCACGCCTTCGGACTTCAGTCCGGGGTGGAGCCGGTTCTCGCCACGAAAGCGCGTCAGAACGAATGAATCTCGTCTGCCTTGCGGCCAAGCCGGCCATCCAGAAGATCGGCAGCCAACAGCGGACAAATGAACTGGCGAGGCAGTAAGCCCTGCCAAAAAAGCATCGGCGCCGGTCATCCGGTTCCGGTGCATTTTGTTTTTGAAGGGAAATCTCCGCATTTCCGCCAACTGACGCAATTTCCGAAAGAAATCGCGGCTTCTCGCAGTGGAACCATCTTCGCACCTGCGAATTATCGGCCCGGCCACAAAACAGGTGAGGGCATGCTGGTCGAGCGCGGTATTCAGGTCATGAATTTTGAGGTGGTGGGCGATGCCTACTCGATTGCCTCAAACTACCTTCGCAAAAGCGGCGCCATCGCCGACACCCTGGTCACCGACGAACGATTGCTCACAATCATCGTGAAGATGTTCCGGCGCGGCGAATTCAACCGGCTCAGGCTCGCCAACAAGGCGATCGCCACGTTCGAAGCAGGCGCATTGGCCTGACGATCACCCGCATCACGCAACTCAGGAGAAATCCATGGAAGCCGCGATCGAACGGATCATGCAAACCTATGACCTGCTTCTGAACTGCAGCGCCGCTGCCAGTGACGAGGCGCGGGCCAAGGTAACGGCCTATCTCACCACGCTGGTTGAGGCGGGCGAGAAGGATCCGCACCGGCTGACAGTGTGCGGGCTCACCTATCTACGCCAGCTCGACGGCAGCAACGATCCGGTGAAGGCGGGGTATACGGGATTGTAAGGCAGGGGGCATGGTCCGGACTGCGCGTCCCGACGCGCTTGATCGGCACTACAAGCAGCTCGAAGCAGGGCCCTCCACAAGGAGGCCTTGCCTGCCATGTGCACTCCGCCATAGATTTTCTTGGTAGATCCGGCGGAGGGCTTGTCATGGACATGGCGATTCCGGCCAATGAGCCTGAACGGCTTGAGGCACTGGCGAGCTATGCCATCCTCGACACGCTACCGGAAATTGGGTTCGATGAAATCACTGAGCTGGCGGCGCAGATATGCGACTGCCCGGCCGCTCTGATCAGCTTCGTCGACCCGTCGCGGCAGTGGATGAAGGCCAAATACGGTCTTCCGCCGGATCTTTCCGAATGCCCCCGCGAAATTTCGATTTGTCAGGTCACGATCTGCAACAACGATATTCTCTACGTTCCCGATCTCGTCAGCGATCAAAGATTCAACACCAGTCCGCTCGTGACGACCGGCTTGCAGCTCCGCTTCTACTGCGGCGTTCCACTTATCACGCAGGATGGCCATGCCCTGGGTACGCTGTGCGTCATCGACTTCAAGTCGCGCGAGCTCAGCTTCGAGCAGCGCGAAGCTCTACGAAGGCTGTCACGGCAAACGATGGTGCATCTGGAATTGCGTCGCCAGTTGCTTGAGCGCAACGAGATGCTGCGCCAGTTGGAGAAGGCCCGCGACCGCGCTGTTGCCGAGAAATCTGAGTCGGAACGGCTACTCCTCAACATCCTGCCGCCTTCCATCGCAGCCGAGCTCAAGGCCAGCGAGCGCGTCAGGCCGCGCTTCTTCGATTCTGCGACCGTCGTCTTCATTGATTTCACCGGATTTACCCGCATCGTCGAAACGATGGAGCCGGCGAGCGTCATCGATCAACTCGACCAGCACTTCACCAGGTTCGATGATATCATCGCAAGACATCGCCTCGAAAAACTCAAGACGATCGGCGATGCGTACCTCGCCGTTGGCGGCGTGCCGGAGCCCAATCGCTCGCACGCGATGGACGCCGCGCTATGCGCGCTGCAGATACTGGATCACCTGGCCAAGTTGAACCGGCAACGGGAGAAGCTGCGCCTGCCGCCCTGGCTGGCGCGGATCGGAATCAATACCGGGCCGGTGATTGCCGGCGTCGTCGGCAAGCACAAATTCACCTATGATATCTGGGGCAACACGGTGAATGTTGCGGAACGGGTGGAAGCCGCCGGCGTTCCTGGTCGCATCAGTATTTCGGAAGCCACCTGGCAGTACATCAAGGGACGCTTCGAGACAGAGGCCCGCGGCGCCGTCGAGGTTAAGCATAAGGGTCTGGTGAACATGTACTTCCTCGATCGCATCAAGCCCGACTATTCCTCCGACCCGGCGGGGTTGGCGCCCAACGAGCGATTTTGGAAGCAGGAATGAGGGCGCAAGGGGCAGATCGATACTGTTCCTAATAGCAACGGAGGCTCGCCATGACCTCACTCACCCGTCGTTTGTTTCTGTCGCTAGCGGCCAGCCTTGTGCCGGCTTCCGCCGTCGCCCATCACGGCTGGGGCGGCTACGATACGTCAAAATCGTTCACCGTCACCGGCAAGATCCTCAAATCCACCTTCGAGAATCCGCATTGTCAGATCGAGATGGAAATCGGCGGCAAGCACTGGCACTTCGTTCTGGCGCCGCCGTTGCGCATGCAGGCGCGTGGCGCGACGCGTGAGCTGATATCACCCGGCAAGACCTGCACCGTGTTCGGCTATCCTCACAGCAGCAAGCCGGACGAGGCGCGGATCGAATATATCGTGCTCGACGGCAAGCGCATCGAATTGCGGTAAGCCGCACGTGGAACACCAGCCGGCCGCATCGGTCTTCCTGGCTTTGCAGGAAAGCGCGCTGGGTCATGCGATGCGCTCTTCGCCTGCGCTTTATCCCGCGGTCGAGATTCTGCACATCATCGGCTTCGTGATCCTGGTCGGATCCATCCTGGCGCTCGATTTGAGGCTGCTGGGGCTCGGGCGCACGATTGCCATTCAACCGATGGCGCAATTGTTGTTGCCGGTGTCGCGTGCAGGCTTTGTGCTCGCAATCAGCATGGGCTTTTTGCTGTTCAGCGCCGATGCTTCGCATGTCGTGAAAAATCCCGCGTTCCAGGCCAAGCTGCTTTTGATCGGCGCGGCGCTGATCAACATCGTGATTGCGCATGCCGTCCCATGGCGCCATGTTGGGCGCTGGGGTGACAAGGCGTCCGGCGCAGCCAAGGTGACTGCACTGCTGTCGATCCTGCTGTGGCTCGGCGTCATCTGCGCGGGGCGCCTGATTGCGTATTTCTAGCAAGGTCGCTTGCCATGTCCTGCATTCGCTTTGCCATCTTCGCGCTCCTCCTCGGTTTGTTCGGTTCGGCGGAGATCGCCACCGCCGACGAAGCCGCCAATGTCTGGAAGGCGTTGCGCGCTGGGGGGCATGTCGCGCTGATGCGGCATACCGATGCGCCGGGGGGCTTCGGCGATCCGCCCGGTTTCCGCGTCGAAGACTGTGCCACCCAGCGCAACCTGAGCGCCAAGGGCAGGGCCGACGCCGAGAAAATCGGTGCGCGGCTCAAGCGGGAAGGGATTGCGTTTGAAACGATCCTGAGCTCGCCGTGGTGCCGATGCGTCGACACCGCTAAGTTGCTGGACCTCGGCACGATCGAAACCGAGGCGACATTCGGCAATGTCGTGGTGCTGCGCGATCAACGAGAGGCGCTTACTGCGGGCGCCCGCGCGCGCATCGCCAAATGGACGTCGCGCGGAAACCTGCTCATCGTGACGCACGGCGCGAACATTTTTGCGCTGACCGGCGTCTCGCCGGCCAGCGGCGAGATCGTCGTCCTCAAAAGCGGAAGCGATCGCACCGAGCCTGCCGGTCGCCTGCTGCTCGATTGAGCCGGTTTGAATTAACGCGCGTCCGCCCTGGCCTCCTTTGCGCCATAACGATTCCAATTGGCGATCACGCCTTCGTATCGCACCGGTTGAACCACTGCGCTCCAACAAAATTCGAGGAAGCCCCATGCTCACCGTCCATCATCTCAACGACTCGCGCTCGCAGCGAATTCTGTGGCTGTTGGAGGAACTCGGCACGCCCTATGAGATGAAGCGTTATCAGCGCAACGCGCAGACCCGGCTGGCGCCGCCGGAGTTGAAAGAGATTCATCCGCTCGGCAAATCGCCCGTCATCACTGACGGCGACATGACCATCGCCGAATCCGGCGCCATCGTCGATTACATCATCCGCCGCTACGGCCAGGGAAAAGACAAGCCCGCGATGATGCCGGCGCCCGGCAGCGCGGACTACGAGGCCTACAACGAGTGGCTGCATTACTCGGAAGGCTCGGCGATGTTACCGCTGATGCTCAACCTTTATGTCGGCCGGCTGAAGGAGGCGGGAGCGCCGCTGCATCCGCGCATCGACAGCGAACTGGCCAACCACCTTGGCTATATCGACCGCGCGCTGAACGGGCGGGAGTTCTTCGTCGGGGCGTCGCTGACCGGCGCCGACATCCAGATGAGTTTTGTCGGCGAGCTGGCAAAAGTGTTCGACAGGCTCGGGCCGTATCGGAACCTGGCCGCCTGGTTGGAACGCATGCATGCCCGGCCGGCGTTCCAGCGCTCGGTCGCCAAGGGCGGGCCATACCGGTTTGCTTAACAACCCCGGATGTCGTCCCGGCGAACGCCGGACCCATACGCCGCGCCCCAGGGAAGGGGCGCCTTGGCGGACGCCTTGCTAATTCCAAGTACCGGCGGTGGTTATGGGCCCCGGCTCAAGGCCGGGGCGACGACGAATGGGGCTTCACCCCCACCATATCTTGCATAAATATCAGCCTTGTACCGCAAATGCTTGGCCAATTCCGGCCAATGTGGTATCTCGCAGGCGCTTCTTTCGACCGCCACACCAGACCCGCCCGCTTCGCCCCTAAGGGCCTGCGGCGGTGGAGATATTTCGTCCAATGACCTCCTCGCCCTCCAGCGCCAAGACCGGCTCCGCGCCCGACTCGTTCTTCACGGCCACGCTCGCCGAGGCCGACCCGGAAATCGCCGCCGCGATCAAGGGCGAACTCGGCCGTCAGCGGCACGAGATCGAGCTGATCGCCTCGGAAAACATCGTCAGCCGGGCCGTGCTGGAAGCGCAGGGTTCGGTGATGACCAACAAATACGCGGAAGGTTATCCGGGCGCGCGCTACTATGGCGGCTGCGAATGGGTCGACGTCGCCGAGAAGCTGGCGATCGAGCGCGCCAAAAAGCTGTTCGGCGCTGGCTTTGCTAACGTCCAGCCCAATTCAGGCAGCCAGATGAACCAAGCGGCGTTTCTGGCGCTGCTGCAGCCCGGCGACACCTTCATGGGCCTCGACCTCGCCGCCGGCGGTCATCTCACCCACGGCTCGCCCGTCAACATGTCCGGCAAGTGGTTCAAGGCCGCGCATTACACGGTGCGGCGCGACGATCATATCATCGACATGGACGAGGTGGCGAAGCAGGCCGAGCAGGTGAAGCCGAAGCTGATCATCGCCGGCGGATCGGCCTATTCGCGCGCCTGGGACTTCAAACGCTTCCGCGAGATCGCCGATAGCGTCGGCGCCTATCTGCTGGTCGACATGGCGCATTTCGCCGGCCTCGTCGCGGGCGGCGTCCATGCCTCGCCAGTGCCGCACGCCCACGTCACCACCACGACGACGCATAAATCGCTGCGCGGCCCGCGCGGCGGCCTGATCCTCTGCAACGACGAGGCGCTCGCCAAGAAGCTGAATTCGGCGATCTTCCCGGGCTTGCAGGGTGGTCCGCTGATGCACGTGATCGCGGCCAAGGCGGTGGCGTTCGCCGAGGCGCTGCGCCCGGACTTCAAGGTCTACGCCAAGAACGTCGTCGAAAACGCCAAGGCGCTGGCCGAGACGCTGCGCGGCCATGGCCTCGACATCGTATCCGGCGGCACCGACAACCATCTGATGCTGGTCGATCTCCGGCCCAAGGGCCTGAAGGGCAACGTGTCCGAGAAGGCGCTGGTGCGTGCCGCGATCACCTGCAACAAGAATGGCATCCCGTTCGATCCCGAAAAGCCGTTCGTCACCTCGGGCCTGCGTCTCGGCACCCCGGCGGCGACCACGCGCGGCTTCGGCGTCGCCGAGTTCAAGCAGGTCGGCGGTATGATCGCCGAAGTGCTCAACGCCCTGGCGCAGTCGGAGGACGGCAAGGCGCCGCTGGCCGAAGCAGCGATCAAGGAGCGGGTCAAAGCGCTTACCGATCGCTTCCCAATCTATCAGTAGGTCTCGCAAGTCGAAGGTCCCGTTGGATGCGTTGTCCTAGCTGCAACAGTCTCGATACGCAGGTGAAGGATTCGCGTCCGACCGAGGATTCGGCCGTGATCCGGCGTCGGCGGGTATGCATCGCCTGCAACTTCCGCTTCACCACCTTCGAGCGGGTGCAGTTGCGCGAACTGACGGTCATCAAGCGCAACGGGCGCCGGGTACCGTTCGACCGCGACAAGCTGGTCCGGTCGCTGCAGATCTCCTTGCGCAAGCGGCCGGTCGATCCGGAAAGGGTCGAGAAGATGGTCTCAGCCATTGTGCGCGAACTCGAGAGCGGCGGCGAGGCGGAGGTCTCCTCGGAGGCGATCGGCGAGATCGTGATGGAGCATCTGCGCCAGCTCGATGACGTCGCCTATGTGCGCTTCGCCTCCGTCTACCGCAACTTCCGCGAAGCCAAGGATTTTGAGACCGTGCTTGGCGAGCTCTCAGGCGAGGACGAAGCGCGGATCGCCACGTTGCGCAAATGATCTTCCGCATCCTGGAAGACCAGTACGGGCAGAAACTCAAAGAGTCCAAAGCGGCGGACCAGCGGTTCATGCAGCTTGCGCTGTCGCTCGGCCGGCGCGGAATGGGGCGGACCTGGCCGAATCCGGCGGTGGGCGCGGTCGTGGTCAAGGACGGCGTTATCGTCGGCCGGGGCTGGACGCAACCGGGCGGGCGACCGCATGCCGAGCCGGAGGCCTTGAGGCGTGCCGGCGAGGCGGCTCGGGGCGCGACGCTGTATGTGACGCTGGAGCCCTGTTCGCATTTCGGCAAGTCGCCGCCTTGCGTCGATGCCGTGATCGCATGCGGCATTTCGCGCGTGGTGTCGGCGATCGAGGATCCCAATCCGGAGGTGGCCGGGCAGGGGCATGCGAAGCTCCGCGCGGCCGGGATATCGGTCGATGTCGGGCTCGGTGCTCAGGAGGCCGCGCGCGATCACGCCGGCCATTTCCGCCGCGTCCGCGACAAGCGTCCGCATGTGACCCTGAAACTCGCCGTCTCCGCCGACGACAAGATCGCTGCCGCCGGCCACCAGCCCGTTGCGATTACGGGCGAGGCGGCAAGAACGCGGGTGCATCTGTTGCGAGCGCAATGCGACGCCATCCTGGTCGGGATCGGCACCGTGCTGGCGGACGATCCGCTGCTGACCTGCCGCCTGCCGGGGATGGAAGCCCGGTCGCCGGTGCGAGTGGTGCTGGATCGCGCGCTGCGGCTGCCCGGCATCAGCAAGCTGGTTCACTCCGCGCGGCGGACGCCACTCTGGGTGATGACTTCAGATTTTGCCGAGGCGCCGGCGGCCGTGAAACTCGGCGCGGCCGGCGCTCAGGTGATGCGCGTCGCGGCTTCCGCGAACCCGCCGGGGCTCGATCTGGTGGCCGCGCTGGAGGCGCTCTCCGACAAGGGCATTACAAGGCTGATGGTAGAAGGCGGCTCGCGGGTCGCTGCGTCCTTCGTCGCCGCTCGCCTTGTCGATGAAATCTGGCTGCTGCGCGGGACTGAGGCCATCGGCACTGACGGCATTCCCGCGCTGGACGCATTGCCGCTCCCGTCAATCACCGGGTCGCCCGCATTCAAGACACGTGCTAGCGAAACGCTCGGCAAAGACACCCTGACTATTTACGAGCGCGCCTAATGTTTACCGGAATTGTCACCGACATCGGCGAAATCGTCGCCCTGACGCCGACGGCGCAGGGCCAGTTACATCGCATGCGGATCGCCTGCCGCTACGATCAGACGACCATTGCCGACGGGGCCTCGATTGCCTGCAACGGTGTCTGCCTCACGGTGGTTGCTTCAGGCATCGAAGGCAGCAAGACCTGGTTCGACGTCGATGCGGCCGCAGAGACGCTCGGCATGACCACGGCAAGGCTTTGGGCCAAGGGCACGAAACTCAATCTCGAACGGGCGCTGAAGATCGGCGACGAACTCGGCGGTCATATCGTTGCTGGCCATGCCGACGGCATCGCCACCATCGTCAGGCGCGACGATCTGCCCGATATGGCCCGGTTCGAACTGCGCACCACGCGCGAGCTGGCGCGTTTTATCGCCGCCAAAGGTTCGGTGACGCTGGATGGCGTGTCGCTGACCGTGAATACCGTCGCGGACGTCACATTTTCGGTGCTGATCATTCCCCATACGCTGAGCGTCACCACGCTTGGCGGCTGGGCGGCTGGCAGCGAGGTCAATATCGAGGTCGATCTGATGGCCCGCTACGCGGCGCGGCTGTCGGAAATGAAGTGACGGCTCAGCCGTCATCCGGGGCGATGCGTTGGCATCGAACTGGGGTGCGCAGTTGCGCACCCGAGAATCTCGAGATTCCGGATCTGGTCCTTCGGACCATCCCGGAATGACGATGTCGCGAGTTCGTGCTTGGCTTAGCCACCCGCGGCGACTACATAACGCGCCAGTACCAGAGTGAAACGGATTGAACGATGGCAGACGCACGGCGCGCACCGCTGAAAGACCAGACCGACATCACAGGCGCGCGCGCGCTGATTGTCGAGGCGCGGTTCTATGACGACATCCAGGACGCGCTGCTGGAAGGTGCCGTCGCCGAGCTGAAAGCCGCTGGCGTGGCGCACGACGTCATTACTGTGCCCGGCGCCCTGGAAATTCCGGCCGCGATCGCGATCGCGCTCGATGCCGGCGACAGGAACGGCAAGCCGTATGATGCGGCGATCGCGCTCGGCTGTGTGGTGCGCGGCGATACCATCCATTTCGAGATCGTCTCGATGGAATCTTCCCGCGCGCTGATGGATCTTTCGGTCGCGCGAAAAGTTCCGCTCGGCAACGGCATCATCACCGTCAATACCGAGGCGCAGGCCTGGGCAAGGGCGCGCGCCAGCGAACTCAACAAGGGCGGCGATGCCGCGCGCGCGGCACTTGCGATGCTGCGGATCAAGCGCCGGCTGGCAAAGGCTTAGGCGATGGCAGAGAAGAAACCCGCTAAAGCTCCCGACAGGAAAGCCAACCGCCGCGGCGCGGCGCGGCTCGCTGCCGTGCAGGCGCTCTACCAGATGGACATCGCGGGCGCCGGGATCAATGACATTTTCGCCGAGTTCGAAAGCCACTGGCTCGGCAACGAGGTCGAAGGCGAGAAATACCTGCCCGCGGAAGCTGCGTTTTTCCGCGACGTGGTGTCGGGCGTGGTCCGCGACCAGGCGAGACTCGATCCCCTGATCGACGACGCGCTGCAGAAGGGCTGGCCCTTGAAGCGGATCGACGCGATCTTGCGCGCGGTGCTGCGCGCCGGCTCCTATGAGCTGGAGCACCGCAAGGACGTGCCGGGCCGCGTGGTCGTATCCGAATATGTCGACGTCGCGCATGCCTTCGTCGAAAAGGACGAGACCGGCATGGTCAACGCCGTGCTCGATCAGATCGCGCGGCAATTTCGCGCCGACGAGTTCGCGCGTGGCTAGCGGCAAGCCAGCGTCCGGCGAGGACTCGCTGATCGCGCGATACTTCCGGCCGCTTGCGACCGATCCCGGCGCCTTCCGCCTCGACGACGACGCTGCAGCGCTGAAGCCGTCCGGCGATGACGTCGTGGTGACGACGGATGCCATTGTCGAGGGTGTGCATTTCCTGCCCGACGATCCCCCCGAGACTGTCGCACGCAAGGCGTTGCGGGTGAATCTCAGCGACCTCGCCGCGAAGGGCGCGACGCCGGCCGGATTCGTGCTGGCGCTGGCCTTGCGCAGCGCCGATGAGGCCTGGCTAGAACCATTCGCAACGGCGCTCGGTGAGGATGCTGCGCTGTTCGGTTGTCCGCTGGTCGGCGGCGATACCGTGTCGACGCCGGGACCGCTGATGGTTTCGGTCACCGCGTTCGGCCGCGTGCCGCCGGGCAAGATGGTCCATCGCAGCGGCGCCAAACCCGGCGAGCGTGTCATGGTAACGGGCACAATCGGCGACGCCGCGCTGGGGCTCGCCATCCTCAGGGGCGGAAAGGTCCATGCCGCGGCATCCGATACAGCCGCGCGGGAGATGTTGGTCGGGCGCTATCGCGTGCCGCAGCCGCGCGTTGCGATGGCCGAGATCGTTCGCGAATACGCCAGTGCTTCGATGGATGTATCGGATGGGCTGGCAGGCGATCTGACAAAGCTCTGCGGCGTCTCGGGCGTATCTGCCGTGGTCGATCTGGAGCAGGTGCCGTTGTCGGGCGCTGCACAGGGTTTGGTGTCGCGCGGCATTGTCGGGCTGGAGACATTGATCGCCAGTGGCGACGATTACGAGATCCTCTGCACGATTCCGGAAGATCGTGTCCAAGCCTTCGAAGCTGCCGTGCAGCGCGCAGGAGTTGCGCTCAGTTCCATCGGAACGATCGTCGCCGGGAATTCAGTTCCGAAGTTCGTCGACAAAGAGGGCAAGGAAATCGCGCTGGAACGGCTGTCCTACAGTCATTTTTGAAGACATTGCATCCTGCCGTCGGCTTTATTTCCTGCCGGCCATTGCAATCTCGCTGGAAACCTATAGGTTGTAGCGCATTCGATTGCCGCCGTGCCTTTTTGAACGCGCCCCACGGGGCTTCTTTCCAGAGACATCGTCGAGATTGGATTTGAATCCGTGCGATCGCCGCGCGGAATGAAAAGCCTGTGTGCTTTGGAGAAGAGAAAATGGCTACGGGAACAGTGAAGTGGTTCAACGGTCAAAAGGGTTTCGGTTTCATTGAGCCGAGCGATGGCAGCAAGGATGTGTTCGTGCACATCTCCGCCGTCGAGCGCGCCGGCCTTGGCGGGCTGGCCGAAGGTCAGAAGGTTCAGTTCGAACTCAAGACTGACAAGATGCGGGGCAAGGTAAGCGCGGAAAACCTGTCGCTGGTCTAAAGCCTCGGAACGGTCGTTTCACGGATGTACTGGAATGGCTCGTGAGCCCGTCCGATCCCTCTGGGGTCGGGCGGGCTCTTGTATTCGGGCTGGGCCAAATGCCCGATGCTGCCCAGCCGGCAATTGGCTGGATGTATTCCGGGTGATTCCTTTCAAAAATCGACGGTTTCCGCCCTCCGCGACATTGCGCCGGAGGGACGATTTTGGCATGGTCCCGCCCGATTTGAGGCCGCCCTTCTGGGCAGGGAAGGCCTCCTTTTTATGCGTCCGCCGCGACCGCGGCGATGGCGCGCGGGGTGGAACGAACAAAAATCTGAGGCAAATTCAATGACAGCATTATGGGTGATTGTGCTCTGCGGAGCGCTTTCGATTGTCTACGCCATCTGGGCTACGTCTTCCGTTCTGAAATCGGACGCCGGCAATCCGCGCATGCAGGAAATTGCGGCGGCTGTCGCCGAAGGCGCGCAGGCCTATCTGCGCCGTCAGTATATGACGATCGGGATGGTCGGCGTCGTGATCTTCGCGCTGCTGGCCTATTTCCTCGGCATGCTGGTTGCGATCGGCTTCCTGATCGGCGCGGTGCTGTCGGGTGCCGCCGGGTTCATCGGCATGAACGTCTCGGTTCGCGCCAACGTGCGTACCGCGCAGGCGGCGACCACTTCGCTGGCCGGCGGCCTCGAACTGGCCTTCAAGGCGGGCGCGATCACCGGCCTGCTCGTGGCCGGTCTCGCGCTGCTCGGCGTCACCATCTACTTTGCCTATCTCACCCAGTTCATGGGTCTCAAGGCCAACGACCGTGTCGTCGTCGATGCGCTGGTGGCGCTCGGCTTCGGCGCCTCGCTGATCTCGATCTTCGCCCGTCTCGGCGGCGGCATCTTCACCAAGGGCGCCGACGTCGGCGGCGACCTCGTCGGCAAGGTCGAGGCCGGCATCCCCGAGGACGATCCGCGCAACCCGGCGACCATTGCCGACAACGTCGGCGACAACGTCGGCGACTGCGCCGGCATGGCGGCCGACCTGTTCGAGACCTATGCGGTGACCGCGGTCGCCACCATGGTGCTGGCGGCGATCTTCTTCGCGACATCGCCGCTTCTGGTGAGCATGATGACCCTGCCGCTCGCCATCGGCGGCGTCTGCATCATCACCTCGATCATCGGCACTTTCTTCGTCAAGCTCGGCGCCAGCCAGTCGATCATGGGGGCCTTGTACAAGGGCCTGATCGCGACCGGCGCGCTGTCGCTGCTCGGCGTCGCGGCCGTCATCCACTGGCTGATCGGTTTCGGCGAGCTGGCGGGCGTGAAGTACACCGGTATGGCGCTGTTCCAATGCGGCGTCATCGGTCTCGCCGTCACCGGCCTGATCATCTGGATCACCGAATACTACACCGGTACCGACTATCGGCCCGTGAAGTCGATCGCCTCATCCTCGGTCACGGGCCACGGCACGAACGTGATCCAGGGTCTGGCGATTTCGATGGAAGCGACCGCGATGCCCGCCATTGTGATCATCGCCGGCATTCTCGTCACCTACAGCCTTGCCGGCCTGTTCGGCATCGCAATTGCGACCACGACGATGCTGGCGCTGGCCGGCATGATCGTAGCCCTCGACGCCTTCGGTCCGGTTACGGACAACGCCGGCGGCATTGCCGAAATGGCCGGCCTTCCGAAGGAAGTCCGCAAGTCGACCGACGCGCTCGACGCCGTCGGCAACACCACCAAGGCGGTCACCAAGGGTTACGCGATCGGCTCCGCCGGTCTCGGCGCGCTGGTGCTGTTCGCAGCCTACAATGAAGACCTCAAGTTCTTCATCGCCAACGCTCCGAAGCATCCGTACTTCCAGGGTGTGCTGCCCGACTTCTCGCTCAACAACCCCTACGTGGTGGTCGGTCTGCTGTTCGGCGGCCTGCTGCCATATCTGTTCGGCGCGCTCGGCATGACGGCGGTCGGCCGTGCGGCGGGTGCGATCGTCGAGGAAGTGCGGCGCCAGTTCCGCGAGAAGCCCGGCATCATGCAGGGCACCGACAAGCCAGACTACGGCAAGGCGGTCGACCTGCTGACGAAGGCGGCGATCAAGGAAATGATCGTGCCGTCGCTCTTGCCGGTCCTGTCGCCGATCTTCGTCTACTTCGTGATCTACGCGATCGCGGGCGGTGGCGCGGCCGGCAAGTCGGCGGCGTTCTCCGCCGTCGGCGCCATGCTGCTCGGCGTGATCGTGACCGGCCTCTTCGTGGCGATCTCGATGACCTCGGGCGGCGGCGCCTGGGACAACGCCAAGAAGTACATCGAGGACGGTCACTTCGGCGGCAAGGGCTCGGACGCCCACAAGGCAGCCGTGACCGGCGACACCGTCGGCGATCCCTACAAGGATACGGCCGGTCCCGCCGTCAACCCGATGATCAAGATCACCAACATCGTCGCGCTGCTGCTGCTGGCGATCCTGGCGCACTGAGCCGGCGAGAGGCTGATCGAAAAGAAAACCCCGCGGTGCGTGCCGCGGGGTTTTTGATTTGGATGAGACCTCTGGCGCTCAGCCGGCGTCCATCTGCAGGCCTTCGCGCTTGATGATGTCGCCGAACTTCGTCGTCTCCGCCTGGAGGAAGTCGGAATACTGCTGCGGCGTCCCGTAATCGGTGCGTGCGCCGATCTTGGCCATCTGGTCCTTGATGTCATCGCGCTCCAGGAACACCTTGATCTCCTTGTTGAGCGCGTCGAGGACAGGGGCGGGCGCACTCTTCGGCAGGAAAATGCCGAACCAGGATGAGACGTCGAACTTTGCAAGCTCGGGTGCGCTCTCGCGCATGGTGGGAATGGTGGGCGCCAGCGCGTTGCGCTCCGGCGTCGTCACCGCCAGCGCATTGAGCTTGCCGTCCAGAACCTGCGGCAGCGTCGGATAGAGATTGTCGAACAGGATCTGGATATCGCCGGCAAGCGCAGCCTGCAGCGCCGGGCCGGCGCCGCGGAATGGCACGTGGACCATCTTCAGGCCGGTCAGTTGCAGGAACCAGGCGCCGGTAAGGTGGGGGCTCTGCCCAACGCCGGACGAGGCATAGGTGAGTTTGTCCGGATTTGCCTTGATATAGGCAATCAGGTCCGCGATCGACTTGATCGGCACCGACGGATGCGCCGATACGATGTTTGGAATTCGGATCAGGTTGGAAACCGGCTGTAGCTGATCCGCTTTGTAAGGCATGTTGCGGAAAATGCTGTAGGCGATCGCATTGGGGCCGGGATTGCCGACCAGGATGGTGTGTCCGTCACCCTTGCTGCGTACGGCTTCGGCGGTGCCGATGGTGCCGCCACCGCCGGAGCGGTTCTCCACGACCGCGGACTGGCCCCACGCCTTCTGCAGGTGTGCCGCCAGCAAGCGTCCCATCACATCCGTGGTGCCTCCCGGTGCCGCCGGCACAATGAGGCGAACGTTTTCGGTCGGCCGCCAGTCGGCGCCTAGACTTGACCGCGGCAAGATTGCTGCTGCCGAAACCGCTGCGGCACCGGTCAACACGCGGCGGCGAGAAAAAACTCTAATCGTCACAAGTTCACTCCCTGTTGTTAAATCGTTTGTACGCAGCGCCGTAGTAGGCAGCGTACGCGCGCAGGGCAAGTATGTGATTTAGCTCAGTTTTCCGTCTCGCGGAAAGCAGCCGATCGCTAGTTGAAGCTGAGTAGCTTGAACAGCGGCGTCAGGTAGCTGAGCTCCTGGCCGGACGTCGGCGTTGTGCGGCTGATGAAGTCGAAGATCTTGCCGTCCTGCAAGCCGTAGTTGGCGAGTCGCGTCACCTGGCGGTTCTTGTCGAAATAGATCGCGATCACGCGCTGATCGACGACCTGCTGATTCATGAAGGCGACTTTGCGCTCGGAGCGTTGCGAGATGTAATAAAACACCTCGCCGTTCAAGGTCGCGACCGTGGATGGCGTTCCCATCACGATCAGCACCTGATCCTGGCTGGCGCCGATCGGAATCTGCTCCAGCGCGTTGGGCGGCAGGATGTAGCCCTTCTGGAACTGCTCGCCGGTGCACCCGGCGAGCGCGGCGCAGACCAGGGCGACGGCTGCAGCGGCGCGAAAACCGCGCCGACGCGCGATCATGCGGCGCGGCAAGGACACGCGGGCGCTCAGGTGGCTTGTTTCGGTCATCTCAGGAATTCGCCCGTCCTCTTGCATCGCGCGGTGCGTTGACGTACCGGGCAGCACGCTGGATTGCAACATACGCGGCCCAACGATGAAACCTTTGGGGCTCGCTTGCGGAACCCACAATGCTTTGGCCGTTCAATCACTTCAGGAAACCCCGGACGCCGTTGCGCGGCACCATCGAAGCCATCTATGGCATGATCGTGACGCAGGCGCGAGAACCGTTGTTTTATCGGGACTTTGGGGTTCCGGACACAGTTAACGGCCGTTTTGACCTGCTTTTGGTGCATTTGTGGCTGGTCCTGCGGCGGTTGAAATCGGTCGAAGAGGGAGTGGCCCTATCGCAGGGACTGTTCGACTATTTTTGCAACGATATGGACGATAATCTGCGCGAGATGGGGGTCGGAGACCTCACGGTGCCGAAGCGCATGCAGGCCTTCGGCGAAGCCTTCTATGGCCGGACCGCTGCCTATGACCTGGCGCTCACCGAGGGCCGCGAGGCACTGGCGCAGGCGATGTGCAAGAATATTCTGAACGGCGAGAACATTGAAAAGGCCCGACTGCTTGCCGCCTATGCCGAGGCGGCTATGGAAGCCCTGGATGGCCTGGATGAGACGACGCTGGTGAGCGGTTCGGTAAGCTTTCCCTCGCCGGAGAAAGCGGGCGCGCAGCAATGAGCAAGACTGGCACAGAGAAGCCCGACCCGTGGCGTGTTCCCGTTGCGGTGGCGCAGATCCCCGAGACGGGCCTGCATCGCGATATCGAGGCCGATCGGGCCATCCGCAACGCGGTGGCCGAAACCGGCGGCCTGCGCGAGGTGCTTTCGGCGCAGGCTTCCTTCGACGTGACGCCAAAGAGCGGCGGCCGCTTCCACGTGGCCGGCCATTTGCGGGCGCGGATCGGGCAGAACTGCGTGGTGACGCTGGAAGAGATCGAAAACGACATCGACGAGCCGATCGATCTGATATTTGCGCCGCCCGAGCAGATCCCGCAGATGGCTGCGCTGGTCGATGACGCCGAGGAGAGCGGCGAGGAGACGCCCGATCCACCCGAGCCGATCGAGAACGGCATGATCGACCTCGGCCGGCTTGCCACCGATGCCTTGTATCTCGCGGTCGATCCCTATCCGCGCAAGCCCGGCGCCGTATTTGAGCCGATGGTTGAAGCCGCCGATCCCGAGGATCACCCATTCGCGGCGCTGAAGGCATTGAAGGCAGCACCGAAAAAATCCGGCACCAGGAAGCCCAAAGGCAAGTAGCCGGCGGTTAAAGTGGTCTACGAGGCCGCATTCGGGTTGAGGTAGCTGCGATATCTCGCCAAGAGTGCCAAATAAGTCATTGAATTATCGAAGTATATTTCTTATCATTGGCTTCAGGCCACACCGCTTCGCTTTTGCCAAAAGACGGTGGTCAAGAGGTTGTGTCGGGCCGGGGACACGCTATTGTCGCGGCCCGGCGGAGGCGCGGTGTTGCGTTTCGCCTAGCATCGCCTAACGGTGCCATTCCAGTGCGCGGCCGGGCTCTACGAGGGCCGCAAGAGATCAGGTTTCCGGGACGTTCATGCCGAAAAAGGTTCGAATCGCGCTTGACGCCATGGGCGGCGACGTCGGCGCATCGGTTGTCATTCCCGGCGCCGCAATCTCTTTGGAGCGGCATCCCGACAGCGAATTCCTGCTTTACGGCGACAGCAAGCAGATCGACGAACAACTCGCCAAGTACCCGGCCCTGAAAAAGGCGTCGCGCGTGATCCACACCGACGTCACTGTGAGCATGCACGACAAGCCGAGCCAGGCGCTGCGTCGCGGTCGCAGGACGTCGTCGATGTGGCTTGCGATTGATGCGGTGAAGAGACACGAGGCCGACGTCGCGGTCTCCGCAGGTAATACCGGCGCGCTGATGGCGATGGCGCGTTTCCATCTCCACACCATGCAAGGAATCGATCGTCCGGCCATTGCCGGCGTGTGGCCGACGGCACGCGGCGATTCCGTCGTGCTCGATCTCGGCGCCACGATCGGCGGCGACGCGCACCATCTCGTGGCGCTGGCGGTGATGGGCAGCGCAATGGCGAGCGTGCTGTTGAACCGGGAACGGCCGACTGTCGGCCTCCTCAACATCGGGGTCGAGGAGATCAAGGGCCATGAGGAGATCCGGGAGGCCGCCGAGCTGCTGCGTGCGTCGCAGCTCAATTATATCGGCTTCGTGGAGGGCGACGGGATCGGCCAAGGCGCGGCCGATGTGATCGTGTCGGAAGGTTTTAGCGGCAACATCGCGTTGAAGGCCGCGGAGGGGACCGCGCGCCAGATGGCGGACTTCCTGCGCCAGGCCATGGCGAGCAGTTGGCTTTCCCGGATCGGTTACCTGTTCGCCCGCAGTGCGTTCAAGGCGCTGCGGGACAAGCTCGACCCGAACAAATCCAATGGCGGTGTGCTGCTCGGCCTGAAAGGCGTGGTTGTCAAAAGCCATGGCGGAATCAGTGCCGAAGGCTTTGCCTACGCAGTCGATGTTGGCTATGAGATGGTCCGCTGCGATCTCCTCACCAAGATCAATCAGATGATAAATAGCGACGGCAGTGCGCTGGCACCGACCGCGCAGGAGGCTGTCTCGTGACTGCGAAACGTTCGGTCGTACTCGGCTGCGGCTCCTATCTGCCGCAGAAGGTGCTGACCAATGCAGAACTCGCCGCCCGGATCGACACGTCGGACGAGTGGATCGTGCAGCGTACCGGCATTCGGGAGCGCCACATCGCGGCCGAAGGCGAGTTCACCTCAGACCTGGCGCTTCACGCTGCGCGTGCGGCGCTGGACCACGCCGGCCTCGACGCCCAGGCGATCGACCTGATCGTGCTGGCGACCTCGACGCCGGACAACACCTTTCCGGCGACCGCGGTCGCGGTGCAGAACGGGCTTGGCATAAATCATGGCGCCGCCTTCGATCTGCAGGCGGTGTGTTCCGGCTTCGTTTTCGCGCTCGCCACCGCCGACAACTTCCTGCGCGCCGGCGCCTATAAGCGCGCGCTGGTGATCGGCGCCGAGACGTTCTCGCGCATTCTCGACTGGAACGATCGCGGCACCTGCGTGCTGTTCGGCGACGGCGCCGGCGCGGTGGTGCTCGAGGCGCAGGACCAGCCGGGCAAGCCTTCCGACCGCGGCGTGCTCACGACCCATCTACGCTCCGACGGCCGGCACAAGGCAAAGCTGTTCGTCGATGGCGGTCCTTCCACCACCCAGACCGTTGGCCATCTCCGCATGGAAGGCCGCGAAGTGTTCAAGCACGCGGTCGGCATGATTACGGATGTGATCGTGGATGCATTCAATGCGACCGGCACGACGGCCGAGGACATCGACTGGTTCATCCCGCACCAGGCCAACAAGCGAATCATCGATGCTTCGGCGCACAAGCTTCACATTGCGCCGCAGAAGGTGGTCTTGACCGTGGATCAGCACGGCAACACGTCGGCCGCCTCAATCCCGCTGGCGCTTGCCGTCGCGGTCAAGGACGGGCGGGTAAAGAAGGGTGATCTGGTACTGTTCGAAGCCATGGGCGGCGGTTTCACCTGGGGTTCCGCGCTTGTGCGCTGGTAGACGCAGCGTAAGGATACTGTCTAAAATTGTAGTGCGGTTCCATGCTTCTGCATGATGGTCGCTGTTGACCATTGCGTGCTAACCTCATAATTTCAGGGAATAAATTGTTCGCCGAGAGTGCGGGGCAGGCGATGACCGGGACCGGAAAAACAGTCACACGCGTCGATTTGTGCGAGGCGGTCTACCAGAAGGTGGGCCTGTCGCGAACTGAATCCTCTGCGTTCGTCGAACTCGTTCTGAAAGAGATCACTGATTGCCTGGAGAAGGGCGAGACGGTGAAGCTGTCGTCGTTCGGCTCCTTCATGGTGCGTAAGAAGGGTCAGCGTATCGGACGTAACCCGAAGACCGGTACTGAAGTGCCGATCTCGCCGCGTCGCGTGATGGTGTTCAAGCCGTCCGCGATCCTGAAACAGCGGATCAACGGCCACGCGCCCGGTAACGGCGAAAGCAAGCCCGACTAACGAGACCGATTAGCGAGATCGAGTAATACGGCCGCGTAGCAAAGCGAGTACTGCATCTTCACCAACGAGATGAGTTGAGAGGAGCTGGCATTTGGACAAGGCGCCGGATGCGTTCCGCACCATCAGCGAAGTCGCTGAAGAGCTCGACATTCCCCAGCACGTGCTGCGGTTCTGGGAGACGCGGTTCGCCCAGATCAAGCCGATGAAGCGAAGCGGCGGGCGGCGTTACTACCGCCCCGACGACGTCGACCTGCTCAAGGGCATCCGCCGCCTGCTGTACGGCGAGGGCTATACGATCCGCGGCGTGCAGCGAATCCTCAAAGAGCACGGCATCAAATCGGTGCAGGGCCTTGCCGACCAGACCTCGGCCGTCACCTTCGGCGCGGTCGAAGAGGCGATCGGCCTCAGCCTGCAGGAGCCCGACGAGGGCGAGATCCCGACCGTCGAACCCGAAGACGAGGACTACGAGACCGAAGAGAAGGAAATCGACTACCGCTTCGTCGACACCGACGACGACGGCATCCTGCTGCCGTTCGCCAGGGGAAAGCCGGGGCCGTCGGACGCCGACCGCGAGCGCCTGGAGCGGGTGCTGCAGGACCTGATCGCCTGCAAGCAATTGCTGGATAATGCAATGAAGGACGGCTGAGCGGGTGGCCGGAACCGGGCGGGCCTGCCGGCCGCAATGAGGCCACTCTCGTGCCTTGCGCCGGGCGCTGATCGCAGCTAATGGAACGGCATCGGAGCGTGGCGCAGCCCGGTTAGCGCACTAGTCTGGGAGACTAGGGGTCGGAGGTTCAAATCCTCTCGCTCCGACCATTTTTTGAATGATCGATGGCGTCTTTAGGCGCAGCTAGATCCCAAGAATCCAAACGGCAAAGATGGTTCCGAGAACGGCTGCTCCGCTGATCGTCCAGCCCGTCAGGTAAGTTGTACCATCCGTTTCCGGTCTGTCGACCATGGTATCGCGCCAATGGGTCATGACGGCTCCTCCGTATTCGTTTTCGGTAGGTCGCGGCTGGAAGGCTCCAGGTTCAAACTGCGACGCCTGTCATCTGCGGCAGGAGCAATGTCGGCGCACTCAACCGCCGAGTTTCGACGAATTCAAAGTGAGTGAATGATTTTCGTTTGTTCGGGAGGGCGACCGTCGCGTCTCAACGCATGCCGATACCAGATGGGTGTGAGTTCCATTCATCCGTGTTGGAAACAGCAATGCTTTCGAAGCTACCGTATGAATCGCCGGTGCAGCGGGGGAGCGCGGTGTTGCCTGAATAGCGACGCCCCACGAACTGCCAAAACTCAGGCAGGCCGCTCGCGCCGGGTTCATACGGCTGGTAACCAACGACATTCGCGGCGTGCCGTCGCTGTCAGGATGACGCCGGGGAGGGCGTGATCTCGCGTCCGCATTGGCCGTGCGTATACGGCAGGCCAAATCAAGACCTAACGTGCTGCTCGAAGCCGGCCTAGCGATGGGCGTCACCCAACAAAACGGCGCTATTGCATAAACCACCCGTGACTCACGACGATAGACTGGCCGGTCAGGGCATTCGAACCGAAAGAAGCCAGAAACACCGCGGTCTCGGCCACGTCATCGACCGTCGTAAATTCACCATCCACGGTTTCCTTCAGCATAATATTCTTGATGACATCCTGTTCTGAGATGCCGAGTTCTCTGGCTTGCTCGGGTATCTGCTTGTCGACCAGCGGCGTACGGACGAAGCCGGGGCAGATCACATTGGCGCGGACACCGTGCGCAGCGCCTTCCTTGGCGACAACTTTCGCCAAGCCGATTAGACCGTGTTTGGCGGTGACGTATGGAGCTTTGAGTACTGATGCCTCCTTCGCGTGCACCGAACCCATATAGATGATGCTTCCGCTTTTCTGCTTATACATTTGACGGAGCGCAGCGCGCGTGGTCAAGAAGGCGCCATCCAGATGAATGGCCAATAGCCGCTTCCATTTGGCAAATTCAAAATCGACGAGAGGTGCCACGATTTGGATGCCGGCGTTGCTGACGAGGACATCGAGGCTGCCAAACGTCTCGACGACCTTGGCCGTTCCATCGTCGACGAGCTGCTCATTTGTGACGTCCATAGCGACGCCCACAACCCGCTTGCCAGTGGGATCGATCTCGCCCGCAGTGGCGTCGGCCGCCCTCTGATCGAGATCCGCGATGGCGACCTTTGCGCCTTCGCGTGCGAAGATGATGGAAATTTCCTTTCCGATGCCGCTGGCCGCACCGGTGACGATCGCGACTTTGTCTTTTAAGCGCATGCTCATCTCCCGAAAAATAGGTTTCAGGCAAGGTAGTCGTGAACAACCTTTCCAAGGCCGAGGGTGAGATCGGCGACGATGTGAACGCCGGAGACGATTTCCAGGACCGGCAACTCGGCGAGAGGAGCCAGGGGATGAGAAGCTAGAACAAGTTGTGCTGGCCCGGTCCATGCGCCCTTCAGGGCAACATCCTCCAGATGGTATTCGACGAGTTCGCAGATGCGCGCCGTGCCGTCGACATGCGGTATGATCTTGAGCAGGAAATTGGGTGCATCCAGCGCAGCGCTTACTGCCGCGAGGTCGGCCTGCTTGTGCTTGTAGCCCATCGCGCCAACGGCAATCTGCAACGGACCGTAGTGCAGCCTGCCAACCAGCGTGTCGATTTCCGTCTTGAGGGTGGGTTGGGCAAGTTTCTTCGGAAAGCCCCAGAGCTCACGGCCGCCCGCGATGGGAGGATGGTCGTTGAGAAACATACAGTGAGTGTATGCACCCTTGCGGCCCCGGAACGAGACCGGGATGACCTGTCCGCTCTCCGAATAGTCTCCGAAGCCCGTCGAATCAGGCATCCGGATGAATTCGAAGTTCACCACGTCCCCTTCGATCTGGAGCGGTTCCGGCACAAGCTCACGAAGTTTTTTTGGGTCGGTACGGTATGTGATGATCATGTACTCGCGATTGCAAAAGCGATAGGGGCCGATCGGGTAGGCCGGACTGGTCAGCGGCATGGCGTATGCCCTGTGTCGCACTTCACTTTCCTTCATCATGACCTCGTACGCTGTTGGTCGAGACCGAACACTGCAGCCAAACTATTCCTACCTGTAGTGGGCCCAGTCGAAGGTGCGAACGCCTTCCAGCTTGTCGGGACGTTGCATTACCTCGGGGTGGGAAATGGCGCGAACGACATCGTCATAGCCGGCGGCCCAGTGCTCTTCCATGGTTCGGCGAGAGAACTCGTAATCCTTGGCGATGCCTTCGTAGTTCTTGGCGTTGTAGATCAGGTGCACGATATTGCAGACCTTTTCATCGGCCTCCGCGGCGAGCAATTTCACCTCCGGACGATCTCGCAGCTCGGTGGGAAGGTCCTTTAGAAGGCTTGCGAAGGCTATGCGCAGCTTTTGGGCTCGCTTGTACTGATCGGTCGCTGCCCGCGTTCGACTGGAGAAGTGAATTTCCCTTCTGCCGTACATTCGCTTCGACGAGATTACGCGGCAGCTCGCCACGCGCGCTCCAGAGATCGACCTGGAAGGCCAGCGTGTCCAGCCGCGGCCGGCTGTCGAGCACCCATTGCAGCGGCGTGTTGGACACGAGTCCGCCATCCCAATAATACTCGCCATCGATCTCGGTCGCCGGGAAGCCGGGCGGCAGCGAGCCGCTGGCGATGATATGCGCCGGGCCGATGCGATGGGTCGTCGAGTCGAAATAGACAAAGTTCGCGCTTTTGACGTTCACCGCGCCGACGCTGAAGCGCATCGCGCCGGCGTTGAGTCGGTCGAAATCCACCAGGCGTTCGAGCGTCGCCTTTAGCGGTGCGACGTCATAGAAGCTGAGCTGGTCGGCATTTGGCGACGGCCAGAACGCGGGCGAGAGCACACGGGGCGTGAAGAAGTCGGGCGCGCCGAACATCATGATGCCCAGCGCGCGCGTTTGATTGACGAAGCGATGGATCGAATCGTCCTTGATCTCGATCGACTTGAGATATGGGATGCCCAAAGGCGGTGTGCTGACAGCTTCCCAGAACTCCCGCAATTTTTCGACCCGGGTTTCCGGTGGATTGCCGGCGATCAATGCAGCGTTCACGGCACCAATCGAAATGCCGGCAACCCAATCCGGGTGAAGGTTGGCTTCAGCAAGGGCTTGATAGACGCCAGCTTGATAGGAGCCGAGCGCGCCGCCTCCCTGAAGCAATAGAACGGTCTGTTCAAACCGGCTGTGTTCGATCCGAAATTGTTTCGCGTCTACCGGGTGCGAGGCATCCATGATCGAGAATCCCTTATTGTCGTGAGCTTGCCCCTCCGCCTTTCACCAAATCCCCCAGCAAATTCGCAGCCACTGTCCTCCCAAAAGCGAAGGCGCCTAAAGGGCTAACTGGCGATCGTTCCAGCCGGCGCGCATTCGGGCTCGGAACGGCGCTATTTCTTGAAGAAGCCGACAATAATCAGGAGGATCACGGCGCCGATCACGGCGTTGACGATCTCCGCCAGGATGCCTCCGACCAGTACAAACCCGATCACCGGCAACAGCCAGCCGGCAATGATGGCACCGACGATTCCAACCACGATGTTGCCGACCAGACCGAGGCCATAGCCCTTGACGATCTGCCCGGCCAGCCAGCCTGCAATCGCGCCTATGATGAGCCAAACGATGAGAGATACAATCATGGCGATCCTCCCCATTGCCAAGGCGCCGCGATATGCGCAGTCGCTGTCACCGGAGCCGGAACGACTGGTTTTCGGCCCGTGCTGCCGTTCGTCCGTTGACCTGCGCTAAGTAGTATTAGGTTCCGCCTTCGTTGTGTTGTCAACCTGAAGTTGGCCCCGGTCAGCCAGCCAGCCCGCGGCGCTTTTACGTCACTTCGGCATCTCGATCCCGCGTTCGGCCGTCGAAACCACGGCGGCGCACTTGTCGGTGTGGCAGCAGCCCATCATCTACTTCAGCGTTGCGATATAGGCCGCGATATCCGCTGCCTCGACTCAGCACCATGTTCGGCATTTTCGGATGCGGATCGCGCAGGAAGAACTCGATCTTCGCGGGATCAAGATCCGGTCGAGACTACTCCACATGCGATCTCGCATCTCCGAACGGTACCCACGTTGTCACCATCGGCGACGCTGGCGAACATCGCGTCGCGCCAGATCAACCTATGGCATTTGCGATGCCCTGCCGTGTCAATTCCGCAACTGGATCGCGGTTCCTACATTCAGTAGGCTCGCTTCAACCGGCGGGGACCGCCGGAGAAATGGGGATACGCCCGCACACAACGGATGGAAACGCGAGGGCTCGTCATGACAACACTTCCGACCGGCGTGATACCGCCGATGACGACGCCGTTCCGCAAGGACGGCGAGGTCTATTTCAAACTCGTTGCTCCCCAGGTCGACTGGCTGATCGCGGCCGGCAGCCACGGCATGGCGGCCGGTGGGTCGACCGGCGAGGGGCATACGCTCGATTACGAGGAGTATCGTGACCTGGTGGCGGCGACGGTGGAAGCCGGGAAAGGGCGCGCGCCCGTCATCGCCGGCATCATCGTCGATTCCACGCGCGATGCGATCCGGCGCGGCAAGCTGGTGCGCGACATGGATGTTGCTGCACTTCAGGTGACGCCGGTACACTACCTGTTCAAGCCGGACGAGCAGGCGATGGTCGACCATTTCCGGCGCATGGCCGACGAAACCGGCATGCCGATCATCATCTACAACGTGGTGCCGTGGTCCTATCTGTCGCCGGCGCTGCTGACGCGGATCATGAACGAGGTGCCGCTTGTCGTCGGCGTCAAGCAGAGCGCGGGCGATCTGAAACTGTTTGCCGATCTCATGATGATGGTGCCGGACAAATTGATCTACAGTGCCGTCGACGCGCTGATGTATCTGTCCTACGCGCTCGGCGCGCACGGATCGATCGCGGCGATCCTGAGCGCCGCGCCGCATGCTTCCGTCGAACTCTGGAACGCAGTCAAGGCCGGTGACCATGCCCGCGCGCTAGAGCTCCACAAGAAGCTCCTGACGCTGTGGAATGCGATCGTCTCGGACAATCTGCCGGCGTGCACGCGCTATGCGCAGTCGCTGCAGGGCCTGCCGACGACATTTTCCCGCGCGCCGATGCCGGAAGCATCGGCCGCGCAGCAGGCCGCGATCCGGAAGGCGCTGGAGGGACTGGGCGCGCTCGGTGGCTCACGCGAGGCGGCGGAGTAAATTCCGCTGCGCGAAAACGGCTTTAAGACAATCGAGCCACCCGTCTCGCGGGCGCTTTACCGGAGGCTCCCACCTGTTACTGTCCTGCCTCACGGGGCTCCATTGCCACGAGGGCCCCAACTCAAAAATTGAAAACCGAGGTAAGCGTCTCAATGAAGGATTTTGCCGGAAAGTTCGCCGTGATCACCGGGGGCGGCACGGGCATGGGCCGCGAACTCGCGCGCCAACTCGTTGCCGAAGGCTGCAATGTCGCGATGTGCGACGTTTCGCCGGAAGCGATGGCCGAGACCAAGCGGCTGTGCGAGGCAGAAAGGCTGCCGCAGGGCCTGCGCGTCACTACCCACGTCGCCGACGTCTCCATCGAGGCTCATCTGCAGCGCTTCCGTGACGAGCTGATCGAACAGCAGGCGACCGACAGGATCCATCTGTTGTTCAACAATGCCGGCATCGGCGGCGGCGGCAGCCTGTTCACCAACACGCGCGAGCAGTGGGAGCGCACCTTCAACATTTGCTGGGGTGGCGTCTATCTCGGCGTTCGCACCTTCCTGCCGCTGATGATGAAGGCGGACGAGGCCCACATCGTCAACACGTCGAGCGTCAACGGCTTCTGGGCATCCGTCGGCCCGGGCGTGCCGCATACCGCCTACAGCGCCGCGAAGTTCGCGGTAAAGGGCTTTACCGAAGCGTTGATGACCGATCTGCGGCTCAACGCTCCGCACATCAAATGCTCCGTCGTGATGCCTGGGCACATCGGCACCTCGATCGTTTCCAATTCGCGCAAGATTCAGAGCGGCACGGAATCCGATGAACTCAGCCCGAATGAAATTCTGGCGACACGGCAGCGCCTGAACGGCATGGGCATTGACACCGCCCCGATGACGGACGACGACATCCAGAAGATCGCGCTCGACCGCGCCCGCACTTTCCGTGAGGAGGCGCCGACCACGGCGGCGGCCGCGGCAAAAATCATTCTCGACGGCGTCAAGGCCGAGCGCTGGCGGATTCTGGTCGGCGACGATGCCCACAAGCTCGACGAGCGGGTGCGGCAGGCTCCGGAGAAGGCCTACACGCCGGAGTTCTACAAGAGCTTTACGGAAGAGGTCGGCTGGCGGCTCGGCTAGCGGCTATCCGAACGAAGCGCGTTCGTCTTGACGCGTTTTGGACGCATTCGTCCCCGGATCAAATCCGGGGCATGCTTTGCTCGAAAATGCGATTGCCTCATCCCCGCGCAACGCGCTGGCGCGAGCCGGGGCGGTAGGCGAGGCGGGTGTGCCCTGAGCAATAGGGCATGCCTTCCACCGGCGTATTGCCGCAAAAGCAGAAATCCTCTGCGCCTGGCGTGCTGATCGGCCAGCGGCACCGCTCGTTGCTGAGTTCGTACAGCGAGCAGCGGCGTTCGCTTGCGATCGGCTCTTCCTGGAGCGGCTGCGCGTTTTCGTAGACGGCTTGCAGGACTTGATACTGCAGCCTGGGGATGGATTTCCGCGAACGCTCCCTGGCGGCTTTGGTCGGACGTGGTTCAGCGGGGGCGGGGCCTCGCGTCAGTTGGAGGCGCGAGAGTTTGCCGATCACGGCGTTACGGCTGACGCCGATGCTGGCCGCGATCTCGCGGCAGGTGAGGCCCGCCTCAAAATGGCTCTTCAGGAGTTCGATGCGATCGGTGGTCCAGGTCGGTACATTCGTAAGCATTTTCTCGGTTCCACATTCTGTGAAAACCGCCGCGCTGCTCCCGTCAGGACCCCTTGCCGTTGTCGCGGATCGCAAGCAGCCCGTCCTTGATGGCGAGCCGAATGCCTTCCTCGATCAGGGTCCTTGCAACGCCGGGAACGCTGGTACCGTGGGTGCCCTGTCTCACCAATCTTTCCATATAAGCGATGGTCGAGAGCGCCAAGGTCACGGGAACGCGGTCGGTTTCGGCTTTTTCTGTAGCCATAGGGAACGCTAACTTTTAAACGATGTACTGAAAAGTTACTATTTCGACTCTATTTAGTTTTGCACACATGAGTCAAACGACCTGTGGATAGCTCTCTATCCATTTGAAAAATCGTATTAAAAACTGAAGTCGGGTTTGTGGATTGGCCGGGCGTCAGTGACGCGCGGTGTGCAGCGGCCCTAAACGGCGGTTACAGGCGCGGCGAAACGATCCAGCCGTTTGTCAATTTCCTGATTGCTTCGCGCTGCAGGGAATGCCGATGATGTCCGGGGACGGGGGCAAGGGCGCAATGACGGTAACGAACGGCCTCTACACCATTCACATCGAAATGACCGACGGCGGCCATGGCCGCGCGCACGGCGTGATCGTGCTGCACGACGGCAGGATCGCCGGCGGAGATTCGTATTTCTACTACACGGGCTCATACATCGGCGACCGCGGCAAGTGGCGCGGCGAACTGATCACCAACGAGCACACGAAATCAGCAGGCAGCCTGCCGCTGTTTGGGGGGCGCGAAGTCACCTGCGGCTTCAGCGGAGCGTACGTCGCCGATGGGGCGCAAGTGCAGGGGACCGCATTGGTCGGAAAGACCAGCGTGATGTTTCACGCCAGACTGAAGCTGCGCGCTCCTTTTTGACGAGTCCCAGGTCGTCCGCTCAGCCGTGCACGACTGCCTTCGCGATCATGCAGTGAATGCCCTTGGAACCGTTCACCGTTTGCGTCACGCGCAGATCGGCGGCGAGGCTGCAGAGCGTGTAGGCATCCTCGCGCGACAGGTTGCGCTTCTCGCCGAGCAGCACGATCATGTCGCGCAGCGCCCGCACCACGCATTGATCGAGATCGGGGTCCATCGCCATCGTCATGTAATGCGTTGATGTTTCCGCGCGCGGATAGGCGAGCCGCAGGTCCTTGCGCAGCGTCAGGCGGAAGCGGCCCTGCAGCGCGGTCTCGATCGCGGTGACGCAGACTTCGCCATCGCCCTGCACGCCGTGTCCGTCGCCGCAGGAGAACAGCGCGCCCGGCACGAACACCGGCAGATACAGTTTGGCGCCGGCGCCCAGCTCCTTGTTGTCGAGGTTGCCGCCCATTGCGCGCGGAATCAGCGAGGTGATGCGGCCCCAGGCGGGCGGCGGCGCCACGCCCATGACGCCGAAAAACGGCTTAAGCGGCAGATCGAGCCCCCACGGCATCCGTCCCACCATCCGCTCGCGGTCGAGCGGAATGTTCAGGATCCGCGTTTCGTGGAAATCATCGGGCAAGGTGCCCGCCAGCGGACGGATCAGATTGTATCCCCAATCCTGCCGGAGCTGGACGTCAAGAATGTCGACTTCCAGCACGTCGCCGGGCTCGGCCCCTTCCACGGCGACCGGGCCGGTGAGAATATGGCCCGGCAGCATGCGCTCGCTTCGCGCGTGAATGTCGGCAAGCTCGGGAGGTACGTGAAACTGGCTGCTATCGGGCACCACGTCCGGGCCGCCGGTCACGGTGTCGATGGTGACTTCGTCGCCGCTGGCAATGGTCAGGACGGGCTTCAATTTGGCTTCGAAGAAGCCCCAGTGGCAGGTCTCGGGGCTGGAATGCAGATGATGATGGGGCATGCGGAGGGCTTTTGGTTGCTGCAATGGCGTCGTATGACGCTGTACCAGACATTGTCAGAGGCTTCCCTTGTTTTTTGTCCTCTCCAAGACGCTCGGCTTTCTGCTGTTGCCGACGAATCTGCTGATCGGTGTAGGTTTTATCGGCGCCATTCTCATGTTCACCCGCTTTGCATCGCTCGGCCGCAAGCTGGTGATCGCGGCCGTGTTGCTGCTCGTTATCTGCGGACTGTCGCCGCTCGGGAACCTCTTGCTCTATCCGTTGGAGCAGCGCTTTCCGCCATGGGACGGTGCGCGCGGCGCGCCTGACGGCATCATCGTGCTCGGCGCATCGATCGAAGCCGATCTCTCCACGGCGCACGGCACGCCGGTGGTGCGCAGTTCGCCCGATCGCCTGATCGCGGCTGCCGCGCTGGCGCACCGCTATCCGAAGGCGCGTATTGTGTTCTCCGGTGGCAGCGCGAAACTGATTTCGAACGACGCCAGGGAAGCCGATTTCGCCGGCGCCATCTTCGAGAGTCTAGGCATCGACAAGTCGCGGCTGACCATGGAACGGGGTTCCCGCAACACACAGGAGAACGCGGAATTCTCCAAGGCGCTGCTTGCGCCCAAGCAAGGCGAGCGCTGGCTGTTGGTGACCTCGGCCTTCCATATGCCTCGATCGATCGGTCTGTTCCGGAAGGCGGGATTTGCGGTCGAACCTTACCCCGTCGACTGGCGGGTCGGCGGACGCGGCGATGTCTTGAACTTCACTAATATCGCGATCGATGGACTGGGACGGACCGACCTCGCAGTGCGCGAATGGATGGGTCTGATCGCCTACCGCGCCACCGGCAAGATCGACGAGTTGTTGCCGGGACCGGCAAAGTAGCAGCGGGCAGCCAGCCGGGCTACAATCGAAGGACAGGCGCCGGCTAAGCGCGCCGATTTGGGAGTTGACGCCATGCAACAGCAGACCCCGCCGGAAGCGTTCGACTTGGCCGGCATGGTGGCCGATCTGAACGGCCTGCTTCGGCTGAAGACAACCGTGATCGGCATCAAGATGTTTGCCAGCGTCGAGGAGATGACCGCGATCCCAAAAATCCGGCGTCCCTCGGCCGTGCATACCACCGACCAGATCGTCAGCATGGCCTCACGGCTCGGCTGGACCGTCGGCATCACCGGCGACGATCTCGTCGGCGCGCAATGCCGTGCGGTGATCGGCCTTGCGCCACAGGACGAAAAGTGGCTCTCCGGAGAAAGTTACGTCGGCGTCTGGCATGGCACCGCCGAAGACGCACGCAAGCGTCAGGAGGCGCTCGACGTCGTGCCTTTCGGCCAGTATCAGGCAATGGCGGTGAGCCCGCTCACCAGCGGCCGGCTCAACCCACCGGATATCTGCCTGGTCTACGCCACGCCCGGCCAGATGATCATTCTGATCAACGGCCTGCAATATACCGGCTACAGGAAGTTCGAATGGGGCGTGGTCGGCGAGACCGCCTGCGCGGATTCCTGGGGTAGGGCGCTGAAGACCGGCGAGCCCTCGCTTTCGCTGCCGTGCTTTGCCGAGCGCCGTTACGGCGGCGTGCCCGACGAGGAGATGCTGATGGCGCTGAAGCCTGAGCATCTTGCCAAGGCCATCGTGGGCATGAAGCATCTCGCGAAGAACGGCCTCCGCTATCCGATCGCGCCGTATGGCATCCAGGCCGACGTGCGGGCCGGGATGGGCGTGTCGTATCCGAAGAAGTAGCTCCAACGTCATTGCGAGGAGCGAAGCGACGAAGCAATCCACGACCGCCGCAGTGCGATTTCTGGATTGCTTCGCTTCGCTCGCAATGACAAGAAGGCCCCGTCATTACTTCAGGGAACGAGAACATGCCTTCGTCGAAATTCGACATCGTCGTCTATGGCGCCACCGGCTTCACCGGCCAGCTCGTCGCCGAATATCTCGCCGAGCACTACAAAGGTGACGCCAGCCTGAAATGGGCGATGGCCGGCCGCAGCAGGGACAAGCTCGCTTCCGTCCGTGACGCGATCGGCGCGTCCAGGGATACGCCGTTGATCGTGGCCGATGCGGCTGATCCCGCGTCGCTCAAGACGATGGTTGGGCAGGCCAAGTGTGTGATCAGTACGGTTGGCCCCTACCAGCTCTACGGCAATGACCTGATCGCGGCCTGCGTGGCGGCCGGCATCGACTATGTCGATCTCTGCGGCGAACCGATCTGGATGCGGCAGATGATCGACAAGCACGAGGCCGCGGCGAAAGCGAGCGGCGCGCGGATCGTGTTTTCCTGCGGCTTCGACTCCGTACCATTCGAGCTCGGCGCATTCTTCGTGCAGGAGGAGGCCAAGCGCGTGTTCGGCGCGTCGGCATCCCGCGTCAAGGGCCGCGTGCGCAACATGCGCGGCACGCTTTCCGGGGGCACGGCCGCGAGCGCCAAGGCCACCTTCGATGCAGTCGCCAAGGATCTCAGCCTCGTGGCCATCCTCAACGATCCCTTTGCGCTGACGCCGGGATTCAGCGGCCCGAAACAGCCGCGCGGCAACAAGCCTGCCTACGAGGACGATTTGCAATCCTGGGCCGCGCCGTTCATGATGGCGCTGATCAACACGCGCAACGTCCACCGCTCCAACATGCTGATGGGATTCCCGTACGGCCGCGAGTTCATCTATGACGAGATGGTGCTGACTGGCCCCGGCGAGAAGGGCGAGGCCAACGCCAAGCTGGTGATGGCGGCGAACGCCGAAAAGACTGGTCCGAACGCGCCAAAGCCAGGCGAGGGCCCGTCAAAGGAAGAGCGCGAGAACGGGCTTTATGATCTCCTCTATGTCGCGATCGCGCCCGACGGCCGGCAGGTCCGCGCCGCGGTCAAGGGCGATCGCGATCCTGGCTACGGCTCGACGTCGAAGATGATCTCCGAATGCGCAATCTGCCTGTTGCGCGATACGCCTGACGTCCCGCCCGGCTTCTGGACACCGGGCGCAGCGATGCAGCACAAGCTGATCAAGCGTCTGGAAGAGCACGCCGGGTTGGCGTTCACGGTGGAGAAGTAGGCTTCCGCTGCGGCGTTATGAGTGCGGAATTGCTCTTCGCCTTCCAGCGCTCGGCGGCGACAAACATGCCCCACATCGTTCCCAGCATCATCCAGAAATGCCGCCAATGGTCGGTATCGATGATGAAGCTCTCGCCGACGGTGCCAAGGACGGCTGCGAAGATTGCCAGATAGGCCGGCTGCCAGGGCACGCGGACGAAGACATACCGGAAGCCCGTCAGAACCGTGACGAAGACCAGCGCCGGATAGCAGACGCCGGAGAGCCAACCACCCGACATGAACGCGTTCAGATAGGAATTGTGGGTGTCTTCCGGGAAGTAGCGGGTGAACTGTAGCGGACCGATGCCGAATGGCAGGCCCAACGCCATTTCTGCGCCGAGGATGTGCCGGCCGAACCGGCCGAACCGGCCTTCGTCGTAGCTCTGGTCCAGGCTGGCGCGCTCCTTGAATAGCTGGGCAATCGAATCGAACGACAGCAGCACCGCAACCAGCGCGGCCGCCAGTACGGCGGTAACGAGCGCAATGACTATGATGCGCGAGCGCTGCGCTTGCGAGCGGCTGGTCAGCACCATCAAGGCCAGCGTGAAGGCGGATGTAACGATCAGTTGGCCCCACGCGGCGCGCGAGAACGAAAGCAGGATCGCCAGCGATATGATGCCGAACGCGATCGCGCTGCGGAGCGATTTGCCGAATTTGTCGGAGACGACGCTTTGCAGTGTGAACAGCGCGGGCAGGATCAGAAACGCGCCGAGCACGTTCGGATCCTTGAACGTGCCGCGGGCGCGATCATACAGCGTCAGCAGGTCACGGCCGCCGGGAATGAGGTTGAAATAGCCGGCAATCCCGGCGAGCGCCGCAATCATCGCGCCGACGATGAGGCCGCGCCGGAGCATGTCGAGCCGAGCGGTCGTATCCTCCGAGATTATCATGGCGAACAGGATGACGGTTACCGCCATGTACCAGGAGGTCGCGATCCAGTTCGGGACACCGGGGCGGTCGAACACGGCGACCGCGCTAATGGTGTAACCGACATTGACCAGGAACAGGAGCAGAAGCAGCGGCATGAACACCAACCGCATCCGCAGGCCCGTTGCGAAGAACACCACCGTAGCTGCCAGCGTGGCCAGCTCATAGGGCGAGGGCTCGATGAAGACGATCGCAACCGATGCGCCGACCAGCCACACCAGCGCGCGTTGCAAGGCAAGCACGTTGGGCGCGGCCGTTACCGGCGCAAGGGAATTCCCGGCTGTCGCCGCATAGCTCATCGAACACTCACGCACTTACGCAACGCAACGAAACTAGGACACCACTATCCGCGTCATTGAGAGGAGCAACGACGGGTGGAATCCCTTCATCTCAGTACGCGTTCTCGCTCTTCGTCATCAGAGCGATCGGCGTTTTGAGCAGAATGTAGAGGTCGAACAGCACCGACCAGTTTTCGATGTAATAGAGATCGAACTCGACGCGCTTCTGGATCTTCTCGTCGGTGTCGACTTCGCCGCGCCAGCCGTTGATCTGCGCCCAGCCGGTGATGCCGGGCTTGACGCGGTGGCGTGCGAAATAGCCGTCGACGGCCTCGTCGAACAGGCGGCTTTGCAATTTGCCCTGCACGGCGTGGGGACGCGGTCCGACCAGCGATAAATTGCTCTTGAACACGACGTTGAAGAGCTGCGGCAGCTCGTCGAGGCTGGTCTTGCGGATGAAACGCCCGACGCGGGTGACGCGCGGATCGTTCTTGGTCACGACCCTGGAGGCGGTCGGATCGGCCTGATGGTGGTACATCGAACGGAATTTGAAGACGTCGATGCGCTCATTGTTGAAGCCGAACCGCTTCTGGCGGAACAGTATCGGCCCGGGGCTGTCGAGCTTCACCGCAAGCGCGACCAGACCCATCACGGGCAATGCCAGCACCAGGATCACGAAGCCGACGACGTGGTCGAACAGCCATTTCATCACCAGATCCCAATCGGTGATCGGCGCCTCGAACACGTCGAGGGTAGGCACCTCGCCGAGATAGGAATAGGAGCGGGGACGGAAGCGCAGCTTGTTGGTATGGGCCGAAAGACGGATATCGACCGGCAGCACCCACAGCTTCTTCAGCATCTCGAGAATGCGCGTCTCGGCCGAGATCGGCAGCGCGAACAGCACGAGGTCGATACGGGTGCGGCGCGCAAACTCGACGATGTCGTCGACCTTGCCGAGTTTCGGACTACCGGCGCAGGTGTCCATCGCGCGGTCATCGTTGCGATCGTCGAACACTCCGAGCACGTGGATGTCGGAATCGTCCTGAATCTTGAGTGCCTGCACGAGTTCTTCGCCGCTCTGGTCCGCGCCGACGATGATGGTGCGGCGATCGAGCCGGCCCTGGCGGGCCCAGCGGCGCACCAGCGAGCGCAGGAATACGCGCTCCGTGACCAGCGCCGCGAGGCCGCTCACGAAAAACGCCGTAAGCCACAGCCGCGAAATTTCGCTGCCGAGTTTGACGATGAAGGATGCGCCGATGAACAGCAGAAACACGAACGCCCAGGATGAAATCATCCGCGTCATCTGGCGAAGATGGCCACGGAATAGCTGCACCTGGTAGATATCGGCCGCCTGGAAGCAGATCACGGCCGTTGCGGCCACGCCGAAGATCGCCGCGAGAAACTCCCAGGAAAAGCCTCTGAGAGGCACGACATATCCGAAATAGAGTGCGACGCCGATCGCGCTCAACATCGCGAAATCGATCACCCGAACCACGCCTGCGATCACGATCGGCGAGTAGGCGCGGCCGACTTTCTGATTGGTAACGGCGAGCGCTGCCGGAGACAGCCTGCGGCGCCGTTCGACCGGCGGACGATCGGCGCTGGCGGTCGCCGCGGTATCGAGCATCGAGCGTGCGTTAATCGGTTCCACTGTCCTCGTCCGTTCTTGAGCGGGCACGAAGCAACGTGCCTGCCGGTGCGGAATTCCCCACACTTCGGCTTACGGGACAAATCGGAAGAAACAGTTACGTTGGTAAAGAACGGTTAACGATTGGCAAACGCGTCGCGGTAGCCTGCAAAAACGCCTTCGACCATCGCCTTCTGCGAAAAATGCTGGAAGATTCGTTCGCGCAGCGATTTGGCCCGTTTCTTCGCTTTGGCCGGATCCTTCAGCGCAGTTTCGATGGCGTTGGCCATAGCGGCGGCGTTGCTCGGCGCGAACAAGGCATCGCCGTGCGGGCCGAAAATTTCGGGGATGCCGCCGACATTGGCGGCGACTATCGGAACGCCGGCCGCCGCCGCCTCGATCACGACGTAGGGCATTGAGTCTCCGCGGGAGGGAACCACGAGCAGCGAACCCTTGGAGAAGCCGTAACGCGCTTTGACGTGACCGATGAAGCGCACGGCCTCGCCGAGGCCGAGCCGCTCGACCTGGGACTTGAGGCCTTCGCTTTCTTCACCGTCGCCTGCGAGCGTCAGCGTCACCGGATGGCCGTTGGCGCGCAGCCGTGCCACCGCGTCGATCAGGAGATCGGCGCCCTTGATGTGCCGGAACTCGCCGACATAGATCAGGTCGGTGGCGTCCTCCGCCTTGACGACGGGATCGAATTCGCTGGCGGTGACGCCGTTGAACACGCTTCGCACCAGTCCCTTCGGCGTGCCGATGGTGCGCTGATAGGTGTTGCGCGCAAACGCGCTTTCGAACAGGAACAGGTCGGTATCGTTCATCAGCGCGCGCTCGACACGGGCGTAGATGTTGCCCTTCAGCGTCGACAGCGGATAGTGCAGCGAGCCGCCATGCGGGGTGTAGACCCTGATCCTGTCGCGTGAGGCTGTCCTGAGGCGCATGAAGGCGCCGGCTTTGGCGCCGTGACCGTGCAGCACGTCGGGCTTCAGTTGGCGGATCATGCGCCGGAACCAGGCCCACACCAGAACATCGGACGGAAGCGGCTCGCGGCGAATGGCGGTACGGTGAACGCCGAGCTTGAGTCGCGGGGCGATTTCCGCCAGCGCCTGCTCGGCTCGTTCGCCTCCGGTGAGGCTATCGGCGATAATGCCGACGTGATGGCCGCGGTCGGCCTGGCCGTTGGCAAGATCGAGGATATGGCGAAAAATGCCGCCGACCGGCGCGCGCGTTGCGTGCAGGATCCGGAGCGGCTGACCCTCAACGACGGGCATCGAGACCGCCTTCAGATGCGACCGAGACCTGCGCGGAGGCCATGCAGCCCGCAAGCGCGGCAATCAGACATGGAATTGGGGCGAGCGCGCCTCGCATTACGGTATTCCTGAAAAAGTGTGCCGCGATTAAGGGCTTTGATGGTTAACAAAAAATGACTGCGCGCGGAAGCGCCGCTCGGGGTGCGCAGACGAGGCAAATTAACCCAGCGGCAACCATAATGAAGTGTAATCCCCCCGGTCGAGCGGACCGATAATTGCGTCCGCGGGAGTGTGCGATGCGTTTGGCGTTCTGGCGTGCAGGCAAGGACAAGCCGGTGGTGCAGCGGGCAATGGCAAGGCCTGTGGCTTCGGCGCCGAAGCCCGGTGCCGCATCCGATTCCGGCGATCTCGATCTGCATGTGCTAGGTCAGGCGCTGATGCGCAGGCGGAGCTGGATCATCGTTCCGACGGTGCTGGCGCTCGTCCTGTCGCTGGCCGCGGTCAACATGATCACGCCCCGCTACAAGTCGGAAGCGCGCATCCTGGTCGATGGGCGCGAGAGCGTTTTCCTCCGCCCGAACGGCGAGCGCAACGAGGAGCGCAGCGCGCTCGACGCCGAGGCCGTCACCAGCCAGGTGCAATTGGTGCAGTCGCGCGATCTTGCCCGCGAGATCATCAAGAAGAACAAGCTTGCCGAGCGTCCCGAATTCGATCCGGTGCTGCAGGGGGTCTCGCCGCTGAAGTCGCTGCTGGCCATGGTGGGAATCGGGCGCGACCCGTTTTCGTTGACGCCGGAAGAGCGCGTGCTGGAAGCCTATTACGAGCGCTTCACGGCCTATGCGGTCGACAAGTCCCGCGTCATCGTCATTGAATTCCAGTCGCGCGATCCCGAACTCGCCGCGCGCGTCGCCAACTCGATCGCGGAAGGTTATCTGGTGCTGCAGCAGGACGCCCGGCAGCAGCAAGCGAAGTCTGCGAGCCAGTGGCTCTCGGGAGAAATAGAGCACCTGCGCAAGCGCGTTGCCGAGGCCGAATCGCGCGTCGAGGATTTCCGCTCCAAGTCGAGCCTGTTCATCGGCACCAACAACACCACGCTGTCCAACCAGCAGATGGGCGAGATCAACACGCAATTGAACAACGCCCGCGCGCTGAAGTCGGACGCTGAATCCAAGGCGCGGCTGATAAAGGAAATGCTTCAGAGCGGCAAGCCGATCGAGGCGTCGGAGGTACTCAATTCCGAACTGGTGCGCCGGCTGTCCGAACAGCGCGTGACGCTGCGCGCGCAACTCGCCGAGCAATCCTCGACGCTGCTCGGCGGTCATCCCCGCATCAAGGAATTGAAGGCCCAGCTTGCCGATCTCGATCGGCAGTTGCGCGAGGAGGCGGGCAAGGTGTCCCGCTCGCTGGAGAACGATGCCCGCATCGCCGGCGGCCGGGTCGAAGGCCTGACGGCGAGCCTCGATCAGTTGAAAAAGCAGGCTTCTTCGACCAACGGCCAGGACGTGCAGCTCCGCGCGCTCGAACGCGAGGCCAAGGCCCAGCGTGACCTGCTGGAATCCTATCTCGCCAAATACCGCGAGGCGAACACCCGCGAAAGCATCGAGGCGGCACCGGCCGACGGCCGCATCATCTCGCGCGCCAGCGTTTCCAACACGCCGGCCTATCCGAAGAAACTGCCGATCGTCTTGATCGCGACGCTGGCGACCTTGCTGCTCACGTCGGGCGCGATCGCGACCGGCGAACTCTTGCGCATGACCGCGCCGCGGGCCGCCGGTACCGCGGGCGTTATGCGCGAGGTCGAGCCGGAAATCGGACCCGAAATTGCACCCGAAATTGCACCCGAAATTGTCTTGGCTTCGCGGTCGGAACCGGTACTCGCGCCGGCGATCGCGCCTGGGCTTCCGGTCGAGGCCCACCGAACTTTTGAGCCGGCGTTGAGTGAACCCGACGCCGACGCTCCCCCTGTGAACATTGCGGCAGGGGACAGCGAGATCGAGCAACTGGCCGATGCGCTGGTTGGCGCAGGCGCTGCCCGGAAAGTGACCGTGCTCGGCACGGCATCGAGCGAGAGCATCACGCTAACGGCACTCACGCTGGCGCGGCTGATGGCGTTGCAGGCGAAAGTCGTGGCGGTCGATCTCGTGGCTTCCTCTCCGGCGATGACGGCAGCGTCGGTCGACCCGGTAGCACCGGGGCTTGCCGAACTGATGCAGGGCGAAGCCTCGTTTGCGCAGATCATCACCAAGGACCGGCTGTCGCGCGTTCATCTCGTCAGCGCCGGACGCCCCGGCTTCGACCGTGCGCAGCTCCAATCGCCGCGGCTGACGCTTGCGATCGACGCGCTGCTGCGGGTTTACGACCACGTGCTGCTGGATGCCGGCTCGGCCTCCGATCTGCCCGCCGAACTCCTGACGTCGCAGGCTCGGGCGATCGTGGTGCCCGAAGCCTCGATGGCGCAGGATGCGCGCGCGCTGATGTGCGATCAGCTCAAGGCGGTCGGCTTTTCGGAGGTGACGATGCTGAGCGGACCCTGTGAGTCGTCAGACACCGTCGAAGCCGGCCCGCGCGTCGTGGCGGCTTGAACGATCCGGTAGGTGGGCAAAGGCGCTCTTGCGCCGTGCCGCCATCTCTCCGAGATCACAGATAGAAATGGTGGGCACACTTCCGCCTTCGCTCGTCGAGCTACGGCGGACAAGTCGCTTTGCCCACCCGGACCTATATCTACCTAACTGAACGCGCTGCGCAGCTTTTGCGCCATCTCCAGCAGCGCCGGATTGTGCTTCACCAGCCGCTTGGTGCGGTTGAGGCCCGACATGACGCCGGCGGCAAGCTTGCCGCGTTGGCTGAGCGGAATGAAGCTGTCGAAGATCGCCTCATCGCTCTTGCAGAACAGCCGCTTGTAATCGTCCGATCCGATACCGAGGTCGAGGGCGCGATAGCCCTGTCCGGCATAGTGATCGATGATGTCGCGCATCAGGATCAGGCCGGGGCTGTACTTCGAATTCGCCGACATAGTGTAGGTGTTGAACATCATCGAGAACCGATGACCATCGGCTACGCCGGCAAACATCGCGATCACTTCCTCTTCGCATTCCAGCGCGTGGATATCGATGGCGTGCCTGCCGCCGGCGAGCGGCGCGGTGCAGGCGCTGCGGACGAATTCCTCGATGCCGGGATCGGCGAACACATTCGGCAGTTTCTGTTCGGCCATCCGCAGCGGCTTGACGCGGAAGAACCAGTCGAGCAGCCGCGCGATGTCAGCCTCTGACGATGCAATATAACTGCGATAGCCGGGCAGGGACTGCAGCTTGCGTTCCTTGCCCTTGAGGCGGCGCCGGAACGAGTTGCTGATCAGCGCGGCAGGCGCAGCGTCGGGCTCGATTACCAGCAGCGGGCAATCATTGGCCGACGGCTGATGCGGCAGCAACGCGAGTGGATTGGGGAGATCGCGCCAACGAACCGGTTGCTGGTGCAGGGCGAGGACGTCGGCTTCGGACCGCTGCGATATCAGAGATATCAAGCCTTCGAGATCGGCTTGCGTTGCGCTTGCGGCGAAATCGCGGTCGAACAGCGCCATGTTGAAGGTGGAATGCTTGCCGCCCATGAAGCTGGCGCAGCGCGCGCCATAGGCCTGCCTGAGCACGAGCGGAAGCAGCACCAGCGGATGGCGTTCCGCATCGTAGGCGATCACGATGAAGGGAACGAAGCCTTCGCGTGCGCCGACTTGCCGCTGCCAGGAGCTGAGGAAGTCGAACCGCTGATATGGCGTGAAGAAGGTTTGCGCGCCTTCCAGGTCGCGCCACACAGCTTCGGCCGCGGCGAGGTCTTGAACGATGTCGATGCTGGCGATGCGGCTCGCCTTCGACCACACATCTGCATCCGCCGTTCGGCCTTTGATCGCGGCAGCCATGGTCATCGCAGAGCCCGTGTTATATGAATTTGTTTACAATTTCGGCTTTGGCCGACCTTCGCAGGGAAATGTCAACAAAGGGTAATACAATGCGGCCGCGGCGGGGGCAGCGCGACCGCATGTTGAGGGCGGTACGTTGGCGTCGGATATCGGAATTTTGCGGCGGGCCCGGATGGAGCTCGCCTATTTCAGCGGCTATTTCAAGCTGAAGCAGCGGGAGACGGGTGGCGCCGGCGTCATTTTGCGGTTCGAGCGCGTGCGTCCGCGCGATTCCCGGCCGTTTCAGCCCAACCGGTGGCGTGAAATCACGCCGCAATTTCTCGACCGGACGATCGGCGCGCTGAAGCGCTGGAACTTCGACCTGATCACGATGGACGAGGTGTGCCGCCGGGCGGTCACGCTGCCAAGGGCCGATCGATTTGCCTGCCTGACCTTCGACGGCGGCTGCAAGGATGTCATCACCCAGGCCTATCCCGTACTGGCGAAGCACGGCGTGCCTTTCATCATCTATTTGCCGACCGCATTTCCGGACGGGCTCGGCGAAGCCTGGTGGTTGGCGTTGGAAGAGATGATCGCGCGCGAGGATCGCATCAGCCTGGTGATCGACCGCAAGGAGCGGCGTTTCGCAACGGGCAGCAAGTCCGAGAAGTATGACACGTTCGAATTTCTGACGAGCTGGATGCGGACGCTGCCGCCGCCGGATCTTTCGTTCGCGATCCACGACCTCTGCACGCGCTACTCCATCGATCTCGCGGCGCTGTCGCGCACTGCCTCGATGGATTGGGACGATCTGGCGAAGCTCGCCGCCGATCCGCTGGTGACGATCGGCAGCGCAACGGTGAACTATTCCGCACTGTCCAACCTGAAAGGGACGGATGCGCAGCGCGAAATGACGATGGGCAAGGCGGTCGCGGAGACCGCGTTGCGCCGCAGCGTCAGCCATTTCGCCTATCCGTTCGGCGACCGGCAATCCTGGCGCCGGGAGCACGTCGTGATGGCGCAGGAGGCAGGTTTCGCCAGCGCGGTATCGACGATCCCGGGGATCGTCGAGGCGAGGGGATATACCAACCTGCACGCGCTGCCGCGGATTGCCTGGAACGGACGGCAGGGCTCGCTGCGCATGATGCGGGTGTTGCTGTCGGGGATGATGTTCCCGCCGGTCAGACCGACCAGGGATAATTGGGTTTAGGTGGCTGGGTTTAGGCGGCTCGATCCGGCCGCGACATCCAGCTCACGATCGGCATCGCCGGCAGCACCCATCCAAGGCCTGCCACGACATAGAAGATCGCCTGCAGCACGCCTGAACTGGCCAGCCACGGCGTCTGGGCGATGGTCATCCCCAGCAGCGACCACACCACGACCAGCGCCAGCAAAGCGAGGGTTCCGAAGAATTTGCGGGTACGTATCGTCATGGCGGAGATGTCAGGCTCGTGGCGGGTTGCGCGCGGGAAGGGGCGGACTATAAGGGGCGCGCCAATTCAATCAAGCGCGCCTTCGGGGCGAGCCAGGACGGATTTTCAGACGGGTTTTATGACCGCTAGTTCCGCACAACAGGCCCCGCATGCCGCCGCCATCAGGTGGTGGCTGATCGTGGTTGCCGCGCTGATCGCTGTCATGGTGCTGGTCGGCGGGGCCACGCGCCTGACGGAATCCGGATTGTCGATCGTGGAGTGGAAGCCGGTTACTGGCACGCTACCGCCGCTCAACGAGGCGCAGTGGGCGCAGGCGTTCGAGGGCTACAAGGCCATTCCTCAATACCGCGAACTCAACGCCGGCATGAGCCTTGCCGAGTTCAAGACCATCTTCTGGTGGGAATGGAGCCATCGGCTGCTCGGACGCGTGATCGGTGCGGTCTACCTGCTGCCGTTCCTGTATTTCCTGTGGCGTGGCGCGTTCAGCACTGAGCTGAAAAAGCGGTTGTGGCTGATCTTCGCCCTCGGCGCGCTGCAGGGGGCGGTCGGCTGGTGGATGGTCGCTTCTGGTCTCTCGCAGCGGACGGAGGTGTCCCAGTATCGTCTGGCGACGCATCTGGTGCTCGCTCTGATCATTTTTGCGTCGATCGTCTGGACGCTCCGGCGGATGAGCGCACGTCCGCAACCGGTCGTTCCCGCGCGGCTGAAGATCTCCGGGGTCGCCTTGCTCGCTTTGACGTTCGTCCAGCTCTATTTCGGCGCGCTGGTCGCGGGCCTGCGGGCGGGCAGGGTATATAACACCTGGCCCGAGATCGACGGCGCCTTCATTCCGTCCGCGGCGCGGCTGTTCTTCGAGGAGCCGTGGTGGCGAAACTTGTTCGACAACACGCTCACAGTGCAGTTCGAGCACCGCATGACCGCCTATGCGCTGCTGGCGCTGGCTGTTCTTCATGCGGTCGATGCCGTAAGGTCACGGGCCGGTGCTGCCGTTGTCGGCGGCGCTTGGTCTCTGGTGGCGGCGATCGCACTGCAGGCCGGGCTCGGCATTCTGACGCTGTTGCATCAGGTGCCGATCGATCTGGCGCTGGCGCATCAGGCCGTCGCGATCGTGGTCCTGACGCTGGCGGTTTTGCAGACTGAGCGTCTGGTTGCGCGGCGCACCGAGCGTGACAGGCAGAAGCTGGTGATGCCGCTCGGGCAGCCTGGCTGAAATTGAGTAATTCTAATCTCCTGTCATTGCCGGAAGTGCCCGATTTGCAGGGGTTTCTTGCTACGAAAGGGCCTTGAGGCATTTGGGCGGCGTGCGGCCGCTTTACTTGAATCGTTTGGACGATAAAACGAGCCAAAACAAAGGTTCAGTTTCATGTCGTCAGCTTTCATCCAGGCCGCCGTTATCCTGCTACGCGAGGGGCTCGAAGCCATGCTGGTGATCGCAGCACTCGCGGGCTATCTGACCAAGGCCGGTGCCGCCCACCGCATTCAGGCGCTGTACGGCGGCGCGCTCGCCGCAGTTGGCGCCAGCTTCGTCGCCGCCTGGCTGTTTGCGGTGCTGAACTCCGGCGACCACAGCGATATCCTCGAGGGCGTCATCATTCTCGTCGCCGCCGCCCTGATGCTCTATGTAAGCGGCTGGCTGATGGTGAAGCAGGACCCGCGCGGCTGGCAGGATTATCTCGCGCACAAAGCCGACCGCGCGCTGTCGCAGGATACGGTGTGGGCAATCGGCGCGCTGGCCTTTCTCGCGGTGTTCCGGGAGGGCGCCGAGACTGTGCTGTTCATCCATGCGCTGGCGAAGACCGAGGGCGGTTGGAGCGCGGGCCTGTTCGCCGGCCTTGCGGTGGCGACGGTAGGCCTCGCTGTGTTGTTCTATTTCATCAACCTGATTGCGCGGAAGCTTCCGCTGCGGCCGCTGTTCATCGTAACCTCGGCGTTCCTGTTCGCGATGGCGATCAAGTTCATCGGCGAAGCGGTGCAGGAGTTCCAGGAACAGGCGGTCATCACCGTCACCGAGGTGAAGGGCTCGGCGTTCCTGACCGCGATCGGCCTCAATCCTTCCATGGAAGCGCTGTCGATCCAGGGCCTGGTGGTCTTGTTTGTGCTGGCGACCTATTCGGTGGTCCAGCGCAACAACCGTCTGATGCGCGAGGACAAGAGCGCCATGCGCGCGGCCGAGTAGTCCGCCGGAAGCTACGCTGCCTGCCGATTGAGTCCGAGATAGTCGAGCCCGATATCGAGCGCGGCGGAGCTGTGGGTCAGCCAGCCAACCGAAATCAGGTCGACGCCGGCTGCCGCGATCGCCTTGGCCGTCTCGGCCGTGATGCGGCCGGACGCTTCGGTGATCGCCCGACCGCCGGTCATGGTGACCGCCTGCCGCAGCTCCTCGATCGCCATGTTGTCGAGCAGGACCGCATCCACCCCGATCGCAAGGGCTTGCTCGAGTTGCGCCAAGGTATCGACTTCGACCTCGATCTTGACGAGGTGACCGGCATGCGCTTTGGCGCGTTCGATCGCGGTCCTGATATCGCCGGCCAGTGCGATGTGGTTGTCCTTGATCAGAATGGCGTCGTCGAGGCCGAAGCGGTGATTGCTGCCGCCGCCGGCGCGGACCGCGTATTTTTCCAGCGCGCGCAACCCGGGCGTGGTCTTGCGAGTACAGACGATGCGCGCCTTGGTCCCCTGCGTTGCCGATACCAGCGAGGCCGTTGCGGTTGCGACACCGCTGAGGTGACAGAGAAAATTCAGCGCCGTGCGTTCGCCGGTCACCAGTCCGCGCGCCGGCCCCTCGATGGCGGCGATCACGTCTCCCGGCGCTACCACGCTGCCGTCAGGGCGCTCCGCCTCAAGTTGGGCGGCAGGATTGACGAGCTGAAACGCAGAGCGCGCAATGTCGAGCCCGGCTACAACGCCGGGTTGGCGCGCGCGCAGCACCAGTGAGGCGTGCCTGTCGGCCGGAACGATCGCGTCCGCGGTGATGTCGCCGGCGCGTCCGAGATCTTCGAGCAGGGCGGCTCGAACCAGCGGTTCGTACATGAGCGGTAGAAGCGGCGTAAGGATCACGGCTAGGCACTCCCGGCGCACAGGGATTCGGTTTCAATGATGCCGCGGGCAATATCGACTGCGTCCGCAAGCGAGATGAATGAAGGCACGGCCGAAGGCAGGGCGTCAGGGAAGTCGGTTCGGTAATGCCCGCCGCGGCTTTCCTCGCGCCGCCAGGCGGCAACCGCGATCATCAATCCCACCAGCGCGGGATCGGAAGACGCACTTCTGCCGCGGGCGTTAGGATAGAGGCCGCGGATCGCGCGTTCGATGCCTAGCCGGTCGCGGAGCACGCCGAGGCCTTGCGACAGGATCGGCCGCACGGCCGAAGGATCGGACGCGGGCGCAGGCGCAGGCGAGATGGCCACGCGTGCTTTCGGCGGGCTGCAGCTCGCGCCCTTGACGCTCCCTGCAACCCATTGCGCGCAGACGATGGCTTCCATCAGCGAATTGCTGGCGAGCCGGTTGGCACCATGCAGCCCGGTGCGGCTGACCTCGCCGCAGGCCCAGAGGCCGTCCACGCTGCTGCGACCTTCGCCATCAACGGCGATCCCGCCCATGTGGTAGTGCACCGCTGGCCTCACCGGAATCGGATCGGTCGCGGGATCGATCCCGGCCATTTTGCAGAAGGCGGAAACGACGGGATAGCGTTTTGCAAATTCCGCTCCCGGATGTTTGCGTGCGTCGAGAAAGACGCGATGTCCTTCTGCGCGGCGGCGCCAGACCGCGCGGGCGACGATGTCACGGGGCGCGAGTTCGACACCTGGCTGGTCCGCCATGAAGCGTTGTCCGGTGTCGTCGATCAGGATGGCGCCGTCGCCGCGCACGGCCTCGGTGAGCAGCGGCATCGGGCGCGACGGCCCGTCGAAGGCCGTCGGGTGAAACTGCACGAATTCGAGATCGGAGAGTTTTGCGCCCGCGCGGGCGGCCAGCGCCAGCCCCTGGCCGTAGCAACCACTGGGATTGGTGCTCTCGAGAAACAGGCCGCCGATGCCGCCCGTCGCGAGCACAACGCGGGCAGTATCGATCACGAACGGACCCTGCGCGTTCGCGGCAAGCACGCCCCTGATGGAGTTGTCTTCGACGATCAGGCTCCGCGCCTCGACACCCTCCAGCAGCATAATCGACGGGCAGCGGCGCACGGCCGCGATCAGCGCGCGCATGATTTCGCGCCCGGTGCCGTCACCAGTGGCGTGCACGATGCGATTGCGGCTGTGTGCGGCCTCGAGACCAAGCCGCCACCCGCCATCGGGACGCCGGTCGAAGGCGACGCCAAGTTTTGCGAGATGCTCGACGGCCGCAGGCGCCGCATGAACAATGCGGCGAGCGACGGATTCGTCGCACAGGCCAGCGCCCGCGGCGATCGTGTCGGCCAGGTGCAGGGCAGGGTCGTCATCGTCGCCCATCGCCGCGGCCAGTCCACCTTGCGCCCACAGGCTCGAGGCTTCCGCGCCGAGCGGTGCCTTCGACAGCAGCACGACCGGCTCAGGCGCCAATTGAAGCGCCGTCATCAATCCGGCGGCGCCGCCGCCTATGATGACGGGATGGTTGGCGAGTGCTGAAATCTCCGTGTTCATAGCGCCAGCATCCTCTCCACCGCACGACGGGCGGGCGCCGCAATCGCGGGGTCGATCGTCACCTCGTGCCGACCGGCCTCCAGCGCGTCGCGGATGTTCTTCAGCGTGATCCGCTTCATGTGCGGGCAGAGATTGCAGGGCCGGATGAATTCGATGTCGGGATGGAGCACCGCGACATTGTCGCTCATCGAGCATTCCGTCAGCAGCACGACCCGGGGCGGCCGCTGTTTGCCGACGAAGTCCGACATCGCTGCGGTCGATCCGGAGAAATCGGCTTCCGCGACCACCTCAGGCGGACATTCCGGATGCGCCAGGATCGTCACATCTGGATGATTTTCGCGCAGTTGCCGGACGTCGGACGCCGTAAACAGCTCGTGCACCTCGCAATGGCCTTTCCATGCGATGATCTTCACGTTCGTCTGCGAGGCGATGTTCTGCGCGAGATATTCGTCCGGCAGCATGATGACGCGCTCGGCGCCGAGCGACTCCACGACCTTGAGCGCGTTGCCCGAAGTGCAGCAGATGTCTGATGCCGCCTTCACCGCCGCCGATGTGTTGACATAGGTGACGACGGGGACGCCGGGATAGCGCTGCCGCATCAACTGCACGTCCTCCGCGGTGATGGACTCCGCGAGGGAACAGCCGGCTCCGAGATCGGGGATCAGCACGGTCTTTTCCGGGTTCAACAGCTTGGCCGTCTCGGCCATGAAGTGCACGCCGGCCAGCACGATGATATCGGCATCGACCTTGGTGGCTTCGCGCGCCAGCAGCAGGCTGTCGCCGACGATGTCGGCGACGCCGTGGAAGATTTCAGGTGTCTGATAGTTATGCGCCAGGACGACCGCATTGCGTTCGCGCTTGAGCGCCAGAATGGCGTCGACGTCCTCGGCAAATACGGCCCATTCAGGTGGCGGGATTACTCGTCTGACCCGGTCATAAAGCGGTGAAACGCGGGCGAGTGCGGCGGTGCTGAGATCGGCCATTTATACTCTCCTTGAGTATATGTTGGCTTATACTTATCCTGAGCATAATCGAAGTCAAGTGCGCGATAGGGGAAGCTTGGTTCCGACGATCGCCCGCTCCGCCAGCACGCCGTGGCGGAACCTGAACAATTTGGCGGGGCGCCCGACCGTGTCGGCAGCGATTGCGCCAGTCTCCTCAACGAGTTGCTGCTGCTCGATCAAGCGGCGAAAATTCTGCTTGTGCACCAGGCGGCCTGCAAGTGCCTCAACGCTGCGTTGCAGTTGCAGCAGGGTGAATTCTGCCGGCATCAGCTCGAACACCACGGGACGGTATTTGATCTTGGCGCGCAGCCGCGCGATTCCGGTGGCGAGAATGCGGCGATGATCTCCGGTCATCGGCCGGCCGGGAATGACGGTCGTGGCAGCTGCACCGTCGCGCACCGCTTCCGGGATCAAGCCTGCTTCATAGAGCAGTTCGTAGCGCTGCAGCACCAGCTCCTCGTTCCATTCGCGGTCGTCGAGGCCAAACGTGATGGCGACGCGCTGCCATCGCTCGCGCTGCAGGCTGGTGGTATCTGCAGATTTCGCCCACGCCCGCAGCCGCGACGACAATGTCTTCGCGAGCGACGGGGAGAGGCCGGCGCGCTGATCTTCCCATGGAAAATATTCGTACCAGCCGGACCAGTGCGCCTCAAAACCCTGGCCGACCTTGTCCTCGCGGGTCAGGCCCAGATAGCTGATCGAGATCGAATGCGGTGACTTGGCATCGCCGGCCCGCCCGCGATCGGCGAACGTGTAGAGCTGCTCGACATAGCCGAGCGGATGGCCGGTCTGCGCCTCGACCCAGGCGCGCAATCCGGTCTGCAGCGAACGGTGCGAGAATTCGAACGGGCCGCTCGGCAGCGCGCCGTCGTTTGCGATGGTCATGATCTTGGGCTCGCCGTCGGTGACGGCGACGAGGACGGCGACAAGATCCGCCGTGATCGCATTGGATGCGTTCGTTTTGCTGGCTTTCCGCGGTGCCCCTGCCACGTCGCTCGTCCGTCTCCGTTGTTGGCTACTGCGTTTAACAGTATCCGTACACGCCGCAAGCGTATGGCAGGCGATTCCAGTAAGGCTCATAGGGGCCGCCATAATAGGGGCCGTCATAACTGTAGGAATGACTGGTGCCGTAGTAACCGGGCAGCGTCGATGATCCCGGCAAGAGCGGCGTGCCGAAGATGCGCGGCGCATAGGCCTTGATCCCGGTCGGCACGAGCACCTCTTCTTCGACCACCACCAAGGCGCGGCCGCGCCGCACATAAAGGGGGGCTGTTGGCGGGGTAACCGTGGTGCGGTAATTGTAATGCGCGCGCGGCAAGCCCGGCGGCAACTGGCTGGCGGCCCGGACCGCGGCGCGCCTGCCGGCGGCAGCTTTCTCGGGGCGTTTCGTTGCGGTTGGGCTGTTGGCGGGCTTGGCGGTTGCCGGGGTGTCAGCGGGCTTGGTGGCGACAGGAGGGGCGGCCGGCTTCGCTGCTGCTGGGCCATCGGCGGGCTGGGTGGCTCCAGGATCCTCGGCCGCAGCGGTTCCGACCGCGAAAATCGCGACCAGAATTGGCGTCATCCAGCGCAGCATCGTTGGCTCCGAATCATCGAGGGCAGCTCAGCGCCATTTTATGCTGGAATGAGCGTTAACGAGAGGCTTGTGATTTCGCCGGACGGATCGCTGGGCGGATATGCCGTCTATGACTCCTGATCGTCATTCCGGGATGGTGCGCAAGCACCAGACCCGGAATCTCGAGATTCTCAGGGGCGCAAGGGGCGCTCCATAGTTCGATGCTGCGCATCGCCCCGGAATGACTGCCGTTACGCGCTCAGCGCCTGCTCCAGATCCGCGATCAGATCTTCCTTGTCCTCGATGCCAATCGAGAGGCGCACGACATCAGGCCCCGCGCCGCTTCGCACCTTGGCGTCGTCGTCGAGCTGGCTGTGCGTGGTCGATGCCGGGTGAATCACCAGCGAGCGGGTGTCGCCAACATTGGCCAGGTGCGAGAACAGTTTCAGGTTCGAGACCAGGCTGACGCCGGCGTCGTAGCCGCCCCTCAGGCTGAAGGTGAATACGGCACCGGCGCCCTTCGGCGCGTACTTGCGCGCGAGCTTGTTGTACTTGTCACTGGCAAGGCCCGCATAGTTCACCGACGCTACAGCGGAATGGCCGGCAAGAAATTCCGCGACCGCCTTGGCATTCTCGCAATGCCTCTGCATGCGCAGCGGCAGCGTCTCGATGCCGGTCAGTATCATGAAAGCGTTGAACGGCGACAGCGCCGGACCGAGGTCGCGCAAGCCCAGCACGCGGCAGGCGATCGCGAAAGCGAAATTGCCAAACGTCTCCTGGATCCTGATGCCGTGATATTCCGGCCGCGGCTCGCTCAGCATCGGGTACTTGTTGTCCTTCGACCAATCAAACGTGCCGCCATCGACGATGATGCCGCCGAGCGAGTTGCCGTGGCCGCCCAAGAATTTCGTCAGCGAGTGCACGACGATGTCGGCGCCGTGATCGATCGGGCGGATCAAATACGGCGTTGCCAGCGTGTTGTCGACGATCAGCGGCACGCCGGCCTTGCGGGCTACTTCTGCGATCGCCTCGATGTCAGTGATGCTGCCGGCGGGGTTGGCGATCGATTCGATGAAGATCGCCTTGGTGCGCGGCGTCACCGCGCGCTCGAAGCTGCCGATATCGTCGGGGTCGGCCCACGCCACGTTCCAGCCAAAGCTCTTGAACGCATGCGTGAACTGGTTGATCGAGCCGCCGTAGAGTTTTCGCGCGGCGATGAACTCGTCGCCAGGCATCAATAATTGCTGCAGCACGACGACCTGCGCGGCGTGCCCGGAGGCGACCGCCAGCGCCGCGGTGCCGCCTTCCAGCGCCGCCATGCGCTCTTCCAGCACGGCGGTCGTGGGATTGCCGATGCGGGTATAGATGTTGCCGAAAGCCTGCAGCCCGAACAGCGAGGCGGCGTGGTCGGCATCGTTGAATACGAAGGACGTAGTTTGATAGATCGGCGTCACCCGGGCGCCGGTGGTAGGATCGGGCTGCGCGCCGGCATGCACGGCAAGGGTCGAGAATCCCGGGAGACGGTCGGTCATTCTTTGGCGTCCTGTTCTGGCTTGCTTGAAATGCGTTGACGATGCTGATCGCAGCCGCGTCTGCCGTCAAGGCGAGGCGTTCATAGGAGAGGGATTGAAAACGGCTCTGCTTCGTTAGCTCTTGTCTTCGAAATAATCGTTTCGCGTTGCTTCAGGTAGGCTCGCTTTTGTTCTTTGCGGCGCGATCCGATGCCGCCGTGGCTCCGCCACCGACGCTCATCCGGTTTAGCGACAGGCGCATGCCCTGAGTCGGGATCGGCGCGCGCTTCGAGCTGAGTGTGCGCGAATTGACTCCCATCCATGAAATTTCCGACGACAGCCGTCCGTACTCGATCTTCGGACAGCGGTTCATCACCACCTTGAGGCCGGCGGCTTCGGCCTTCGCGGCAGCCACGTCGTCGCGCGCGCCGAGTTGCATCCAGATCACTTTCGGCAACGGCGATAATGTCAGGGCCTCGTCGACAACGGGCATGATGTGGCTGGAATTGCGGAAGATGTCGATCATGTCGACGGGACGGCCGATATCGGACAGCGAGGCGACGAAGGGTTTGCCGAGCAGGCTCTTTCCGACGTGACCGGGATTGACAGGAACCATGTCGTAACCGCGCTGGGCCAGATATTTGAACGCAAAGTAGCTCGGCCGCACATTGACCGGCGAGGCCCCCACCATCGCGATCGACTTCACGGAGTTGAGGATGCCGCGGATGTAATTGTCGTCATATGCGTCGTGGTTCATTTTCAATTCCTGTCATTCCGGGGCTCGCGGCGCGAGAACCCGGAATCTCGAGATTCTCACTTGCGCAATCGCGCACTATAGTTCGATGCTGCGCATCGCCCCGGAATGACGACGCTCTGCATCGTCACTTATCCTGCCATTTCGGTTCACGTTTCTCGATGAAGGCGCCGATGCCTTCCTCGGCGTCGCGCGCCATCATGTTCTCGGTCATCACTTCCGCCGCATAGCGATACGCATCGGCAAGGCTCATTTCGGCCTGGCGATAGAACGCCTCCTTGCCGAGCTTGACGGTATAGGCGGATTTCAGCGCGACCTTCTGCGCCAGTGCGATCGCCGCATCGCGCTCGGTGCCGGCGGCGACCACGCGGTTGACGAGGCCGATATTCTTCGCCACGGCCGCCGAAATCGGCTCGCCGGTCAGCAGCATCTCCATCGCTTGCTTGCGCGGGACGTTGCGCGACAGTGCCACCATGGGCGTCGAGCAGAACAGACCGATATCGACGCCCGGGGTGGCGAAGCCTGCGGCCTCGGAGGCGACCGCGAGATCGCAGCTTGCCACAAGTTGGCAGCCGGCGGCAGTCGCAATGCCCTGCACGGCGGCGACGACGGGCTTCGGCAGGTGCACGACAGCCTGCATCATCGCGCTGCAGGCGTTCATGATCTGCCCGAAATAGGCGCGGCCGCGGTCGGCGTCGCTGCGGCGCGCGGTCAATTCCTTCATGTCGTGGCCGGCGGAGAAGGCTGGACCGTTCGCCGCGATGACGACGGCGCGGACGCTGTTGTCGTCGTGGATTGCCTTCAGCGCGCCGTGCAGCTCGGCGATCAAGGCTTCCGACAGGCTGTTGCGCGCGGCCGGCCGGTTGAGCGTGAGTACACGGATGCTGCCGACATTTTCCTGCAGCAGGATCGGCGGTTGCGGCGTGGGCGCGCGAGCAGTCTGGACGGACATCTCTGAGGTTTCCCCTCCAAGATTTTCATTTTGGCTTTGATGACAACGTAATGTAACAGGCAGCCTTAATCGAGGGGCAGGGGTGACATGGCAGCAGCGAAAATGAGCGTGGCTGAGCTGGAGAAGTTCCTTCGTGAGGAATTTCCCCAGGCCTTCAGCGACGGCGATATCACCATCGAGAGCGCCGATGGCGAGACCTGCCTGCTGCGGCGGCGCTATGACGAGCGAATGCTGCGTCCAGGCGGCACCGTGTCGGGGCCGACGCTGATGGCGATGGCTGATTTCGCGATGTATGTGGTGCTGCTCTCGGCGATCGGCCCAGTGGGGCTGGCGGTAACGACCAATCTCAACATCAATTTCCTGCGCAAGGGCCTGCCGGGGCAGGACGTGCTGGCCGCAGCGCGCCTGCTCAAGCTCGGCAAGCGGCTGGCGGTTGGCGAGGTCAACCTGCTGTCGGGCTCGTCGCCCGATCCCATCGCCCATGTGACGGCGACCTATTCCATTCCAAATACGTAGGGTTTCGAGAGGTAGTATTGCACCATATTTTTAAGCTGTTGTTTTTATTGATGTAAATCGCAAGCATTGATGTTGACTGTCAACATTCGGTCTTCTAGAAAACCGGCAGTTCGGCGCATCTGGCGCCGATTTCCATTTTCACGGATTTCCTCACATGAAAACCTATTCGGCAAAGCCCGCCGAGGTGACGAAGAAGTGGGTCTTGATCGACGCCAAAGGTCTGGTGGTCGGCCGTCTCGCCACCCTCGTCGCGATGCGCCTGCGCGGCAAACATCTGCCCACCTATACGCCGCATGTCGATTGCGGTGACAACGTCATCATTATCAACGCAGCGCATGTGGTGCTGACCGGTCGCAAGCGCGACAACAAGGTCTACTACAAGCACACCGGCTTCATCGGCGGCATCAAGGAACGCACCGCGAAGTCGATCCTCGAGGGCCGTTTCCCCGAGCGCGTGGTCGAGAAGGCCATCGAGCGCATGATTCCGCGCGGTCCGCTCGGCCGCGTGCAGATGGGCAATCTGCGCGTTTACCCCGGCGCCGAACATCCGCATGAAGCCCAGCAGCCCGAGAAGGTTGATATCGCTTCGATGAACCGCAAGAACATGAGGGCCGCATAAGATGTCGGATACCATGCAGTCGCTCGACCAGTTGGCGTCGTTGAAGACGGCCGCTCCGGAAGCGCCGAAATACGTCAAGAAGGTCGACAAATACGGCCGCGCCTATGCCACCGGCAAGCGCAAGGACGCGGTCGCCCGCGTCTGGATCAAGCCGGGCGCCGGCAAGATCACGGTCAACACCCGCGAAGTCGAGATCTACTTCGCCCGTCCGGTGCTACGCATGCTGATCCAGCAGCCGCTGGTCGCGGCCGCGCGTGCCGGCCAGTACGACGTCATCTGCACGGTCGCCGGCGGCGGTCTGTCGGGCCAGGCGGGTGCCGTGCGTCACGGCATCTCGAAGGCGCTGACCAACTTCGAGCCGGATCTGCGCGGCGTGCTGAAGAAGGGCGGCTTCCTGACCCGCGACTCCCGCACCGTGGAGCGCAAGAAGTACGGCCGGGCCAAAGCGCGCAAGTCGTTCCAGTTCTCGAAGCGCTAATTGCTTCGCTAAAATTTGCAGCGGATTGCTGCATTCACCAGACGAAAAGAGGGCGCCGATCGGCGCCCTTTTTGCTTACCATTTAGTGATGGGTTACCACGGATTTTCGTGAAAACTTGCTTACCCGCACTCACGAAATTGGAACACGGCCCTCCTAGTGTCCGCGATGCGATGGCGCGAAATTGCATTTTCAGTGTGCGCCGAACAAGTTGCATCACACGCGTTCGGGTGAGCCCATGTCGTTCGATACTTCAACGCTGTATTTATTTGCCACGATGGTTGCAGGCATGCTCGGGGCCATGCTGCTGCTGTTCGGCAAGCAGGAAAACATTCCCGCCTTGAAGTGGTGGGGGACGGCCTATCTGCTTGGCGCATCGTCGGTGGCGATCTGGACCATCGGCGGCGCCACACTCGGCGAGCCGCTGTTGCTGGCGCTGCATGCGCTTGGTTTCGTGGCCTGCGGCATGGTCTGGAACGCCTCGCGCGTATTCCACGGCCGCAAGCCCAATCTACCGGGACTTTTCCTCGGCGCGACCGCCTGGGTCGGTACGGTGCTGGCTTTGCCGTCCTTGAATCCCGCCATGCGGCTCATTATCGGTGCGGCGATCGTCGCGATCTACGCGGGGCTGACGGCTTCTGAATTGTGGAGCGAACGGCGGCGGACGATGCAGAAGCGCTGGCCGACGCTTGTCGTGCCCGTCATGCATGGTTGCGTGCTAGCGCTGCCGATCCTGCTCGGCAGCCTGCTGCGCCCGCATGACGAGAGCTTCACCAGCAGCATCTGGGTGACGGCATTCTCGATCGAATTGATCCTGTATGCGATCGGCACCGTGTTCGTCATCTTCATGCTGGTGTCGGATCGCGCCGTGACGGTGCACAAGACCGCGGCCTCGGTCGATCCCTTGAGCGGAATGTTGAACCGCCGCGGCTTTTCGGAAGCCTGTAACCGGGTGATCGAACGCGAGGCCGCCGCAGGGCGGCCGGTGACGGTGATGATTTTCGACATCGACCATTTCAAGAGCATCAACGACCGCTTCGGCCATCCCGCGGGCGACGAGATCCTCAAATTGTTCTCGACCGTCGTGATCAGCAATTTGCGCATCAGCGATCTGTCGGGGCGCATCGGTGGCGAGGAGTTCGCGGCATTGTTGGCGTGTCCGCTGGAAGAGGGTGTGATCGTGGCCGAGCGCGTGCGCGAGGCGTTCGAGGCGTCCAACATTGTCTGCGAGGAGGGCCCGGTCGACACCACCGTCAGCATCGGCGTCGCCGGCGGTCCGGCGGGCACGGAACTCGAAGTGTTGCTGGCGGCAGCCGATACCGCGCTCTATCAGGCCAAGCGTACTGGCCGTAACCGGGTCGAGGCGGCGGAAGAGCTGCCGCTGTCGCTCGAGAAGTGGCGGCGCAAGACGGCCGGCCGCGCAGCCTCCGCACGGCAGGCGCCGGCAGCGACTTGAACGTGCTGCTCAAACAAGGCGATATCTCGGGAGACTGATCCAACACTTTGGATCGCTCTCCATGGGATGGAGGCCTGTGGTAACCTCCCGTTTACCATTCCATCCCTATCATCTGCACATGGATTCATCCCGCAGATCAAACCCACAGGCTGCCCTGATATCGCTCGAAGCGGCTGCAGCCTCCGCCCGCGGCGGTTTCGGCTGCATGTTCTCGACCTCGGAAGAATTCGAGATGGCGCTCATCACCGAGCGCCGTGCGCAGGGGCGTTACGTTCAGCGCAGAATGCGCTGGCCTGCCATTCTGTTCATCGGCTGCGCGCTGATGGTCGCCGGCATGGCGCTGCTGTTCGGCTAGCCGCTACTCCTCACTTCGCCAATGGGTCGGGGCGCACCTGAATATGCACGGCGCGAGGCTTTGAGCCCTTGCCGCCCTCCATCAACCAGGGTGTGCGATCGCCGCTCGAACTCCAGAGCCCGCGGCCTTTCCAGCCTGCGTTCGGATCGTCAATACGTCCGTCGAGGCCCTTGGCGAAAAAGCCGAGCGGATAGGGAATGCGCAGCATCACCATCTGCCCGTCCTTGAAGGCGACGAAGCCGTCGTTGAGGTTCGCGGTGGAGATCGGGATGTTCTCGCCGAGGCCGGCCGTATTGTGGTGATCGACCCAGGTGTAGTAGCTCGCCTCGGCGCTTGAGTTCTCGAACCCTTCGAAGCCGGGACCAGGATATTTGAAGTAGGAGAAGCCCTCCGGGCAGTGGTTGCCGGTCGCACCCGGCCCGTTCAGCGGCGCCTTGCACTTGCTGCGATCGAAGCGGATCAGGCTGCCGTTCGAGCCCGAGCCCCAGAGCACGCCGTTCTTGTCGATGTCGCCGCCGCGAACGCCGATGCCTTCCTTCGGTATCGCGTAAAATTCCGAGAGCTTGGTCTTGGGGTCGAAGCGCAGGAAGCCGGGTGGGCCGACGAAGACGTTGACGGTGTACCAGACCGAGCCGTCGGTCGGATGCGGCATCACCGCGTAGGGGCCCGAGCCCGCGATTCGCATGTCCTTGCCGGCCTCTGCCGGCTTGCCCGGATCGGTGTATTCGTCGACCTTGCCGTTGCCATTGGCGTCGAGCACGAACGGCGCCCAGCCCTGCGCTTTGACGGCATCGCCAGTCTCGTCCCAGAGCCGGGTGTTGATCCAGCCGGCGACCGGTCCGGTCCCCGACGTCCAGAGCGTATCATCGGCATCGTAGCCGAATTGCGGGTGGTGAGTGCCGAAGCAGGTATCGATGAAGCTGTATTTTTGGGTCTTGGGATCGAACACCGTCACTTGTCGTCCGGAGCGTTCGAGCGGAAAGGCCTTGGCCGACGGGTGATCGGACCCCTTCTTGCAATACGCCGGATTTTCGATGCCGCGCACGGCTGCCGCCAGCCACACGCGACCCTTCTTGTCGAACATGCTGTTGTGATTATTGGAGCGCTGACTCCAGATCTTCTCGTCGCCCCAATAGGGCGAAGGGCTGACCGGATTGAGGAGTGCCGTGCCATGCAGGGGAGGCCCGAACGATTCCGGCGCATTGGGATCGGCGACCGGCATTTTGGAGAACGTCACCTTATGCGTCCTGGGATCGAGGATCGGCATGTCGTCGGACGAATACTCGTTCGCGCCGTACAGCGGGCCGTAGGCGTTGACCGTCGGATAGCGCCGGTCCGAGGAGATCAGGTCGTGGACGAAATGTTTTTCGGTCGCCCACTCCCACGACGAGATGACGACGTTGCGCTCAATGCCGGTCGGCCGCGGCGGCTTGGCCTTCGGCAGTTCGCCCTTCGTGACCCGGTCGGTCCAGTCGCCGAAATATTTGAAGGGAACGCCGCCCATTTGGCCTGCGAGCCGGTTCACCATCCATTCGCCTGTTTGCCCTGAGGCGACACGGCGCATCCAGGCTTCCTCGCCCGATTTGAATTCGCCGAACGCGCCCGGGATCGTGCGCGTGGATTCCTGGCCGAGCTGATGGCAGCCGATGCAATCGACGTTGTTCATCCTCTGGCGCCAGATGTCCTGCGTGATCTCCTTCGGGATCTCGGTAGAGCCGCCAAAGTCCTTTGCCGGCGGGATCTTCATCATCGTATACCAGTAGATCGCCGAGTAATAATGGGCCGCCGCGGCATCGTTCGGTGCCGGGACTGCCGTGAGATTGACCTGCTGGCCGGGCCTGGCGCGCAGCTTCGGCGAATCCACGAGGCCATAGCCGCGGACCCAGATGGCGTAGTTCACCTTCGGCGGCAGGTCCGGGATCACGTAGCGGCCCTGGTCGTCGGTGACGACGATCTTGGCGAATTTCGTCGGCAGTTCGGTGGTCTCCGCGATGACCCAGACGCCGGCCTCCGGCCCGTTCGGTCCGCGCACCACGCCGCCGATATCGTCATCGTCGATGGTGACCGCCGCTGGCTGCTGCGCCTGCGATTGCGCCGCCATCAAGCTCAGTCCGCTTGCCGCCGCAGCCAGGGTGAAGGAGAACAGGATCCGACCGAGATTCATTGTTTTTCTCCTCGGGACCATGAGCTTGTTGTCGCTCGTTGTTCAGCGCAAGCCTACACCAGACCAGGGTTGCGGCGGGAGCACGTCACGCGCCCGATTTCCTCACGCTTGCGGCATCGAGAGCCACCGTGCATCGCAGCAACGCATCTGCATCGCCTTTTGCTTTTGAGGCGGCTGGGTTAGACACGCCAATTCTCACGAGAGGGCGTAACCCAATGATCACCGAAATCGCACAAATCGACGTCAAGCCGGGCACCGAGAAGGATTTTGAAGCGGCCGTCGCCAAGGCCCGTCCGCTGTTCCTGCGCGCCAAGGGCGGCAAGGGATTTGAACTGCACAAATCGATCGAAAAGCCGCAGCGCTATCGGCTGGTGGCGAAGTGGGAGACGCTGGAAAACCACACGGTGGATTTTCGCGGTTCGGAAGATTTCACCGCCTGGCGCGCGCTGGTCGGGCCCTATTTTGCTTCGCCACCCGAGGTCGAACATACCGAGACGGTGCTGACCACGGCGGACTGAAGCCATCAGCCGGCCGCAATCGCGACCGGCGCCGCTTCCGCCTTGAAATGGTCGATCATCACCTTGGCGATCGCCATCAGGGGCAGCGCAAGTGCCAGCCCCCAGATGCCGAAGACGACGCCGAGCAGGATCTGGAACGCAAACAGCGTGGCAGGCGGAATATCCAGCGCCTGCCGCTGAATGATCGGCGTCAGCACGTAGCTTTCCAGCGCGTGCACGCCGAGGAACAGGATGAAGGCCGAGAGGCCGGCGACCCATCCCGACGCGAGACTGGCCAGCACCACGATCAGCCCGCCGAGGATCGCGCCGACCGTCGGGATGAAGGCGAGCAGCCCGGCCTGGATGCCCAGGATGAACGAACTCTGGATGCCGATGATCGACAGCCCGATCCAGGTCACCAGAAACACCGCGACCATGGTGATGATCTGTGCGATCAGCCAGCGCTCCAGCGTCTCGCCGATCCGGTCGACGATCGCAATCGCGCGCACGCGATGCTTCGCAGGCGCGATGAACAGCAGTCCGTTGCGGTAGACGCTCGGCTGGGTCGCGAACGCAATCCCCAGGAACAGCACGATGAAGAAGTTTCCGACGGCGCTGGCGGTGCCCAGAATCAGTTTCAGGCTCTGGCTGAAGATCGCGCCGCCGCTGGCCGCAATCGTGCCGGCGCTGGGAAGCGTGTGCGGCGTCGGCGTCGCGGCGGGCGCGGGCGTGCCATCATCCGACGTCGACGACAGGGTGCCGAAGTCAAAAAGGCTGGTGTCGATGCCGTTCCGTTCGAGAAAAGCCTTGACGTTGACGAGCTGCGATTTGAGCGTGCTGCTCAACGCCGTCGTCTGCTGGGCGATCGTGCTGCCGCCGAGGAAGACGATGCCCGACAGCATGCCCGCGACCACCAGGCAGACCATCGTCAGCCGCAGCGCATGCGGCAGCCGCACCACGCGTCCGAGCAGGTTGCTCATGGCGTTGAGGGTGACGCCGAGCAGGATGCCGGAAAAGATCAGAAACAGCGTCGCGGCGAAGTGCCAGGTCAAGGCGAGCAGCGCGGCGAACAGCACGACGCCGATGCCCCCGACCGATATCGCCCACGCCATGTCGTTGCGGGCCTGAAGGCGATTGTCAGCCGGACCTGTCACGTTGATTCCTTTTCACTGAATTGCTCGGCAGTCTTTCGCCAAAACGCCGCCGGGATCAAGCGGCCGCGCACGCGCCGGTTTGACGCTGCCGCATCCGATGTGCCAAGCGGTGAATGAATCGGTATGGCGGAGCCGGCGAGGGCGGGATGAGTTTCAAGTGGTTCGGTCCGATTGCGCTGCTGGCGGCGCTGGTGATCGGCGACCAGATCAGAATCAACCGTCCCGCCCACAAATATCGCCTGACGGTCGAGGTCGAGACGCCGGAGGGGCGCAAATCGGCATCCGGCGTAGTGGCCGTTCATCCTGATCGCAGCTATACCCGCCGCGGGCGGACCCGGACCGTCGGCGATGCCGTTTTCGTGGACCTCGGGCAGGGCAAGAACCTTGTCGCGCTGCTCGCGCATGTCGACAACAACCTCGTCCTAGATGACATGAACTACGTGGCTCTGCGCGCCTATACGGCGGCGGCCGATAAGCGGGTCTCGTTTAACGAGATGAGCCGGTTGACGGGCGTTGTGCCGGTAAAGGATGCGCTGATCCCGGTGCTCATTACCTTCACCGATCCGGCCAACCCCGGCACCGCGCGTCAGGTAGCACCCGACGATGCCGAAACAGTGCTCGGCAGGGGCCATCGCCTTCAGGCGATATCTGCCGAAGTGGTGCCGAACGGATATTGGCCGGTCGATTTCGGCGGCGCGCTGGGCGAGCCGGTCACGCGCGGAATTCTGGCGAAACTGCCGTGGCTCGGTGACGCCGGAAATTCGGCTGCCGCGGCGCTTCGGGCGGCCGGTTTGCCCGGGGTCGACGGAATCGACGCCCGGGAAGCTTTCACGCGAAAATAGCAGGGCAGGCCCGCAGGCCGCAGCCGGATATTGATCCGCCGTCGGCTCGCGGGCATTATCGCCGGCAATGGCAGCCCAACCCAGAAGATCCTTGCACGGGACGATGACAGCGGAAAATTGGCGATGAAGCGGCCGGTCGTCGGTGTGATCGGGAACGCCTATCGCGTCGAAAATCGTTTCCAGACCCAGATGGTCGGAGAGCGCAATTTGCGCGCGGTCACCGACGTGGCGGGGGCGCTGCCGCTGATGTTTGCCGGGTCGCCCGAGATTACCGACATCGGTGCGCTGCTCGACGTCGTCGACGGCATCGTGCTTACCGGCGCGCGGGCCAACGTCCATCCGACGCGCTTCAAGACCGAGCCGCACGAGAGGCACGAGCCCTACGACATTCACCGCGACGACGTCGCGCTGGCGCTGACGGAGGCCTGTGTCGCCCGCGGCGTGCCGATCTTCGGCATCTGCCGCGGCCTGCAGGAGATGAACGTCGCGTTCGGCGGCTCGCTGCATCCGGAAATCCGCGAAATCCCCGGCCGCATCAACCACCGCATGCCGCGGCTGGAGAACGGCGAGATCCATCCTGACCCAACAGTCGTGTTCGCCGACCGCCACGACGTCCACCTGACGCCGGGCGGCACCTTTGCAAGCCTGCTCGGCTGCGAAACCATCCGGGTGAATTCGCTGCACGGGCAGGGCATTCTCGAACCGGGCAATCGCGTCGTCATCGAGGGCATCGCCGAGGACGGCACCATCGAGGCGATCCGGATCGCGGACGCGCCGGCCTTCGCACTCGGCGTCCAGTGGCACGCCGAGTACGATCCGCAGCGCAACCCGATCAATCGCAAGCTGTTCGAGGCGTTCGGGGCGGCACTCAAGGCGCACACGCGGGCGGCGTAGGCGCCGTGAACGCGCGAAGGAGTGACGCCTCGCCGTCATTGCGATCGAAAGAGTGGATTGCTTCGCTTCGCTCGCAATGACGTGGAGTAGCGACGTAACACACCATCGTCATCCCCGCGCAGGCGGGGATCCAGTACGCCGCGCCTTCTCGGTTCAATCATTGATGCCTCTGGAATACTGGATCACCCGCTTTCGCGGGTGACGACAACTGAATATGACTTCGCGATCTCGCGACATGTTTTGCCCGAGCTTTGCCATCAATTTCCCGCCCTCTCATCTAGAGGGCGCAGGGAAGACCAGGTGCTTGCTGCACCCGCGGTCTCGTGTGCCATTGCGCAAAACAAAACGCACACGAGCATACAGGTACAGCGGGAGCATCCCGGCCTTCCCTGCGCAATGGCTTTACGGCTTACTTCGTGCTCTTCCCGGAGAACGGCTCTTTTGCCTCCGTCACCACGCGGAAAACTTCCACGCGACTTAACGCCAGCACCGCGGCGCCCGAACCACACGACTTCGCCGTACGCTTCCGGCGCCTACGTCTTGCGCATTCAGCGTCCATCGCATTTCACCGCACGTTCGTGACGTTCGCGAGCGCCCCTCAATGGGTGAGACGGGCGGAGTTATGCCGATGATTTGCCCCTCGTGTTAAGCGGAATATTTTTGATTCCCAGCCTTGACACGATTTCTGAAAATCAGAAGTGATTTGCCCGTCGGCGTTGATTTGCCGCAACCCTAAGACGAGATCGCGCTTGCAAGCGAGGCAAAATCAGCAAGCGGCAAGTAGCCGGCGTGAGCGCAGCAACATGCGGGATTCGGTGAAAGTCCCGGACGTCGCTCCACCCATCCTACTGCACAAAACAAAAGGCGCCCGAATGCAGGCGCCTTTCGCATCTTGCGGCAAATGATCCCGGCGGCAAGCCGCCGACCAGTTCACCTGCGATGATGTCGTCACTGAGTCGTGCGGCGCGCGGGCGCAGCGGCCGGCCGCAGCTCCATTGTGGATACGCCTGCCGCAATATTCACGCCTGTCTGCCCCTGCACGGATGCCGGCTGCATGATGACCCTGCGGTCCGGGCCTCCAACCAAAACGTTGGCGCTGGCTCCGGCGCCGACCGTGCCGCCGGCGGTCGCACCCGTATAGGTTCCCGCCAAGGCCGCCCGGGGCAGTCTGCCCGGCGCAAAAACTGCCCAGGCCATCTGGCCGCCCGTCGTGGCACCGATGTCGAGGCCAAGCGTGCTGACGGCGCCCTCATAAGCCTCGCGCGCCCTGCCTCTCGTCGACGCATAGACACAGCTCAGTTGCCGCTGCCCGCCGATAACGAGGCCGACACCGGGCGCAATGTTGCAGGTGAGCGTGCCGACCCTCGTCCGCCCGGTGTCCTGAGCCGTGGCCGGAGCCGTGGCAAGAGCGAGCGCCAGGGCGACGCATGTGGTTGCGAGACTATTCAAGGTTGTTCTATTCAGGGTTGCTTTGTTCACGGGCGTCCTCCTTCGACGCATTCTGATGGACCCCCTCAACGCGAGCGACATTGCGATGTTCCCGTTCCAAGTCTCATTCCGGGGCTAACGGCATTACTGGCGGTAAGTCATCGATGTGCTGGTCGGCCGCAAGTAGCCCGCATGAACGCAGCAATAGGCGGGGTCGGCGAACGTCCCGAGTGTCGCTCCGCGCACCCGGGCGACGCGTGCAAGCGGCTCCTCGGCGTGCCCACCGGATTGTACAGAGAGGGGGCGGGGCCCGGCCCCCCTCTCGGCGAGCGCCCGCCACGTCGCCCACATGCCGCTCGGTGCCGGTCGAACTCCACCAAACCCTCAATTCGAACCCGCCTGAAGCCGTCGAAGCCGTCGCGCCCCGGCACGCTGCGAGCGCACCGATTGACAATATCATTAGTTTGTACTAATCATAAGTCATGGCTGTTGATAATTCCCAACTGGCTGCGCTTGGCGACCCGACCCGCCGCGCGATATTCGAGCTGATCGCAGAGCACCCGCGCTCAGTCGCGGAGATCACCCGGCAGGTTTTGGTCTCGCAGTCGGCTGTTTCCCAGCACCTCAAAGTGCTGCGCGAATCGCGCCTGGTTCGTGCCGAGCCGAAGGGTGCGAGCAACGTCTACCACATCGATCCACACGGGCTTGGTCAGATGCGTGCTTGGCTCGACCGGTTCTGGAGCAAAACGCTGGCGGCCTACAAGGTCGCCGTCGAGCAACCACCAGAGGAGTCACAATGAACACCTATATATCAGTTGCATCTGTGAAGCAGTTCGTCGTGGTCGAGGCGCCGATCGAGCGCGCATTCAAGGTCTTCACCGAAGACTTCGGCAGTTTCAAACCGCCCGAGCACAACCTGCTCGCTGTCCCGATTGCCGAGACGGTGTTCGAGCCTCGGGTCGGCGGCTACCTCTATGATCGTGGCGTCGACGGCAGCGAGTGCCGCTGGGCGCGCGTGCTGGCCTATGAGCCCCCGGACCGCGTGCTCCTGAGCTGGGACATCAGCCCGCGATGGCAGATCGAGACCGATCCGGACAGGACTAGCGAGTGGGAGGTGCGCTTCACCGCCGAGACGGCTGACCGCACCCGCGTCGAAATCGAGCATCGAAACCTCGAGCGCCACGGCGAAGGCTGGGAAAGCGAACGCGACGGAGTTGCCGGCGATCAGGGTTGGCCGCTGTACCTCAAGCGGTATGCCGACCTGTTGGCCCACAAGGCCTGACGTCCGCATGGCAACCGGCTCGGAGTGGGGACCCTGAATCTGCCCGAAGAAGGGTCTCCTCGGTTGATTGGGGAGGGCGAATGGTCGCCGGACGGAACCGGTCAGCGAGCGCGTAGCGCATAGGGCGGATTAGCGCAGCGTAATCCGCCAACAGTTGTTTCGCGCATCGGCGCGTTCGCATCCCGGCAAGCTAACAAAGTTCTTGATCGCGCAATACACCTCCGATTGCGAAAACGGCGGATTACGCTTCACCAACCTGCCCAATGTAACGAGGCGCACGGCGCAAAACAAAAGGCGCCCCTCGAGAGCGCCTTTCGCATTTCATGGGCCGCGATGCCGGCGGGAAACCCCGCCAGCCATCACTGCGAATAATACATCTCGAACTCGACCGGGTGCGGGGTCATTTCGAAACGCTCGACTTCCGTCATCTTCAGCTCGATGAAGCTGTCGATGAAGTCGTCGTCGAACACGCCGCCGTTCTTGAGGAAGGCGCGGTCCTTGTCGAGGTTTTCGAGCGCCTCGCGAAGCGAGCCGCACACCGTCGGGATCTGCTTCAGCTCTTCCTTCGGCAAGTCGTAGAGGTCCTTGTCCATCGCCGGACCCGGATCGATCTTGTTCTTGATGCCGTCGAGGCCGGCCATCAGCATCGCGGCGAAGCCGAGATAGGGATTGGCCATCGGGTCGGGGAAGCGGACTTCGACGCGCTTGGCCTTCGGGTTCGCCGTATAGGGGATTCGGCAGGAGGCCGAGCGGTTGCGCGCGGAGTAGGCGAGCAGTACGGGGGCCTCATAGCCCGGGACCAGGCGCTTGTAGGAGTTGGTCGACGGGTTGGTGAAGGCGTTGATCGCTTTCGCATGCTTGATGATGCCGCCGATGTAGTGGAGGCAGGTCTCGGAGAGGTCAGCGTATTTGTTGCCGGCGAACACCGGCTTGCCGTCCTTCCAGATCGACTGGTGGCAGTGCATGCCCGAACCGTTGTCGCCATAGACCGGCTTCGGCATGAAGGTGGCGGTCTTGCCGTAGATGTGGGCGACCTGGTGGATACAGTATTTGTAGATCTGCATCTGGTCGGCCATCAGCGTCATGGTATCGAACTTCATGCCGAGCTCGTGCTGGGCGGAAGCGACTTCGTGGTGATGCTTCTCGACCTTGACTCCCATCTTGGCCATGGCGCCGAGCATTTCCGAGCGCATGTCCTGCACCGAGTCCTGCGGCGGCACGGGGAAGTAGCCGGCCTTGGTGCGGATGCGGTGACCGAGATTGCCGCCTTCATACTCGGTGTCCGAATTGATCGGCAGTTCCGAGGAATCGAGCTTGAAGCCGGTGTTGTACGGGGTGGTCTGGTAGCGCACGTCGTCGAACACGAAGAATTCGGCTTCCGGTCCGAAGAACACAGTGTCGCCGACGCCCGACGATTTCACCATCGCCTCGGCCTTCTTGGCGATGCCGCGGGGGTCGCGGTTGTAGGGCTCGCCCGTGGTCGGCTCCAGCACGTCGCAGACGATGACCATGGTGGTCTCGGCGAAGAACGGGTCGATCGTCGCGGTCACCGGGTCGGGCATCAGGCACATGTCGGATTCGTTGATCGCCTTCCAGCCGGCGATCGAGGAGCCGTCGAACATCTGGCCTTCGGCAAAGGTGTCCTCTTCGATCATGCTGACGTCGAAGGTCACGTGCTGCCACTTGCCGCGCGGATCGGTGAAGCGCAGGTCGACGTATTTTACGTCGTTGTCCTTGATCGATTTCAGGACGTCTTTGGCGGTCTTCATGAATACCCCTTTTGGCTTACGGGACGATTTCCAGAATTCTAGCGACGGCGACCTTCGCGGACGATCTATGGAGATATCGCGAACGAAATCAGGCCGCGGAGGCAGCCCTTTGTCTTGTTTTTCAGTCGCAAAATGTCGGATAGCACCCGGCTCAGATAGCGTCCAGCCCGGATTCTCCGGTTCTGATCCGGATCGCTTCCTCGATGTTGGAGACGAAGATCTTGCCGTCGCCGATGCGCCCGGTCTGGGCGGCGCGGCGGATGGCGTCGATCGCCTTCTCGACCAGCTCATCCGAAATCACGATCTCGATTTTCACCTTGGGCAGGAAATCGACGATGTATTCCGCACCGCGATAGAGCTCGGCGTGTCCCTTCTGCCGGCCGAACCCCTTGGCCTCGGTGACCGTGATACCCTGCAGTCCGACTTCCTGAAGCGCCTCTTTCACCTCGTCGAGCTTGAATGGCTTGATGATGGCTTCAATCTTCTTCACTGAGCGCCTCCCGGGCATTTCCAAATTGCAGAGCAGAGATAGTCTCGATGTCGCAGCCCGGTGAACTTACCTGGCGCCGTCTGGTTTGATCCTTGCATCCGGCAAAGCCGAAACTGCTCATTATTGCCGCTGACTGCGACGATCCTGAGCTCGGCTTTGCAGCCGGCTTCCTCAAAAGCAGGGTCTATGCCAAGTTGCTAATGCGGCTGATTTCGGAACGTTATCAGACTTTTAACAGGCAAGTGAAAGAGGTTCGCCGGCGGCCTGCATGATAGCGAAGCTTACAAAATAGGCAAACAGATCGTTTCGTGTGCAGAAGGGACGAGGCGGACCGCGGGCGCAACGGGGGCATGCCTTCAGAAAAGGCGGATGGATCGAGGATTCGGCATGGAGATTTTGACCACGGCTGAGATGGAGCGCGCCGACCGGTTGACGATTGCCGGCGGAACGCCGGGCTTCGCGCTGATGATGAGCGCCGGCCAGGCCGTGGCGGAGGCCGCGATGGATCTGGTCGAGGAAGGGCCGATTGTCGTGGTCGCCGGCCGCGGCAACAATGGCGGCGACGGATTTGTGGCGGCAGCCGAACTCGCCGCGCGCGGGCGCGAGGTTTCCGTCATCCTGTTGTGCGAGCGCGACAGCCTGCAGGGGGACGCCGCGCTCGCCGCACGCGGCTGGAAATATCCGGTGCTGCCGTTCAACCCGCAGGCGATCGGCAAGCCGGCCCTGATCATCGACGCGCTGTTCGGTGCCGGCCTCAACCGTCCGGTCAAGGGCGATCCGCTCGAGATGATCGAGGCGATCAACGCCAATGGCGCGCCGGTGCTGGCCGTCGACCTGCCGAGCGGCATTAACGGCACCACGGGCGCGGTGATGGGCGCTGCGATCGACGCCGCCGAAACCGTGACCTTCTTCCGCCGCAAGCCAGCGCATCTCTTGATGCCCGGACGGAAGCATTGCGGCCGCGTCCGCGTCGCCGAGATCGGCATCGATGCGGGCGTGCTCGAGGAGATCCGGCCGCAGACGTTCGAGAACGTTCCGCAGAGCTGGCAAAAATCCTTCCCCGTGCCTCCGATCGACGGCCACAAATATGCCCGCGGCCACGCCGTGGTGCTGTCGGGGGAACTGGCGTCGACCGGCGCGGCGCGGCTGGCGGCGCGTGGGGCGCTGCGGGCAGGGGCCGGCCTCGTCACGGTGGCCTCGCCGCGCGATGCGCTGGCTGTAAATGCCGCGGCGCTGACGGCGGTGATGGTTCGCCCCGTCGATACCGTGGTCGAATTCGCCGACATGCTTGGTGACAGGCGGCTCAGTTCCGTCGTGATCGGGCCGGGCGCCGGCATCGGCGCGCGCACGCGCGATCTCGTCCACACCGCGCTGTCGACGAAACGCGGCCTCGTGCTCGACGCCGACGCGCTGACGAGCTTTGCCGAAGCGCCGGAGCGGCTGTTTGAGCAGATCAGGGCGAGTGAGGATCCGCAGGTCGTGCTGACGCCGCATGAGGGCGAGTTTCCGCGCCTGTTCAGCGATATCAGCAACAAGCACCCCGGCCGCTCGAAACTGGAGCGGGTGCGTGACGCTGCCCAGCGCTGCGGCGCGGTGGTGCTGCTGAAGGGGCCGGACACGGTGGTTGCCTCGCCCGACGGTCGCGCCAGCATCGCCTCCAACGCGCCGCCCTGGCTCGCGACGGCGGGAGCCGGCGATGTGCTGGCCGGCATGATCGCGGGGCTGCTGGCCCAAGGCGTGCCGGCCTATGAAGCTGCCTGCATCTCCGTCTGGATGCACGGCGAAGCCGCAGGCGAGGCGGGGCCGGGCCTGATAGCGGAAGACCTTTCGGAAGTGCTGCCCGCGGTGTTCCGCCGGGTCTATGACGAGTTCGGCGTCGAGTATTAGTTGCGCGTTCCCCGGATGCAGCGCAGCGCGCCGCTCTTCGCGGCGTGATGCGCTGCTGATCCGGGGTCCACAGGCCGCCGTGCATTGGTGGGTCCCGGCTCTGCGGAGCAGCGCTTCCGGACGATGCTTCGGATCGCCTAGGCTGCACCGCGTCCGGGACACGTGCCTTTACACCTGATACTTCGCGACCGCCGTCTCATTCCATTCCAACCCGAGCCCCGGTCCGCGCGCGGTGACCGTACCGTCGACGATCTCGGCGGGATGGGCGAGGATGACGCTGGCAAAGTCCAAAAATTCGAGCCAGTGCGCGGTCGGCGTCACCGCAAGCATGTGGGCGCTGGCTTCGGCGAAGAGATGGCTCGACATCGGGATGTTGGCGGCTTCGGCTTGGGCGGCGACCTGCAGCCAGCCGGTGACGCCGCCGCACTTCATCAGATCGGGCATGATGAAGTCGCTGGCACCTAGCGCTATCGCTTCGGCAAAGCCGCGCGGGAACCACCAGTTCTCGCCCGCCTGAATCGGTGTTGGTGAGTTCTCGCGGACCTGTGCGTGCCCTGACAAGTTTTCTTGCGGCACCGGCTCCTCGATCCAGCGCAGATCGTAGGGCGCGAGGCGTTCGATGCGGCGCGTCGCTTCTGCGGGATCGAGCGACTGGTTGAAGTCGATCATCAGCGCGATGTCGGGGCCGATGAGGGTGCGCACGCCCTTGACCACGCGCTCGTCATTGGCGGCATCGCCGTCGCCGCCCTTGATCTTGATGCCGCGAAACCCCTGCTCCAGCGAGCGGCGCAGCGCGCGCTCGTCGGCGACGGGATCGACCACGCCATAGCTGTCATAGGCCGGAATCGGTTTTGGCGAACCGCCGAGCAGTTCAACCACCGGCTTGCCGGCCAACTGGCCGAGCGCGTCCCAATAGGCCATGTCGAGGCCGGACACCGCCATGCCGACGAGGCCCTGCCAGCCGAGCAGGCGGAATTTTGCGTCCATCGTCTTCATCAAGTCGAAGGGCGCCACTGGCTTGCCAACCAACTCGCGCCCGATCTCCTCGATCAGGTGAACCAGCGGCTTCAGTGTCAGCTTGCTGTAGGCGAAAATGTAGGAGTGGCCAGTGACGCCCTGATCGGTCTCGACATCGATCAGGACCAGCGGTCCGACATCGATCACGCCAAAGGCGTTCTTCACGGGGCGCGCGAGCGGCACGACGAGCGCTCGCGGTTTGACGCTGCGGATGGCGGGAATCGTTTTGCTCATGATTTGCTCCTCATTCGACTGCGTACCATCGCACCAGCCGCGGTGCGGCCCAGTCGGCCGCGACGGATTCGACCAGCCAGCGGCCGGCATGTTCGGCGGCGAAGGCGATGCGTTGGGTCTGGCCGGGCTCGATCGCCAGCGTATCCAGCCAGAACGGCTTCCAGCCGTCGTCGAGCCGATCGAGCAGGCGGAAGTGATGGCCGTGGAGGTGGAAAACGGTGGCGACCGCGGCGCGGTTGGTGAGCGCCAGCACCACAGTGCGGCCTTTCCTGGCGCGGAAGGCGGGCGGGGCACTCAAGACAAAATTGGCCGGCGTCACCCAATCAGCGGAAGGTCCGCCCAGCACAACATCGATCCGGGTTGCCCCCTTGAGGTCGAGCCGCTCGGGCAGGCCGTTGGAGGGTAGCGGCGGGGCGGGTGGCAGCGGGGCCGCGCGGACCGGTGGTTCGCTTGAGACGATAAGCTTGCCGATCGGGCGGGCTTCCTTGCCATCATGCAGCAGGATCGCATTGGTCGTGCCCGCCGGAGCGGTCAAATCGATGAAGGCGTCGACCCGCCCGCCCGGCGCCAGCACCAGCGCTCCATTGCGGGCCAGGAACGGCTCCGATGGCTGGCTGTCGATGGCCATGACCCGGACGTCGAGCCCTTCCAGTTTGACAGCGATAACAGAGCGTTGGCAGCCGCTGATGATGCGGAGCCTGATCCGTTCGTTGGTCTGCCCTGAGAGTTCGAACGAAGTCCGGCCGTTAATCGTATGGAGGGACACGGTGTCCTTCGGATCGATGCCCGGGGGCATCGCTGTTCCATCGGGCCTTGCCTGCCAGTCCTCGATCAGGAGGACCTCGTCGCGGCCGACAGCGACCGGCTCGGTTTCGCGAACGATCAGCGGCCGTGCCCGCGTTGGTAGTGCCTGCAGGTCGCCAAGCAGCCCGGAGTCGCAGAGGAAGGTCCCGGCGTGGCGCAGGGGAAGCTGCAAGGTGGCCTTGCCGCCGCTTGCGAGGGCTGAGCGGGCCGTGAGCGGGGCGTCAGCCGGAATGCCATCTATGCCCCGCCAGTTGAGGACGACCGGCACCGGCAGCTCATTGGCAAAGGCGATTTGGGCCGTCTCGCCACGCTTGAAGATGAGGTCGGGTCCTTGCAGCGACCAGACCGGCGCGGCCGCGCCGCCCGGCCGGAGTGCGAGGGTCTCCGGTGTGGCCTGTAACGTCAGCGGGGGACGCCCTTGGGCTGTGCCGGAAACCGGCCATATCGGGGCCAGCGCTGCGGCGCCCAGCCCGGTCATCAGCTCGCGCCTGTTCAGCGGAAATTTGGGGCTTGCCATCGGACCGATGCGGACCATTTCTGATGTATCCATGCTAGCTGTGACGCCTTGCCCCGGTGCTGTCAAAAAAGGCCATTTTTTTGCTGCGGAGGTGTAGGCTCATGTTATAAGCCCGCCGCCCGCGGCATCGCGGCCGGGTATGGATGCTTTTCACGCGGGCGTGGCGGAACTGGTAGACGCGCTGGATTTAGGTTCCAGTGACGAAAGTTGTGGGGGTTCGAGTCCCTCCGCCCGCACCAAGCGCTCTATCCAAGCGTTTGCATGACGAATACTGGAAGGCCTGCTTTCCCTATGGGGAGGCCAAGGTCAGCCGAACCACCGGCGCAGGGGCTGCAAGGCTTGCGCGTCGAACATAATTAGACACTGCCGGGGCTATTTTGGTCCGGCGCAAGCGGAAGAAGATTGACACCATGCAGGTCACCGAAACCCTCGCCGAGGGATTGAAGCACGAGTTCAAGGTCAGCGTTCCCGCATCGGATCTCGATGCCAAGGCGGATGCCAAGCTGGTCGACCTCAAGGACAAGGTGAAGCTCAACGGCTTCCGTCCCGGCAAGGTGCCGGTCAGCCATCTGAAGAAGGTGTATGGCCGCTCGGTGATGGCCGAGACCATCGACCAGACCATCCGTGACACCAACACGCAGATCTTCACCGACCGCGGTTTCCGCCTCGCGACCGAGCCCAAGATCACGTTGCCGACCGAGCAGAAAGAGGTCGAGGAGCTGCTCGCCGGCAAGAGCGATCTGACCTACACGGTCGCGATCGAGGTGGTGCCGACGATCCAGCTCGCCGATTTCAAGACCTTCTCGGTGGAGAAACCGGTGGTGGACGTGACCGACGCCGAGGTCGACGAGGCGATCAAGCGCATCGCCGAGCAGAACCGTCCCTATGCGGCGAAGGCCGAGGGCGCCAAGGCTGAGACCGGCGACCGCGTCACCATCAGCTTCAAGGGGACCATCGGCGGCACCCCGTTCGACGGCGGCACCGGCGAGGGCATTCCGGTGGTGATCGGCGCAGGCCAATTCATTCCGGGTTTTGAGGAACAACTCGTCGGCATCGGCGCGGGGGAAACCCGCACGTTGAAGGTGTCGTTCCCGAAGAACTACGCCAGCGAGAAACTGGCCGGCCAGCCGGCCGAGTTCGAGACCACGGCAACCCTGATCGAAGCCCCAGGCGAGACTGAGATCAACGACGAGTTCGCAAAAACGCTCGGCCTGGAATCGCTCGACAAGCTGAAGGAGGCCGCGCGCGAGCGGCTGGTTGCCGAATGCGCCGGCGCCACGCGCCAGCGCGTCAAGCGCGCGTTGCTCGACCGTCTCGACGACAGCCACAAATTCGAGGCACCGCCGTCGCTGATCGAGGAAGAGTTCAATCTGATGTGGAACTCGATCAAGGCGGAGATGGAATCCTCCGGCAAGACCTTTGCCGACGAGAACACCACCGAGGAAGCCGCGAAGGAAGAGTACAAGAAGATCGCCGACCGCCGTGTCCGGCTCGGTCTCGTGCTCTCGGAGATCGGCGAAAAGAACAAGATTACGGTGACCGATGACGAAGTCGGTCGCGCGGTGATCGAGCGGGCGCGTTCGATGCCCGGCCGCGAGAAGGAAGTCTGGGACTACTATCGCAACAATGCCAATGCGCTGGCCCAGCTTCGTGCGCCGATTTATGAAGACAAGGTGGTCGATTTCATCCTCGAACTCGCCAACGTGACCGAGAAGAAGGTTTCGCGCGAGGACCTGTTCAAGGACGACGAGGCCGACGAGAAGAGCGCAGCCTGATCAATTTGGTCAGTCTGACGTTAATGATGAACGGCGATAGCGGCGCGGTGACGGCACCCGCCGCTATGAGATCGGTTGCGAATCAGTTTGAACTTCTCTCATTCGGCCTGCAATTCTCCCGGCCTTGTCGTCGGGAAATTGGCTCATATCTGTGAGCGGCTCGCATACGCGAGTTCTGAGTTGAAGTCTTGCATCACGGGACGTTCGTCCGCGCGCGGCAATCATGCCTGCCTTGTCGATGGATGTTCGCCGCCGTCTGTTCCGTACCTAACCGTCTACGAACCTTTGGGGTAACTAATGCGCGATCCCGTTGAAACCTACATGAACCTCGTTCCGATGGTGGTCGAGCAGACCAACCGCGGCGAACGCGCCTACGACATCTTCTCGCGCCTTCTGAAGGAGCGCATCATCTTCGTGACCGGCCCGGTCGAGGACGGCATGTCGACCCTAACAGTCGCGCAGCTTCTGTTCCTCGAGGCGGAAAATCCCAAGAAGGAAATCTCGATGTACATCAACTCGCCGGGCGGCGTGGTGACATCGGGTCTTGCGATCTACGACACCATGCAATTCATCCGTCCGCCGGTGTCGACGCTGTGCACCGGGCAGGCGGCCTCGATGGGCTCGCTGCTGCTCGCGGCCGGCGAAAAGGACATGCGCTTCTCGCTGCCGAATTCGCGCATCATGGTGCATCAGCCGTCTGGCGGCTTCCAGGGCCAGGCCACCGACATCATGCTGCACGCGCAGGAGATCCTGAATCTCAAGAAGCGCCTCAACGAAATCTACGTGAGGCACACCGGCCAGACCTACAAGGCGATCGAGGACGCGCTCGAGCGCGACAAATTCCTGACCGCCGACATGGCCCGCGACTTCGGGATCGTCGACAAGGTGATCGACAAACGCCCCGAAGAAGTGACGCCGGTGAAAGTCCCGTAAGGTAACGGATAGCGACACTCCGTGTTGACCTTAACGGCTGGTTGAATCGGCAAATCTGGCCGAAAGCCGCGCCTATGCCCCCGCATAGGCCGAAAGTTCCGCTTTCGTGCCGGTCTTGCGGCGTGGCACAAGCGCAACGCTCGGTCGATTTCGTCAACTTCTCCCCGTGCGAAAGCCGCAAATCACGGTATTGTCACGGGTAGCCAATCCGGCCCCGATTAGCGAATTCTTGATAGTCGGGTGTCAGCATGGTTGGCTGTGTGGGTTGGATTAAGATCGCGGGGGATTCGAGCAGCCGTGATTCGCACGGTGTGTAATTGAGTTAGGGTCTTTTCTGGTACGGAATTTGCTCTATCTACCTTCAGGCCGGTGCAGTGCCGGAATGGGTCGATCGGGTAACGGATCGAACGGCGGACGGAGACAGGAATGAGTAAGGTTGGCACGAGCGACTCCAAGAACACGCTGTATTGCTCGTTCTGTGGAAAGAGCCAGCACGAAGTCCGCAAACTCATCGCGGGTCCCACCGTATTCATCTGCGACGAATGCGTCGAACTCTGCATGGACATCATCCGCGAGGAGAACAAGTCTTCGCTGGTGAAGTCGCGCGACGGCATCCCGACGCCGAAGGAAATCTGCAAGGTGCTGGACGACTACGTGATCGGCCAGAGCCATGCCAAGAAGGTGCTCTCGGTTGCCGTCCACAACCACTACAAGCGCCTCAATCACCAGACCAAGCACAACGACGTCGAACTCGCGAAGTCGAACATCCTGCTGATCGGTCCGACCGGTTCGGGCAAGACGCTGCTGGCGCAGACGCTGGCGCGCATTCTCGATGTGCCGTTCACGATGGCGGATGCGACGACGCTGACCGAAGCCGGCTATGTCGGCGAAGACGTCGAGAACATCATCCTGAAGCTGCTGCAGTCGGCCGACTACAATGTCGAGCGCGCGCAGCGTGGCATCGTCTATATCGACGAAATCGACAAGATCAGCCGCAAGTCCGACAACCCGTCAATCACCCGCGACGTCTCGGGTGAGGGCGTGCAGCAGGCGCTTCTGAAGATCATGGAAGGCACGGTCGCCTCCGTTCCGCCGCAGGGCGGCCGCAAGCACCCGCAGCAGGAGTTCTTGCAGGTCGATACCACCAACATCCTGTTCATCTGCGGCGGCGCCTTCTCAGGCCTCGAGAAGATCATTTCCGCGCGCGGACGTTCGACCTCGATCGGTTTCGCCGCCCAGGTTCTGGCGCCGGAAGACCGTCGCACCGGTGAAATCTTCCGCCACGTCGAGCCGGAAGACTTGCTGAAGTACGGCCTGATCCCCGAATTCGTCGGCCGCTTGCCTGTTGTCGCGACGCTGGAGGATCTCGACGAGACCTCTCTGAAGAAGATCCTGACCGATCCGAAGAATGCGCTGGTGAAACAATACCAGCGGCTGTTCGAAATGGAGAACATCGAGCTCACCTTCGCCGACGAGGCGCTTGGCGCGGTTGCCCGCAAGGCGATCGAGCGCAAGACCGGCGCGCGCGGACTGCGTTCGATCCTCGAAAGCATCCTACTGGAGACCATGTTCGATCTGCCGGGCCTGGAAGGCGTCGAAGAGGTCGTGATCTCGCGCGAGGTGGTCGAGGGAACCGCCCGTCCGCTCTACATCTATGCGGACCGTTCGGACCGGGCCGTCGAGAGCAGCGCCAGCGCCTGATCGCGCTCGCCAGAGCTCGCTTGGATTACCCCCAGATAACCGGCTGCCGGATATTCCGGCGGCCGCTGTTGCGTAGCGTTTTCCGCGTGTTAGCCCGAAATAATGGGCATTTTTCCGTGACTTGACACCCCCATACCCGATAGCCACCTTATGCCCATGGTGGCGGAAATCACGTTCGAGATTCGTCGCAAAATCATCCGGTGAGAGGCGGCAGCCAAGGCGGTCGACCGGCCCGGAACTCCCAGCACCTTGTGGCGGTTGCGCAAGCTTGCGGACTGCGTGCAAGGGGGCAAAACAGAAGGAATAGGCCATGACGACCCCAAAAACCCGGCCAACCATCATTCTCGGCGAAAGCCACTCTTATCCGGTGCTGCCGCTCCGTGACATCGTCGTATTTCCGCACATGATCGTGCCGCTGTTCGTCGGCCGCGAGAAGTCGATCCGCGCCCTCGAAGAGGTGATGAAGAACGACGCGCTGATCCTGCTGGCGACGCAGAAGAACGCGTCCGACGACGATCCGAGCCCGGAGTCGATCTACGAGGTCGGTACGCTCGCCAGCGTGCTGCAGCTCCTGAAGCTTCCCGACGGCACCGTGAAGGTGCTGGTCGAAGGGCTCGAGCGCGCGCGCGTGCAGAAATATTCCGACCGCACCGAATATTACGAGGCGACCGCGATCGCGCTCGCCGATACCGACGCCAACTCGGTTGAAGCCGAGGCCCTGGCGCGCTCGGTCGTGTCCGACTTCGAAAGCTACGTGAAGCTGAACAAGAAGATCTCCGCCGAAGTCGTCGGCGTGGTTCAGGCGATCACTGACTTCGCCAAGCTGAGCGATCAGGTGGCCCAGCATCTCGCCGTCAAGATCGCCGATCGTCAGGGCATCCTGGAGACGTTGTCCGTCACGCAGCGCCTGGAGAAGGTGCTGGGCCTGATGGAGAGCGAGATCTCGGTGCTGCAGGTCGAGAAGCGCATCCGCTCGCGCGTCAAGCGCCAGATGGAGAAGACCCAGCGCGAGTATTACCTGAACGAGCAGATGAAGGCGATCCAGAAGGAGCTCGGCGACGACGAAGGCCGCGACGAGCTGGCCGATCTGGAAGAGAAGATTGCCAAGACCAAGCTTTCCAAGGAAGCGCGGGAGAAGGCGCAGCACGAACTCAAGAAGCTGCGCCAGATGTCGCCGATGTCCGCGGAAGCGACCGTCGTGCGCAACTATCTCGACTGGCTGCTGTCGATTCCGTGGAACAAGAAGTCCAAGGTCAAGAAAGACCTCGAGCAGGCCCAGGCCGTGCTGGACTCCGACCACTACGGGCTCGAAAAGGTCAAGGACCGCATCGTCGAGTATCTCGCCGTGCAGTCGCGCGCCAACAAGCTGACCGGACCGATCCTGTGCCTGGTCGGGCCTCCCGGCGTCGGCAAGACCTCGCTCGGCAAGTCGATCGCGAAGGCGACCGGCCGTGAGTTCGTGCGCGTGTCGCTCGGCGGCGTGCGGGATGAAGCGGAAATCCGCGGTCACCGCCGCACCTATATCGGCTCGATGCCCGGCAAGATCATCCAGTCGATGCGCAAGGCCAAGACCTCGAATCCGCTGTTCCTGCTCGACGAGATCGACAAGATGGGCGCCGATTTCCGCGGCGATCCGTCGTCGGCGCTGCTCGAGGTTCTCGACCCCGAGCAGAACTCGACCTTCAACGACCACTACCTGGAGGTCGATTACGACTTGTCGAACGTCATGTTCATCACGACCGCGAATACGCTCAATATTCCCGGCCCGCTGATGGACCGCATGGAGATCATCCGGATCGCCGGCTATACCGAGAACGAGAAGGTCGAGATCGCGCGCAAGCACCTGATCCCGAACGCCATCTCCAAGCATGGCCTCGATTCCAAGGAATGGTCGATCGACGACGATGCGCTGCTGTTGATGATCCGCCGCTACACCCGCGAAGCGGGCGTGCGCAACTTGGAGCGTGAGCTCTCCACACTCGCCCGCAAGGCGGTGAAGGAGCTGATGATCTCCAAGAAGAAGTCGGTCAAGGTCACCGAGAAGACTCTCGAGGACTTCCTCGGCGTGCCGAAATACCGTTTCGGCGAGATCGAGAGCGAGCCGCAAATCGGTATCGTCACCGGCCTGGCCTGGACCGATGTCGGCGGCGAGCTGCTGACCATCGAAGGTGTCATGATGCCCGGCAAGGGCAAGATGACGGTCACGGGCAATTTGCGCGACGTGATGAAGGAGTCGATCTCGGCGGCGGCGTCCTACGTCCGCTCGCGGGCGATCAACTACGGCGTCGAGCCGCCGCTGTTTGACAAGCGCGACATCCACGTCCACGTGCCGGAGGGCGCAACCCCGAAGGACGGACCGTCGGCGGGTGTCGCGATGGCCACCGCGATCATCTCGGTCATGACCGGCATTCCGGTCCGGCACGATGTGGCGATGACCGGCGAAATCACGCTGCGTGGCCGCGTGCTGCCGATCGGCGGTCTGAAGGAGAAGCTGTTGGCTGCCGCCCGCGGCGGCATCAAGACGGTGCTGATCCCCGAGGACAACGCCAAGGATCTCACGGAGATTTCCGATGCGATCAAGGGCGGCATGGAGATCGTCCCGGTTGCTCGGCTCGATGACGTCGTTGGCAAGGCGCTGGTCCGCGCTCCAGTCCCGATCGTCTGGGAAGAAGACACCAAGGTGCCGGTCAAGCAGGATGCCGCGGACGAAGCGGCCGGTGGCCTGACGGCCCACTGAGCCCGATCAGTCACCACTGATCGTCGAACTTGAAACTGACAGAACGGCGCCTTCGGGCGCCGTTTTTGTTCGGTGCAGACGGAAGCTCGGATTGAACTTCGGCCCCGCGGACGGAGTTGATGATGCATGGAAATCGACGGGCAATGCCATTGCGGGCGGGTGACCTATCGAGCCGATATTGACCCGGCGAAAGTCTCGATCTGTCACTGCACCGATTGCCAGAACCTGACGGGATCGCCGTACCGGGTGACGGTGATCTGTTCCGGTGATCAGATCCGGATGACCGGGAAAGCGCCGAAAGTCTATGCCAAGACCGGCGATAACGGCAGCACGCGCTTTCAGCATTTTTGCGACACGTGCGGTTCGCCGCTGTTCACCAGCGGCGAGGGTGGTGGCCCAGACGATTGGGGCATCCGCTGGGGCAGTATACGCCAGCGCGGCGAACTCAAACCGGCGCGGCAAATCTGGTGCAAGTCCGCGGCGCCCTGGATCAACGATGTCAAGGAGTTGCCGGGACGGCCGGGCGATTAGCGCAACCGGGCGCGGCGATATCCCAGCTTGCACCAAGGGGGGCCGCGGGGCTAAACAGGCGGCCTACGGGCGGCTAGCTCAGCTGGTTAGAGCATCTCGTTTACACCGAGAGGGTCGGGAGTTCGAATCTCTCGCCGCCTACCAGCCTTCGCGGCAGGGTGGCCAAGTTGTGCGCCGAGGGCCAGGATCGCTCAGGCGCGCAGACACCGATGGAATCGCCGATGAAGCAGGGCTGCTTGCGCGCGTTCGCCATGCTGCTCACCTGCGTGGCCAGTTCGGCACTTGCAGCCGATCCGAGCCACGGAGAAGCAGTCGTGAAGCGCTGGTGCGCCGGCTGTCATCTGGTGGAGCCCGGACAAAGAAGCTCGACCGAGGCGCCGCCATTCTCTGCCATCGCGAAGCGACCTGACTTCGACGCATCCAAGGTCGCATTTTTCCTCCTCGAGCCTCACCCAAAGATGCCGAACATGCAGTTGACGCGCACCGAGGCGGCCGATATCGCCGCCTATATCGCAACGCTCAAGTAGCTGCCTGATGCGCAGTAACGATCCATCGTTTCTTGCGCAGGATCAATTTGCCTGCACTGCCTTCCTCGTAGTCTCTCGACGTAACCGAACAGCCTGCCATCAGGCTGCTGAGGTTATGGGGTCGGGCTCCTAGGCACTCCGGCCCCGCTTTGTTGAGCATGGCTGTAGACACAGCCTCGCTTTCGCTCCTCTCATGAAGCGAGAGGTTCGCAGGTTGACAGGCTTTCTTTCGCCGAACTTGCCAGCTCTGTTCACGTTGGCCAGCCTGTTTGCATTCGCGTAAAAGGGCGACCGCAGGACAGCCCAAGCGTTTGCTGTTGACGTGTGGTGGTGAAATACTGGCGGCTCCGACGTCCATGATCGCCATCACGCTGGCTGGCGTCGGGTGAATTTATCCGCTGAGCCGGCTGCGAAAGTTCCAGGCACATGAATGCACCTCACTCTCATAATGCAAACGCCGACCAGGTTGCCTACTGGAACGGTCCTGCCGGCCAGCGCTGGGCCGATCGTCAGGCGGCGCAGGACGTGTTGCTCAAGCCGGTGGCCGACCTTGTCGTCGACCGGGCCAGGCTAGCGCCCGGCGAGCGCGTCATCGATGCCGGTTGCGGCAGCGGCGCCACGGCGATTGCGTTTGCACGAAAGGTCGCGCCGTCGGGCCATGTGCTCGGCATCGATGTGTCCGGCCCGATGCTGGAGCGGGCGCGACATGCTGCGCCGAAGGATCTGCCGATCGATTTCGTTCTTGCCGACGCCACCGTCTATCCGTTCGAGCCTAAAAGCTTCGATGTGCTGGCCTCGCGGTTTGGCGTGATGTTCTTTGCCGATCCCGCGCTGTCGTTTGCCAATATGCGGAAGGCGCTGAAGCCTTCGGGGCGCATGGCCTTTGCCTGCTGGCGCGAGCCGCGCGAGAATCCGTTCTTCATGGCGCCGCTGCAGGCCGCCTACAAGCACGTGCCAAAACTGCCGCAGCTTGGGCCGGAAGACCCTGGGCCGTTTGCGTTTGCCTCGGAGGCGCGGGTGCGCCGCATTCTCGACGAGGCTGGCTTTGCCGGAGTCGAGATGGAAGCTTGTCCACTGTTGCTGGACGCTGCGATCGGGCGCGGTCTCGATGGGGCGGTGCAGGGCGCGCTCGAAATCGGCCCGGTGAGCCGTGCGCTGGAAGGGCAACCGGAAGACGCTCGCGCAGCCGTCGCCGCTTCCATTCGCGAGGCGCTGATGCCGTTTGCGAAGGACGATGCCGTCTTGCTGCCGGCGTCGGTTTGGATCGTAACCGCGCGGGCGTCGTAATTGGTGCGCGCGATGCCTGCTACATCGTCATTGCGAGAAGCATAGCGGCGAAGCAATCCATGCTTCCGCGTGCTCTGACAGATGGGTTGCTTCGCTGCGCTCGCAATGACGGGGAGAGAGCGGTGCGACGATTACTAAGCCGCCCGCTCTTCCCAGATCATCGCCAGATGCACGATGGTCTCGGCGGCCTTTTCCATGTCCTGGCGGCTCACCCATTCCAGCCGTGAGTGGAAGGCGTGTTCGCCGGCAAAAATGTTGGGGCAGGGCAGGCCCATGAACGACAGGCGTGAGCCGTCGGTGCCGCCGCGGATCGAGCTTCGCACTGGCGTCAGCCCCGCGCGCTTGATCGCTTCGATGGCGTACTCGACCGTCTCGGGATGGCGGTCGATCACCTGTTTCATGTTGCGGTATTGCGGCCTGACCTCCATCCGATAGGTCGAGCGCGGATAGTCCTTCATCACGTCCTTGACGATGTTTTCGAGCAGCGCTTCCTTTTGCTGCAGGCCCTCGTCAGTGAAATCGCGCACGATGAAGCCGATGGTGGCCTTCTCCAGCGCACCCGAAATGCCGATCGGATGCAGAAAACCTTCTTTGCCTTCCGTCGTCTCGGGCGAGCAGGTGTCCTTCGGCAGGCGGTCGATGATGGCCGCCGCGATCTTGATGGCGTGCTCCATCTTGCCTTTGGCAAAGCCTGGATGGGTCGAGACGCCTTCGATGGTGATGGTGGCGCCGTCGGCTGAAAAGGTTTCATCCTCGATGTGCCCGGCGCTCTCGCCGTCCATCGTATAGGCGAAGTCGGCGCCGAGCTTTTTCAGATCGACCTTGTCGACGCCGCGCCCGATCTCTTCGTCGGGCGTGAACAGGATCTTGATGGCGCCGTGCTTGATTTGCGGGTTCTCGATCATGAATCGCGCCGCATCCATGATCTCGGCGAGGCCGGCCTTGTTGTCGGCGCCGAGCAGCGTGGTGCCGTCGGTCGTGATGATGTCGTGGCCGATCTGGCCGGCGAGCGCGGGGTGATCGGCAAAGCGGATCACCTGCGTCGGATCGGCCGGCAGCACGATGTCGCCGCCACGATAGTTCCTGGCGATCTGCGGCTTGACATTGGCGCCGGTGCAATCCGGTGACGTATCCATGTGCGAGCAGAAGCAGATCAATGGAACCTTCTTCTCGGTGGTCGATGGGATCGTCGCATAGACATAGCCGTGCTCGTCGAGATGGGCGTCCTTCAGCCCCATCGCCTGCAGCTCCGAAGCCAGCAGACGGCCCAAATTCTTTTGCTTCTCGGTAGAAGGACAGGTCGGCGAGGCCGGATCTGACTGGGTGTCGATCACGACATAGCGCAGGAAGCGCTCGGTGACATCGTGGGTGAAGGCTATGGGCGAGGGCGGCATGACGATCCGGAAAAGATGAGCAAGGAACGCGCTCTATAACAGAAAAGCGCCATTCCGGGTCCCCGCCGGAATGACGCTTCTGGTGCGACCAGGGGGCGTCGGTCAGACGGCTTCCTTGAGCTCCTTGGCGGCGCGGAACGCGACCTTCTTGCTGGCCTTGATCTGGATCGGTTCGCCGGTGGCGGGGTTCCGCCCGGTGCGGGCCGCGCGCTTGCGGACCTGAAGGATGCCGAGGCCAACGATCCTGATGCGCTCGCCCTTCTTCAGGTGCTTTGTGATCTTGCCGACCGTGTCGGTCAGGATCGCTTCGGCGGCCTTTTTCGACAAGTCATGTTCCTCGGCGAGAGCTGCTGCCAGATGCTTCAGTGTGATGGTGGCTGGAGCCGCCGCTTTCTTCGCCATGTCTGGCCCTCCTCGTTGGTTGAATGGCTTTGAGCGCGTCGATACCGGTACGCGCCGTGAAAATGCGTTCGTGGTGACCTCGAAACCCGCGGTTCCGGTACAACCGGAGCGGTGAGGATTTCAAGAAACCAAGACGTAGCAGGCCTTAAACGATTCGGATAATCGGCCCGGACGCTGTTTTACCTGAAAACAGGCCGTTATCTGCATCACAATCGTAGAAGTGCCCGTCTGGCGCGGGGATTCGCAACGTCCTTGACTAAGCGGGAGCGGGCCTTTATGCCCTCGGTTCTGCGCGGATCAGGATCTGATTACGGCATCCGCGGGAGTAGCTCAGTTGGTTAGAGCGCCGCCCTGTCACGGCGGAGGCCGCGGGTTCGAGTCCCGTCTCTCGCGCCAGTTTTTTCAATGGCTTGACCGATCCTTAAGAGAACGCCGCAAACAAAAAGGCCGCCCGAGGGCGGCCGTTTTTATTCCAACGATATCGATATCGTTTAACGGACCGTCGAGGTGTTCGAGCTGGTGACGACCACCGGCTTGCCCGCTTTTACGACCTGGGCAGTCTGGCTGTACTCAGAACCGGTCCGAGCCGATATGCCGAAAGCCGCAACCGCGATACCGGCCACCAGCGCGACAACCACGATCTTCAGGTGGGTACTGCGATCCGCCGAGTGAATGGAGTGGTTCATGTGATGCCTCCCGGACGCCTTTGGCGTCCTGTGTTGGGAAGAGACGTACGCCCTGTCTGTTTCAGGATCGTTTCGCGGTTTCGGCAAATGGTTTCATTCGGCCGGTTTGTGGCCGGCTTTTTGCCTATGTATCTGTGATGTATATCACATAAAGCCATGCCGGATCGAACGCGTCTCACGCCGGAGCCGCAACGGGATCGAAACAACAATGAAAATAAAGGGAAGAGCCGGCGGCGAGCAGATCGGATCAGCTCGCCCGCTGGATATCGCCGTGAACCTGCCGCCTCACGCGTCGCGAATGAATTCCCCGCCTCGAATTCGACCGGTGGCGCGGTATCGGCGCGTCGGACGCAAGCCCAATCGGATGTCAGTAGCGCCGCAGCAGTTCGCGCATCGGCGTGCCGCGGCCGACCGCCGTGAGCTCCGTCCGGGTCGTCGACGGCTTCATGGCGTAGCCAGTCCCGAGATCGCGATCCCGCTGCGTAATGGTCATGCCATTTCCTCCCGCCCCGGCTTTGGCGCCGCGGTCATTTGGCTTGTTCTCGGAAGTAAAATGCAGATCGATGACAATGTCGACGATCTGCATTTCGTATTGGCTCATTAAGTTGTTTGATCGCGATTGCCGACGATATTGGCATCGGCCCTTTGTTGGCAGAGCATTGAGGATGAGCCAGAAGCCGGGAAAGCAAACTGCGCCTCCGCCCGTTGCAGTGAGGGATGGGGAGCTGGCGCCGATCACCGCGATGATGTCGTCGCGGCTGATGGTGCTGGCCAATCTGCTCAAGCGCGGCGCGATCCTGCGCTACAAGCGGTTGGCGGGCCTGTCCTCGGTCGAGTTCGGCCTGGTGGCCTCGCTGGGGCGGCGGCCGCCGATGAGCGTTATCCGGCTTGCGGAGGCGGTCGGCATGGACAAGAGCCAGATCAGCCGGGCGCTGGCGGAACTGGTCTCGCGCAAGCTGGTCGCCAAAGCGGTCAACCCGCGGGACAACCGCGAGACGCTGGTTTGCCTGACCAAAGCGGGGCTGGCCGCCCATGATGCAATTGTGGCAGGGGCGCAGGAGCGTAACTGGCGCCTGCAGGAACAGCTGGGCAAGGAAGAGCTGGCGGTGTTGTTCGACCAGATCGATCGCCTGACCGACACGGCCGCCCAAATGCTCGCGGACGAAAAGGATTTGAAGTGAAAATTCGGGCACCATGCGGCCCGGCCCGCGTTGGTCGGCGAGGCAGGAACGCAACACTTTTTCGGGTTCTGCCGACGCGTCCCGCGTGGATGGAGACGTGAAACCGGCTTGTCTTGCGCCCTCTGTTGCGCTGCGCTAAGGCAAGAACAATTCCAATCAACGAATCTGCGGCTAAATCCGCAGCAAAAGGCACCGCCGATGAACGGCATCCTGCAAGATTACCTTCCGCTTGTCGTGTTTATCAGCGTGGCGAGCCTGATCGGTCTGGCGCTTCTGATCGCCCCGTTCCTGGTCGCGTTCCAGCAGCCGGACCCCGAAAAGCTCTCTGCCTATGAATGCGGATTCAACGCATTCGACGACGCCCGCATGAAGTTCGACGTCCGCTTCTACCTGGTCGCGATCCTCTTCATCATCTTCGACCTGGAAGTGGCGTTCCTGTTCCCGTGGGCGGTCGCGTTCGGCAAGTTAGGGGCCACGGGCTTCTGGTCGATGATGGTATTCCTCGCCGTCCTCACGGTCGGCTTTGCTTACGAGTGGAAGAAAGGCGCGCTCGAATGGGATTGAGCCATACAGCTTTAGGCTCTTCGCCTGATATCGCGCAGGCGCCGAAGGGCATTCTCGATCCCTCGACCGGGAAGCCGGTCGGGGCCAATGACCCTTTCTTCCTCGAGGTCAACCACGAGCTTTCCGACAAGGGTTTCTTCGTTGCCGCTGCCGACGACCTGATCACCTGGGCGCGCACCGGCTCGTTGATGTGGATGACGTTCGGTCTCGCCTGCTGCGCGGTCGAGATGATGCAGGTGTCGATGCCGCGTTACGACGTCGAACGCTTCGGCTTTGCGCCGCGCGCTTCGCCGCGGCAGTCGGATGTCATGATCGTCGCCGGCACGCTGACCAACAAGATGGCGCCGGCGCTGCGCAAGGTCTACGATCAGATGCCGGAGCCGCGCTACGTGATCTCGATGGGGTCGTGCGCCAATGGCGGCGGCTACTATCACTATTCCTACTCGGTCGTGCGCGGCTGCGACCGCATCGTGCCGATCGACATCTACGTGCCCGGATGTCCACCGACGGCGGAGGCGCTGCTCTACGGCATATTGCTGCTGCAGAAGAAGATCCGGCGCATCGGGACCATCGAACGCTAAGGTTTAGGTAATGGACGACGGCAAGCTCGACGCCCTTGGGCAGACGATTGTTAGCGCGCTTCCGGGCGCGGCCACTGCCCATGCGGTCGCGTTCAACCAGCTCACCGTCACGGTCGAGGCCGGCAAGATCGTCGAGGTGATGAAGCACCTGCGCGACGATCCCGCGCTGCGCTTTATCAACATCACCGACGTGACGGCGGTTGACTATCCCAGCCGCGAGAAGCGTTTCGATGTGGTATATCATCTGCTGTCGCCGACGCTCAACGAGCGCATCCGCGTCCGCGCCGAAGCCGACGAGACCACGCAGGTGCCCTCGATCATCGACGTGTTTCCCGGCGCCGACTGGTTCGAGCGCGAAACCTACGACCTCTACGGCGTGATCTTCACCGGCCATCCCGACATGCGCCGGCTGCTGACCGACTACGGCTTCGACGGCCACCCGCTGCGCAAGGATTTCCCGCTCACCGGCTTCGTCGAGGTCCGCTACGACGACCAGGAGAAGCGGGTGCTCTACGAGCCCGTCCGCCTCAACCAGGAATTCCGCAAATTCGATTTCCTCTCGCCCTGGGAAGGCGCGGACTATCCGCTGCCCGGCGATGAGAAGGCTGAGCCGAAGGCCTGACCATGAAAGAGCAAAGCCAGAACCTCCGTAACTTCACGATCAACTTTGGGCCGCAGCATCCGGCGGCGCATGGCGTGCTTCGTTTGGTCCTTGAATTGGACGGCGAGGTTGTCGAGCGTGTCGATCCGCATATTGGCTTGCTTCATCGCGGCACCGAAAAGCTGATCGAGGCAAAAACCTATCTGCAGGCGATCCCGTATTTCGATCGGCTCGATTACGTCGCGCCGATGAATCAGGAGCACGCGTTCTGTCTCGCGGCGGAAAAGCTGCTCGGCATCACGGTGCCGCGCCGCGGTCAGTTGATCCGCGTCCTCTACTGCGAGATCGGCCGTATCCTGTCGCATTTGCTCAACGTCACCACGCAGGCAATGGACGTCGGCGCGCTGACCCCGCCGCTGTGGGGATTTGAAGAGCGCGAAAAGCTCATGCAATTTTACGAGCGCGCCTCCGGCTCGCGCATGCATGCGGCCTATTTCCGCGTCGGCGGCGTGCACCAGGATCTGCCGCAGAAGCTGATCGACGATATCGATGCCTGGTGCGATCCGTTCCTGCAAGTCGTCGCCGACCTCGACACGCTGCTGACCGGCAATCGCATCTTCAAGCAGCGCAACGTCGATATCGGCGTGGTGACGCTGCAGCAGGCCTGGGAGTGGGGCTTTTCGGGCGTGATGGTGCGCGGCTCCGGCGCGGCCTGGGACCTGCGCAAGTCGCAACCCTATGAGTGCTATGCCGAGATGGATTTCGACATTCCGATCGGCAAGAACGGCGACTGCTACGATCGCTACCTGCTGCGCATGGAAGAGATGCGCCAGTCGGTCCGCATCATGAGGCAGTGCATCGCGAAGCTGAACTCGCCGGACGGCCAGGGGCCCGTCGTGGTCGAAGACAACAAGATCGCGCCGCCTCGCCGCGGCGAGATGAAGCGCTCGATGGAAGCCCTCATCCACCACTTCAAGCTCTACACCGAAGGCGTGCATGTGCCGGCCGGCGAAGTCTATGCCGCCGTCGAAGCGCCCAAGGGCGAGTTCGGCGTCTATCTGGTCTCGGATGGCACCAACAAGCCCTACAAATGCAAGATCCGCGCGCCGGGTTTTGCTCATCTACAGGCGATGGATTTCATCTGCCGCGGCCATCTGCTCGCCGACGTCTCGGCCATTCTCGGCTCGCTCGACATCGTGTTCGGAGAGGTCGATCGGTGATGGCGCAGGCGCCCATCCAGTTTGACCGGGCTTCGGGCGTACTCGAGGGAGCGAACGCGTGGGAGCGTTTGGCTGCGTTGGCGCTGGTGCTGGGGTCGAAGGTGGCGTCCAACTTCTCCCATCGCGGCTACAATATGTGCGCCAACCTGTTGCGCACGACGCTGTCCGAGCGTGGCATCCAGGTCAGACTCAATCCCGACGCCGTGTTCGAGTTTCCCTATGGCGACGGCTACTGGAGCAAGCTGCTCAATCGCAGCTTCCATTACGAGGACGAGCTCGAGCTGTTGTTCCAGGATTCCGCCGACGTCGACTATACGCTGCTCGATTGCGGCGCCAATTACGGCTACTGGTCGGTGTTGGTGTCGAGCAAGCCGTTCGGTTCACGCAAGGCGATCGCAATCGAGCCCTCGGGGCAGAATTTCCCGAAGCTGGCCAACAACGCCAAAATCAACGGCAATCGTTTCGAAGTGATGAAATGCGCGATCGGCGCCGCGCGCGGCACCGCGCGCCTGTCCGGCACCAAGCACGAGGCCTTCAGCATCGCCGGCGAGCAATCGGACGGCGAGGAAGTGCCGGTGATCGCACTCGATAACCTCCTGGATGACGGCAAGATCGCACCTGGCGGAAAGTACCTGGTCAAGCTCGACGTCGAAGGCGTCGAGATCGAGGCCATGAAGGGTGGCGCGCGGCTGATGCAGGGCGACAGCGTGTTGCTCTGTGAGGAGCACGGCAACGATCCCCAGCATACCGTGTCGCGCTACATCCTCGAACAGACCCCGCTGACGCTGATCGTCTACGATCCGCGCAGCAATCGCCTTGAAACCGTGACCGACCTTTCGATCCTGGACCGGATCAAGGTTTCAACCCATGTCGGCTACAACGTGTTTGGCACCGCAAGCGCCTTCTGGCTCGCCCGGATCGATGCGCTCAATGCGAAAGCCGGGCGCCGCGTGCAATGAGAGACTGAACGATGTCCGTCCGCCGCCTTGCACCGAAGGAATTGCAGCCCGCGAGCTTCACGTTCACGGATGAGAATCTTGCCTGGGCCAAGGCGCAGATCGCAAAATATCCGCCGGGTCGTCAGGCCTCCGCTGTGATCGCGATCCTGTGGCGCGCGCAGGAGCAGCATGAGGGATGGGTGTCGGAGGCCGCGATCCGCGTCGTCGCCGATCTGCTCGACATGCCCTACATCCGCGTGCTGGAAGTGGCGACCTTCTATACCATGTTCCAGTTGCAGCCGGTCGGCAAGAAAGCCCATGTGCAGGTGTGCGGTACCACCCCGTGCCGCCTGCGCGGCGCCGGCGACCTGATCGAGGTGTGCCAGAGCCGCATCCATCACGAGCCCTTCCATCTGTCGAAGGACGGCAATTTCAGTTGGGAAGAGGTCGAGTGCCTGGGCGCCTGCGTCAATGCGCCGATGGTGCAGATCTGGAAGGATACTTACGAGGATCTGACCAAGGAAAGCTTCGGCAAGGTGCTGGACGGCTTTGCCTCTGGCAATCCGCCGAAGCCCGGACCGCAGATCGACCGTCAGTTCTCGGCGCCCGTGGGCGGGCCGACGACGCTGAAGGAATCTACATGAGGCGTGACGTTACATTGTCCGTAAACCGGCCGGAGAGGGGCTGCGTGATGGAGAAGTCACGCGGTGCCGGGGCTCGCCTGCGCGCAGTCCAATCGCTGATCTGAGGAAGCTTCAAGTCATGCTCGACGACAAGGATCGCATCTTCAAGAACCTTTACGGCCTCCACGATTGGGGTCTGGAGGGCGCGCGCCGTCGCGGCGCGTGGGACGGCACCAAGGCGATCATCGACAAGGGCCGCGACTGGATCATCAACGAGATGAAGGCGTCAGGCTTGCGCGGGCGCGGCGGGGCGGGTTTCCCGACCGGCCTGAAATGGTCGTTCATGCCGAAGGAGTCCACCGACGGCCGGCCGAGCTATCTCGTGGTCAATGCCGACGAATCCGAGCCAGGCACATGCAAGGACCGCGAGATCATGCGGCACGATCCGCATCTCCTGGTCGAGGGCTGCCTGCTCGCAAGCTTCGCGATGGGCGCGCATGCCTGCTACATCTATGTGCGCGGTGAATTCATCCGGGAGCGCGAGCGCCTACAGGCCGCGATCGACCAGGCCTATGACGCGAAACTGGTCGGCAAGGAAAACGTCAACGGCTGGCCGTTCGACATCTATGTCGCGCACGGCGCCGGCGCCTATATCTGCGGCGAAGAGACCGCGCTGCTGGAAAGCCTCGAAGGCAAGAAGGGTCAGCCGCGGCTGAAGCCGCCATTCCCGGCCAATGTCGGCCTCTATGGCTGCCCGACCACCGTCAACAACGTCGAATCCATCGCGGTGGCGCCCGACATCCTCAGGCGCGGGGCGGCGTGGTTTGCCGCAATCGGCCGGCCCAATAATGTCGGCACTAAACTCTTCTGCGTCTCCGGTCATGTCGAGCGGCCCTGCAACGTCGAAGAGGAAATGGGGATTCCGTTCCGCGAATTGATCGAGCGGCATTGCGGCGGCATTCGTGGCGGCTGGGACAATCTGAAGGCCGTGATCCCCGGCGGCTCGTCGGTGCGCATGGTGCCGGCCGAGCAGATCATCGACACGCCGATGGATTTCGACAGCCTCGGCAAATTGCGCTCCGGCCTCGGTACCGCCGCCGTGATCGTGATGGACAAGTCGACCGACCTGATCCGGGCAATCGCGCGCATCTCCTATTTCTACAAGCACGAGAGCTGCGGCCAGTGCACGCCGTGCCGCGAAGGCACGGGGTGGATGTGGCGGGTGCTGACGCGCATGGCCGAGGGCCGGGCGCACAAGCGCGAAATCGATATGCTGCTGGAGGTGACGAAGCAGGTCGAGGGCCACACCATCTGCGCGCTCGGCGACGCCGCGGCATGGCCGATCCAGGGCCTGATCGCGCATTTCCGTCACGAGATCGAGGCACGCATCGATCAGTATTCGCATAAGGCCGATATCGACGATACCGGCGTGCGCGATCCCGTGAACATGGTGGCGGCGGAGTGATCGCGATGTCGCAACCGAGCTTCTGGTGGCAGAGATACGGGACGCTGGCGCAGATGGCGCAGGCGGCCGTGGCGCTGCTCGGCTTTGTTGCGATCCTGTTCCAGATCAACGAAATCCGCACCAACAACCGCGCTGCCAGCGCGCGTCAGGCGTTTCTGGGCTACACCGATCTCGCGTTCAAGAATCCGAAATTCGCGCAGCCGGACTACGAGAAGATCAAGGCCGCGGGCGGCGACGAACAGGTCCAGTACGAGAGCTTCGTCACGTATTTCCTCTACGCCTGCGAGGAAGCGATCGGCGCCTTCGCGGGAAAGCGCGAGTGGCTGGCCTCTTGCGACTATGACGTGAAGCCGCATCTGCCGTTCCTGTGCGAGAAGAGCGCGGCGCAGCCAGCCTATCTCGCCACCTATGGCGCCGAGACCCAGCGATGGATCAAGGCGTCGATGAAGACCGCCAGCGTTACACCGCCAGACTGCAAGCTGGGAAAGACTTGAGACAGCAATGACCAAACTCATCATCGACGGCAAAGAGATCGATGTGCCCCCAGAGTACACGCTGCTGCAGGCGTGCGAGGCTGCGGGCGCCGAAATTCCGCGCTTCTGTTACCACGAGCGGCTGTCGATCGCCGGCAATTGCCGGATGTGCCTCGTCGAGATCAAGGGCGGCCCGAAGCCGGTCGCAAGCTGCGCCTGGGGCGTGCGCGACTGCCGGCCCGGCCCGAAGGGCGAGCCGCCGGAAATTTCCACGCGTTCGCCGATGGTGAAGAAGGCACGCGAAGGCGTGATGGAATTTTTGCTGATCAACCACCCGCTGGATTGCCCGATCTGCGACCAGGGCGGCGAGTGCGATCTGCAGGACCAGGCGATGGGCTATGGCGTCGACACCTCGCGCTTTGCCGAGAACAAGCGCGCGGTCGAGGACAAATATCTGGGCGCGCTGGTCAAGACCTCGATGAACCGCTGCATCCAGTGCACGCGCTGCGTCCGCTTCTCCGCCGAAGTCTGCGGCACGCCGGAAATGGGCGCGACCGGGCGTGGCGAGGACATGGAGATCACGACCTATCTGGAGCAGGCGCTGACTTCCGAGCTGCAGGGCAACCTCGTCGATATCTGTCCCGTGGGCGCGCTCACCTCCAAGCCGTATGCCTTTGCCGCGCGTCCGTGGGAGCTAGGCAAGACGCAGTCGGTGGACGTCATGGATGGCGTCGGTTCCGCGATCCGCGTCGATACCCGCGGCCGCGAGGTGATGCGGATCCTGCCGCGCATCAACGAGGCGGTGAACGAGGAATGGATTTCCGACAAGACCCGTCACGTCGTCGACGGCCTGCGCACGCAGCGGCTCGACCGGCCCTATATCCGCGAGAACGGCAAGCTTCGCGCCGCGTCGTGGCCGGAGGCTTTCGCGGCGGTCGCCGCCAAGGTCCGGATGAGCGACGGCAAGCGGATGGGGGCCATCGCCGGCGATCTCGCCGCGGTCGAGGAGATGTTTGCGTTCAAGGATCTGTTGGGCCGATACGGCTCCAGCAATCTGGCGGTGCAGGGCGGCGACGCCTTCGATCCCAAGGCGGGACGGGCGACCTACATCTTCAATCCGACCATTGCCGGGATCGAGCAGGCTGATGCGCTCCTGATCATCGGCTCCAATCCGCGCAAGGAAGCCGCCGTTCTCAACGCGCGGATCCGAAAGCGCTGGCGCACGGGCCAGCTCAAGGTCGCTCTCGTTGGCGCCAAGGCCGATCTCACCTATGATTACGACTATCTCGGCGCGGGCACCGATACGCTCGCCGAACTCGCCAGCGGCAAGCATTCCTTCGCCGAGGTGCTGAAGGGCGCCAAGAACCCGATCGTGCTGGTCGGCGCCGGTTCGCTGGCGCGTCATGACGGCGCGGCCGTGCTTTCGCTGGCGGCCAAGGTCGCGGCAGGCGCAGGCGCGCTCAAGGACGGCTGGAACGGCTTTGCCGTTTTGCAGGATACCGCCTCGCGCGCGGGCGCGCTCGATGTCGGCTTTGCGGCAGGCGCAGGTGGCCTCAACCTCGCGCAGATGACGACCTTTGGCACGCTCGACGTGCTGTTCCTGTTGGGGGCGGATGAGGTGAAGGTGCCAGACGGCACGTTCGTGGTCTATATCGGCACCCATGGCGACCGCGGCGCGCACCGCGCCGACGTCATCCTGCCGGGCGCGGCCTATACCGAAAAATCCGGCCTCTACGTCAACACCGAGGGCAGGGCGCAGATCGCCAGCCGCGCGGCGTTTCCGCCCGGCGAGGCGCGCGAGGACTGGGCGATCGTTCGCGCGCTGTCGGACGTGCTCGGCAAGAAGCTGCCCTATGACTCCCTGCAGGCGCTGCGCCAGACGCTGTTCAAAGCCGTCCCGCATCTGATGCGGATCGACCAGATCGAGCCTGGCAAGGCCAGTGACGTCAAGGCGCTCGCGGGCAAGAAGGGCGGCAAGCTCGACAAGACCCCGCTCAAGAGTTCGGTCGAGGATTTCTATCTGACCAACCCCATCGCACGGGCATCAGTGGTGATGGCGGAATGTTCCCGGCTGGCGTCCGGGCGAATGCTGACGGCAGCGGAGTAAGCGTGATCTGATGGCTGATTTGTTCGCAAGCTCGTTCTGGACCGGCTTTCTCTGGCCGCTGATCGTCATGGTCGCGCAGAGCCTGTTGCTGCTCGTCGTGCTGCTGATCGCGATCGCCTACATCCTGCTCGCCGACCGCAAGATCTGGGCGGCGGTGCAGATCCGCCGCGGCCCCAACGTGGTCGGCCCCTGGGGCCTGCTGCAATCCTTCGCGGACCTTTTGAAGTTCGTGCTGAAAGAGCCGATCATCCCGTCCGGCTCCAACAAGGGTGTGTTCCTGCTGGCGCCTTTGGTGTCCTGTGTCCTGGCGCTCGCCGCCTGGGCCGTGATCCCGATGGATCTCGGCTGGGTGATCGCGGACATCAACGTCGGCATTCTCTACATCTTCGCGATCTCGTCGCTGTCGATCTACGGCATCATCATGGCCGGCTGGTCGTCGAACTCGAAATACCCGTTCCTGGCGGCGCTGCGCTCGGCTGCGCAGATGGTGTCCTACGAAGTCTCGATCGGTTTCGTCATCATCACGGTCCTGCTGTGCGCCGGCTCGCTCAACCTCACGGCCGTGGTGGAAGCGCAGAATGCCCGCGGTTTCGCCAGCCTGATCGGGCTGCCGCAGCTCACCATCCTGAACTGGTATGTGTGGCCGCTGTTCCCGATGTTCGTGGTGTTCTACGTGTCGGCACTGGCCGAGACCAACCGTCCGCCGTTCGATCTGGTGGAAGCGGAATCCGAACTGGTCGCCGGCTTCATGGTCGAATACGGCTCGACGCCGTATTTGCTCTTCATGCTCGGCGAATATGTCGCGATCACCACCATGTGCGCGCTGGCGACGATCATGTTCCTCGGCGGCTGGCTGCCGCCGGTGGCGCTGCCGCCGTTCACCTGGATCCCGGGCGTGGTGTGGTTCGCGCTGAAACTGTTCTTCATGTTCTTCCTGTTCGCGATGGCGAAGGCGATCGTGCCGCGCTACCGCTACGATCAACTGATGCGGCTCGGCTGGAAGGTGTTCTTGCCGCTGTCGCTGGCGATGGTGGTGATCGTGGCCGGGGTGCTGCAGTTCGCCGGCATCGCGCCGAAGTGAGGCCATCATGAGTGTCAACGTCAACGCAACAGCCCGAGCGCTTCTCTTGAGCGAATTCGTATCGGCGTTCTTTCTCGCCATGCGCTATTTCTTCAAGCCGAAGCCGACGATCAATTATCCATTCGAGAAGAACCCGATCTCCCCGCGCTTCCGCGGCGAACATGCGCTGCGCCGCTACCCGAACGGCGAAGAGCGCTGCATCGCCTGCAAGCTGTGCGAGGCGATCTGCCCGGCGCAGGCGATCACGATCGAGGCCGGCCCGCGGCGCAACGACGGCACCCGCCGCACGGTGCGCTACGACATCGACATGGTGAAATGCATTTATTGCGGCCTGTGCCAGGAAGCCTGCCCGGTCGATGCCATCGTCGAGGGACCGAATTTCGAATTCGCGACCGAGACCCGCGAGGAACTCTACTATGACAAGGCGAAACTGCTCGCCAATGGCGACCGCTGGGAGCGCGAGATTGCGAAAGCCATCGAACTCGACGCTCCGTACCGGTGAGGTGAGGATATGATCCTTCCCGCACTGTTCTTCTACCTCTTCGCCGGCGTCTGCGTGGCCTCGGCTGTGATGGTGATTGTCTCGCGCAACCCCGTGCACTCGGTGCTGTATCTGATCCTGGCCTTCGTCAACGCGTCCGGCCTGTTCGTGCTGATGGGCGCCGAATTCCTCGGCATGATGCTGATCGTGGTCTATGTCGGCGCGGTCGCGGTGCTGTTCCTGTTCGTGATCATGATGCTCGATGTCGATTTCACCGAGTTGCGCGAGGGCTTCATCGAATATCTGCCGATCGGTCTGGTGATCGGCGGCATCTTCCTCGCCGAGCTGCTGCTGGTTGTCGGCGGTTGGGTCATGAGTCCCGGCACGGCGAAATCGATCACGGCGGCGATCCCGGCCAATGTCAGCAACACCGAGGCGCTCGGGCTGGTGCTGTATACGAAGTACATCCATTACTTCCAGATCGCAGGCCTCGTGCTTCTGGTCGCGATGATCGGCGCCATCGTGCTGACGCTGCGCCACAAGGCCAAGGTCAAGCGGCAGGACATCAACGTGCAGAACGCGCGAACGCCGGAACTCGCGATGGCCGTGCGCAAGGTGGCGTCGGGGCAGGGGCTGCAGGATACGGACGCAGCGGAGTGGGTGAAATGACGATCGGTCTGGGACACTATCTCGCGGTCGGCGCCACCCTGTTCACGCTCGGGATCCTCGGCATCTTCCTGAACCGCAAGAACATCATCGTCATTCTGATGTCGATCGAGCTGATCCTGCTCGCCGTCAACATCAACCTCGTGGCGTTCTCGACCTTCCTCGGCGACATCGTAGGCCAGGTGTTCGCGCTTCTGGTGCTGACGGTTGCAGCCGCAGAGGCGGCGATCGGTCTTGCGGTTCTCGTGGTCTATTTCCGCAACCGCGGTTCGATCGCGGTTGAAGACGTCAATCTGATGAAGGGCTAGGGCTCAGCTATGGTTCAGGCAATCGTCTTTCTGCCGCTGCTGGGCGCCATTCTGGCTGGCCTGATCGCGATCTTCGGGGCGCATGCGCGCAACCCGAGCGGCGATGAGGTCAAGCATCACGACCACGGACATCACGATCAAGGCCTTGGCGATCATGCGCGCGCTGCCGCAGCCCATGACGATCACGGCCACGACGACCATCACGTCTCCGAGCCGCCGGCCCAGGGTTCGCGCGCGGCTGAACTGATCACCACAGGACTTCTGTTCGTGTCCGCCGCGCTTTCCTGGGTGACGCTGGTCGATGTCGGCTTCTTGCACCATGACGCCCGGATTGCGCTGTTCCCCTGGATCAATTCCGGCGATCTGCAGGTGTCGTGGGCGCTGCGCGTCGATACGCTGACCGCCGTGATGCTGGTGGTGGTCAACACCGTCTCCTCGCTCGTGCATCTCTATTCCATCGGCTACATGGACGAGGACCCGTATCGGCCGCGCTTCTTCGCCTATCTGTCCCTGTTCACGTTCGCGATGCTGATGCTGGTGACCGCTGACAACCTGGTCCAGCTCTTCTTCGGCTGGGAGGGCGTCGGTCTGGCGAGTTACCTCCTGATCGGGTTCTGGTACCAGAAGCCGTCGGCGAACGCGGCGGCGATCAAGGCCTTCGTGGTCAACCGCGTCGGCGATTTCGGCTTTGCGCTCGGCATCTTTGCCGTCTTCATGCTGCTCAACACCACCGATTTCGAGACCATCTTTGCCGGCGCGCAGGGGCTCTCGGGCAAGACCATCAATTTCTTCGGCTGGCACGCCGATGCGCTGACGCTGATCTGCCTGCTGTTATTCATGGGCGCGATGGGGAAGTCTGCCCAGTTCCTGCTGCACACCTGGCTGCCGGACGCGATGGAAGGCCCGACGCCGGTCTCGGCGCTGATCCACGCTGCGACCATGGTGACGGCAGGCGTGTTCATGGTGGCGCGGCTGTCGCCACTGTTCGAACTGGCGCCCAACGCGCAGGCCGTCGTGATGTTCTTCGGCGCCACCACCGCGTTCTTTGCGGCGACCGTCGGCCTCGTTCAAAACGACATCAAGCGCATCGTCGCCTATTCGACCTGTTCGCAGCTCGGATACATGTTCGTGGCGATGGGAGCAGGGGCCTATTCGGTCGGCATGTATCATCTGTTCACCCACGCCTTCTTCAAGGCGCTGCTGTTCTTAGGGTCAGGCTCGGTGATCTACGCGATGCACCACGAGCAGGACATCCGCAACATGGGCGGGCTGTGGCGCAAGATACCCTACACCTATGCGGTGATGGTGATCGGCACGCTTGCGCTGACCGGCTTCCCACTGACTGCGGGCTATTTCTCCAAGGACGCGATCATCGAGTCGGCCTATGTCGCGCACAACCCGTTCGCGTATTACGGCTTCGCGATGACGGTGATCGCGGCTGGCCTGACCTCGTTCTATTCGTGGCGCTTGATCTTCAAGACGTTCCACGGCGAGCCGCACGACCAGCACCATTACGAGGCCGCCCATGAGTCGCCGCTGTGGATGCTGATTCCGATCGGCATCCTCGCCGCCGGTTCGATCCTGGCCGGTTTCCCGTTCTACGAACTGTTTGCCGGCCACGGCGTGGGTGAGTTCTTCCGCGAATCGCTGAAGATGCATCCGAACATCATCGACGAGATGCACCATATTCCGAAGACCATCGTCTATCTGCCGACCGTCATGATGGGGATTGGCCTTTATATCGCTTATGTCTTCTACATCCGCCGGCCGTATCTGCCGGTCGAACTCGCCAATCAGCATCAGATGCTCTACCATTTCCTGCTCAACAAATGGTATTTCGACGAGCTCTATGAAATCATCTTCGTTCGCCCGGCGAAGTGGCTCGGCCGCTTCCTGTGGAAGAAGGGCGATGGCTTCGTCATCGACGGCTTCGGTCCGGATGGTGTCTCGGCGCGCGTGCTCGATGTCACCCGCAACGTGGTGAAGATCCAGACCGGCTATCTCTATCACTATGCCTTTGCGATGCTGATCGGGGTCGCAGGGTTGATCACCTGGTTCATGTTCGGCTTGGGAGGCCAGTAATGACAACCTGGCCGATACTCTCCGTCGTCACCTTTCTGCCGCTGCTCGGCGCGCTGGTGGTCTATCTCAGCCGTGGCGACGACGAAGCCGCACAGCGCAATGCGCGCTGGATCGCGCTGTGGACCACGCTGGTCACATTCGCCGTGTCGCTGATCCTCGTCTGGCGTTTCGATGCCGCAAGTGCGGACTTCCAGTTCGTCGAAAAGGCGAACTGGCTCGCCAGCGGCATCAACTATCACATGGGAGTCGACGGCATCTCGCTGCCGTTCGTGATCCTGACCACCGCCTTGATGCCGTTCTGCATCATCGCGAGCTGGAAGTCCGTCACCAACCGCGTGCGCGAATACATGATGGCGTTCCTGCTGCTGGAAACGCTGATGGTCGGCACGTTCTCGGCGCTCGACCTCGTGCTGTTCTATCTGTTCTTCGAAGGCGGCCTGATCCCGATGTTCCTGATCATCGGCGTCTGGGGCGGCCCGCGGCGGGTCTACGCGTCGTTCAAGTTCTTCCTCTACACGCTGCTCGGCTCGGTCTTGATGCTGCTGGCGATCATGGCACTGTACTGGAATGCCGGCACCACCGACATCCCGACCTTGATGCAAACCGCCGTGCCGCGCTCGTTGCAGACCTGGGCCTGGCTGGCATTCTTTGCGTCGTTTGCGGTGAAGATGCCGATGTGGCCGGTGCACACTTGGTTGCCCGACGCGCACGTCGAGGCGCCGACGGCAGGCTCGGTGATCCTGGCCGCGATCCTGTTGAAGATGGGCGGCTACGGCTTCCTGCGCTTCTCGCTGCCGATGTTCCCGCTGGCGTCGCATGACTTTGCGCCGCTGATCTTCTCGCTGTCGGTGATCGCCATCGTCTACACCTCGCTGGTGGCGTTGATGCAGGAAGACATCAAGAAGCTGATCGCCTATTCGTCGGTGGCTCATATGGGCTTCGTCACCATGGGCATCTTCGCCGCGACCACGCAAGGCGTCGCCGGCGGCGTGTTCCAGATGGTGTCGCACGGCATCGTCTCCGGCGCGCTGTTCCTGTGCGTCGGCATCGTCTACGACCGCATGCATACCCGCGAGATCGTGGCCTATGGAGGCCTCGTCAACCGGATGCCGCTCTACGCGCTGGTGTTCATGGTGTTCACCATGGCCAATGTCGGGCTGCCCGGCACGAGCGGCTTCGTCGGCGAGTTCATGACGCTGCTCGGCACCTTCAAGGTCTCGATCCCGACAGCGACCTTTGCCACCCTCGGCGTCATCCTGTCGGCGGGCTATGCGCTGTGGCTCTATCGCAAGGTCGTGTTCGGCGCGCTGACCAAGCCGTCGCTCGCCAGCATCAAGGACCTGACGCCCCGCGAAAGCCTGACGCTGTTCCCGCTGGTCGCGCTGACCATCCTGTTCGGCGTCTATCCGAAGCCGGTGCTCGACATGTCGGCGGCCTCGGTTCAGCAACTCGTCAACAATTACAATGCCGCCGTGACTGCCGTGAAGGCAGCCGCGCTGGTCGCGCAATAACGTAGCGTTTTCAAGCGAAGTGGAGAAGCCGGTTCGCATGAAGAAGACGCGCCAAGGATAAGAACGTCATGAGCTTTTCGAGTGCAGGTTATCAGTTGCTACCGGTATTGCCGGAGCTGGTGCTCGCCATCGGCGCCATGGCGCTGTTGATGCTCGGCGCGTACCGAGGGCAGGAGACGACCCGTCTGGTCACCAGCCTCGCGGTGGTGCTGCTGGTCGTCACCGGCGCGCTGGAACTGATGTTGCCCGCCGGCAAGCTCACGACCTTCGGCGGCAGCTTCATCGTCGACGACTTTGCGCGCTTCCTGAAGATCCTTGCGATCATCGGCTCGGCGGTTACGCTGATCCTGTCGACGGAGTTTCTGTCCGATCCGTCGCGGCGGATTTTCGAATATTCGATCCTGGTGCTGCTCTCCACGCTCGGCATGATGGTGCTGATCTCGGCCGCCGACCTGATCATGCTCTATCTCGGGCTCGAGCTGATGTCGCTCGCGCTTTACGTGGTCGCGGCAAGCAACCGCGACAACGCGAAGTCGACCGAGGCCGGCCTGAAGTATTTCGTGCTCGGCGCGCTGTCCTCCGGCATGCTGCTCTATGGCGCCTCGCTGATCTACGGTTTCACCGGCACGGTCGATTTTGCGGGCATCGCTGCGGCGGTGAAGACCGGCAGCGTCGGCATCGTCTTCGGCCTCGTGTTCCTGCTGGCCGGGCTCTGCTTCAAGGTATCCGCCGTGCCGTTCCATATGTGGACGCCCGATGTGTATGAGGGCGCGCCGACGCCGGTTACGGCGTTCTTTGCCTCGGCGCCGAAGGTCGCAGCCCTTGCGGTGTTCACCCGGGTGACGCTGACCGCTTTCCCGGGCATCGTCCCGCAATGGCAGCAGATCCTGGTGTTCGTCGCGATCGCCTCGATGGCGCTCGGTTCGTTCGCCGCGATCGGGCAGCGGAACATCAAGCGCCTGATGGCCTATTCGTCGATCGGCCATATGGGATTTGCGCTGGTCGGGCTCGCGTCGGGCACGGTGGAAGGCGCGCAGGGCGTGCTGGTCTATATCGCGATCTACGTCGCGATGACGCTGGGCTCGTTTGCCGTCATCCTGACCATGAAGCGCAACGGGCAGGCGGTCGAGCAGATCAGCGATTTCGCAGGCCTGTCGCGCACCAATCCGATGCTGGCGTTCTTCTTTGCGATGCTGCTGTTCTCGCTGGCCGGCATTCCGCCGCTGGCGGGCTTCTTTGCCAAATGGTACGTGTTCGTCGCCGCGATCAAGGCGGGCCTGTTCACGCTCGCCGTCATCGGCGTGCTGACCAGCGTCGTGGGCGCGTTCTACTATCTCACCATCATCAAGGTGATGTATTTCGACGAGCCGGCCGGCCAGGTTGAGCCGATGCGCATCGAACTGCGCACGGTGCTGGCGGTTGCCGGCATCTTCAACATCTTCTTCTTCGTCTACCCGGGGCCGCTGGTCAGCGTCGCCACGGCGGCGGCGAAGTCGTTATTCTAGATGACGTTCACGCTCGGACCGCGAGCCACCGCGGCGGGCTACAAGCTCGCCGCCTTCGACCGGATCGGCTCGACCAATGCCGAGGCCATGGCGCGCGCCCGCGAAGGCGAGCGTGGACCGACGTGGTTCGTCACGACGGAGCAGACGGCGGGGCGCGGCCGCCGGCAGCGCGCCTGGAGCGCGCCGCGCGGCAACCTCGCCAGCAGCATTCTCGAAGTCATGGATGTGTCGCCGGCCGTGGCAGCGACGCTTGGCTTTGCCGCCGGACTTTCGCTGGAAAGCGCGCTGCAGAAACTCAGCCTGGAGGCCAATATGCGCCGGGCCGGCGCGGACCCCCTGAAATTCACCCTGAAATGGCCGAACGACGTGCTGGCGGAGCGGCAGAAGCTCGCCGGCATCCTGCTGGAGGCTGAAGCTGTGGCGGGCAACCGGCTCGCCGTGGTGGTCGGCATCGGCACCAATGTCATTGCCGCGCCCGAGGGCACGCCGACGCCGGCGACCTCGCTCGCCGCGCTCGGCGTCCATGTCGGCGCGGAGGAGCTTTTCACGGCGCTGTCGGAGGCCTGGGTTGAATTCCGCGGCATTTGGGACAACGGCCGCGGCTTCGCCGACATTCGGAAAGCCTGGCTGGAGCATGCCTTCGGTCTCGGCGAGCGGGTCGCGATCAACACGGGAACCGCGACCGTCGAAGGCACGTTCGACACCATCGACGAGAGCGGCTGCCTGATCGTTCGCAATGCCGAGGGCAAGCGCGCAGCCGTCACGGCGGGCGAGGTCTATTTCGGTGCGGCAGCGTCAGTAGGAGCAGCCTGATGGCGCGGCCGGATGAACTGACCTTTGCGCCGCTCGGCGGCGTCGGCGAGATCGGCATGAACCTGTCGATCTATGGGCTCGGCAACCGCCACCAACGGTCCTGGCTCGCGGTCGATCTCGGCGTCTCCTTCGGTGACGAGGAGCATCTGCCGGGCATCGACCTGATCATGCCCGATATCCGCTTCCTGGAGAAAGAGCGCAACAACCTGATGGGCCTGGTGCTGACGCACGCCCATGAGGATCATTTCGGCGCCATCATGGATCTCTGGCCGAAGCTGCAATGCAAGGTCTATGCGACCCAATTCAGCGCTGCGCTGTTCGAGGCCAAATGCGCCGCCGAGCGCAACCCGCCGAAAATCCCGGTAACGGTGGTGCCGTCGGGAGGCCGCGTCGAGCTTGGGCCGTTCACCATCGAGTTCATTCCGGTCGCGCATTCGATTCCGGAATCGCATGCGCTGGCGATCCACACTTCGGTGGGCACCGTGCTCCATACCGGCGACTGGAAGATCGATCCGACGCCGATCATCGGCCTGCCGACCGACGAGCGGCGGCTGCGCGAACTAGGCGATGAGGGCGTGCTGGCGCTGGTCGGCGATTCCACCAACGCGGTGCGGGACGGACGCTCGCCGTCGGAAACCGAGGTCGCCGCCACCATCAAGAAGCTGGTCGGCGCCGCCAAGGGCCGGGTCGCCGTCACCACCTTTGCTTCCAACGTCGCGCGGGTCAAAGCCGTGGCGGACGCCGCCAAGGCCGCCGACCGCGAGGTGGTCGTGGTCGGCCGCGCCATGGAGCGCGTGGTGCAGGTCGCCCGCGAGACCGGCTATCTCGATGGCGTGCAGAACTTTCGCGGCGCCGATTATTACGGCCATTTCCCGCCCGACAAGGTGCTGGCGCTGTGTACCGGCAGCCAGGGCGAGCCACGCGCCGCGCTGGCCCGCATCGCCAACAACGACCATCCGCAGGTGACGCTGAACAAGGGCGACAGCGTGATCTTTTCCTCGCGCACCATTCCCGGCAACGAAAAGGCGGTCGGCTCCATCATCAACGGGCTGATCGTCCAGGGCATCGAGGTAATCACCGACCGCAACGATCTCGTCCACGTCTCCGGCCATCCGCGCCGCGACGAGCTGCGCGACCTGATCTCATGGGTGCGCCCGCAGATACTGATCCCCGTCCATGGCGAGGCGCTGCATCTGTCGGAGCATGCCAAGCTGGCGCGTGCCGCCGGCGTGCCCAAGGTCATGACCTGCCGCAATGGCGACCTGGTCAAGCTCGGGCCCGGCGACCCCGGCATCATCGACGAACTGCCGGCGGGCCGGCTCTACAAGGACGGCGCGATCCTGGAGGATTCCAAATCGCGCGCGGTCGTGGAACGGCGGCGGATGGGATTCGCCGGCTGCGCCTTTGTCGCCATCGCCATGACCGACAAGGGCGAGCTGGCCGACGATCCCGAGGTTGATCTCGTCGGCATCCCCGAGAAGAATGTGGCCGGCGAGCTCATCGACGAGATCGTGTTCGACGTGGTGGTCTCTACCGTTGAAGGCCTGCCGCGGGCGCGGCGGCGCGACGCCGACGCCACGGCGGAGTCGGTGCGCCGCGCGGTGCGGGCGGTCATTGCCGAGAACTGGGGCAAGAAGCCGATTTGCCTCGTTCACGTTCTGGCGGTTTGAGGTAGAGAGCGTTAGCGGACCGCGCGGGGTACGCCGGGAAACGCATCGAAGCAGGGAGTGGAGTGTCATGCTGGGCCGGCTCAATCACGTGGCAATCGCGGTCAAGGATGCGGAAAAGGCCGCAAAAATCTATGGCGGCGCGTTCGGCGCTGAAATTTCCGACGCCGTGCCGCTGCCGGAGCATGGTGTCATCACCGTGTTCGTGACGCTGCCCAACACCAAGATCGAGTTCATCCAGCCGCTCGGCGAAGCCTCGCCGATCGCCAAATTCGTCGAGCGCAATGCCGACGGCGGCATCCATCACATCTGCTACGAGGTGCCCGATATCGTTGCCGCGCGCGATACGTTGATTGCGCAGGGTGCGCGCGTGCTGGGCGACGGCGAGCCGAAGATCGGCGCGCACGGCAAGCCGGTGCTGTTTTTCCACCCCAAGGATTTTTCCGGCGCGCTCGTCGAAATCGAACAGGCTTGAACGCTGATGGCTTACAGCATCTCCACCGCGCTTGCGATCTACTTCGTGCTGTGGTGGGTCGTCCTGTTCACGACGCTGCCGTTCGGCGTCCGCAGCCAGCACGAGGACGGCGAGGGCGCTCCCGGCACCGATCCCGGCGCGCCGGTCATGGCGCGGATGGGCTGGAAGCTGCTCTGGACCACGATCGTTTCGGCCGTGATTTTCGGCATCGGGATGTGGGCGTATCACCAAGGCTATCTGAACATCGAGCGGCTCTCGAAGCTGATGGGGCTGCCGTTCTGACGCTTCGGGCCAGCAGACCGCCGTCATTGGGCTGACCTCGGTCAGGCTCAACACCATCATTCCGGGCTACACCCTGGTCGCCGAAAGCGTCTTTTGCGAATATGACCCCACCAAGATAAAGGCCGATATCGGTTCGAATTTCCTGGGACGGGAAACAGTGTAGGCTCAGCCTATGAGCCGTGTGAGTTCCTGAATGGCATCGGAGGAAGCCGGCCGGATCATCGATCTGTACCAGCGCAAGGCGCAGGACTGGATTGAGAGCCGCGCACGCGCCGGTCTGTTTGAAAAGCCCTGGCTTGAGCGTTTCCGATCGCTGCTTCCGCCCGCTGGCCCGATCCTCGATCTCGGTTGCGGCTCCGCCGAGCCGATGGCCGCGTATCTGATCGGGCTTGGTCATCCCGTCGTGGGCGTCGATTCCTCTCCGGCGATGATCGATGTCTGCCGAAAGCATTTTCCGGGGCAGGAATGGATCGTTGCCGATATGCGAACACTCGCCTTGCGGCGGCAATTTTCCGGCATCCTTGCTTGGGACAGTTTCTTTCACCTCGGCCACGATGACCAGCGCCGGATGTTTCCGTTGTTTCGCGAACACGCAGCGCCCAACGCGGCGCTGATGTTCACAAGCGGCCCCGCGCATGGCGAGGCGATCGGCAGTTTTAGCGGCGAGCCGCTGTATCATGCGAGCCTCGATGCGGCCGAATATCGTTCATTGCTCGATCGAAGCGGGTTTCGCGTGGTCTCGCATATCATGGAAGACCCCGACTGCGGCGGCCACACCGTCTGGCTCGCGCAGCTCATTTGAGACGTTTGGGCAAGTCGGGATGGCGGAGACACTGGCCGTCAGCAACGTCTTTTGGCTATGATCCAGTGAAAGAAAAAAGCCGGCTCCAAATTCCTGAAACGGGAGTGAACCGCGACTCCCGCGCCGGCACGGGGGGAGACCACGATGAGTTCACAGCGTCGACCATTGGCTGATCCGCGGCAGGACGAATATCGAATTCTTCATGAAGCCGACCTGCGGGACTACCTCGCAGGACTTCCCGAAGTCGCGGCCCGTCTTGGCGGCGCCCCGGCCTCGTGGTCCGTCGGCGAGGTCGGCGACGGCAACCTCAACCTCGTGTTCATCGTCAAGGGGACGGCGGCCGGCGTCGCGGTCAAGCAGGCGCTGCCTTACGTGCGGCTTGTCGGCGAGAGCTGGCCGCTGCCGCTATCGCGCTCGCACTACGAATATCTGGCGTTGACGCATCAGGCGCGGCTGGCGCCGGGACTGGTGCCTGATGTGCTGCACCACAACGAGGCGCTCGCGCTCGTCGTCATGGAGCTGCTCGAGCCGCACATCATCATGCGCAAGGGGCTGGTGGCCGGCACCACCTATCCGCGCTTCGTCGACGACATTACGACGTTTCTGGCGCGCACACTGTTCCTTTCATCCGATCTCGCAGTTTCCGCCGCCGAAAAGAAAGAGGGGATCGCCGCGTTCGCCGGCAACCATGCGCTCTGCAAGATCACCGAGGACCTGATCTTCACCGATCCCTACCGCGTGGCCGAGCAGAACCGCTGGACACAGCCCTGGCTGGATGCGACCGCGGCAGCCTTCCGCGAAGACCTCGACCTTCACGTCGCGGTCTCGCGGCTGAAGCTGAAATTCCTGAACGCGCCGGAAGCCCTGATCCACGGCGATCTCCACACCGGATCGATCATGGTGACGGAAGGCGAGACCAAGGTGATCGATCCCGAATTCGCATTCTATGGCCCGATGGGTTTCGATATCGGCGCCGTCATCGCCAATCTGCTGATGGCCTATCTGGCGTCCGCCGGCCATGAGCGTTCGCCGGGCGAGCGCCGCGCCTTCGAGACGTGGGTGCTGGAAACGGTCGAGAACGTCTGGAGCGACTTCGCCCGCGAGTTCCTGGACCTGTGGCGGACGCAAGCGGAAGGCGATGCCTATCCGCGGACGCTGTTCGAAGGCGATGCCGGTGCCGCGCGGTTGGAGGCCGAGCGGCAGGCCTATATGGCACGGCTGTTCGAGGATACCGTCGGATTTTCTGCCGCAAAGATCATCCGCCGCATTCTGGGGCTGGCGCACAATATAGATTTCGAATCGATCGAGGATCCAAAGCGGCGGGTGGTGTGCGAGGCGCGGAGCCTGCGGCTGGCGCGTGCGATGATGGTGGAGGCGGCCTCGTTTCCAACGATCAGCACCGTGACGAAAGCTGCGCGGGAAGCGCGCAACTGGCAGCCGGACTTCGCCTGATTGCTTCAGGTCCGTTCACGTTGCTTGCGGGCGAGACCCTGCCACGGACTCCATTGACGTCGTCGCGCCGGAACACGACATATCCTGTACCGTCGATCCAGAACACTGCTCAGGAGCAAGATATGAACGCGCCGCCAAAAATCGATCCCGTCGCCGCGCATCCTGACAGCGATGTTTTGCACTGGCTGACAAACGACACGCGCGATGAGCGCTTCATTGACAATATTTTCGCTGAGCTGTGTGTCCGGCTCCAGCGGGCGGGCATTCCTGTCAAGCGGGCGTCGCTTCATATCCTGATCCACCATCCGCAATGGCTTGGTGCACGGATCATGTGGGTCGATGGGATGCGCGAGGCAGAAATCGCGAGGGTCGACTACGATGTCAGGGAGCGATCCGAATACATCGGTAGCCCCGCCAACGAAATCCATGACGGTGCCACTGAGGTGCGCGAGAACCTCGAACGGGACCCGTCACCGGGCCGCAAGCACGCCGTCTATGACGAGATGCGGGAGAAAGGCCTGACCGACTATGTGGCGTGGCCGCTTTACCATACGCTCGGCAAGCGGCATATCGTGACCTTTGCAACCGACCGGCCCGGAGGTTTCGACGACGCGCATATCGGCTGCCTGTTGAAACTGTTGCCGATTCTGGCCCTGGTCAGCGAAATCCGTGTCAAGAACCGGCTGGCGCGAACCTTGCTCGAAACCTATGTCGGGTCCCACGCGGGCGAGCTGATTCTGGCCGGCGCCACCAGGCGCGGAAGCGGGACGACGGTACGCGCCGCGATCATGATCTGCGATCTGCGGGATTTCACCAGGATCTCCGACAACTGGCCGCGCGATGACGTCATTGATCTCTTGAACGGCTATTTCGACGCGATGTCGGAGCCGATTGCGCGACATGGCGGGGAAATACTGAAGTTCATTGGTGACGGTCTGCTTGCCATTTTTCCGCTGAGCCACCCGTCGGCCTGTGCAGATCTGCTGCATGCCGTGGCCGAAGCCCGTCAGGCCATGGTTGCTCTCAACGAAAAGAACAGCGAAGCCGGTCGTGCGCCGCTGAACTACGGCATTGGCGTCCACGTCGGAGACGTTATGTATGGCAATATCGGGTCGCGCAGCCGGCTCGACTTCACCGTCATCGGTCCTGCGGTCAACATGGCTTCGCGGCTCGAAACCCTCACCAAACAGTTGGGAAGAACTGTGCTGTTGTCCCGCGCATTCGCCGACTTCGTCGAGAGCGATTTCGATCTCGAGCGCGTCGGCGAATATCCGGTGCGCGGCTTCAGCGAGCCCATCGAGCTGTTTGCGTATCACGGCTAAAGGCCGATCTATCGTCAGTCCGCTTAGTCGGCCGTCCGCTTCCGCACTCGTTGCGCATAGCCGGGAGGCGGATGGCAACGCCCGTCGGGCGGTCCGCTCGGAAAAGCGCTGCGCATCGACGTTGATGACGAGCGCCGTCGGCAGGATCATACCGCCGCTCAATCTCTTCGAGCTGAATCGCGGACGCCCGCCGTGACGGCGATCTTCTCGATAGTTCCAGAATTAACCTTCGGCGCGGACATAAAGGTTAAATAGCAAGCTTACCCGAGGGATTTGGTTGCTCGCTTCCACAAGCAAGCTAACCGTCTAAGTCACATTTCGAGACATTTTGGTGTCTGTTCACATTTTCATTGAAGGAGCGCTGCCATGGCACGTTCAACAAACCCGCCGATTTTAGACGCGATCGATCTTGAGCGGGAGATCGAACAAGAGTTTCGCAAACTGCCAATTCACGAATCCCAGCCGACCGATTTCGCGCCGCCCTCCATACGCGCTCCGAATCTGGGGATGCCAGACTATGTGGAGCATAGCGACGGGGCCACGGAGATCGGCAAGCTGTCGGCTGAAGCTGTTGTCCGCGAATATGAAGCCGCGGCGAAAGACATCGAGGCGCTGGGCGTTGAGCTCATCGAGCGGGCCAGGCAGTGCGAGACCATGACGCGCGAAGCGCTGGCAGTGACCGAAGAACTGAAGGAAACCGCGGCGCGCTACCGCGCGGAGGCCAAACGCGTCTTCCTTCAAATCGAGAACTGCTCGTTGGTGACGGCGGAGGTCCGCAAGATCTGCGAAGAAATGCAGGAAAAGATCGCAGCTCCGGCCACGATCGAAGCCAAAGCCGGGAGTGAAGCGGAGCACCCCGGTCTTATTCAGCAGTCCGTTCCCGCAAGCGCTGCGCATAGACGTTGATGATCAGCGCCGCCAGCAGGATCAGGCCGCGGATTAATATCTTCAGGAAACTGTCGATGTTGACGTGGTCGAGTCCGTTGTTGAGGACGCCGAGCACGAACAGACCGACGATGGTGTTGCCGATGCCTCCACGGCCGCCGAACAGGCTGGTGCCGCCGACCACGACGGCGGCAATCGAATCCAGCAGGTAGGTGTCGAACTCGTTCTGCTGCGCGCTGCCGAAATGGGCAACGCCGAGCATGCCGCCGATGCCGGCGCAGACGGCTGATATCACCATGACGCTGCCGAGGATCAGCTTGACGTTGAGACCGGAGTATTCGGCGGCCTCGCGGTTGCCCCCGACCATGTAGACGTAGCGGCCGAAGCGCGTATAGGTCAGCACCAGATGGCCGCCGAGCAGCATCAGCGCGGCCACGATCACGATCCAGGGGATGCCCCCGATCGACGTTGATCCGAGCGTCGAGACCAGCGGGGGCACCTTGTAGGCGATCTGGCCGCGCACCAATAGCGCGGAGATGCCGGCCGCGATCTGCATCATCGCCAGCGTCATGATGAAGGAGGGGATGCCGATTACCGTCAGCCCGAACGCGTTGACGAGGCCGAGCAGGGCGCACAGCGCCAGCGCCAGGAGGATCGCGGCCCATCCGGGCATCGGGACGTTGGCAATGTTGACGTAGGATTCCTGCAGCGTGAAATAGGCGACCGCAATGCCGGTGACGTTGGCGATGGCTGCGATCGAGAGGTCGATTTCGGCGCACAGGATCACGAAAGTGAGGCCGACGGCGATGATGCCGGTGACCGATATCTGGGTCAGGATGTTACCGAAATTGTCCAGCGTTGCGAAAGAGGGACTGGCGGCGGCAAAGAAGCCGAACAGGCAGATCAGTGTCAGGAACGGGGCGATGTTGCGCATCTGAGAGCGCAGCATCACGGCGAACCGGTGCCGGCGTTTGCGATCCGAAGCGGGGACTGTCACGCTTTCACCTGAAGTCATGTCGGTCTCCTCACGCCGCTTCGAGCAGGCGGTCCTTGCTGATCCGTTCGTTGGAAAATTCCCGCACCACCGCGCCGCGCTTGAGAACGATGATGCGGTCGGCGAGCGACAGCACCGTCTCCGGCTCGGTGGAGAGCACGATCACGGCGAGCCCCTTGGCGCGCAAATCCCTGACGATGTGGATGACGTCGTCCTTGGCGCCGACATCCATGCCGCGGGTCGGCTCGCACAGCACCAGCAGCCGCGGCGGGTAGCTCAGCCACTTCGCCAGCGCCACCTTCTGCTGGTTGCCGCCCGAGAGCATGCCGAGATCGAGCTCGACGGCTGCGGGGCGGATCCGCAACTGGTCGACCTGCCGCGTGGCGATGGCGCGCTCGCGCGACGGCTTGAGCAGCAGGGATGAAATGCGGTCGAGGACGCTGATCGAGATGTTCTTGTAGACCGGCTCCTGGTGGAACAGCATGTCGCGCCGGCTCTCGGGCACGAAGGCTATTCCGGCACGGCGTGCGTCAGCCGTGCTGCGGAAGGTCTTCTGGTCGCCGGCGATCGCCAGCGTGCCCTGGTCGGGCTTGAGCTTGCCGAACAGGATCCGCGCCAGTTCGAGCTGGCCGCAGCCCATGAAGCCATAGATGCCGAGCACCTCGCCGGCGCGGACGTCGAACGAGACTTCGCGCAGGCTGCGGGCGAGCGAGAGCCCGCTGGCATTCAGCACCACCGCCTTCTCGGCGGGCGGCGGCAGCATGACGTCATGGGTGTAGGTCTCCTCCAGTGCCTCGCGACCCTTGCCGATCATGGCCTCGATCAGCGCGGGCTTGCTGGTCTCGGCGGCCCTGGTCTCCGCGACCTTCCGTCCATTGCGGAATACCGTCACGACGTCGGAGACGCGCAGGATGTCCTCAATGAAATGCGAGATGAAGACGATGCTGGTGCCTTCGTCGCGCAACCGCTTCAGGGTCGCGAACAGGCGCTCCACCTCGGGCGGCGACAGCGCCGAAGTCGGCTCGTCCAGGATGATGATGCGGGCCCCCGAAAACAGCACGCGGGCGATCTCGATCAGTTGCTGCAGGCCGATCGGAAGGTCGCCGAGCCGCGACATCGGGTCGACGTCGATGCCAAACCGCTTCAGTTGCTCGCCGGCCTCGCGCGCCATGCGCCGCCACTGCACGAAGCCGAAGCGGTTGGTCGGCTGGTTGCCGAGAAACACGTTTTCGGCGACCGTCAGGTCGGGTGCCACGCTGAGTTCCTGATGGACCATGGCGATGCCCGCCGCGTGTGCGTCGCGCACCGACCGAAAGCGGGTTTCCTTTCCGTCCAGGATGAAGCGGCCTGAGAAGTCCGCGTGCACGCCGGCGATGATTTTCATCAGCGTGCTTTTGCCTGCGCCGTTCTCGCCGACGAGACCGTGAATCTCGCCGGGAGAAAGCGCGAAGCCGACACCACGAAGGGCTTCGACGCCGCCGAAGGCCTTCGTGATCTCTTGCAGTTCGAGGATGGGCTTAAATCCCGCGGGCATGCTGGCTCAGATCAGGAAGTGGTCCTGCATCCATTGCATGCCCGCCGCGTTGGCCTTGGTCACGACCGGGCCGTCGGTGATGACGTGCTTCGGGATACCCTGTCCGCTCTTCTCGCCTGCGGTCACCGCGGCGACGCCGGCGACGATGGCGCCGCCATGGATGCGGCAGGAGGGATTGCGGACGGTCGCGAACATGCGGCCTTCGCTCACCGCCTGGATCGCCGGTGGCATGGCATCGACGCCGCCGATCAGGATATTGGTGCGGTTGCGCGCCTTCATGATGTTGTAGGCAGCCAGCGCCATGTCGTCATTGTGGAAGAACGCCGCGTCGATCTGCGGATGTTTGGTGAGATAGGTTTCCCACAGCCGTGCCGTCTTCGAGACATCCCAATCCGCGGGTTGCGTGTCCAGCACCTCGATGTTCGGGAACTGCTTCACCACCGTGTTGAAGCCCTTGGCTCTGCCCTGTGCGCCGGTATGGCCGAGCGCGCCCTGCGTCATGATGATCTTGCCCTTGCCGCCTATCGCGTTGCACAGCGCCTGGGTCACGGAAGCGCCCATGAATTCATTGTCGGGCGCCAGGAACGAATGCACCTTGATCTGGTCGAGCGGCGCGATCAGCGTGTCCATGTCGATCACGGGAATGCCGGCATCGATCATCTTCTGCACGGGCTGGGTCAGCGTGCCGATGCCAAATGCCTGGATGGCGACAAAGTCCCATTTTTGCGACGCCATGTTGTCGATCGCCGCGCGCTGCTTGACCGCGTCGAGCTGGCCGTCGAACCAGGTGACCTCGACGTTGAACAGCTTGCCCCACCATTCCGCCGCCTGCTTGCCCTGGGCGCACCAGGTCGCCTGCAGGCCTGCATTGGAGAACGCAGCCTTCAACGGTTTTTCCGAGCGTGCCGCTGCCGCCAGCGCTGGATTAATACCCAGTCCCCCGAGCAGGGCGGTGGCTGCGCCAGCCACGCCCGCGGCCTGAAGAAGGTCGCGCCTGGTCGTTGCCGTTTTGTCAGTTCCGGACATCGTTTGCTCCCTCGCTTATCGTTTGTTATCGCCGTCGGCGTCGATTGCACGCACCGCGGATCGAGGCAGTCTTTCACACCCAGCGCGTTTCCGCCACCGGATGACTTGATCGTCCGTCTCAATGAGCTCCAGGAGGCTTTGGTGCGCCGATTCACTGCGCTGCAACGAGACTTTCGATCTCGCCGAGCGATTTTTGCCACGCCGCATCGATTTCGTCCGACCAGTCTGCCCCGACCACATCGCGCAGCGTCTGCGCGATGATGCCGAAGAACGCGACGAACAATTCGCGCGGCGTGCCGAAACCGTCGTGCGACGAAACTTCCGATGCGATCAGGCGGAAATGGCCGCTGCGCTCGCCGGCAAAATCGAGAATGGCGTCGACCGCCAAAGCGAGCATCGAACCCTTGACGAGTTCGCTGCCCTCGGTGCGAAACATCGTCCGCGCTTCAGGATGCGACTCGAACAGGCGGCGATAGACCAGCGGCGTCAGATCTTCGCAGCGCTCGGCGGCCAGTGCAAAACTTCGCTCGATCGGATTTGACGATGCCGTCATTGTCGCTTGCGATCATCACGAAAAAAAAGAGCAGGGCACCAAGCCCTGCTCAAAAATTGTGTCGACCCTTAATTTCCTCGAAAATTTAGATTTGCTCTTGATTGACGAGGCGACGCTGCTTGTGCGCGTCAGGGCTCCTCCCGAGACTTGGACCACCAAGCTTTGCCTCTCGGCCAGCCTGAGCTTGAATTGGTAGACCATCTTTTTCGCCTTGTCACCATTTTCGGCAACGTTTGTTCAAAATTCCAGCACTCTGCGAAATGATTGGCAATCTGCTACTTTCAGTTGTGGATTTAGCTGCATTACCCCTGAGGCTTGGTATTATGGTAGGGGGGGCCTCCAAATGCTGCAAAACGCATCTCTTTTCGCCAAGTTTACTCCTTGAAGCCGCAACATAGTTCCAGGAACCTGATCTCGACTTCGGACTCCAGGGGTGATTAAGGTCTGAAGCGAATGGGTTTTGCGATGCGCCGCCGGCTGAGGAATTTCCTGCCAATCGTCCTGATTGCACTGGTGGTGCAGATTTTTGCACCGATCGGCGCATGCTGGGCGGCCAGCATCGCGGCCTCCGATCCGCTCGCCGGCGCCGTGATCTGCCACGGCAATGGCGCGCCTGGTGCCGGGCAGGCCGACCAGGCCGGCCACCGCGCCCATGACGGATGCTGTTCGGTTTGCAACGTGCTGCAGACCGGAGCCCCGGTCGACCCGCCGCAGATATCCGAGATCATCGCGATCGATCGCCAGGCCGAACGTGTGGTCTGGGTCGAGTTTACCCTCGACCGGTTCGCTTCCCGTGCCGGCTCGCATGCGCAGGCGCGCGCGCCTCCTGCCATTTCCTGACCTCACTTGACCTCCGTCAACCGGTGCGGCCGCCGCCGTGCCAGTTCGTTCAATTGAGCAAGCCGGCCAAAGAGCTGGCGTCAGGAATGTTCTATGTATCCTCATCGTGCCTTGGGGAGCGCGAGCCTGCTCGCGCTCGGCAGCGCGCTATCTCTCATGCCGTCGAATGCGACCGCCCAGACCGCACTGCCGGCGGTGACCATCGATGCGCCGCGCACCGCCACCCGGGCTGCGGCCCGCAAGCCGGTTGTTCGTGCGTCTGCCCGGACGCAGGCGAGGCCGCCTTCGGCGGACCCCGCGCCTGCTGCACCGCTAACCGCGGGCATCACCCCGAGCGTGGCGCGGGCTCTCCTTTACCAGGCGCCCAACGGCCAGACCGAGACGACCATCGACCGCAGCCGGTTCGAGAACCGGCCGGCGTTCTCCTTGGCCGACGTGCTGCGCGACAGCCCGGGTATCTCGGTGAAGCAGGGCAACGGGCCGCGCGATATCGGCATCTCGATTCGCGGTTCCAACGCCCGAAACGGTTTCGGCATCCGCAACCTCGTGATCTTTGACGACGGCTTTCCGGTCACGCAGCCGGACGGGCTTTCCCGCAGCGATCTGATCGACCCCAAGGCCTATGGCGCGATCGATGTCATCCGGGGTCCGTCGTCGGCGCTCTTTGGCAACTACGCGATCGGCGGCGCGCTTAATTTCCGCACCCGTCCGGGACGTACCATCGAGGGGGTCGAATACGGCGTCGATGGCGGCAGCTTCGGCTATCTCAACAACTACCTCGCCGCAGGCAAGAAGGTCGGCAATTTCGAGTATTCGCTGTTTGCCAGCGATGCGCGCGGCGATGGATTTATCGGCAATAGCTGGTTCAACACCCAGACGGTGAATTTCTTAGGCACGTTGCAGGCGACGCCCGATGACCGCTTCACCGTAAAATTCATCAACAACAATCTCGATACCCACCTTCCGCTCCGGTACACGCTCAACCAGTTCTACCAAAATCCGTTCCAGCAAGGCTGCGCGACGGGCGACGCCGCCGCAGTCGCACGTGGATGTGCAACGGTCTTGCTGAACAATAACGGCTTCAACACCGCCGCAGGAACCGATCGGGAAACGGCGCTACAGGCCGGCCTCGGGCGTAACGACCGCCGAACCATCGTCGGCGGGCGATGGGAGCACGATTTCGACAACACCACCACCTGGCGCAACCAGTTTGTGTTCGACGACCGCAACATCAATCAGCCGACCGGCGCCACCAGCGCGATCGGCGATTTTCCGTCGTACAACTACATGAGCGACATCACCAAGCGCGGCGAAATTTTCGGCTTGGAGTCCACTACCTATTTCGGCGCCTTCTACAACACGCTGACCGCGTCGAGCGATACGCGAATGCTGATGCCGGGCGGCAATGCGACGCTGGGCAGGCTGCAAAGCAATACCTGGAGCGAGACCACGAATTACGGCGTTCGTGCGCGCGAGGAATTGAAACTGACGCCGCAACTGACCGCCATTGCCGGCATCGGCTGGGAAACCACACATCTGAAGGGGATCAATACCGCTTACAATTACGGAACGTCGCCGGTTCCGAACCCGACGATCACCCCAACGACGGCCGACCGGCAATTCCAGAACACCGCGCCCGAGCTGGCACTTCTCTACAAGCTCAATCCCGAATGGCTGTTGCGCGCGCGCGTCGCCACCGGATATGGCACGCCGCAGGTCGGCAACCTCTTCAGTCTCTCTGACGGCACCAACGGCAACAATACGCAGCTAAGGACGCAGAGGAACATCGGCTATGATTTCGGCTTTGACTGGACGCCAAACACCACACTCAAATTCAGCGCGACCGCCTTCTATGAATTCTTCAAAGACGAACTTGTGACCCAGGCGACGCCGGCGGCAGGCATCACTTACACATTCAACGCGCCGCGGTCCGAGCATCGCGGGGTGGAACTCGCCGCCGACTGGAAATTCTATCCGGGCTGGCGCTTCACTGCAGCCTATACCTATCTCGATCAATTCTACACCGAATATACGGAAGACATCAGAAGCCAAGGCGCAGGCGGGACGGTCTTCAGCTTCAACCGCGCCGGCAACAAGATCCCTGGCATCTCGCCGCACGAACTGACGGCGCGGCTCGGCTATGAACAGATGTGGGGGCCGCTTGCAGGCCTCGGCGCGTTCGTCGAGGTGCAGTGGAAGGACTCGTTTTGGATGGACAACGCCAATCTGCAGAAGGCGCCCGGCTACGAACTGGTCAATCTCAACGTCCACTACAAGACGGACCTCGTGTCCGACTATTTCAAGTCGCTGAATCTCTACTTCGAGGTCAGGAACGTGTTCGACCGGACCTATGTGGCTTCCGCGAACAATATCGGAAACACGGTCACGGCCGCCGGCCTCCAAGGTCTCAGCACGGCCGGCTCGGTCTACGCCGGCTCGCCGCGCGCGTTCATTGCCGGAATGAAGCTGGCATTCAAATGACCGGACAACAACGCAGGAGGAGTAAAGCCATGCTGCGAATGAGCCTGCTCGCCACGCTCGCCTTCGCGCTTTGCCAAAGCGCAGCGAACGCACAAATGAGCCATCATCAGCATGCCTCGGAAGCGGCGTGCGAGGATGCCATCTTGCGCTGCGCGTCGAAGGTGACGCCGGCCTTCGCGCCGGACGGAACGCTGTGGCTCGCCTGGATGGCAGGCGGGCATATATCGGTAGCGAGTTCGAAGGATGAGGGCCGCAGCTTTTCTGCGCCGGTTCAGGTGACCAGGGAAAAACTCAACCTCGATTGGGGACCGGACGCACGGCCCCAGGTCGTCATCGAGAAGAATGGCGGCATTGCACTGGCGTTTTCGCGCTTCCGGGACAAGGCGTTCAATGGCCAGGTGCTGACCACCAGGTCGGCCGATGGCGGCCAGAGCTTTGCCGAGCTGCGGCCGATCACGTCGAGCAATGAGAGCCAGCGCTTCGTGGCGCTCGGTCTTGATGCGGACGGTTCGGTGTTTGCGGCCTGGATCGACAAGCGCAACCGTGTGCCGGCGCGTGAGGAGGGCAGGAAATACCAAGGCGCAGGGTTGTTCTTCGCGTCGTCGAAGGACGGCGGCGCGGTCTATTCCGAGACGCACCTGGCAGCCGACAACACCTGCGAATGCTGCCGGCTTGGCCTGGCGTTCGCAGGCCCGGGCCGCCCCGTGGTCGTGTTCAGGAACATCTTCGAAGGCGGCGTGCGGGATCACGCGATCATGACGTTCGCCGATCCGGATGCGCCGGGCGAGGTTCGCCGCGTCAGCAACGACGACTGGCAGATCGCCGCGTGCCCGCACCATGGGCCAAGCCTTTCCATCTCACCCGCGGGCACTTACCACGTGACGTGGTACACGAGCGGCAAGGCGCGCAAGGGGCTGTTCTACGCTCGCTCGCAGGACGAAGGCCGCACGTTTTCCGATCCGCTTCCGCTCGGCCGCGCCGATCGTAACCCGACACGGCCATACGTCCTTGCCGGTCCGCACGGCACCACCATGGTCTGGAAGGAGTTCGACGGCGAGAAGACGGCGATTAACGCGATGACGTCGCGCGACGAGGGCAAGAGCTGGTCAACGCCATCAGCGATCGCCACGACGACGGATACATCGGACCACCCGCTGCTGGTCAGCGATGGACGCAAGACCTACCTGTCCTGGATGACGAAGGCCGACGGCTATCGCCTTCTGCCGATCGGAGATGGATCATGAAACGCCTCCTGCTCGCCGCCATGTTCCTCCTAGCCTGTCTGGGCGCCGCGCCCGGCGCCGAGACGCCGTCCGGGCTTACGCTCAAGCCGTTTGTGCGCGGAAGCTGGCAGGACGTGCTGCGTTCGCATGCCGGGCGTCCGACTTTGGTGCATTTCTGGGGCGTTACCTGCGGTCCTTGCAAGGTCGAATTGCCGCTGCTCGGACAATTCATGAAGGACCATTCCGATAATATCGACGTCGTGATGATCAGCGCCGATCTGGTCCCGAACCTGGACAGCGCAACGCGTGCGATGCTGGAGAAGGCCGGGCTCGGGACAGTGGAGAACTGGATTTTCCGCGACGGCTTCGTCGAACGCCTTCGATTCGAGATTGACCCCGCCTGGCAGGGGGATATCCCACGCACGCTCCTGATCGGGCGGGATGGAACCGTCACCACGATCGAAGGTTCGGCAGAAATACCGGACATCGAAAAATGGTTGGTTCAGCAAAGGGCCGCGAACAAATAAGGATGCAATCCCGCTATTGTGAACACGAACGTAGCGTTCTCAAGTTAATGCGGCGGCGGCCCTCGGCCGTCCGTTGTGTGTCGGCCATACTTCATAAATCGAAAGACATCCGATGAAACGTGTCTTGCCATTCTTCGCCTTCGCCACCCTGTTTGCTCTCCTGGGCACGCCCACGCACGCCCAGGAGGTCAAGGCCGGAGACCTCGTCATCACGCAGGCCTGGAGCCGCGCGACGCCGAGCGGCGCAAAAATCGCCGGCGGGTATCTCACCGTCGAGAACAAGGGCAGCGCGCCGGACAGGCTTGTTGGCGGCTCGGGCGACAACATCGGCAAGGTCGAGATTCACGAGATGGCCATGAAAAACGGCATCATGACGATGCGGCCGCTCGACAAGGGCCTGCCGATCGAGCCGGGCAAGACCGTCAAGCTCGCGCCGGGCGGCTATCATCTGATGCTGATGGATCTGAAGCAGCCCTTCAAGCAGGGCAACAAGGTGCCGGTCACCCTCGAATTCGAGAAGGCGGGAAAGGTGACGTTGTCGCTCGACGTGCAGGGCGTTGGTGCGCAGGGGCCGGCGGGTGCGGATCATTCAGGCCACATGGGCACGAAGCACGATCATTCCGGCATGAAGAAATAGTGGGCGGCTTGCGTAGGCTTGTGTAGGGTGGGCAAAGGCGTATTTGCGCCGTGCCCACCATCTATCGGCAGATCGCTGGATATCGTGGGCACGCTTCCGCCTTTGCTCTTCGAGCTAGGCGGACAAGTCGCTTTGCGCACCCTGCAAAACCAACAGTTCACAGGCAAAACGACCTACAAATCCGCGTTTTCAGAGGCTTTTTCGCGGCTTCTGGCCTTGTGTTTTCGCACCCGATCCGGTTTCACTGCACCTCTTCCGGTAGCCCACTGATTCCTCGAGTTGTCCCATGCGGTTGTCGCGGTTTTTTCTACCCATCCTGAAAGAAAATCCGAAAGAGGCGGAGATCGTCTCGCATCGGCTGATGCTACGCGCGGGCATGATGCGGCAGGAGGCGGCCGGCATTTACGCCTGGCTGCCGCTGGGCTTCCGGGTTTTGAAGAAGATCGAGCAGATCGTCCGCGAGGAACAGGACCGCGCCGGCGCCCTGGAACTGTTGATGCCGACGCTGCAACTCGCCGACCTCTGGCGCGAGAGCGGCCGCTACGACGCCTACGGTCCGGAAATGCTCCGCATCAGCGACCGCCACAAGCGCGAACTGCTCTATGGGCCGACGAACGAGGAAATGATCACCGAGATCTTTCGCGCCTACGTCAAATCTTACCGGAACCTGCCGCTCAATCTCTACCACATCCAGTGGAAGTTCCGCGACGAGCAGCGTCCGCGCTTCGGCGTGATGCGCGGCCGCGAGTTCCTGATGAAGGACGCGTACTCCTTCGATATCGACGAGGCGGCGGCGCGCCGTTCCTATAACCGGATGTTCGTCGCCTATTTGCGCACCTTCGCGCGAATGGGATTGAAGGCGATTCCGATGCGCGCCGAGACCGGGCCGATCGGCGGCGATCTCAGCCATGAATTCATCGTGCTCGCGGAAACCGGCGAGTCCGGCGTATTCTGCAACAGCGACGTGCTGAACCTGCCGATCCCGCCCGACGACGTCGATTACGATGGCGATCTGACGCCGATTATCAAGCAATGGACGTCGGTCTATGCCGCAACCGAGGACGTCCACGATGCCGCTCGCTACGAGCGCGAAGTGCCGGCCGACAAGCGCGTCAACACGCGCGGCATCGAGGTAGGCCAGATCTTCTATTTCGGCACCAAATATTCCGATGCGATGAAGGCGCTGGTCGCCGGCCCCAACGGCGTCGACGTGCCGATCCATGGCGGCTCCTACGGTGTCGGTGTCTCGCGGCTCGTCGGCGCCATCATCGAGGCCTGCCATGACGATGCCGGCATCAAGTGGCCGGAAGCCGTGGCACCGTTCACGGCCGTGATCTTGAACCTGAAGCAGGGGGACGCTGCCGTCGATGGCGCCTGCGAGAAGCTTTATCGCGAGCTTCAGGCCAAGGGCGTCGATGTGCTCTATGACGACACCGACCAGCGCGCCGGCGCGAAATTCGCGGCCGCCGACCTGATCGGCATTCCCTGGCAGATTCTGGTCGGGCCGAAGGGCCTCGCCGAGGGCAAGCTCGAGGTCAAGCAGCGCAGCGACGGTTCGCGCGAGAACCTCAGCCCGGCGGAAGTGGTGGCGAAGATCGCGGGATAAGATATCCACCGCGGCTGTAATGTTGGCCAATAAGGCCACATTTGGCCCGAATCATGGGATTATCAAGTAATGGATGAGACCATGAACGAGACAGCTCGAACTCCGCCTTTTGCGCCCTTCGAATGGCTGCTGTCCGGGCGTTACTTGCGGGCGCGTCGCAAGGAAGGCTTCATTTCCGTCATCGCCGGCTTTTCGTTCCTCGGCATCATGCTCGGCGTCGCCACGCTGATCATCGTGATGGCCGTGATGAACGGCTTTCGCAAGGAACTCCTGGACAAGATCCTCGGGCTCAACGGTCATCTGTTGGTGCAGCCGCTGGAATCGCCGCTGACCGACTGGAAGGACGTCGCCGAGCGCATCAGCCAGGTCGACGGCATCCGCCTTGCCGCGCCGGTCGTGGACGGCCAGGCGCTGGCCTCCTCGGCCTTCAACGCCGCCGGCGTGCTGGTACGCGGCATGCGCTCTGCGGACCTGAACAACCTCACCTCGATCGCCAAGAACATCAAGCAAGGCACGATGGAGGGGTTTGACGAGGGGCAGGGCGTCATCATCGGACGGCGGCTCGCCGATCAATTGTCGCTGCATGCCGGCGACACCATCACGCTGGTTGCGCCCAAGGGCGCAGTGACTCCGATGGGCACGACGCCGCGCATAAAACCCTATAAGGTGGCGGCCGTGTTCGAGATCGGCATGTCGGAATATGACGCCAGCTTCGTGTTCATGCCGCTGCCGGAGTCGCAGGCTTATTTCAACCGCAAGGACGACGTCACTGCGATCGAGATATTCACGAGCAACCCCGATCGAATCGATGCGTTCCGCAAGAGCGTGACGGAGGCCGCAGGAAGACCGGTGTTTCTGGTCGACTGGCGGCAGCGCAACTCGACCTTCTTCAACGCGCTTCAGGTCGAGCGCAATGTGATGTTTTTGATCCTGACCATGATCGTGCTGGTTGCCGCGCTCAACATCGTCTCTGGGCTGATCATGCTGGTCAAGGACAAGGGCCAGGATATCGCCATCCTGCGCACCATGGGCGCCTCGCAGGGCTCGATCATGCGGATATTCCTGATCACGGGCGCTGCGATCGGCGTGGTCGGCACGCTGACCGGGTTTTTCGTCGGCATGCTGATCTGCCTGAATATCGAATCGATCCGGCAGTTCCTGTCCTGGATGACCAACACCGAATTGTTCTCGCCGGAACTTTATTTCCTCTCCCGGCTGCCGGCCGAGATCGATTTCGGCGAGACCACGGCGGTGGTGATCATGGCGCTGACGCTGTCGTTCCTGGCGACGCTCTATCCGTCCTGGCGCGCCGCGCGCCTCGATCCCGTCGACGCGCTCCGGTACGAGTGAGGACGAGATGGCCGAGGAGGCGGAAGATGTACCCGTTATCTATCTCCACGAGATAAAACGCGAGTACAGACAGGGCGAGGCGACGCTGACCATCCTCAACGGCGCCAAGCTTGCGCTGTGGGCGGGACAGTCGGTAGCGCTGGTGGCGCCGTCGGGGTCGGGCAAGTCGACGCTGCTGCACATCGCGGGCCTGCTCGAAAGCCCCGATGACGGCGAGGTCTATGTGGCGGGCACGCCGACCTCGCAACTATCCGACATCGACCGCACTCAGATCCGGCGCTCCGATATCGGCTTCGTCTATCAGTCGCATCGGCTGTTGCCGGAATTCACCGCGCTCGAAAACGTCATGCTGCCGCAGATGATCCGCGGCCTCAAACGTTCCGAGACGATCAAGCGCTCGCAGGAGATTTTGGCCTATCTCGGCCTCAGCGACCGCATCTCACACCGTCCGGCCGAACTGTCCGGCGGCGAGCAGCAGCGCGTCGCCATCGCGCGCGCGGTCGCCAATGCGCCGCGGGCGCTACTCGCCGACGAGCCGACCGGAAATCTCGATCCGCATACTGCCGATCACGTCTTCAAGGCGCTGATGCAACTCGTGAAGGCGACACAGGTCGCGATGTTGATCGCCACCCACAACATGGAGTTGGCCGGCCGCATGGACCGGCGGGTGTCGCTCGTCGACGGCCAGGTCGTCGAACTCGAATAACGGCGTTCAGTAAGCGTTGCGGTACCGTTTGTTGCGATATGCCGACGGTCCCTGAGCATGTGCGAAATAGGGGTTGATCACGCACTGTGCCGAGCGGCCCGACGCCGACATGTTGCATTGGGGTAGAGAAGTATAGGCACATTCGTAATAGCTGATCCGGCCATAGACATGCAGGCAGACCGGATAGCGGGGATCGTACGTCTGTGCTTGCGCCGGTGCAGCCGCCGAGGCTGCTCCGATTGCCAGAATTGCCAAAGCCAAAATGCGCATCAGAATCTCCTTGGGGACTGCATCGGTCCGCGTGTGCTGACGGCCAGCAGACATTCGACGCGTTCCGGCGTCAAATCACGTTCACGCGTTGGAAGTGCGGGCGCGCGGTGGCTCGCGTGCGGGATGTCTCGCGGGCGGGATGTCTCGCGGGCGGGCGGCTTCGCTACTCAGTATCTGCCGTAGCCGGGGGCCGGCGGCAGCGCGCGGCCGGGCAGCGGGCGATACGCGGCGGGCGGCGGTTCGCTCTCGCCGATATAATAGGGATTGGCAATGCAGGTGAGAAAGCGTCCCGAAGCGGTCGCCTGGCACTGCTCGTAACTCGTGAACGTGCAGTTGCTCAGGCCCGGCTGCTCGGTGCCTTGAATGCAGAAGGGATATCGTGTGCCGACCGCTTCGGCAGGCGCAGCACCGATAGCTGCCAATCCGATCGCAGTCAGCACGGCCAGAATCGCTCTACGCATTTCGAGTCTCCTTGATGGCGCATTGGCGCGTCACCGCTCCACTTCCATCGACACAAGCCGCACTTGCGCAATCTCGTCAACCCATTCCACCTCGCAATACCGCCGCAAGACAAATGTGAATTTTTTGCGGCGAGCTCTGGCGCAAAGTTTCGAAAAACGCCTGCAAGACAACATTAACTTACGTTCACACCAAGGCCGTTTGGTGTGTGCTGTTGCAGCGAGGTTACAGCAATTCGAGCGAACGATGCTATGAGCATGCCGCGGCCTTGGGGGCTGTCAAAAAAGGAACGGGAATAAGAATGAAGAAGGCTTTGCTTGTTACGGCCAGTCTGATCGCGCTCGGCGCGACTGCGCCGGCTGTTGCTGCGGATCTCGCTGCGCGTCCTTACACCAAGGCGCCCCCGATGGTTGCTGCTGTGTATGACTGGACCGGTTTCTACATCGGTGCGAACGGCGGCTGGGGTTCGAGCCGCAACTCCTGGGATTCGGTTCCACCAGCTTTTTTGGTTGGCCCCGAGGGCGCCCATGATGCGACCGGCGGCACGATCGGTGGCCAGGTCGGCTATCGCTGGCAGGCTGGCACCTTCGTGTTCGGCCTTGAAGCCCAGGGCAACTGGGCCGACTTCTCGGGCAGCAACCTGAGCCAGGTGTTTGCCAACTCTCGCAACCACACGAACGTCGATGCGTTCGGCCTGTTCACTGGCCAGGTTGGTTATGCCGTCAACAACGTCCTGCTCTACGTCAAGGGCGGTGCGGCTGTGACCTCGAACGAGTATCGCATCTCCAACCTTGCAGGCGCGACCATTGGCGTCACCGGCGATGACACCCGCTGGGGCGCCACGGTCGGCGCAGGCCTCGAATACGCCTTCGCCCCGAACTGGTCGGTTGGCGTTGAGTACAATCACCTGTTCATGCAGGACCGTACCTACACCTTCACCACGCCGGGCGGCGCCTTCTTGGGCACCGACCGCATCAGTCAGGACGTCGATCTCGTCACCGCCCGCCTGAACTACAAGTTCGGCGGCCCGGCCGTCGCGAGGTACTGATCTTCGCGAACTTGCGAAACGGAGAAGCCCCGGGTCATCCCCGGGGCTTTTGCGTTGTCGTGGGACGGCCAAATCAGGATAGCTCTTGAGTACACCGTCAGTTTGATTGTGGCAGCCTTTCTGCCTAGGAATCGACCCGTTTCGGGATCATATTTGGGGGATGGAAACCTTTGACAAATGCATGTCGGTCTTGCGTCCGCTCATCGCGGAGGGCGACACCAACGGCATTGCGGCGGCAGAACGGGCGGTCAACGAATACGTGGCCGCGACGCCGTCACCGGACCAGAAAAATGCCCTCGCCACCGTCCAGCAAGCCGTCCAGGCGCACAAGGAGGAATGTTCCGGTCTGGATTTGAGTTTTGCTGATGCGGTGAACGACTACATCGAGCGACTTATGAGGCGTTTCGAATAATCCTCCAACGCCTCGGGATTCTCCAGCCAGATTGCCAAGTCGGTCATCGCGCGCAGTGGGCAGGCTGCTCCGGGCTGGGAAGCGCCAGAGTCGTTAGCTGTCCTGAGAGGGCGGCCTTTTGTTCGACCGATTCGATGGCGAGTGCTTGCAATCAATTGGGCCTGGCTCCGAAATTAACCAAGCGATCTCTTCGGAGCGCACTTTACAACCCAAGCCGCTACGCCCCCTTGACTCCTAGAACAAAAAAGGAACAATGTTCCCTATACGTTCTCAACTCGTAGGGAGTCGGATCATGTTGCGGATGTTCGTGGAAGAGGCGGCGGCGCTGGCGTCGATTACGCTGTTTGTCGGAATGATCGCGGTCTGGGCGCAGGTAATTCCGCAGCTTTGAGGCGGGTGGAAAACTTGGTCCAAGCCCACGTGCGGACGGGTTGGGGAAAAGCCGGATGACGGGCGCGGAGCCTGCGTTCCGCGTGGACTCCGCAAGGCCAAGGCATCACCATTGCGGGTGGCGAGTCGGCGCGCACCCAGCGGCCGGCGATCGCTTCCCCACCACGATGCAAGAGCCTGTTAAGCGACCATGTCCAGTGCCGGATTCGTTCATCTCCACGTTCATTCGGCCTATTCGCTACTGAAGGGCTCCATCAAGATCGCCAAACTCGGCGAACTGGCGAAAGCCGACCGCCAGCCGGCGCTGGCGCTGACCGACACCGACAACATGTTCGGCGCGCTGGAATTCTCCGACAAGATGGCCGGCTACGGCATCCAGCCGATCGTCGGCTGTGAGCTCGCCGTCGATTTCGGCGACCAGGATCCCAACGCCCGTAATGCGCTGGCCGCCACGCCGTCGCGAATCGTGCTGCTGGCGGCGCGCGAGCGCGGTTATCGCAGCCTCATGCGGCTCAACTCGCGGGCGTTCCTGGAAACGCCGGTGCATCAATCCCCGCACATCAAGCTCGAATGGCTGGAAGGCGATGCCGAGGATTTGATCGCGCTGACCGGCGGCCCCGACGGTCCGATTTCGCTGGCGCTCAACGCCGATCACACAGCGCTTGCAGCAACACGTATCGACCGGCTGGCCGGCCTGTTCGGCGACCGCCTCTATGTCGAATTGCAGCGCCACGGCATCGACAAGGAGCGCCGCGTCGAGGCCGGCCTGATCGATCTCGCCTACGCCAAGGGCCTGCCGCTGGTCGCGACCAACGAGCCTTACTTTGCATCGAATGACGATTATGAGGCTCACGACGCGCTCTTGTGCATCGCCGGCGGCAAGCTGATCGCGGAGACCGACCGCGAGCAGCTCACGCCCGACCACCGCTTCAAGACCCGCGCCGAAATGGCGGTGCTGTTTGCCGACATTCCGGAAGCGCTTGCCTCCACCGTCGAGATCGCCGAGCGCTGCTCGTTCCGGCCGAAAACGCGAAAGCCGATCCTGCCGCGCTTCACCGTCGGCGCCGGATCGGGATCCGACGCGGCAACCGAAGAAGCCGCGGAGCTGAAGCGTCAGGCCGAGGAGGGGCTCGCACGGCGCCTGCAGGTGCATGGCCTGTCGCCTGGCGCCACGGAAGAAGACTATCAGAAGCGGCTCGCCTTTGAGATCGACGTCATCAACCGCATGAACTATGCGGGCTACTTCCTGATCGTTTCCGACTTCATCAAATGGGCCAAGGCCCACGACATTCCGGTCGGTCCGGGCCGCGGCTCCGGTGCCGGCTCGCTGGTCGCCTACGCGCTCACCATCACCGACCTCGATCCCATTCGCTTCGGGTTACTGTTCGAGCGCTTCCTCAACCCCGAGCGCGTCTCGATGCCGGACTTCGACATCGACTTCTGCCAGGACCGCCGCGGCGAGGTGATCGACTACGTGCAGCAGCGCTACGGCCGCGATCAGGTGGCGCAGATCATCACCTTCGGAACGCTGCAGGCGAGGGGCGTGCTGCGCGACGTCGGCCGTGTGCTGCAGATGCCCTACGGGCAGGTCGACAAGCTCACGAAACTGGTGCCGCAAAATCCCGCCGCGCCGGTGACGTTGGCGCAGGCGATCGAGGGCGAACCCAAGCTGCAGGCGTTCCGCGATGAGGACCCGGTGGTCGCGCGCGCCTTCGACATCGCCCAGCGCCTCGAAGGACTGACGCGCCACGCCTCGACCCACGCTGCCGGCATCGTGATCGGCGATCGCCCTTTGAGCGAACTGGTGCCGCTCTATCGCGATCCCAAATCCGACATGCCGGTGACCCAGTTCAACATGAAATGGGTCGAGCCCGCCGGGCTCGTGAAGTTCGACTTCCTCGGCCTGAAGACGCTGACCGTGCTCGATGTCGCGGTGAAGCTGCTCAGGCAGCGCAACATCCATGTCGATCTGCCGACGCTGCCGATCGACGACGCGCCGAGTTACCAGATGCTGGCGCGGGGCGATGTGGTCGGCGTGTTCCAGGTGGAAAGCCAGGGCATGCGGCGCGCGCTGATCGACATGCGGCCCGACCGCTTCGAGGACATCATCGCGCTGGTGGCGCTCTATCGCCCGGGTCCGATGGCCAACATCCCGACCTATTGCGCCCGCAAGCACGGCGACGAGGAGCCGGAATATCTGCATCCGATCCTGGAGCCGATCCTGAAGGAGACGTTCGGCGTCATCATCTACCAGGAACAGGTGATGCAGATCGCGCAGGTGATGGCCGGCTATTCGCTCGGCGACGCCGACCTGTTGCGCCGCGCAATGGGCAAGAAGATCCGTGCCGAGATGGAGAAGCAGCGCGCGATCTTCGTCGCCGGCGCGGTCAAGAACGGCGTGCCGAAAGGGCAGGCGGACACGATCTTCGAGCTGCTAGCCAAGTTCGCCGACTACGGCTTCAACAAGAGCCACGCCGCGGCTTATGCGCTGGTGTCCTACCACACCGCCTACATGAAGGCGCATTACCCGGTGGAGTTCCTGGCGGCGTCGATGACGCTCGAACTCAACAACACCGACAAGCTTTCGGAATTTCGCGCCGAGGCGCAGCGGCTCGGCATCAAGGTCGAGGCGCCGAACATCAACCGCTCGGGCGCCACCTTCGAGGTCGGTGAGAAAACCATCTACTATGCGCTGGCGGCGCTGAAGGGCGTCGGCCTGCAGGCTGTCGAGCAGATCGTGGAGGAGCGCAAGAAGGGCGCCTTCACTTCGCTTGCCGACTTCGGAGCCCGCGTCAATCCGCGCGCGATCAACAAGCGCATTATCGAAAGCCTGGCCGCGGCCGGCGCATTCGATACGCTGGAGTCCAATCGCGCCCGCGTCTTTGCCGGGGCGGATGCAATTCTCGCCGCCTGTCAGCGCAGCCACGAAGCCGCAACGATCGGCCAGAACGACATGTTCGGCAATGCTGCCGACGCGCCGACCATCATGCTGCCGCAGATCGAGCCTTGGTTGCCGGCCGAAAAACTCCGCCGCGAATACGATGCCGTCGGCTTCTTCCTGTCCGGCCATCCGCTCGACGACTACGCCACCGTGTTGAAGCGGCTGCGGGTGCAGTCCTGGGCGGAATTCTCGCGTGCCGTGAAGACCGGCGCGACCGCGGGCAGGGTTGCGGCCACCGTGGTGTCGCGCATGGAGCGGCGCACCAAGACCGGCAACAAGATGGGCATCATGGGCCTGTCGGACCCGACCGGGCATTTCGAGGCGGTGCTGTTTTCCGAAGGCCTGGCGCAATACCGCGACGTGCTGGAGCCGGGGGCGGCCGTATTGCTGCAGCTCGGTGCCGAGTTGCAGGGCGAAGACGTGCGCGCGCGGGTGCTGCATGCCGAGCCGCTGGACGACGCCGCGGCCAAAACCCAAAAGGGCTTGCGGATTTTCCTTCGCGACACCAAGCCGCTGGATTCGATCGCGCGACGGCTCAACATGCCGGAAGCATCCACGCTAAACGGTTCGGCCAAGGGCCTGCCGGCGAAGCCCGCGCCGGCGCCATCGGGCGGCGCCGATGGCGACGTCTCGCTCGTCATCATGCTCGATCTGCAGACCGAGGTGGAGATGAAGCTGCCGGGCCGCTTCAAGGTCTCGCCGCAGATCGCAGGCGCGATCAAGGCAGTCGCCGGCGTGGTGGACGTTCAGACGCTATAACCAGCGCCTGGATATGGCGCACGCCAACGCGAAGCTGGCAGAGAATTCGCCTCTGCCAATCGTTGATCGTGCGCGGGAATCCTCGCGTCTGTTACGGCTGCTTAAGAGCCAAAGCTTAACCAACCTGAAAGTTTCGCCGCGCAATCATGGCCGTTATGTCGGATCAGGCATCAGCGACACGGACGCTGCAAGCCGCAAAGGCAGGGAAAGTGCAATGTGCGAAAAATGCGTCTCAAATCAGCTTCATCCGACGGCGCCCTCGCGGCGATCTGTGGTTCTCTTCGCGGCCTCGGCACTTGGGCTGATGCTCGCCGACGCAGCTAATGCCAAGGATACGAAGACTCCTCCCAAGCCGCAGAACGTGTTGTCGCCGGATGCCGCCCTCAAGAAACTGATGGAAGGAAATGCGCGCTATGTTAACGGCATATCGCGGCGCCACGACTTCAAGCATGAAAGGGAAGCATTGGTTGGAGGTCAGAACCCTTACGCGGCCGTTCTGAGCTGCGCGGATTCGCGCATAGCGCCCGAATATGCCTTCGATAGCGCTCGCGGTGACCTGTTCGTCTGCCGCGTGGCCGGCAATTTCGCCAATGACGAAACGGTTGCGAGCATGGAATACACCGTCGCTGTGCTCGGCACGCCGCTGATCCTCGTGCTTGGTCACGACAATTGCGGTGCGGTCGACGCGACGATCAAATCCCTGAGGGACGACAAGCCGCTACCGGGACACATTCCGTCCCTGGTGGCTGCGATTGCGCCCTCGGTGAAGGCGTCAGCACAACAGAGCGGAAATGCGCTCGACAACGCCATCCGGCAGAACGTGATCGATAACATCGCCAAGCTGAAATCGGCCGCACCGATCCTCAATGCCGCCGTCGAGCAGAACAAGCTCAAAGTGGTTGGCGGCCTCTACCGGCTTGCAACCGGCAAGGTTGAGCTGTTGAGTTGACCAGGCTGGATGGGGCGCGCGCCGCCGCGCCCAGTGTTGGGCGTGGTCACGCCAGGGAAACAGCGGCGATGATTGCCGTCATCCGTATCCGGTAACGGCCGGCAGCGATAATCCAGGACCAGGCGAATTTATTCCGCTGGACGAGCCAACCGCGAGAACGACGCTCGCGGAGCTTCAACTGGCGGATTAGACTCGACCCACAACGGCCCATGCTCATGCCAACGAACGCGCGCAGGCGATGGCCATCCGGATCGGCCGCGACGAAGGTCGTGCCGAAATTCACAGGCGGGTCTTGGCTAGCAGGGCATGCGGCCAATTTGTGTCAGCGTCATCAACATGGTGGCTACGGGCCGCCCACACACAGCTTGAGGCGAGATAGGACCAAGGTCTCTCTCGTTTGACCCAGATCAATTCGCTATGTCACGCCCGCCGGATAGGGTTGCATTCCGGGAGGAACAAGCGTGGCGCAGACCACCAAACACCATGCCGATCAGGTGCAGGCGACGGTCGCGCACGGCTCGGCCGCTACATCGACTGTGGTCGCGTCCTGGCGGCGGTCGTCCAATTTTCATCGCCTCGATCCCGCCGAATGCAATCTGCCACGCCGGTTGAGCCAGGCCGAATTCGAGCTGGCGCGCCAGCAGATCGAACCCCTGGTTCGCGCCGCGCAATCCAACCTTGACCGGCTGTTTCTTGCCGTCGGCGGCGTCGGCTGTTGCGTGCTGCTGGCCGATCGCAACGGCGTGCCGGTCGACCGCCGGGGCGCCGTGTCCGACGACGAGACGTTCCGGACGTGGGGCTTGTGGACCGGGACGGTCTGGAGCGAGGAGTGCGAGGGGACCAACGGCATCGGAACGTGTCTCGCCGAGCAGCGCGCGCTCACCGTTCATCGCGACCAGCATTTTTACGCGCGCAACACGCTTTTGAGCTGTACGTCGGCGCCGATCTACGATCACGAGGGCAGGCTGGCCGCAGCACTCGACGTGTCTTCCTGCCGTGCCGACCTCACGGAAGGGTTCGTCAACCTCATTGCGGTGGCGGTCAGCGATGCCGCCCGCCGGATCGAGATGGAGAATTTCCGGCTGGCATTTCCGAACGCCCGCTTCCTGTTTGCGCCCGACATCAACCGCGGCGGCGGCGGGCTGATCGCGGTCGATGCCGACGACCTCGTCGTGGGTGCGACGCGTTCGGCGCGGTTGGCGCTCGGCGTGACGCGGGATTTCCTGAAGAAGCCGCTGCCGGCGGCGGACCTGCTCGGCGGCGCCTCCACTCCGGCGCGCGATCTCGACCAGGCCGAGCGGGTAGCCGTGCAACGGGCGCTGGCGCGCAGCGGCGGCAACGTTTCGGCCGCCGCCGAGGCGCTCGGCATTAGCCGCGCGACCCTGCACCGGAAGCTGCGGCGCCTCGACCTCAATCGCGCCCACTAACGGATTCTCCCGTTCGACTGTCGCAGTTCTGCGACACACGCACCCGCGATCCGGTTTCGCCGGGCAGACAGTGAAGCGCGCCTTCGCCATGGTCGTTCCCGAGCGCCGCATCCAGCGACGCCATAGCGAGGAAAAGCCATGAACAAGGTCGAATTCTCACGGACTGCGAAGGCCCCGTTCGAACGGCGATACGGGAACTACATCAACGGTAAATGGGCCGAGCCGCGCTCGGGTCGTTATTTCGAGAATTTCTCGCCGGTCAACGGCCGGCTGCTTTGCGAGGTCGCGCGCTCCGAAGCGCAGGACGTCGAAGACGCGCTCGACGCGGCGCACGCCGCCAAGGAAGCCTGGGGCCGCACCAGCGTCGCCGAACGTGCCCTGATCCTGAACCGCATCGCCGACCGCATGGAGGAAAACCTCGACCTGCTTGCGCTCGCCGAAACCTGGGACAACGGCAAGCCGATCCGCGAGACCACCGCGGCCGACATTCCGCTCGCCATCGACCATTTCCGCTACTTCGCCGGCGCCATCCGCGCCCAGGAAGGCAGCCTTTCCGAGATCGATCACGATACTGTTGCCTATCATTTCCACGAGCCGCTCGGCGTCGTCGGCCAGATCATTCCCTGGAACTTCCCGCTGCTGATGGCGTGCTGGAAGCTGGCGCCGGCGCTGGCTGCCGGAAACTGCGTCGTGCTGAAGCCGGCCGAACAGACCCCGGCGGCGATCATGATATGGGCCGGGTTGATCGGCGACCTGCTGCCGCCAGGCGTGCTCAACATCGTCAACGGTTTTGGTCTCGAGGCCGGCAAGCCGCTGGCGTCCTCGCCGCGCATCTCCAAGATCGCCTTCACCGGCGAAACCTCGACGGGCCGGCTGATCATGCAATATGCCAGCCAGAATCTCATTCCGGTGACGCTCGAACTCGGCGGCAAATCGCCCAACATCTTCTTCAAGGACGTCGCCGCCGAGGACGACGATTTCCTCGACAAGGCGATCGAAGGCTTCGTGATGTTTGCGTTCAATCAGGGCGAGGTCTGCACCTGCCCGAGCCGCGCGCTGATTCACGAAAAGATCTTCGATCGCTTCATGGAGCGGGCCTTGAAGCGGGTCGAAGCGATCGTGCAGGGCGACCCGCTCGATCCGGCGACGATGATCGGCGCGCAGGCGTCTTCCGAGCAACTGCACAAGATCCTGTCCTATATCGATATCGGCCGCGGGGAGGGCGCGCAGGTGCTGACCGGAGGGGCGCGCAACGAACTGCCGGGCGATCTGGCCGGCGGCTTCTATGTCAAGCCGACCGTGTTCAAGGGTAACAACAAGATGCGCATCTTCCAGGAGGAAATCTTCGGACCGGTGGTTTCGGTCACGACCTTCAAGGACGACGACGAAGCGCTCGCGATCGCCAATGATACGCTCTACGGCCTCGGCGCCGGCATCTGGAGCCGCGATGCCAGCCGGCTCTACCGCTTCGGCCGCGCCATTCAGGCGGGCCGCGTCTGGACCAATTGCTATCACGCCTATCCGGCGCATGCCGCATTCGGCGGTTACAAACAATCGGGTGTCGGCCGCGAGACCCACAAGATGATGTTAGACCACTACCAGCAGACCAAGAACCTCCTGGTCAGCTACAGCCCGAAGAAGCTCGGCTTCTTCTGACATCTTCTGACTTGTGCGACGGCGTTGCGCGGGGGGACTTCAACCCGCGCAACGACGCGTTTCGCGAATTCAAGAAGTTGTCATTGCCTTTTCGATGCCGACCTGCCCGAACCATCATATAATCGAGCCGAGGGGGAACTGTGCTGCATCACGGGAGTATTACCTGAAATCGCAGTTACGGAGGTCCGCCATGAAAGTCAAAGACGCGATGCACAAGGGCGTCGACTGGGTCAACCCCGACACCCCCATCACCGAAGTCGCCATGCTGATGCGCGAACATGACATCGGCTGCATTCCGATCGGAGAGGACGACCACCTGGTCGGGATGGTGACCGATCGCGACATCGTCTGCAAAGGACTTGCGAACGGCAAGTTCGATCCCGCCCGCGCCCAGGCGCGCGACGTAATGACCGAAGGCATCCATTGCTGCCGGGAGGACGATGATCTTGCTAAGGCCGTCCATCACATGGAAGCGCTGCAGGTCCGCAGGTTGCCGGTGATCAACAAGAACAAGCGAATGGTCGGCATGATCAGCCTGGGCGACATCAGCCGTTCAGCACCCAATGACTTGTTGGCCGGGTGCGTAAAGAGCGTTGCCGCCCATCACTGACACACGGCGGCCCTCGCGCAAAACGAGCGATTGCGCCCGCGTCGAAACCGACGCGGGCCGTCGGCGGGATCGAGCGGCCTCAATCGTGCGAGCTGAAGTGGCCGCGCCAGGCCTTCGCCGTCAGTTTGGCGAACTGCTCGCCGTCCATGCGGATCAGCGTCGAATGATCGCCGCCCTCCATGTAGATGTCCCGTCGTGCGTCGATACTGTCGTCGACGATGACGTCGAGCCCATAGCACTCGCCAACCGGCGGGATGGCTCCAATGTCGCAGTCGACAAACAGCTCCGCGATCTCCTTCTCGCTCGCCAGGTCGACCTTGTGGCCGAGCTGACTTCTCAGCGCCGACATATGCAAGTGATGGGAGGCCGGAAGGACGGCCATCATGTAGCCGCCGTCACGGCGCAGCACGACGGCCTTGGCCAGCGCGTCGCCCGGCACGTGGCAGGCTTCCGCTGTACGCGTCGATGACTTCGTGGGAGCATGAGGGATCAGGTCGTAGGTGACGCTCTGATCCAGGTATTTCTGCAGGGTTGGGGCGACGGTCATGGCGATTTCCTCCATTGCATGGGCATTCCGCACACCGGGAGGAACTCGCGCAGTCGCCTCACGATGCGGGCGAACACGATTAGAGCAAAAGGATACGCCCGCCCGGCGCCCGCGACAATGCGAATCTCGGTGCCGGAACCGGATGGGGCAGGAGTCCAAGGCTCGATTTGATTTGCAACATGCCTTGCTGAGAGCGCATTTGTTCAAGAAAGGTTCAGCTTAACGCGCGTCCCATACAGCGCGGTGGCAACAGGGTGGGATCCCATGCGGGTAGCAAGAAGTTTGTCGATCCTCTCGGTGTGTCTCGTCGCGATGTCCGGTCTGGCCGGTCATTTGAGCTCCGCCGCTGCGCAACAGCAGGAAAAGCGCATTGCGCTGGTGGTCGGCAATGCCGCTTATGCGAAATCGCCGCTGGCGACGACGGCCAACGATGCCGGCCTGATCGCACAGACTTTGCAGGCGGCGGGTTTCGACGTTATCGGCGCCCGCGACCTCGATGGCGACACGCTGCGCAAGAGTTTCCGCGACTTCATCCAGAAGGCCGAAAGCTCGGGGCCGGACACGGTCGCGATGGTTTATCTGGCCGGTTACGGGCTGCAATTGGCCGGCGAGAACTATTTCGTGCCGGTCGATTCCGCGATCAACCGGGATACCGACATTCCAACCGAGGCGCTGCGGACCGGCGACTATATCCGCCAACTCGCCTCGCTGCCGCTGAAGGCCGGAATCGTCGTGCTGGACGCGGCGCGGCAGCAGCCTTTCGTCGATGGGCAGATCGCCAGCGGGCTCGCTTTGGTCGAGGCCGATCCGCATATGCTGATCGCGTTCAACGCGGCGCCCGGGACGGTCGCGCCAGCCGAGCAGGGACCGTACGGCATCTACGCCCAGTCACTGGCTGAGATGATCCGGACCGGCGGATTGCCGCTGCCGGAGGTCTTCAATCGCGTGCGGCTTCGCGTCAACGAAGCAGCCAAGGGCGCGCAGGTGCCTTGGGACAGCCAGAAGGTCGATGCCAGGTTAGCATTCTTCGAGCGCGCGCCCGATGCACCCGCCGCGCCGCCGCCGGATCAGGTCGCTGCCGTCAGGGACAAGCCGATCCGCGATCTCGGCGTGCAGGAAGCCTATGCCGCGGCGCTGGAGCGCGACACGTTGCAGGGCTACGAGGATTTTCTGGCCGTCTATGCGAGCGATCCCCTGGCAAAGCGGGTGAGGGCGATCGCGGCGGCGCGGCGCGAAGCCATCACCTGGCGCCGTACCTACCGCGTCGATACGCCGAACGCCTATTGGTCGTATCTGCAACGCTATCCGCGCGGGCCTCATGCAGCCGACGCGCGCCGCCGGCTGGCCATTCTCACTGCGCCGCTCGAGCCGCCGCCGACATTCGAAGTCATCGACTACGACGTGCCGCCGCCGCCGCCGGACGAGTTCATCTATGTCGATCGTCCGGTGCTGGCCTTCTTCGATCCCGAGTTCGATTTTGTCCCGCCGCCACCGGCGCCGGTTTACTACTTGCCGCCGCCGCCGGATGATTTCGTAGTGCTGGAGCCCCCACCGCCGCCGATCGGGCTGTTCATCCTGCCGCAGCCGATCTTTGTGCCGATACCGGTCTATGTGAGGCCGCCGCGCTATGTCGCGCCGCCGCCGAACAACATCATCTTTGCCAACATCCACAACCGGGCCGTCATCAACAACGTCATCAACAGGCCGCCGCAGCCCGGTTTGCCTGCGGCGGGACTTGGCGATAGGGGACGGCCCGGCTCTCCGGCGGCGGTGGTTGCGCCGAGGCAGGGAGGTGGCGCCACGCCGACACTGCCGCCTGCGGTGGCACAACGGGCCACGCTGATCCAGCAGGGCAAAGCGCCGGTGCCGCCGAGCGCCGCGATCAATCCTGCCGTGAGGACCGGTTTGCCCGGCGCTCCGGCCGGGCAGGCCGGACGGCCGGGCGCGGTGCAGCCGGCGAACGCACCAGCCGCGCTGCCGTCGACACAGCCTTTGCCGAGGACCAATGCCCTGCCGGTTCCAGGCGCCAGGGGCGCGCCCCCCGCGCCCCCAAGCGCCGCCGTCAATCCGAACGCAAGGCCAGCGCCGGGCGCGTCGCGCCCGGGAACAGCGGCGCCCACCGCACCCGGCGCCGTCGGTGCGCGGCCGGCCATTGGCGCGACGGCTCCCGTGGCTCCGGCAGGCCGGCAGCCCGTGGTTGCGTCGCCGCCGCCCAGCGCCGCCGCGCCATCAAGGCCGGCTGCTGCGGTTGCGCCAAAACCTCAATTGCAACCTGAGCTGCGGCGTGGCCCGCCACCATCGGCAGTGCATGTGGCAAGGCCCCCACCACCGCCGGCAGCGCGAGTAGCTCCGGCATCGCCCACGCCCAGGATGGCCGCGCCGCCTCCACCGGCGAGGATGGCCGCGCCATCGCCTCCACCCAGGATGGCTGCGCCGCCGGCCCCGCCGCCGCCGCGGATGGCCGCGCCACCGCCTCCGCCGAGGATGGCTGCACCGCCACCGCCTCCACCGAGGATGGCCGCACCGCCCCCGCCAGCCGCGCGTATGGCCGCCCCACCGCCGACGGCTGCACCGCGTGCGGCGCCGGCTCCGGCGGCCGCGGCCAGAGGGTGCCCGCCGGGCCGATGCTGATCGTTAGCAGACCAGATCCCGCCGGCGCGGCGCATCCTCGATGAAGGCGCAAGAGCGATGTGACGCGGGCCGATGAGGCCGCGCTGCTGTGCTTCGCGCTGCGGATTGCTCAGGTCAGTTCGCGCCGGCCACTTGGCGTTTCGATGATAGCGCGCAGTCGAGCTGCGGGGCCGCCAGAGGTGGTGACACGATCATCGTTGAAGATCGGCGCGAGTGCGCCGGCGAGGCGCGCGCTGTTGGGGTGCTCGATCGCAAGGTGCTCCAGCCGGCACCCCAGATCGGCCATGTGCGAAGCGGGGTGCGGGCCCGTTGGCCACTCGATGAGCGTTGGAAAGGCCCCCTCGAACGGCATCGATCCGTCGCGCGGCACCGAAATCAGCCACGAGAGAGAACCGCGCGACACATGCACGGCTTCACCAACGGCTTCGTCAATATCGCGGAGCGCCGCACAGAGCTCGGGGACCCGCACCACCCAACTGATCAATTGCGGCGCATGTTTCAGGCGCGCGTGCATCCGGGGATCATCAAGCGAGAACCAGCGCTTTCGTGATGGCGTGACCGCAGGATCGGGAGCAATGACTTCGAGGAAGACCCGCTCGCCAAGTTGCATCAGGCAGTTGTGCGTGCCCATCAGGGGGTGCGAGCCGCCAGGCGGCATCACAACGCCCAGCCGACGCCGAACATGCGCAACGCCCTCTTCGAGCGTCAGCGCGGCTACCGTCAGGTGATCCAGCGAGGCGCGCGGCGGGGTCATACGGAGGCAGGGTCCCTGGATCTGGCAGTCCAGTTGCGCTCACGGATGACGTTGCAGATCTGGAATTTGTAGTCGCTGAAGAAGCTCTCGATGCCGCGCCGCTTGGCCTTGGCGTGATCGGGATGAATGCGCCATTCGCGCAAAGCCTCCTCGGATTCGAACTCAACGATGGTGACGCGTTCGCCGTCTTCGGCGACGAACCCCTTATGCGAGATATATCCGGCAATGGACTGAACTAGTTCGCTCATGTGTTTTGCCATCGGGCCATATTCTTCCTGCGCCCCGGGATTAAGCCGGGAGCGAAATACCGTAACGATCATCAGACGAAATCCTTCTCTGGCTGGATCGAGCAAGCGATCTCCATGGCAGGAACCTGCGGCCGGCAATAGAATAAATCAAATGCATAATCTCTATTATGATTATGCGAAATAATGGCTAGCCCAATTTGACTTTCAGCTCGTGCTCCAGGAGTTCGAGCACCGGATCAAAGCGCCCGGGCATGGCGCTGCGGATCAAGGTCACCGTAGCGGGCAGGGTGAAGTCCGGCACGTCTATGACGCGCAATTCGTGCCGGTGCGGACTGTGCTCGAACTGGCGCCGTGGCACCAGACCCAGACCGCCGCTCTGGCTGAGCAGCGACAGTTGAAGGTCTTCACCGAACACTTCGGCGGCGATGTGGATCGGAAGCTGCAGCCGATCGAACGCTTTCGTCAGCGCCGCGCGGCATCCGCATCCCGGCGGATTTAGAAACCAGTCCTTGTCCGCCAGATCGCGCAACCGCCACGGCTGGCCGCCATGCCTGGCCGGCAATCTGGATGTGGCAACGATAACAACCTGCTCGGCGCCGAGAGTGACGCGCATCAGGCCGGCTGGGACGGTATGTGCTTCCGTCAGCAGGCCGACGGCGCAATCGAGAGCGCCGCTGCAAACGTCCTCCAGAAGATTTGTGCTCCAGTTGGAACTGACTTGGAGCCGGATACGCGGGAAGGTGCGCCTCAGCGCATCGAGCGGCGCCGTCATCACCATCTCGCCGAGGCCATGGGCGACTCCCGCCTTCAAGCGGCCGGCCGGATCGGCCGCTCTTGCGGTCGAGGCTTCCAGCTCCGCCACGGCGGTCAGTACCCGCCTGCAGCGTTCGAGCACATGGGTGCCGAGCGAGGTCAGTGCCGCCGGCTTGACCGCCCGATTAAACAAGGGGGCGCCGCCGACGGCGGCTTCGAAATTCTGGATCCGCCGGGTCGTGGCTGGCTGAGTCAGGTTAAGCCGGGCGGCGGCGCGGCTGATCGAGCCGGTTTCGGCAACGGCCACAAAGGCTTCTATGTCTTGAAGGTTCATGCGGCAGGAGCATAATACGAATATCATTATGCAGAAAGGCGCGCCCAACACCCATTCTCGAGCGGTTCGGACGGGCACGGAGTCCGAAAGGGGGAGTGGGGTCAAATAGGCTGCCGCCGACCGAAAATCCGGCCGTATTTCCTTGCTTCTGGCTGGAATCCGGCTATATAGCCCGCCATCTCACACGGAAACATGGCTCTCAAAGGCCGTCCGGTGGCAACCGGGCCAGTCAGGCTCGTTTGCTCACACGTTTCCGGAGGAACCAACCGGAGAACTATTACTATGGCGCTACCCGATTTCTCTATGCGTCAGCTCCTTGAAGCTGGCGTGCACTTTGGTCACCAATCGCACCGCTGGAATCCGAAGATGGCGGATTACATTTTCGGTGCCCGCAACAACATCCACATCATCGATCTCGCCCAGACCGTGCCGATGCTGCATCGCGCGCTGCAGGCGGTTTCGGACACGGTTGCCAAGGGCGGCCGCATCCTGTTCGTCGGCACCAAGCGCCAGGCGCAGGACGGCGTTGCCGAGGCGGCCAAGCGCTCGGCGCAGTATTTCGTCAATTCGCGTTGGCTCGGCGGCACGCTGACCAACTGGAAGACGATTTCGGGATCGATCAAGCGTCTGCGTCACCTCGATGAGGTGCTGTCGTCGGGCGAGGCCAACTCCTACACCAAGAAGGAGCGGCTGACGCTGCAGCGCGAGCGCGACAAGCTCGACCGTTCGCTCGGTGGCATCAAGGACATGGGCGGGCTTCCCGACATGATCTTCGTGATCGACACCAACAAGGAAGACATCGCGATCCAGGAAGCGCAGCGGCTCAACATTCCCGTTGCCGCGATCGTCGACACCAACTCCGACCCCAAGGGCATCACCTTCGTGGTGCCGGGCAATGACGACGCCGGCCGCGCCATTTCGCTGTATTGCGACCTGATCGCCCGCGCCGCCATCGACGGCATCTCGCGAGCACAGGGCGATTCCGGCATCGACATCGGCGCCGCCGTCCAGCCGGTCCGCGAGGAAATTCCGGCTGCGCCCGAGTCCTCTGGCTTCCAGGGTCTGGCCGGTCCGCGCGGCACCGCCGACAATCTCAAGAAGCTCACCGGCGTGTCGGGTACGATCGAGAAGAAGCTCAACGACCTCGGCATCTTCCATTACTGGCAGCTTGCCGAACTCGACCACGACACCGCGCACAAGATCGGTGAAGAAGTTGGTCTTCCGAGCCGCGCCGATGCCTGGGTTGCCCAGGCCAAGACGCTGACCGCGGAAGCGGAATAATTGGTTCGCCGGGTGGCCGGGTCTTCCGGCCACCGGTTCTGCTCCCCAGATTACGGCATTCCCTGTAGCTGATGGCGGCCCGCCGCAAGGCGCGCGCCGCGCCCGCAGCTCACAGGCAAGAAGGATATTCGACGATGGCAACGATCACTGCGGCAATGGTCAAGGAACTGCGCGAGTCGACCGGCGCAGGCATGATGGACTGCAAGGCAGCGCTCACCGAAACCTCGGGCGACATGCAGGGCGCCCAGGATTGGCTGCGCAAGAAGGGCCTCTCGAAGGCTGCGAAGAAGGCCGGCCGTGTCGCGGCCGAAGGCCTGATCGGCGCGGTGACGTCGGGCGCCAAGGGCGTCGTGGTCGAGGTCAATTCCGAGACCGACTTCGTCGCCCGCAACGAGCAGTTCCAGGGCCTCGTCAAGATGATCGCCCAGGTCGCGCTCGACGTCGGCGCCGACGTCGAGAAGATCAAGGCGGCGAAGGTCGGCAGCGTCACCGTCGAAACCGCGATTTCGGACGCGATCGCCACCATCGGCGAGAACATGACGCTGCGCCGTGCGGCCTCGCTTGAGGTCGGCAAGGGCGTGGTGTCGAGCTACATCCATGGCGCCGTGATCGACGGTGCCGGCAAGATGGGCGTGCTGGTCGCGCTGGAATCGACCGGCAAGACCGATGAGCTCGCGCATCTCGGCCGTCAGTTGGCCATGCACGTCGCCGCGACCAATCCGCAGGCGCTGGATCCGTCCGGCCTCGACCCCGAGATCGTGAAGCGCGAAAAGGACGTGCTGGCCGACAAGTATCGCCAGCAGGGCAAGCCGGAGAACGTGATCGAGAAGATCGTCGAGTCCGGCCTGAAGACCTATTACAAGGAAGTCTGCCTGCTGGAGCAGGCGTTCATCCACGACGAAAAAGGCAAGTCGGTCGCCCAGGCGGTGAAGGAAGCCGAAGGCAAAATCGGCGCGCCTGTGAAGATTGCCGGATTTGTGCGCTATGCTCTCGGCGAGGGAATCGAAAAGCAGGAATCCGATTTCGCAGCCGAGGTCGCGGCGGCCAGCGGCAAGAAGTAACCGCTGGGTCACAGTCTTCCGGCGCAAAGCGCCGGAAGTCACCTGCGCGGGACAAGGAAGCATAAGCAATGGCTGAGCCGGTCTATCGTCGCGTCGTGATCAAGCTCTCGGGCGAGTATCTCGCAGGCAGCCACTTCTTTGGCATCGACCAGCCCACCGTCGACCGCATCGCCGACGACCTGATCGCGGCCCACAAGCTCGGCGTCGAGGTGGCCGTCGTGATCGGCGGCGGCAACATCGTTCGCGGCGTGGAAGTGTCCTCGCGCGGCGTGTCGCGTCCGACCGGCGACACCATGGGCATGCTCGCCACCATGATGAACTGCCTGGCGCTGGAAGCCGCGATCGAGCGCAAGGGAGCGCCGGCGCGGACCTTGTCGGCCTTCGTGATGCCGGAGATTTCCGAGCTGTTCACCCGCAGTGCAGCGCACAAATATCTCGCCGAGGGACGAATCGTCCTGCTGGGCGGTGGAACCGGCAATCCATTCTTCACCACCGATACCACGGCGGTGTTGCGGGCGGCCGAGATCGGGGCGCAGGCGGTGCTCAAGGCCACCAATGTCGACGGCGTTTACAGCGCCGATCCCAAAAAAGACCCGTCAGCCAAGCGTTTCGATCGGCTGACGCATTCGCAGGCGATTGCCGGCGACTACAAGGTGATGGACGCGACCGCATTCGCGCTTGCCCGCGAGACATCACTGCCTATCATCGTATTCTCGATCGCCGAGCCGGGTTCGATCGGCGCGATCCTGCGCGGGACCGGCCGCGGCACGGTGGTTGCCGGCTGATCGGCCGGTTGCAGTTTCGAACCGCGGCTTCCAGACGCCGGCGGCTGGTTTCTTGAGGAGGGGAGAGCGTTATGCCCACGCCCGGTTTTGACATCAACGAATTGAAGCGCCGCATGCAGGGCGCCACCCACGCGCTCAAGCACGAACTCGGCGGCTTGCGGACCGGCCGCGCGGCGGCGTCCATGCTGGAGCCGGTGCAGGTCGAGGCCTACGGCTCGCACATGCCGCTCAACCAGCTTGCGACCGTCAGCGTGCCGGAGCCGCGCCTGCTCTCCGTCCAGGTATGGGACAAGTCGATGGTGAAAGCCGTCGAGAAGGCGATCGTCGATTCCAATCTCGGCCTCTCGCCTGCGACCGAAGGGCAGGTGTTGCGCCTGCGGATTCCCGAGCTTAACGAAGAGCGGCGCAAGGAACTGGTGAAAGTCGCGCACAAATACGCCGAGGCCGCCAAGGTTGCCGTTCGCCACGTCCGTCGCGACGGCCTGGATATCGTCAAGAAGCTCGAGAAGAATCACGAGATCTCCGAAGACGATCAGGAGCGCTTGGCCCATGATGTGCAGAAGGCGACCGACGCGACGATTGCCGAAATCGATCAGTTGCTGGCGGCGAAGGAAAAGGAAATCCTCACCGTTTGATGGCAACGTTCACGAGTTGAGACTGGCACTGGAATTCAGATAATGCCGAACGCCGCCGCCCCCGCCACGGAAGGACCGGATCGATCCGTCCCGTTGCATGTGGCGATCATCATGGACGGAAACGGGCGCTGGGCGGCAGCGCGCGGCTTGCCGCGCGCCGAAGGCCACCGCCGCGGCGTCGAGGCGCTGCGTCGCGTCGTTCGCGCTGCCCATGAACTCGGCGTGCTCTATCTGACGATCTTTTCGTTCAGCTCCGAAAACTGGTCGCGGCCGGCGACCGAAATCGGCGATCTGTTCGGATTGCTCCGCCGCTTCATCCGCAACGATCTGGCGACGCTGCACCGCGACGGCGTGCGCGTGCGCGTGATCGGCGAACGAGAGGGGCTGGAGCCCGATATCTGCACGCTCCTCAACGAAGCCGAAGAACTGACGAGAGCCAACACCCAGCTCAATCTCGTGGTCGCGTTCAATTACGGATCGCGCCAGGAAATCGCCGGCGCTGCCCAACGGCTGGCGCGCGAAGTCGCCGAGGGCAAGCGCGATCCGGCATCGATCGATGCCGATACGCTCGGCCGCTATCTCGATGCACCCGAGATCCCCGATCCCGACCTGATCATCCGCACCAGCGGCGAACAGCGGCTGTCGAACTTCCTGATGTGGCAGGCGGCTTATAGCGAGCTCGTGTTCGTGCCGATCCACTGGCCGGATTTCGACAAGGCTGCGCTCGAAAGCGCCATTGCCGAATATGCCAGACGGGAACGCCGTTTCGGCGGTCTGGCCGCGAAAACCGGATCGTGACCGACCCCGAGGCCGCGCCGGCGGCAGCAAGCGCGCCCGATTCGCGCAATCTCATGATGCGTATCGCTGCCGCCGCGGTGCTGATCCCGCTGGCGGTAGCGATCGCCTATGCGGGCGGCTGGCTATGGGCCGCGCTGGTGACACTGGCGGCCATCGGCCTGTTCGTCGAATGGCTCGCGATCGTGGGTCTCGCCGGGGCAACGCGTGTGATCGTGCCGGGCGTGACTGCGCTGGCGGTTGCCGGACTTTGTTTTGCGATTGGCCGCCTCGATGCTGCGCTGATCGTACTCGGCATCGGCTTTGTCGCGGTGGTGTCGATCGCGCCGGAGCGGCGAAACTGGGCGGCGGCGGGATTTTTGTACGCGGCGGCGGCCGAGATTGCCTCGGTGCTGGTGCGCTTCGATTCCGTGAAAGGGTTTGCTGCCCTGATGTTCGTGCTGCTGATCGTGTGGGTGACCGATAGCGGCGGCTATTTCGCGGGCCGCGGTATTGGCGGACCGAAACTATGGCCGCGCGTCAGCCCGAAGAAGACCTGGGCTGGCGCCGTCGGCGGTTTTGCCGCCAGTCTGGCCGTGGCAGGCGGGTTTGCCGCCTTCGGTCTCGGCAAGATGGGGCCGCTATTGATGCTTTCGGCCGTCCTCTCGGTGGTCTCGCAGCTCGGCGATCTCTTCGAATCCGCCGTGAAGCGGCGTTTCGGCGTAAAGGACTCAAGTCACATCATTCCCGGCCATGGCGGACTAATGGATCGCCTGGATGGATTTGTCGCAGCCGTCGTCGTGGCGGCACTTTTCGGTTTTCTGCGGGGTGGCGCCGATGGCGTCGGCCGCGGTCTTATGGTTTGGTGATACGATGAGCGCAGTTCCATTGCGTAACAACAAGGCCGCTTTGTCGGATGCGCGCACCGTCACGGTGCTGGGCGCCACCGGTTCCATCGGCGACAGCACGATGGATTTGCTGCGCGGCGCGCGCGACCGCTATCAGGTCGAGGCGTTGACCGCGAATTCCAATGTCGAAGCGCTGGCAAGGCTCGCGAAGGAATTCGACGTACGATTCGCAGCGATTGCCGACCCCGCGCGCCTTGGCGAACTGAAGGATGCGCTGGCAGGCACGAACATCGAATGCGGCGCCGGCGAAAGCGCGATCATCGAGGCCGCCGCGCGTCCCGCCGACTGGGTGATGGCGGCGGTGAGCGGCGCGGCCGGGCTGAAGCCGGCGCTCGCTGCGGTCGACCGCGGCGCCGCCGTCGCACTGGCGAACAAGGAATGCCTGGTGTGTGCCGGCGATTTCTTCATGCAGCGCGCGGCGAAGGCCGGCGCCTGCATCCTCCCGGCGGACTCCGAACACAACGCGCTGTTTCAGGCGCTTTCTTCCGGAAATCGCGAGGAATTGGTGCGCGTGATCATCACCGCATCCGGTGGCCCGTTCCGCACCTGGACGCCGGCCGACATCGAGCAGGCGACGCTCGAGCAGGCGCTGAAGCATCCGAACTGGAGCATGGGCCAGAAGATCACCATCGATTCGGCCTCGATGATGAACAAGGGCCTCGAAGTCATCGAAGCCTCCTATCTGTTCGCGCTCTCGGCCGACGAGATCGACGTCCTCGTGCATCCGCAGTCGATCATCCACGGCATGGTCGAATTCTCCGATCGCTCCGTGGTTGCACAGCTCGGCGCGCCCGACATGCGCATCCCGATCGCGCACTGCCTTGGATGGCCCGATCGAATCGTCGGCCCGTCGGCCAGGCTCGATCTCGCAAAAATCGGGCAGCTCACCTTCGAGGCTCCGGATTTTGAGCGATTCCCGGGCTTGCGGCTGGCCTACGAAGCGTTACGTACGGGACGTGGCGCGACCACGGTATTCAACGCCGCCAATGAGGTGGCGGTGGCGGCGTTCATCGCCGGGAAGATCAAATTTGGGTCGATCGCGCGCCTCGTCGAAGCCACCATCAACGACTGGATTCGCGCCGGGAACCTTGCGCCTTTGAGCTCGGCCGACGACGCGATCTCCGTTGACCATAACGCACGAAATCGAGCCGCCTCCCTATTGCCTCAAATTGCCTTAAAGGCATCCTAGAGGGTTGGGGACGGAGCCATTGGCTCTTGTCGAGGGGAACCTGATGTCAGAGTTTTTTCTAAGTAGTTTCAGTACGTTGGGCCACGGGCTCATCGGCTACATCATTCCCTTTTTGTTCGTTCTGACCATCGTCGTGTTCTTCCATGAACTCGGCCACTTCCTGGTCGCCCGCTGGGCGGGCGTGAAGGTGTTGACGTTCTCGCTCGGGTTCGGGCCGGAACTTGCCGGCTTCAACGACCGCCAAGGCACACGCTGGAAGATCTCCGCGATCCCGCTTGGCGGCTATGTGAAGTTCTTCGGTGACGAATCGGAAGCCTCGACGCCGGCCTCGGCCGAATCGCTCGCCCGCATGAGCGAGGAAGAGCGCGCGGGCAGTTTCCATCACAAGAAAGTCGGCGCGCGCGCGGCCATCGTTGCCGCCGGTCCGATCGCAAATTTCATTCTGGCGATCGTCATTTTCACCTGTCTCTTCACCTTCTTCGGCAAGCCGAGCACGACGGCACGCGTTGACAAGATCGAAGCCAGCAGCGCCGCCGAACGGGCGGGCTTTCAGGTCGGCGACATCGTCACCGCCATCGACGGCAAGAAGATCGGCAGCTTCTCCGACATGCAGCGCTTCGTCAGCGTGCGCGCCGGCGAAACCATGACCTTCACCGTCAAGCGGGGTGATTCCACGCTGCAATTGAAGGGCACGCCGGAACTGCGCGAGGTGAAGGATCCGTTCGGCAACACCCAGCGGCTCGGGATTCTGGGCATCACCCGGGCGACGACGCCGGGCGAAGTCACCACGGAGAAGGTCGATCCGGCGACCGCATTCTGGCTGGGAATCAAGGAAACCTGGTTCGTCATCGAGCAGACGCTCTCCTATATCGGCAACATCTTTACCGGCCGGGCGAGCGCGGACCAGATCGGCGGGCCGATTCGGATCGCGCAGATTTCGGGGCAGGTGGCCACCTTGGGAATCATCCCGCTGCTGCATCTGGCGGCAGTGCTGTCCATTTCGATCGGGCTCTTGAACCTGTTCCCGGTGCCCTTGCTCGATGGCGGTCACCTTATGTTCTATGCGGCCGAGGTGCTCCGCGGGCGTCCTTTGTCGGAAAAATCCCAGGAATACGGGTTCCGAGTCGGGCTGGTTTTAGTCCTGATGTTGATGGTCTTTGCCTTCTATAACGACTTCCATCAGGTGCCGTGGCTGAAGGGGCTGTTCGGGAGATCGTAGACGCGGCTTTTTTATGACGTTGCCCTTTGGCAACGTCTTGGAATGAAATTGGAATCGCATCGCGAAGTCTGGTTTGCCCCCCTCTCGAAATTGGCTACAAGCAATGCAACTTTGGGAATCTGCCGGTTCGTAGGGGTACGAGCCGGCATTGCAATGACGAGGGCGCGTTGCGCATGATGTTGGGAATGCGAGTGCGGGGGGGCTTGCTGGCCGCTCTGATCATGGTTGCCGCGCCGACGGGGGGTGCGCTGGTGTCTGCACCGGCTGCGGCCCAGACCGCGGCGTCGATCACGGTCGAGGGGAACCGGCGTGTCGAGGTCGAGACCATTCGCTCCTATTTCAAGCCGGGCCCCGGCGGCCGCCTCGGGCAGGCCCAGATTGACGATGGCCTGAAAGCGCTGATCGAGACCGGCCTGTTCCAGGACGTGCGAATCAACCAGGTCGGCGGCCGGCTGGTCGTGACGGTGGTCGAAAACGCCGTGATCGGGCGCATCGCATTCGAAGGCAACAAGAAGGTCAAGGACGAGCAGCTTTCGGCTGAAATCCAGTCCAAGCCGCGCGGCACTTTCTCGCGTCCGATGGTCCAGTCGGACGCCCAGCGCATCGCCGAAATCTACCGGCGCTCCGGCCGCTACGACGTGCGCGTCACTCCGGAAATCATCGAGCAGCCGAACAACCGCGTCGATCTGATCTTCACGATCACCGAAGGCTCGAAAACCGGCGTCAAGTCGATCGAGTTCATCGGCAATGTCGCCTATTCGTCCTATCGGCTGAAGGACGTCATCAAGACGCGCGAATCGAACCTTCTGAGCTTCCTCGGCGGCGCCGATGTCTACGATCCAGACCGGGTCGAGGCCGACCGCGACCTGATTCGCCGTTTCTACCTCAAGAACGGTTACGCCGACGTGCAGGTGGTCGCCGCGCTGACCGAGTATGACCCCGACAAGAAGGGCTTCCTCGTCACCTTCAAGATCGACGAAGGGCAGCAATATCGCGTTGCTTCCGTCGATTTCCAGACCTCCATTCCAACCCTCGATGCCGCCTCAATGCGCAGCTTCTCGCGCGTCAGCGTCGGCTCGGTTTACAATGCCGAGGCGCTGGAGAAATCTGTCGAGGAAATGCAGATCGAGGCTTCACGGCGCGGCTACGCTTTCGCCGTGGTGCGCCCGCGCGGCGATCGCAATTTCGAGCAGCACACCGTTTCGATCGTGTTCGCCGTCGACGAAGGCCCGCGAACCTATATCGAGCGCATCAACGTCCGCGGCAACACCCGTACCCGAGACTACGTGATCCGCCGCGAGTTCGACCTGTCCGAAGGCGACGCCTACAACCGCGCGCTGGTCGATCGCGCCGAGCGCCGGCTGAAGAACCTCGACTTCTTCAAGAGCGTGAAAATCCTCACCGAGCCCGGCTCGTCGACCGATCGCGTGATCCTGATCGTCGATCTCGAAGAAAAGTCGACCGGCGACTTCTCGGTGTCGGGCGGCTATTCGACCTCGGACGGCGCACTGGCCGAAGTCAGCATCTCCGAGCGCAACTTCCTCGGCCGCGGCCTGTATGCGAAGGCTGCCGTGACCTACGGCCAGTACGCGCGCGGCGGCTCGCTGTCGTTCGTCGACCCCTATCTGTTTGACTACCGCGTCGCGCTTGGCCTCGACCTGTTCTATCGTGAGCAGCTCGCCAACAGCTACATCGCGTACGGCACCAAGACGCTGGGCTTCAGCCCGCGGCTCGGCTTCACCCTGCGCGAAGATCTCGCGCTGCAGTTGCGCTACTCGATCTATCAGCAGGAAATCTCGCTGCCGAACAATCTCGCGAACTGTAACAACAACTCGGCGAACTCGCTGCTCGCCTTCAACCCGTCACCGGCATATGCGAATCTGGTCGGTGCGCCCGCCGGCGGATCGATCACGGAGGGAGGCCAAACCGCCACCGACGTCTCCGGCCAGGGCCTGTGGTGCTACTTTGACGGCGAAGCCTCACTGCCGGTTCGCAGGGAATTGCAGAGCGGCAAGGCGCTGACCTCGTCGGTCGGTTATTCGCTGAACTACAACACGCTGGACAACAACAAGAACCCGACCGATGGCTTGCTGATCGACTGGAAGCAGGACTTCGCCGGGGTCGGCGGCGACGTGAGCTACATCAAGTCCGCGATCGACGCGAAGTACTACACCCCGCTGGTCGCCGATATCGTCGGCCTGATCCACCTCCAGGGCGGTATTCTCAACCAGTTCGGCGGCAGCGAACTGCGCATGCTGGATCACTTCCAGATGGGTCCGAACCTGGTTCGCGGTTTTGCGCCGAACGGTATCGGTCCGCGCGATCTGAATCCGTTCGGTACGCGTGACGCGCTCGGCGGCACCAAGTATTGGGGCGCTTCGTTCGAATTGCAGATGCCGTTCTGGTTCCTGCCGAAGGAAGTCGGGCTCAAGGGCTCGGTCTATGCCGACGCCGGCGGACTGTTCGACTACAAGGGTCCGACGTCGTGGGCGGCAACGGGCGAGGTCAATGTGCCTGGTTGCGTCCCGCCGACGCAGGCGACGGCGACGGCTGCGGCCACTCCCGGGACCTGCTTGGGATTGCAGTACGACAACGGCAATGTGGTTCGCACCTCGGTGGGTGTCGGTATCATCTGGGCCTCGCCCTTCGGTCCGCTGCGCTTCGACTATGCGGTTCCGCTTACGAAGGGTCAGTTTGACCGCGTGCAGGAATTCAAGTTTGGCGGTGGCACATCGTTCTGAGGTGTCTTGAAGCGAAATGGACTAAGGTCCACGTGACGAGAACATCAAGGAATAAGGGGAGGGTTCGGCTCCATTTCGTCGGAGCCGACTCTCTGGTGTGAATAGCGGCCGGACTGCGACGGGTGAAATGGCGCAGCCGATATTCTTCAAGCAACCTCCTTCCTCAACGCTGGCCGAGCTGGCCGCGTTGACAGGAGCGGTATTGGTCGACCCCGCGCGGGACGGTGACGTGATCAGGGGCCTGGCTTCGCTCGACGAAGCCGGTCCGATGCATCTGGCGTTCTTCGACAACCTCAAATACGCCGATCAGCTCAAGGCGACCAAAGCCGGCGCTTGCCTGGTCAGCCGGCGTTTCGAGGCCCAGGTGCCCGCCCACGTGGCGGTGCTGCGGGCTGCCCAGCCGTTCCGCGCCTTCGTAAAACTGGCGCGCGAGTGGCACGCCGATGCGCTCCGCCCGCAGTCCTGGTTCGACAATGACGGCATCGCACCATCGGCGATCATCGATCCCTCCGCCCATATCGAGGACGGCGTCATCGTCGATCCGCTCGCCGTGATCGGCCCGCGGGTCGAGATCGGCACTGGCACCGTAATCGGAGCCGGTGCGGTGATCGGCGCGGACGTCAAAATCGGCCGCGATTGCAATGTCGGCGCGCGCAGCGCAATCCAGTTCGCCCTGATCGGCAACAACGTCCTGATCCATCCCGCCTGCAGCATCGGCCAGGACGGCTATGGCTTCATTTTCTTCGGCCCCGAGGGCCATCTGAAAGTGCCCCAGACCGGCCGCGTCCTGATCCAGAACGATGTCGAGATCGGCGCCGGCACCTGCATCGACCGCGGTTCCCTGCGTGATACGGTGATCGGCGAGGGCACCAAAATCGACAATCAGGTCCAGATCGGCCACAATGTGACCATCGGCAGGCACTGCCTGCTCGCGGCCCAGATCGGGCTCGCGGGCAGCCTGACGATCGGTGACAACGTGGCGATCGGTGCCAAAGCGGGGCTTAACAACCACATCAAGATCGGCGATGGGGCACAGATCGCGGCCATGAGTGCGGTGAAGGACGACATTCCTGCCAACGAACGTTGGGGCGGTCATCTAGCTCGGCCGACCAGGCAATGGTTCCGGGAGACGCTGGCGCTTGAACGCCTGGCGCGCGATGGCGCAGCTCATCCAAAGGGCGAGGGGAAGGAGTGATGGAGGAGGCACCGGTCAGGTTTGAGCTCGTGGACATCAACGAGATCCTCAAGACGCTCCCGCACCGTTATCCAATGCTGCTGATTGATCGGGTGATCAAGATCCGGACCGATTACAGCGGTATCGGCATCAAGAACGTTACGTTCAACGAGCCGCCGTTTCTCGGCCATTTCCCCGAACGTCCGGTCTATCCCGGCGTGATGATGATCGAGGCCATGGCGCAGACCGCCGGCGTGATCGGCATCAAGTCGGTCGAGGGCACCGAGAAGCCGCGCGCGGTTTATTTCCTTACCATCGACAAGTGCAAATTCCGCAAGCCGGTGATGCCCGGCGACACCATCGAATACCACATGCGCTCGATCGGCCGCCGCAAGGCGATGTGGTGGTTTCACGGCGATGCCAAGGTAAATGGTGCCGTGGTTGCGGAAGCGGACGTCGGCGCAATGCTGACGGATTGAATCTGATTGCATCTACCCCGCCATACAACTGACGTCTTCCTGATGTCTCTACTCAATCTTTGGTAGTGGAACCCACGCCGAGGTTATTGAGAAAATTTGCCGCCTAAGTCCGGTTTGGGTCCACGCTTTTTCAACGGAGGCGTCGGTGAACAGGCTTGCGTCCATTATTTCGTGTTTGGTCTTTTTTCTGCTGATGCAGCCGCAAGGTTACGCGGCAGATCTCAACGGTCTCGTATCGTCCCTCAAGGGTGGCGGCTACGTCATCGTGTTTCGACACGGTGCCACCGACGACAGCCAGAAGGACGTTTACCCCTTCAAATTCGACGACATGAGTGCGCAGCGCCAACTGAGCGAGAAGGGCCGCGCGCTGGCGCGCGATCTTGGGGCTGCGCTCGCGAAACTCGGTGTGCCGATCGGCGAGGTCTATACGAGCCAGCTAAACCGCGCGGTCGAGACCGGTAAGCTGATCAGCGGCAAGGACGTGTCTCCCGTCGACGCGCTGACTGACAGCGGCGCGGGCAATCCGTCGGCGATGGCGAACCCCGACGGCAAGAACGCCAAAATTGGACGCGCCATCCGCGGCCTCGTCGACGTGCCTCCGAAAGCCGGCGTCAATAATGTAGCGGTGACGCACAAAACCAACGTCGCCGACGCCTTCGGAAAGGAGTTTGGCGATATCCGCGAGGGCGAGGCGCTCGTCTACAAGACCAGTAGCTCGGGCCCGGCCGTCCTGGTCGCGCGCGTGCAGCCCGGCGAATGGATTGCTCAGGCCGGCAGCTAGAGCCTTTTCGGTTCTGATTGAATCAGAACCGGGCTCCAGATTCTTGTTTTGACGCGTTTTCTTGACGCGAACCGGTGTCCAGCCACGGATCAAGTGCGAGGGCACGCTTCGCTGGAAAACGCTCTGGCAGGACGCCGTTCGGCCGTGCATCCACTTTGGACGGCTGGCGCAATCTATTTGTGCCATATCGAGGGAACTTCAGCCGGCCGACAGCTTTGTAGATGCTGTGGGGAATTTGTCGCCGGATGGCTGCATGAAATTTCTCTGGGTCAGTGTTGCGCTGCTAGGCACAGCTATTGTTCTCGGCGGACATGCGGTGGCCCGCGACGACGGCCGCTATGCCAAATCCCCGCTCAAGTCGTGGTTCGACAGCCTCAGAAGCGGTAAGGGGCCATGTTGCTCCGACGCTGATGGCTCTGCCGTTGCCGATGTCGATTGGGAATCCAAGGACGGTCACTACCGCGTTCGGCTCGAGGGCCAATGGATCGACGTCCCCGACGATGCGGTGATTACCGAGCCAAATCGCGCCGGCCGGACCATGGTCTGGCCGATCAAGGACTCGCTCGGGATTTCGATCCGCTGCTTCCTGCCCGGCAGCATGACATAGCGAGGGCTCGGCCTTCGGCCGGGGAATCCGGCGCAGCGGATGGATCTTGCAGGCCGAGCGCGCCCGACACATGACGTAACCATACGTCACTGGACAGCATTGATACGCCGCGCTAACCACCGGAAAACGCGAGATATTCGCGCGCAATCGATGGGCTGGGCTGCTTGATGGGTACGATCGATCCAACCGCGCGGGTTGAGGATGGCGCTGTGATCGGCGAGGGGACGACAATCGGTCCCTATTGCATCATCGGGCCGAACGTCGTCATCGGCGCGAACTGCAGGCTGATCGCGCATGTGCACGTCACCGCGCAGACCACGATCGGCGATGGCTGCACGATCTATCCGTTCGTCTCGCTCGGCACACCGCCGCAATCGCTGAGTTACAAGGGCGAACTGACCCGGCTCGAGATCGGCGCGGGCTGCACGATCCGGGAATCCGTTACCATGAATGCCGGCACGGTCGCCGGCGGCGGTGTGACACGGGTCGGCGAGCGTGGTTACTTCATGAATTGCAGCCATGTCGGACACGATTGCCAGGTCGGCAATGATGTGATCTTCGCGACATCGGCAACGCTCGGCGGCCATTGCGAGATCGGCGATTTCGTCTTCATCGGCGGGCTCTCGGCCGTGCACCAGTTCACGCGGATCGGGCCGCAGGTGATGGTCGGCGGCGTCTGCGGCGTGCGCGGCGACATCATTCCGTTCGGGCTCGCCAATGGACAGTATGCCAGCCTCGAAGGACTGAACATCATTGGCATGAAGCGCCGCAAGTTCACCAAGGAACGGCTCGCCAAGGTGCGCTGGTTCTACCAAAAGCTGTTTCACGGGCCCGGTATTTTTGCCGAGCGGCTGAATGCGGTGCAGCCGATGGCCGGGGAAGATCCTGCGATTGCGGAAATCCTTGCCTTCATCGAGCAGGGCAAGCATCGCGCGCTTTGCCTTCCCGCCGGCGACGGCAACAAACCCTGATGACGGGATCGCCGCAGCCATGATCTCAGCGGCTTCCGATATTTCATCGCCCGTCGGCGTCATCGCAGGCGGCGGCGCAATGCCGTTCGCGGTGGCGGATTCGCTTGCTGCGCGGGGGATCGCGCCGGTGCTGTTCGCGCTGCGCGGCGCCTGCGATCCGGCCCCTCTCGAACGCTTCCGCCATCACTGGATTTCGGTCGGACAACTCGGCCGCGCCACAAAACTCTTTCGCAGCGAGGGCTGCCGCGATCTCATCTTCATCGGTACGCTGCTGCGGCCTGCGCTGTCGGAGATCAGGCTGGACTGGGGAACGCTCCGCGTGCTCGGCCGCGTCTGGGCGGCGTTTCGTGGCGGTGACGATCATCTGTTGTCGGGGATCGGCCGCATTCTCGAACAGGACGGTTTCCGGATGGTCGGCATCCGGGATGTCGCCCCCGACGTTCTGATGCCAGAGGGGCAAATTGCCCGCGCCACGCCGGATGCCGCTGCCGCCGCTGACATTGCCAAGGGGCGGGAGGTGCTCGGCGCGCTTGGCCCGTTCGACATCGGCCAGGCCGTGGTCGTGATCGACGGGCATGTTGTGGCGGTCGAGGATATCGAAGGCACCGATGGGCTGCTGGCGCGGGTGGCGAGGCTGCGCGAGGCGGGGCGCATTCGCGCCAGATCCGGCCGCGGCGTGCTGGTGAAGGCGCCGAAGAGCGGGCAGGATTTGCGCTTCGACCTGCCGACCGTGGGCGCAAAAACCATCGAAGGCGCAGCCAGCGCCGGGCTCGCCGGCATTGCCGTGATCGCCGGCCATACGATTGCCGCGGACTCGCAAGCCATGATCGAGGCCGCCGATCGCGCCGGCCTGTTCGTCCAGGGTTTATCAGCGTGACGCCGTCTCGCGCGACCGCCGGGATGGAGCGGAGGATATTTCTGATCGCGACGGAAGAATCCGGCGATCGTCTCGGCGCCAGCTTGATGAAAGTGCTGCGCCAGCGACTTGGCGATGCGGTGCAGTTCGAGGGCGTCGGCGGCCGCGCAATGGCGCGCGAAGGGCTGGATTCGCTGTTTCCGATCGAAGAGCTCTCGATCATCGGGCTGGCAGCGGTCGTCAAGGAACTGCCGAAGATCCTCGGGCTGATCAAGGAAACGGCCATCGTGGTGACGGAGGCCTCGCCCGATATTCTCGTCATCATCGACAGCCCCGACTTTACCCATCGCGTCGCCAGGCGCGTGCGCGCCAAGGATCCCAAAATTCCGATCGTCGACTATGTGTCGCCCTCGGTATGGGCGTGGCGGCCCGGCCGGGCGCGCGCGATGCGGAAATACGTCGATCACGTGCTGGCGCTCTTGCCGTTCGAGCCCGAGGCCTATCGCCGGCTGCACGGCCCGCCCTGCAGCTATGTCGGTCACCCCCTGACCGAGCAATTGTCGTCGCTGCGTCCGAATGCCGACGAGGCGAAGCGGCGGGCGGAGTCGCCGCCGGTGCTTTTGGTGCTGCCGGGAAGCCGCCGCAGCGAAATCCGCCACCACATGGCGGTATTCGGCCAAGCCGTCGGACTGCTGCAGGAGCAGGGCACGACGTTCGAACTGGTGCTGCCGACCATGCCGCATTTGCAAGAGGCGGTTGTGGACGCGGTGAAGGGCTGGCCGGTGCAGCCCCAGGTCGTGATCGGTGAGCAGGAGAAGCGGGCGGCATTCCGGATCGCGCACGCAGCGCTCGCCAAATCCGGCACCGTGACGCTCGAACTGGCATTGGCTGGCGTGCCGATGGTGACGGCTTACCGCGTCGGCGCCATGGAAGCGTTCATCCTGAGGCGCGCGATCCGCGTCTCGTCAGTGATCCTCGCCAATCTCGTGATCGGCAGGGACGTCATTCCCGAATTCCTGCAGGAAAACTGCACGCCTGAAAAACTGTCGCAAGCCCTTCGCGAAGTGCTGTCGGACTCGGCGCTCCGCCGTGAGCAGTTAGAGGCTTTCGCCACGCTCGACGGCATCATGTCGACCGGCAATCAGCCGCCCAGCGTGCGCGCCGCCGATATCGTGCTGGCGACGATGCGCAAGGCATGGCGGGGGTAGGCGTTGCAGGGTGAGCAAAGCGCAGCGTGCCCACCATCTCTCCCCAAGTCGCGTCGCCAACGGGGGCACGCCCCTTACAAGAGAAAAGCCGGACGCGGTGATCGCATCCGGCTTTCCGAATTGTCGTAAGCGACGTCGCTTACTTCCGCTTGTCCATCGCCACATAATCGCGGCGGGCGACGCCGGTGTAGAGCTGGCGCGGACGGCCGATCTTCTGCTGCGGATCCTCGATCATCTCGCTCCACTGGCTGATCCAGCCGACGGTGCGGGCGACCGCGAACAGCACGGTGAACATAGAGGTCGGGAAGCCCATCGCCTTCAACGTGATGCCTGAATAGAAGTCGACGTTCGGGTAGAGCTTGCGGTCGATGAAGTACTGATCGCTCAACGCGATCCTTTCCAGCTCCATCGCGACGTTCAGCATCGGATCGTTGCCATGGCCGGTCTCGGCGAGCACGGCGTGACACATCTTCTGCATGATCTTGGCGCGCGGGTCGTAGTTCTTGTAGACGCGGTGACCGAAGCCCATCAGGCGGACTTCGCTATTCTTGTCCTTCACCTTGGCGATGAATTCCGGAATCTTGTCGACCGTGCCGATCTCCGCGAGCATCGCGAGCGCCGCTTCGTTGGCGCCGCCATGCGCCGGACCCCACAGGCAGGCGATGCCGGCAGCGATACAGGCGAACGGGTTGGCGCCAGACGAGCCGGCGATGCGCACCGTCGAGGTCGAGGCGTTCTGCTCGTGGTCGGCGTGCAGGATGAAGATCTTGTCGAGCGCGTCAGCCAGCACCGGATTGATCTTGTAGTCTTCGCACGGCACGGCGAAGCACATGTGCAGGAAGTTCTCGGCAAAGGAGAGCGAGTTCTTCGGATACATGAAGGGCTGACCGACGGTGTATTTGTAGGCCATCGCAGCCAGTGTCGGCACCTTCGCGATCATGCGCATGGAAGCGATCATGCGCTGCCGCGGATCGTTGATGTCGGTGGAGTCGTGATAGAACGCGGCCAGCGCGCCGACGGCGGCGACCATGATCGCCATCGGGTGGGCGTCGCGGCGGAACCCTTGGAAGAAGCGGGCCATCTGCTCGTGAACCATGGTGTGATGGATCACGCGGTGGTCGAAATCCTGCTTCTGGGCCTTAGTCGGAAGCTCTCCGTAAAGCAGCAAATAGCAGGTTTCGAGGAAGTCGCCCTGTTCGGCGAGCTGCTCGATCGGATAGCCGCGGTATTCCAGCACGCCGGCGTCGCCGTCGATATAGGTAATTTTCGACTGGCAGCTCCCGGTGGAGGTGAACCCGGGGTCGTAGGTGAACATCCCGGCCTGGGCGTAGAGCTTGGCGATGTCGATGACATCTGGCCCCACGGTGCCGCTGAGGATCGGGAAATCGTAGGTCTTGTTACCGACCGTGAGCGTTGCAGTCTTGTTGCTGGATTTTGCGTCCATCGTGTATCCCCGATGAAATCGTTACGAAAACCGTGCCTGACCCCGGTGCCATTTTCGGAGCACGCACAGGGAGGCCGGATGTCTAGAAGCGGCGCCAAAGGCGTAGCTTATTGCCCTGTGCACTGCAAGATGGCCGCAACCCCGCATATGGTAGGGGCTTCAGGTGGCCGCCTGATCGCCCAAACGGGCCAGGCATTCTTCCCGTCCGAGCACTGCCAAAACGTCGAAAATGCCCGGCGAAGTCGTGCGTCCGGTCAGCGCTACCCGGAGCGGCTGGGCCACCGCGCCGAGCTTGAGGTTGTTTTGCTCTGCGAAATTCCGCATGGCGGATTCGGTGGTCTCGGCGCGCCAGTCGGTGACGGCTTCCAGCGCGGTTCGAAGCTGGCCAATCAGCGCCCGGGTATCCGGCGTCAGCAGAGCTGAGGCCTTCGGCTCGATCTGGAGCGGCCGGTCGGCAAAGATGAAGTCGGCGCCCGAGATCAACTCGATCAGGGTCTTGGCGCGCTCTTTCAGGCTCGGCATCGCCCGCAGCAATTGTGCGCGGGTGGTGTCGTTGAGTTTCGCTTTCAGCTCGGCGCCACCGGGGACGTAATCCAGCACGCTCTCGAACTGGGCCACCAGCGCGCCGTCTTCGGCGTGGCGGATGTAATGCCCGTTGAGGTTTTCCAGCTTGGCGAAATCGAAGCGTGCAGCAGACCGCCCGATCGCGGGGAGGTCGAACGCGTCGATCATTTCCTGCGTCGAGAAGATTTCCTGATCGCCATGGCTCCAGCCGAGCCGGACCAGGTAATTGCGCAGCGCCGCCGGCAGATATCCCATGGCACGGTAGGCATCGACGCCGAGCGCGCCATGGCGTTTTGAAAGCTTCGAGCCGTCGGGGCCATGGATCAGCGGGATGTGGGACATGTTCGGGATGTCCCATCCGAGTGCATCATAGATCTGCTTCTGGCGCGCGGCGTTGATCAGATGGTCGTCGCCGCGGATGACATGGGTCACGCCCATGTCGTGGTCGTCGACCACGACAGCCAGCATGTAGGTCGGGTTGCCGTCGCCACGCAGCAGCACGAGGTCGTCGAGGTTCTCGTTCTGCCAGACCACGCGGCCCTGCACTTGGTCCTCGATCACGGTCTCGCCGGTCTGCGGGGCCTTAAGACGAATGGTCGGCTTCATCCCGCCCGGCGCTTCTCCCGGATCGCGGTCCCGCCACATCCCGTCATAGAGGCGGGTGCGGCCTTCGGCGCGTGCTTTCTCGCGCATCGCAGCCAGTTCCTCCGCGGTGGCGTAGCAGCGGTACGCCTTGCCGCAGGCGAGCAACTGCTCGGCGACCTCGCGGTGGCGGGCGGCGCGGCTGAACTGGTAAATGACGTCGTCGTCCCAATCGAGCTCGAGCCACTTCAGGCCATCCAGGATCGCTGCGATGGCAGGCTCGGTCGAACGCTCGCGGTCGGTGTCTTCGATCCGCAGCAGCATCTTGCCGCCGCGCTTCTTGGCGTAGAGCCAGTTGAACAGCGCGGTGCGGGCGCCCCCGATGTGGAGGAAGCCGGTGGGCGAGGGGGCGAAGCGTGTGACGACGGAATCAGTCATTACCAGGCGCATGAGGGGTGAACGGCGGTGGTGTATAGCAGGAACGGTGCATAACTAAAGCCTTGGCGAACAGCAAAGTGGCTTGGCTCACAAGGGCGAATTTGGCAGAAGGTTCGCCAATCCCTAACAGGAACTCAGGATGACCACAGAACCGGTAGCGGCAGAGGCGGGGCGCGATTTCATCCGCGATATCGTCCAGGCCGATCTCTCTTCCAAGACGCACAGCCGGATTGTGACCCGATTTCCGCCGGAGCCGAACGGCTACCTGCATATCGGCCATGCCAAGTCGATTGCCCTCAATTTCGGCATCGCGCAGGAGTTCGGCGGCAAGTGCCATCTGCGCTTCGACGATACCAATCCGACCAAGGAAGAGCAGGAATATATCGATTCCATCCAGGCCGACGTGCACTGGCTCGGCTATGACTGGGGAACCGATCTCTATTACGCCTCCGATTATTTCGAACGCCTGTATGAATGGGCTGAGGGCCTGATCAGGGCGGGCGATGCCTATGTCGACGACCAGTCGCAGGAGGAAATCCGCATCAACCGCGGCACGCTGACGGAACCCGGCAAGAACTCGCCGTTCCGCGACCGCACGGTGGAGGAAAACCTCGACCTCTTCAGACGCATGAAGGCCGGCGAGTATCCGAACGGCAGCCGCGTGCTGCGCGCCAAGATCGACATGGCCGCCGGCAACATCAACCTGCGTGACCCCGTGCTCTACCGCATCCTGCATGCCGAGCATCCGCGCACCGGCACCAAATGGTCGATCTATCCGAGCTACGACTACGCCCATGGCCAGTCGGACGCGATCGAAGGCATCACGCATTCGATCTGTACGCTGGAATTCGAGGACCATCGGCCGCTCTATGATTGGCTGCTGGAAAAACTGCCGGTGCCGTCAAAGCCGCGGCAGTACGAATTCGCCCGCCTCAACCTGACCTACACGCTTTTGTCGAAGCGCGTGCTGACGCAACTCGTCCGCGATGGTCATGTGTCGGGCTGGGACGATCCTCGGATGCCGACGATCGCCGGGTTGAAGCGCCGCGGCGTTCCGCCGGCCGCCGTGCGCGAATTCGTCAAGCGCATCGGCGTAGCGAAGGCCAACAGCGTGGTCGATGTCGGCATGCTGGAATTCTGCATTCGCGAGTACCTCAACAAGACGGCGGAGCGGCGGATGGCGGTGCTGCGCCCCCTAAAGGCCGTGATCGAGAATTATCCGGAAGGCCAGGTCGAGGAGCTCGAGGCCGTCAACCACCCCGACGATCCGGCCGCGGGCACGCGAAAAATTTCGTTCGGCCGCGAGCTCTATATCGAGCGCGACGATTTCATGGAGAACCCGCCGAAAAAGTTCTTCCGCCTGTCGCCGGGCAATGAGGTGCGGCTGCGCTACGCCTATTTCGTAAAATGCACCGGCGTGATCAAGAATGACGCGGGCGAAGTGGTCGAGCTCCGCTGCACCTACGATCCCGCGACCAAGGGCGGCAATGCGCCTGATGGCCGCAAGGTCAAGGCCACGATGCACTGGCTGTCGGCCAAGGATTCGGTGCCGGCGGAAATCCGCGTCTACAATCAGCTCTTCTCGAACCCGAGCCCGAGTGCCGCGAATTTCGCCGCCGACCTCAATCCGGAATCGCTGGAGGTGCTGCCCGATGCGCGGATCGAGCCGTCGGTCGCATCAGACAATTCGGGCGAGGTGATGCAGTTCGAGCGGCAGGGCTATTTCGTGCGCGACAAGGATTCCGCGCCCGGCAAGCCGGTGTTCAACCGCACCATCGGCCTGCGCGACACCTTTGCCAAGGAAGTCGGCGGGAAGGGGTAGGGCGACGGTGCAAAGCGCGGCCGACGACGCGGTATCCACCATCATCGAGAAATGGTCGGCGGCGTTCCGCAAGCTCGACGCAGACGCGCTTGCTGCGCTTTACTCGCGACACGCGCTCTTTTACGGATCGAACCCCACGCTCTACCGCGGCAATGAAGGCGTTGCAGCCTATTTCAATGCGCTTCCACGCTGGCGTGCGCCAACGGTGCAGTTCACGGATGTGACGATCGCGCAGGTCAGCCCCGATCTGATCAATTTCGCCGGAATCGCGAATTTCGATCTCGGCGAAGAGGCCTCGCCGCTGTCGGTCAAAATCACCTGGGTGATCCTTCGCGAAGACGGCGACTGGAAAATCGTCAGCCATCATGTCTCGTCCAAGACCCCGCTGATCGAGCCGTAGGCCCGCCACCTGTTGCGCGGCACAAGTCCGTTTTGGCGGTTTTCCAGACCCACTGAAGCCGAAATCCGCGCATGCCTGCGGATGAGTTCACCCTAGATGTCGTAATACAAATGGAACTCATATGGATGAGGGCGCAGCCGGATTGGATCGACCTCTTTCTTCCGCTTGTAGTCGAGCCAGGTCTCGATCACGTCGCCGGTGAATACATCGTCACGGAGCAGGAAGGCGTGATCGCGCTCGAGCGCGTCAAGCGCCTGATCCAGCGACCCTGGTGTCGACCTCACGTTCTTCGCCTCAGCGGGGGGCAGGTCATAAAGGTTCTTGTCGATCGGGCTGCCCGGATCGATCCGGCTGGTGATGCCGTCGAGACCGGCCATCAGCATCGCGGCAAAGGCCAGATAGGGATTGCAGGAGGGATCCGGCGAGCGAAATTCAACCCGCTTTGCCCGCGGGTTTGGCGAATACATCGGAATCCGGCAGCAGGCTGAGCGGTTACGCTGGGAATAGACCAGATTGATCGGAGCCTCGTAGCCGGGCACCAGACGCCGATAGGAGTTCGTGGTGGGGGCGCAAAGCGCGCACAACGCCCAGGCGTGGGTCAACAGGCCGCCGATGTAGTAGCGGCCGAGCTGGCTCAACTCGGCATAGTCGCCCTTGTCGTAGAACAAATTGGTCTCGCCCTTCCACAGGGACTGGTGAACGTGCATTCCCGAGGCGTTGTCCTCGAACAGCGGCTTCGGCATGAACGTCGCGGTCTTGCCGTGCTCGCGGGCGGTGTTCTTCACCACGTATTTGTAGATCATCAGATTGTCCGCCATGCGGGTGAGCGTGGTGAAGCGCATGTCGATCTCGTTCTGGCCGCCGGTCGCGACTTCATGGTGATGGGCCTCGATCTGGATGCCCAGCTCTTCCATCGTCAGCACCATTTCGGTGCGGAGAGCCTGCATGCTATCGGTCGGGGGAACGGGAAAATATCCTTCCTTGGGGCGCGGCTTGTGGCCCAGATTCGGCTCTTCCTCCGCGCCGGTATTCCAACTGCCTTCACTGGAATCGATTTCGTGGAAGGCATGATTGATGCCCTGTCCGTAGCGCACCTCGTCGAAAACAAAGAACTCCGCCTCCGGGCCGAAGTAACTCGTATCGGCGAGGCCGGTGCCCTTCAGGTTGGTTTCGGCCTTCTGGGCGATGTAACGGGCGTCACGGCTATAGGGCTGACCGGTCACGGGGTCCCTGATGTTGCAGATCAGGACCAGGGTCGACGCAGGGGAGTACGGGTCGAGAAAGGCCGTGGCCGGATCAGGCACGACCAGCATGTCGCTTTCCTGAATTTCCTGAAATCCGCGGATCGATGAGCCGTCGAATCCAATGCCTTCGCTGAGAGTATCGATACTCGCTGCACCCGGCGGGACGGAAAAATGCTGCCACACCCCGGGCAAGTCGGTAAAGCGCAGATCGATCATCTGCACCTTCTCGTCTTTGATCGCCTTCACGAGATCTTCGGCTGTCGCACACTTCGGGAACATGGCTTCAACTCCTGTAATGGAGAGCCGCATCTTGGACGTTGCGATGCCGTTCAGCCGTGGCGAAGCGACTAGCGGCGGCTCCTGGCCCACGTTCTGCGTTGCCGCGCCGGCAGCCTCAGCTTTGGTGGGGACCGCGCATCATCTTCATCGCGTCTTCGATATGCCGCCAGGTTCTGGCCAGTTCGACCTCGCCTTTTGCCTCGAGTTCGATGGCATTCTGGGCAGCTTCCGCAATGGCCTTGGCGCCATGTGCTTCCAGTAACTGCCGCGCATAGTCGTGGATTTCGGTTTCTCGCATGGCGTCATGCTCCTCTCCTTCTGAGCGCGACCGTGAATTCCAGTCGAGCTGAGAACCGTAGACGTTGACACCTGATCCCGCGCGCACAGTGTGCATCCTGCTGCGGCGCACTTGCAAGAGCGCTTTCCGGGCGACGGGCTGCCAGGATGGACGACGGCTCTGCCTAGCAGCCCCGGCAAATGCTCCGCAGCGATTTGGCGAGCTGGGCATCTTCCGGCGCTATCGGCTCATAGGGCTTTTGCTGCACGGCCTGTTTGGCCTCTTCGGCCTTTTGCCGGGCGGCGCGCGCAACCTCCTGGCGCTGATAGCACGCCTCGCGCTCAGGCCTCGCCTCGATGAAGCGGCATTGTTCGACGGCTGTCGCGGCGGAAACCGATGCGGTCATCGCCAAGGCAAATGAAAGGCAGGCCGCAAGCTTCATGTCGTGTATCTCTCGCCTTGGTTCGCTCGATGTGCCAGGAAACTGTACCCTTGGCTGCGGTGCATTTCTTCAGGTTTCTGCATCCGTTCCGCTAGCGGTCACGATACACCGTCCGGTAGTCTTGCGGCTTCCATAAGATCGCAAGGTGTAGGCTCAGTGGCGGAGCAGGGCGACACGTCGGGCCGAAAACGGGGCTATGCGGGCACCTGGCCGCCGCGCGCTGCGGCGCCGATCGGCGGCCTTGCACCCTCGCGTCCGGCGTTCTGGCCGCCGCTGATCGAAACCCTGCGCATATGGGCGCGCGCGGAAGCTGGCGCCGGCCGCTTGCTGCCATGGGTGCCGGTGGCGTTCGGCACCGGCATTGCATTTTACTTCGCTGCCGATCATGAGCCGGTGTTGTCGGTGGCTGCCACTGTGGCGATCACGCTCGCGGCAATCGCCGTGCTGTTGCGGCGACAGAAATTCTTTCCAGTGGCCGTCATGATCGCAGCCGTCGCCGCGGGCTTTGCGGTCGCGACGTGGAAGACCGCGCGAATTGCGCATGGCGTGCTGGCGCGGCCGATGTTTTCGGTGTCGCTGACCGGCTTTGTCGAGACGCGTGACATTCGCGAGCGCACCGACCGTTTCGTCCTTCGTGTCGTCACCATGGAAAGCGCGCGCGGAACGACGAAGCTGGAGCGCGTACGGCTCTCGGTGAAGAAGGGCACGGCGCCTGCGGTCGGCAGCTTCGTCGAGCTGAAGGCACGGCTGTTGCCGCCGCTGGGGCCGGTGCGGCCGGGCAGTTACGATTTCAGCCGCGACATGTTTTTCGCCGGCATCGGCGCCTCCGGCTTTGTCATGGGCGCGGTCAAGACCGCCGAGCCGCCGGAAGGCGGCGGGCTCCGGCTGCGCTATTCGGCCGTGATGCAGGGCCTGCGCGATACGATCGACGCGCGGATCAGGACCACGCTGGAGGGCGACAAGCGCGCGATTGCGACCGCGCTGTTGACCGGGCGGCGCGATGCGATCTCGCCGCCGGTGAACGACGCGATGTTCATCTCCGGCCTCGGCCATGTGCTGTCGATCTCGGGCTACCACATGGCCGTTGTCGCCGGCGTCGTGTTCTTTGCGGTACGGGCAATATTGGCGCTGTTTCCCGTGCTCACGGTCGGCCAGCCCATCAAGAAATGGTCGGCGGCGGCGGCGCTCGTCGCCGCCGCGTTCTATCTGTTGCTGTCGGGCGCCGAGGTCGCGACGCAAAGATCGTTCTTCATGACGGCCGTGGTGCTGATCGCGGTCATGGTCGACCGACGCGCGATTACGTTTCGCACGCTCGCCGTCGCCGCCCTGATCGTGCTGACGGTCGCGCCGGAAGCGCTGGTGCATCCGAGCTTTCAGATGTCGTTTGCCGCCACGCTGGGGCTCGTTGCGCTGGTGCAGATCGGCATGCCGCGCCTGTTTGCGACTGCAGATCACACCCCAACCGCGCGCGTGGCGTTGTGGGGCGGCCGCGAAGTCACCATGCTGCTGCTGGCCTCGCTGGTGGCGGGGCTCGCGACCACGCCTTACGCGGCCTTTCACTTTCACCGGGTCACCCCTTACGGCGTGCTGGCCAATCTCGCGGCCATGCCGGTCGTTTCCGCGCTGGTGATGCCGGCGGGTTTGCTTGGCCTCGTTGCCATGCCGTTCGGCTTCGATCGCCTGTTCTGGGCGATCATGGGCGTCGGCATCGACTGGATGATCGCTGTCACGCAATGGGTCGCGGCGTTGCCCGGCGCGGTCGGCCGGGTGCCGGCCTTCGGCATCGGTCCGCTGATTGCGGCGAGCCTTGGCATCATCCTGCTCGGCCTGCTGCGGACGCCGCTGCGCTGGTCGGGAGCGGCGCTGGTACTATCGGCGGCGCTGTGGGCGGCGAGGGCGCCGCAGCCGGATATTCTGATTTCCGCCGACGGGCGCCATGTCGGGGTGCGCGGCCAGGATGGCCGGCTGCACCTGATGCACGCAGCCAAGGGGTCTCGGGACGTCTTCCTTCTGAAGGAGTGGCTGGCGGCGGATGCGGACGCGCGGACGGCGGCCGATGCCTCGCTCACATCGGGCGTCTCATGCGACGATCATGGCTGCGTGGTGCGATCCGCTGGCGGCAGCCTGATCGCGCAGGCGTTCAGGCCCGAAGCGTTTTCGGACGATTGCGAGCGCGCGGCGCTGATCGTGACGCTGCGGCAGGCACCCGCGGCCTGCGGCGCGTCCGTCATCGATGCTGAACGGCTGCGGCGGCAGGGAGCATTGGCGTTGCGGCGGAATGCTGAGGGATTTGCGGTCGAGGCAGTCAAGCCGAAGGGAATCGACCGCCCGTGGTCGCCGGCCATAGCCGACGAGAGCGAGGCCGACGCCACCGTTCTTGCGCCGCGCGTCGTGCCACCGCGCAGCGTCGATGCCACGCCGGCCGAGGCAGACCTGCAGGCGGAGGAGTAGACGGGCGTCAGTGCTCGTCGACCGTGGGTTTGGCCGGAATTTCAAACGCACCGAGGTGGAATTCCTCGGGCGCGTCGGGGGCCGACGGCAGGTTGACCAGCGTGAACGACGCCTCGGGGAATTGCTGCCAGATTGCGAGATCTTCGGCCGTGATGGTGAGCCACCCGTACCTGAACATGTACCGTCCGGGCTCGGTGACGCGTCCGGCTCGTTGCCATGTAACCTTGTTGACCACCGATTGCCCCCTCGGTGCCGAGTTTCTCGAAAATGTACCACCATGATCCGCCGGCCTGGACCGGCGGATCATATGCTTGGCGTTTATCTATCCAGTCACGATCGATTCGACCGGAGGCGCTTCCGTCACCTTCGGTGCACGCTCGCCACCGGTCTGGACCACCGGCAATTGCAGCACGGTCGCGCGCTGGCCTTCGCAAAGCTGCGTCACCAGTACATGGCTTCCGTCGGGAAATTCGATCGCGTCATGATGACGGTCGGATACTTCGGGTTCGATCTGATTGAACTTGCCGACCCGCCAGTCGGTGGTTCGCGTCCAGATCCAGCGGTTGTCGTATCTGACGTCCTCTGCGAACGCCAGTTCGGTGCCGGGAAGCATGCAGACCGCCACCGCGGGCTCGCGCTCCGACGCAAAGCCGCGGGTAGATGTACCGCGGAACGTCGTGGTGATCAGCGTCTCGCCGACCTGGGCAGGCCGTGTTGCCACGGCGTGCAGGCTATAGTCACACATCGGATGGCTCCCTCGTTTGAGATAGCTGACCCGTGTCTAGAAGGAGGCACAGGCCTCTATCAGAGTGGACATGGCGCAGAGCCTTTTCTTCTTTCTGGGCAATTCTGCGACTGGCGCACTGCGCCACATTCACAAACGCGCTAACGTGCCTTAGTTCCATACACGCAACAAAAAACCCCGGCCGCGGGCCGGGGCTGCTTTTGGTCATGGGCCGGGAGGGCATAACCGGTCAGTATTTGCGGTACAGTCCGATCAGTTTGCCCTGAATCCGGACGCGGTTCGGCGGCAGGATGCGGACTTCATAGGCCGCGTTGGCGGGCTCGAGCGCAATCGAGGCGCCTCGGCGGCGGAAGCGTTTCAGCGTCGCTTCCTCCTCGTCGATCAGCGCCACGACGATATCGCCGGTGTCGGCGGTCTCGTTGCGCTGGATCAGCGCCATGTCGCCGTCGAGAATGCCGGCGTCCACCATGGAATCGCCACGCACTTCGAGCGCGTAATGCTCGCCGGAGCCGAGCATATCCGGCGGCACGCTGATGGTGTGGCTGCGGGTCTGCAGCGCCTCGATCGGCGTACCGGCGGCGATCCGGCCCATCACGGGGACGGCGACCGGCCGGTTGTTGTCGTCCTCGGCGGCCGGTGCGCCGACCTGGCGCTTGCCAAGCGTACCCTCGATGACGCTCGGCGTGAAGCCGCGGCGGCCATTGGCGGCGGCGGCGAGCTCGGGCAGCTTGATGACTTCGATGGCGCGGGCGCGGTTGGGCAGGCGGCGGATGAAGCCGCGCTCCTCCAGGGCCGTAATGAGGCGGTGGATTCCGGATTTCGAGCGCAGGTCGAGCGCGTCCTTCATCTCGTCGAAGGAGGGCGGCACACCGGCCTCTTTCAGCCGTTCATTGATGAAACGCAGAAGTTCGTACTGTTTGCGCGTAAGCATCGCGAGCAATCCCCCGGTTTGGCGTCGTTGTTTCGATCTTCAGGGCCCAGATCGCGGAAGTCCCCAAACTCCCGACATAGACACTAGCAGTCGAAACAAATCATGAACGGACACTATATGTTCGATATGTGTTCCGCAACCACTTAATTTCAAGTGAACGCATTGCGGTTTCGGCCCCAGGTGCCGTTGGGACGCCGTTCAGGCGTCATTCCGGCAGCCGGAGCAGCTCGCAACGCGATCCCTTTTTGGCCGCCGGCGCGAACGGCGGACGTATCACAAGCGCCCGTGCCGCAGCGAGATTTCCGAGCAGCGACGAGTCCTGATGGTTTACCGGAACGGCGACAAGCGTGCCGTCTTCGCGCGTTTCGAGGCGGGCGCGCAGGTAGTCCTCGCGCTGGTCGTTGGCGGCGAGATCACGGCCGAGCAGGGCGCTCTCGCGCGGGTGGTGGATGGTGTCGCGGCCCGATAATGCGCGAATCAGCGGCACCAGAAACAGGAAGCTGCAGACATAGGAGGAGACGGGATTGCCGGGCAGGCCGATCACCCGCATCGCGCCCAGCCTGCCATGCATCATCGGCTTGCCCGGCCGCATCGCGATCCGCCAGAATGCCATGGCGACGCCCTCGGCCTCCAGCGACCGCTTGACGAAGTCGTGGTCGCCGACCGAGGCGCCGCCCATGGTGATTAGAATGTCCGCGTCGGCCTTGCGGGCACGGCGAATGCCTTCCGTGGTAGCTGCGACGGTATCGGCGGCGATCCCGAGGTCGATGATTTCTGCGCCCTCGGCCCGGGCCAGCGCCCGCAAGCCGTAGCCGTTGGAATAGACGATCTGGCCGGGACCGGGGGTTGCGCCAGGCATCACCAGTTCGTCGCCGGTCGCCAGCATCGCGACTTTCGGGCGGCGGTGCACCGCAAGCTCCGGGTAGTTCATGCCGGCGGCGAGCGACAGGTCGCGGTCGGAAAGGCGGCGCCCGCGCTTGAGCAGGACGTCGCCCTCGCGGAAATCGACGCCGGCGGCGCGGATGTGCCGCCCCGGAACGGCGGCTTCCGTGATGGTGATGTGATCGCCGTCGACGCCAGTGTCTTCCTGGATGATGACGGCGTCGGCGCCGTCGGGGATCACGCCGCCGGTAAAAATCCGCACCGCATCGCCTTTGCCAACCTTCCGCTCGAACGGGCGGCCGGCGGCGACCTCGCCGATCACCTTCAGCCGTACGCTGACATCGGCGGCGTCCGCCGCGCGCACCGCATAGCCGTCCATCGCCGACATCGCCTGCGGCGGCTGCGTCCGCCGCGCGGCGACGTCGCGCGCGAGGATGCGGTGATGCGCGGCATCGAGCGCCAGCATTTCTTCGGGCAGCGCTTCTGCGCCGGCAAGGATCGCGGCAAGCGCATCGGCAACCGGCATCAAGGCCACGCGCAGACCTCCTTAAATCCCAAGTGCGGTCAGTGCCCTTGCCACGTCATCTGTCGATGTCACGTGGATGGCAGAAAGGCCGCGCGCCCGCGCGCCTTCGATATTGGCGGCTGAATCGTCGAAGAACAGGATCCGCGACGCCGGGACGCCGATCGCCTTTATCACATGATCATAGGCTTCGGCGTCGGGTTTGCGCAAACCGATGCTCGAGGACAGGAATATCTCGCGGAAATGGCTGAGTACATCGGCATAGGCCTGCGAAAAATGCGCGACATGGGCCGGATTGGTGTTGGAAAAAGCATAGAGCGGCAGGCGTTTTGCAGCACCCGCCAGGAGCGGTGCAATTCCGGGCATCTCGCCGGTGAAGATCGCGTTCCAGCCTTCCAGGAACTGCGCGTCGGTGATGCCGATGCCGAGCGACTGGCGCAGGCCCGCAAAGAACGCGGCATCGTCGATCCGGCCGGTCTCGTGGTGCTTGAAACTGTCGTCGGCGACAAAGCGTCCGGTGAGGTCGGCAGGCGCACAGCCCGCATGCCCGGCCCAGCAGGCCACCACCCGATCGAGGCTGATATCGAGCACGACGCGGCCGAGATCGAACAGCAAGGCGTCGACGGAGTGGGGGGCTGGCGGCGAATTCATGGCAGTCGTTTACAAAACTGGACCGGCCTCGGCAACGGCCACAGGATTCGCTTCGAAACCCAATCGGGCGCTTAAGCCCATGCGCGAGCTGTGCTAAGCGTTGGGCCAATTTCTTGGGCCAATTTCAGGGAGTAGTCGCATGCAAGCCGTTGGCAGGATCCTGGGCGCTGTCGCCGTGATCGCATTATTGGCTGGATCCGCGGCTGCCCAACAAGGTCCCGCCAAATATGGCGAGGAAGACAAGCCCAAGACACCCTCGCAAATCGCGGCCGAAAAGGAGGCCGAGCGGGCCTACCGGAGATCGCTCGGCAACATCCCCGAGCAGCAGAAGAATTCGGACCCCTGGGGAACGATGCGCGGCGACAGCGCACCGCCGAAAGCGGCGGCCAAGGCGCCGGCAGCGAAGTCAAAGGCCAAATCCGCCGAGGGCGCTGCAAAGTAAAAGACACTTCCTGGCACCGTAATTCGGCTATTGGCTGGACACCCGCGCCAAGCGCGGTTTTGGAACCATGCCCTCACCTGGCAGAACGGGCTGCAAGAGGCGGATAAAGCTTCCTGAAAATGCCGTATTGCCCCGGGTCGGTGTGCCTTGATCCGACCAAAAAGCCATTGTGAGTTGGCGGAGCCGGGATAGGGGCGCCGATTCACAGGGATGGGTGTGGGCGTCCGTAGAGATAAAGGGACGCCCCACGATGCGCAGGAATTTTGCCTTTCTTCTCGGCACGGTGACGGGCGCGTGTCTGACCGCCCTCGTGATCGGACCTCAAGGGGCGCATCTGGTGGCGGCGGCAAAGGCCGCGGCCCGTTCCGACACCTACACCCAGCTCAATCTGTTCGGCAGCGTGTTCGAGCGGATCAAGACCAGCTATGTCGAGAAGCCCGACGATTCCAAGCTGATGGAAGGCGCCATCAACGGCATGATCTCTGCGCTCGATCCTCATTCGCGTTACATGAATGAGAAGGGCTGGAGTGACATGCAGGAGACCACCCATGGCGAGTTCGGCGGGCTCGGCATCGAGGTGACGATGGAAGACGGCCTCGTCAAGGTGGTTACGCCGATCGACGATACGCCCGCGGCCAAGGCCGGCATGCTGTCGGGTGACGTGATCACCCAGATCGACGACGAGGTCATCCAGGGCATGACCCTCGAACAGGCGGTGAGCCGGATGAAGGGTCCCGCCAACAGCAAGATCCGGCTCAAGGTCGTGCGCAAGGGAGCCGCCGCGCCAATCGACGTTGCCATCGTGCGCGAGATCATCCGGGTGCGGCCGGTCCGCTTCAAGACCGACGGCGGCGATATCGGTTACATCAGGATCACCCGTTTCAACGAACAGACCACCGACGGCTTGAAGAAAGCCATCGCCAGCATTTCCAAGGAGATTCCGCCGGAAAAACTCGTGGGCTATGTCGTCGACCTCCGCAACAATCCCGGCGGGTTGCTCGACCAGGCGGTGTCGGTGTCGAGCGCCTTCATGAAGCGCGGCGAGGTGGTCTCGACGCGCGGCCGCACCTCGGAGGAAACCCAGCGCTTTAGCGCGCGCGGCGGCGACATCACCAAAGGCAAGCCGCTGGTCGTGCTGATCAACGGCGGATCGGCTTCGGCGTCCGAAATCGTGGCCGGGGCCTTGCGCGACCACAAACGCGCCACCCTGATCGGCACGCGCACCTTCGGCAAGGGCTCGGTGCAGACCATCATCCCGCTCGGCGCCGGCAACGGCGCGCTGGCGCTGACCACGGCGCGCTACTTCACGCCCTCGGGCCGCTCGATCCAGGCCCAGGGCATCGCGCCCGACGTCGAGGTGCTGCAGGACGTGCCCGATGAATTCAAGGGCCGCGCCGAGCTGAAGGGCGAAGCCTCGATGCGCGGCCACCTCGCCGCTGACGGCGCCGAGCAGACTGGCTCGCAAGCCTACGTCCCGCCGAACGAAAAGGACGACAAGGCGCTCAACGCCGCGTTCAACCTGCTGCGCGGCGGCACCACGAATGCGAACGCGGTCACGGCCGCAAAGCGGGCGGTGCCGAACTGACGGCAGCCCAACGCTGTTGACGCTGTCGGAGTTCGAACGCTCCGCGTCATTTGCGCGCGAAGCGGATTTTGTCGCCCGGCTCAGCGAAGCGGAAGCAATCCATCTCTCTGTTGATGCGAAGTGGTCGGCTTCGTCGCCTGCGGTCGCCGTAACAACGGGGTGTAGATGCCCTTCGACGGCACACCGCAAGGCCCCCGACACAAAATCTCGAAAACAACCCCATGCAAAGTAGAATGGGTGTCCTTTTTTGAAACCCCATCCCCGTCCGTCCGTAGCTCGCCCGGCGTGATCATTCACGCGTCTGGTTCCCACTCCATGCGCGTTCGAACGGAGTAGTCATGTCGCGAAATTGGACTTTGCTGACGCTGATCCTGTCCCTCGGTTCGAGCGGAGCCCTGCAGGCCAATCCGCTGGATTCACCCGGCGTTGTTTATATCGACGGACTGCCGTGCAACCGCGCGTGCCAGTCCTACATGGCCTGGTCTGATCAGGCATTGTCTGCCCGGCATCGCGGGGAACGCAAGACTGTTGTCGCGGTGCCGGCTGAGCCGGAAACAGCAGGACCAGGACACGCCAGTCCCGCTCGCGTGACGAGGCAGGCGGCTTCCCGCGCGGCGCCGCGCACTGGCATGGCGGCATCGAAGACCAAGCCGTCAAGCGCAAGAAAGGCCGCTCCCAGCCTTGCAGCAGCCGGCAAGAATCTTCCATCGGCTACGCCGCCCGTGGCCCGCGAAAAAGCCGTCGCTGGCGGCCAGTCGCCGGAGCGCAAGGTGGAAATCCCCGAGAGGCCGGCGCCCAATCAGGCAGGCGCCATCGCCGCGCTGCAGCCCGCGGCGACCGCCAAGCCTGAGGTGACGCCGGAGGCCAAGTCTGAAGTGAAGCCTGAAGTGAAGCCTGAGGTGAAGCCTGAGCTTGCCCTGCCGCCGCCAGCCACACTCGAACTCGCCGCAACTCCTGCCGCATCCGAGACGCCCGCAACACCTCCCGCGGCCGCGAGCGCGCCTGCTTCCTCGGCACGAACCATACAGCAGCAGGTGGTGGAAGCGACGGGCTTGGCCGATCTCGTCACGGCCATCGGAACGGGCCGGGAAGCGACCGGCAATTTGGACAATCCGGAAATAGAGCCGGACCCCGACACCGCGAAGACGGCATCGGCTGACGAGCCGGACAATCTGGTCGCGCTTGTCCTGGCGCGTCCGGAGATCAATTCGCTGTCCGACCTGAACAACAAGAGCATTGCGATCGAGGAGAGGCAGTCCGCTTCCAGCGGACGTGTCAGTGCTGCGTTGATGGCGGCGGGAGCCGCGGAAGTCCAATTCAGCGAAGGACAGCGAGAGGCGATCGACCGGCTGGTCAGCGGCGAAGTCCCGGCCGCGGTTCTGACGCTGGCATCGCGCGAAGCCGCCGAGTTGTTTCCCGATATCGAAGGCTTCAGGATTTTTCGGATTCCCCTCGCACAGAACGCGCGACTGTAGACGTCGCAGGGTAGCCCGAATGAGCCAACGGGTCGCGCGAATGCGCGCCCGATGACAGGCTTCGCGACATCCGGGTTTGGCTTGTTCCTGCATGTTGCTGCGCTGATACGAGCGACTGCGGTCTTCTTACGCCCTTTTCCCTTCACAATTCGACGGGGAAACGATCCCTCTCTCGCGCGTTGTGCGGAGAGAACCATAGGAGGACAGCTCATGCGAACCTCAGTTCTCGCGATGATGGTCGCTTTTGGAACCGCGCTCACCATGCCCGCACTGGCTCAGCAGTCGACGGCGCCTGGCCTGCAGGTGCAGACCGACAAACAGATGCAGGAAGAAGCGGACAAGGGAATCAAGACCCGCGACTCCGGGCAATCCGGCCTTGTCAGCGAACAGGAAAAGCCCGGTGCTTCCGCACATCCGCCCGGACAACCTCATCCGAGCAGCCAGACGACGGGTTCGGGCGCCAGCACGGCTGGCGGACAGGGGGCGGCGCCGAGTAGCAGTCCGCGCTAGCCCTGAGTTTCAGCACGGGATGTTCGGACCGACATGCGGCCTATACCGTGCGAGCCTCGTTCTTGCGCTCGCGAATCCGGCCCATGCGTCCGGCATCAGGACGTGCCGACGCTCGGATAGCATCGGCCTGATCAAGAAGCCGTCCAATGGCGGCGGCCTCTCAATCGGATTTTTACTGCTCATGCTGCGAGAATGCGAACGTGTATCCTCTTCCGTTGCGCGAATTCGAATCGAAGAACACAAATCGATGTCGTCCCGGCCTTGAGCCGGGACCCATAACCACAAATGTTTACGTGGTGCAGCGCTGGGGCCGCAGTCCCGTTCACAACCAACATCAGTGGTTATGGGTCCCTGCGTTCGCAGGGACGACGGGGAGATAGCTTCGCTCGCAATGACGACGACAAGCTGCGCCGCTCTAACACTACGCCGTCCGTGCAACCGGTTTGCGCTTGCGAGGCCGGCTCGGCGCTACCTCGGGGCCTTGCCGATCCGCCAGCAGCATCGGCCTGATCTCCGCCGCCGGCTTCGGCGCGCTGAACAGGTAGCCCTGCATTTCCGAGCAGCCGAGTTCGCGCAGCAAGTCGCGCTGCGGTTCGGTCTCGACGCCTTCCGCCGTCGTCGTCATGTGGCGTTCGGCGGCGATATTCACCACCGCTTCCACGATGCAGGACGAGCCTTCGGGCTCAGCGATATCGGTGATGAAGCAGCGGTCGATCTTGATCTTGTCGAACGGAAAACGCTGCAGATAGCTCAGCGAGGAATAGCCGGTGCCGAAATCGTCGAGCGCGATTCGGACCCCGATGGCGCGGAGGTCGTGGAGGACGGCGAGTGCCGCCTCGTCGTCTCTGATCAGCACGGCTTCGGTGATCTCGAGCTCCAGCCGGCTCGCGGCGAGGCCCGATGCCGCGAGCGCCGCCATCACCTTCAGCGCCAGCGTGCCGCTCCTGAACTGAATCGGCGAGACGTTGACCGCGAGCCTGACAGGGCCGGGCCAGGTCGCGGCCTCCTTGCAGGCCGTGGTCAGCACCCATTCGCCGAGCTGGTTGATCAGGCCGGTGTCCTCGGCGAGCGGCACGAACTCGGCGGGCGAAATCATGCCGCGCTGCGGATGGCGCCAGCGCACCAGCGCCTCGCAGCCGGTGATCGCGTTGGTCTGCAGGCTCAGACATGGCTGGTAATAGACCTCGAAGCCGCCGTCGACGAGCGCCCGGCGCAGGTCCATTTCCAGGTCGCGGCGGGCGCGAACCTCCTCTTCCATGTCCGGTTCGAAGAAGCGATAGGTGCGGCGGCCGGCGGCCTTGGCGGCGTACATCGCCAGATCGGCATTCTTCAGGATCTGATCGATGTCGGACCCGTCTTGCGGGGCCAGCGCAATGCCGATGCTGGCGTCGGTGGTCATCTGGTGGCCGAGGCATTGATAGGGCGTGCGGATCGCCTCGAAGATGCGGCTGACGAGCTTCATCACGTCGTCGATATCCTCGATCCCGGTCTGTACGATGGCGAACTCGTCGCCGCCGAGCCGGGCCACGAAATCGGATCTCCGCGCGCAGGCGGCGAGGCTGGCCGCGACCGATTTCAGGAGCTGGTCGCCGATCATGTGGCCGAGCGAATCGTTGACGCTCTTGAATTCGTCGATGTCGATATAGAGCACCGCCAGTTGCTCGCCCGGCGCCGCGTGGGACAATTCGCGCTTGAGCCGTTCGTGGAACAGGGTGCGGTTCGGCAGGTCGGTCAGCGCGTCGTAATGGGCGAGATGGGTGATGCGCTCCTCGGCGCGCCGCCGCTCGGTGATGTCTTCGTGCGTCGCCAGCCAGCCGCCATCGGCGACCGGTTCGTTGACGACCTGGATCGAGCGCCCGTCGGGGGTCGAGATCACCATGGCGTTACGGTGCGCGACGTCGCGCAGCACGACCTCGACGTAATGATCGACGTCACCGACGAACGAGCCCGTCTCCTTGCGGTGCGCGATCACCTCGCGAAAACTGCAACCCGGCTTCACGATTTCGGCCGACAGGCCGTACATTTCGAGGTACCGCCTGTTGCAGATGATGAGCTGCTGCTTTGCGTCGAACAGCAACAGGCCCTGCGTCATGTTGTTGACAGCAGTGTCGAGACGCTGCTTTTCCAGCGTCAGCCGCTGCTTCGACGCGCGGTGCTGATAAGACAGCTTGCGGACGACGAGGAACAGCAGGGAGGCGATTGCCAGCACGGAAAACCCGGTGACGGCGATCAGGATTCCGATCTGCTCGCGCCAGTCGGCCAGTGCGGCCGATGTCGTGCTCGACGCGACGATGACGATCGGAAAATTGGAGAGCGCGCGGGACGCGATCAGCCGGTCCTCGCCGTCGATCGGGCTGGTGAGGCGCGAGGTGCTGCGGGGCTGCTCGAAGACCTGCCGCTGGGCGGCCGGACCGGTCCTGAAATTCTTGCCAACCAGCTCCGCCACATGCGGGTAACGGGCCAGCAGCGTGCCGTCGCTGTGATGCATGGCAATGGAGGCGCCGGGGCCGAGCGCGACCGTTGCGAAGAATTTTTCGAAATTGGCCGGTTCGATGCCGCGGCCGATGGCGCCGAGGAATTCGCCTTTCGGCCCGGTGATCTTGCGTGCGATCACGGTGGTCCAGGCGCCGGTGATGCGGCTGTAGACCGGCTCGACCAGCATATCCGGCGATTGCGGGCCGGACTTGAAGGTTCGGAAGAAAGCGCGGTCCGCCGAGTTGACTGGCGGCGGCGGCCAGGCGGCCGACGCATTGATCAAATTGCCATCGGCGTCGAAAACGTTGATGCCGCCGACATAGGACAGCGCGTCGATCTTGGATTTCAGGATGAGATGGATGTCATGGCCGGACATCCGGCGCTTGTAGTTTTCGAGCGTGGCGATCCCGCTGGTGCGCATGAACGCAATCAGGTCCTTCTGGATGACCTGAAAATCTTCGAGCTGCTGGTCGAAATGGCGGGCTAGCAGCAGCGCGGTGTTCTCCAGCTCGCGTTCGCTATTGCGCAGCGCGCGCTCGCGGAAATTGCCGGCCATGATGGTCGCGCCGATCGCGATGGTGGCGATCAGAAGCGTGCCGCCCAGAATCAGCCAGCGGATCGGGCCGCCGCGAAAGGCGGACGCGATCCTGAATGAATTGATGCCGGTTGAAGCCATGGAACGCGATCGTTGCCGGGATATGAACTGCCGGACGCGGCGTTCTCCCAAGCCCGGCCCATGGATTCGATAGCGCGCCGAGATGGAGCTGACGTTAGGAAGTCTGGTTAATGAATGGTTAGCTCGGTGGCGACTGTGGGCTATGACAACCATAGGGGAGGGTCGGATTCCGGCCATCCCCAGGCGTCCGGGTCGTGACGACGATAATCGCTGCAACGATGTTGGCGGCAACGCCGGCCAGGATCGGCAGCGTATAGTCGTGGGTGAGATCGAACGCGAAGCCGGCCGCGCTGGGACCGATCAGGGTACCGAAGGCGACGCTCGTGTAGAGAATACCGATGATGCCGCTGACGTTGCGGCCGCCGAAATAATCCATCACTACGGCTGGAAGCACGGCGACCCAGGCGCCGTAAATCATGCCGTAGACGAACGCAAAAATCGCAAGCGGCCAGAATGTCGTTGAGATCGTCCAGATCGCCAACGCGATCGCCATGCCAACGAAGAGCAGGAGCAGGGCGGACTGGCGGCCGATCCGGTCGGCTAGACCGCCGAGGAAGAACCGGCCGGCCGTGCTGCCGATGCCGATGATGCCGAGCAGCAGGACGGCGGATGTGGACGGGACGCCGTGATCCCCGGCATAGGGAACGAGATGCACGAACGGCACGAACAGGCCGAACGAGCAGATCAGGCAGGCGGCGTATAGCGAGATGAAGCGCCGCGACCGGATCGCCTCGCGCACCGATGCACCTTCGGCCCGCGTCAACATGGCTCCCTGCTGGAGTGGATCGCCGTCGGGATTGAGGCCCCGGTCGCGCGGATCGTTCTCGAGAAGGAGCGCCATCCCTCCGCCGACAATCGCGGCGAATGCGCCGAGTGCAAGATAGGCGCCGCGCCATCCCAGCGTCTCGATCAGGAACGTTGCCTGCGCCGGCATCACCAGCGTGCCAACCCCGATGCCGCTCACGGCGAGACCAGAGGCAAAGCCCCGCCGCCGCACGAACCAGCGCTGCACCGCGCCGACCGCCGGGACATAGGCGCAGCCGACGCCGAGTCCGACGCCAAGGCCGTAGGCTGCGTACACCTCGACCAGGTTGCGCGCGGCACTTGCCGCGGCAAGCCCGAGGCCGATCAGCAGCATGCCCGCCAGCGCGAGACGGCGCGAGCCATAGCGGTCGGCGAGGGGACCGCTGATGATGCCGAGGCCGAAATAGAGAAAGCCGGCCAACGAAAATACCAGCGACACCGAACCGCGCGAGGCGCCGAATTCACGCTGCAACGAGTCGAGAAACGCGCTGAACGTATAGGCGCAGCCGAAGCCGACAAAGGTCACGGCAAAAGCGGCAGCCACCACAAACCAGCCATAGAAGATGCGGGAACTGGGCAACGCGGACTGGATACTCAATGTTGCCTCCATGAGCTCAGCGGCGGATGGCGGCGATGCCAGGATGTGACCCTCTGGAATGCTGCGCCAGCGCGGACCAGCATGGCTTCGTCCAGATCGGCGGCCACAAGCTGAAACGCGATCGGCATTCCGGTTGAGGAAAAACCGCCGGGCAGCGTGATCGTTGGATGGCCAGTCATGTTGAACGGGCAGGTGTATTCCTGCAATCTGGCGATCAGGTCCGGCTGGTCGCCGAGCGTTCGTATCATGGCGAGCGTCAACGGTGGGAATGGGTGAACCGGGATGAGCAGCAGATCGATTGTCTCGAACAGCGATGCGATCCGGCCGCGCAATTCCAGCCGACGCAGCAGGATTCTCTGGTAATCGGGAGCAAATAGCGCGCGGCCGGCCTCGATGACGGCGGCGAGGATCGGACCATATTCATCTTTGCGCGCGGGATAAGTTGCATCGTGTGCGACCGCTGCCTCCACCGCGCAATTCGGAACCCAGTCGGCGACGACCTGCTTCACGTCGGGAAACCGCACATCGACGATATCAGCGCCAAGCGTACGTAACGTCTTGATCGCCTCGCCCAGCACCTGTTGGGTCGTAACGTCGACGCCGTCGCTGCTCCACCTCGCGTCGAAGCCAATCCGCCGGCCTCTTACGTCCTGTTCCGCTGCAGCCAGATAGTGGGGCACAGGGTCGAGGACCGCTGTCGGATCGGCATGATCGCGTCCGGCGATGACGCCAAGCATTGCGCCGGCATCCTTAGCGCTCCGCGCAATAACCCCGACATGATCCAATGTCGCTGCCAGTTCGAACGCGCCATGGCGGCTAACGCGTCCCCAACTTGGCTTCAAGCCGGTAAGACCGTTGGCGGCACACGGCCAGCGGATCGAACCGCCCGTATCGGACGCGATCGAGCCATAGCAGAGCCCCGCCGCAGTTGCGACGGCCGAGCCACTGGATGAAATGCCGGGCCAATAGTCCGGATTCCATGGATTCTTCGGCGGCGTTACAGATGGATGGTGATCGGAATAGGCGCCTTCCGTTAGCTGCAGTTTCCCCAGCACGACCGCGCCGGCTCCATTTAGGCGGTCCACCACAGTTGCGTCCTCATCGGGCCGGAAATCGCCATGGACCACGGTACCGGCAGCGGTCGGAATATTTTTTGTCCAAAATAGATCCTTCACCGCAATCGGAACACCGTGGAGCGGTCCGCGATAGCGGCCTGCTGCGATTTCGGCGTGCGCTGCTTCGGCTTGCGCCATCGCAGCGTCGCCCATCACACGGACGTAGCTGCCGAGTTCGCCATCCAGAGCGGCGATGCGATCGAGTTGCGCGCGCGTTGCTTCCAGCGGAGAAATTTTGCGGGCCCTGATGCATGCCGCAAGCTCCGTGAGCTCAAGGTAGTGCAGATCGTCGCTGCCAATGTCCATTGTGTCTCCGTCAGCGATGCGGCTGGAATCTTCCGGCGAAGGATCAACACCGCTATAAACGTTATACCGGTGTCTCTTGATGTCAACCGGTAAATCTGCTTTACTGGTGTTGAAATGTCGAACTCGTCCAGGCAGTTCAAGGTTCCCGATGAGTTGGCCAATCTCTACGATTTCGCCAATTCGCTCGACGTCAGGCATTTCACGCATCATGGCGTGCAGCATCCGCAAGGTGATGAACTGGCAAGCGCGAAGGAGCTCGCAGTGTGGATGCGGCAACGCGGGCTGTTGCTCGTCGATGCGAGGGTTTCGCCGGCGATGCTCGCGACCGCGCTTGAGCTGAGGAGCTTGATCCGCGATTATCTGCAGCGTGATCCTTCTGAGCGAAGCAAGAAGAGGGACTCGGTCCGCGCACTGAATAAAGTGCTCAAACTGTTTCCGCTGCGCGCGACGGCAAGGGATGACGGCGGCATGGCGCTCAGGGCCGCGCGTGACGATGCGCTGGCGGGGCTCTCATCGGTCGTCGCGGAGCTCTACGACGGCTCCAGAAATGGAACGCTTGATCGGCTGAAAATGTGCGCTTCCGACGAATGCCGCCGCGTGTTCTTCGATCGTTCGAAGCCCGCCACCCGGCGATGGTGCATGTCGTCATTGTGTGGGAACCGCATGAAGACAAGAAAGTATCGCGAGCGCCAACGCAACGCTGAATAGGTCATCTCGCGTCGACCGATCGCGCTGGTTCTGCAAAATTGCACGGTCTCGCGAAAGGTGGCGAAGCCGTCACTGCATGGACGTCAGGGGTCGATGAACGCGCTTTTTCACGGCGAGGCCGGCGGCCGCAGGGCCGTCCGGAATCAGATAGCCCTGGTTGAACCTCCGCGGGTCGGTATAGGGATTGCCCGGACCCTTGTTCTGGCAATTGGCGTTTGGGTAGTAGAACGCGCAGTAGCCAGGTTCACCCATGACCTGCTGTGCCATGGCGGGTGCCGTCATCACAGCCAACGCGGCCGCAGCGCCCACAAGCCTGTATATCGACATCGGATTCCTCCCTGTGAAGGTCCCGATAAGAAACAACCCCGTCAGCAGGAGCGCATTCCTACCCACGCCGGTCACACGCACGTGACAATTGAGGGTCGTCGCCCGGCTCACCGCTCCGCGCGATAATGGCCGGACTTGCCGCCGATCTTCTCGACGAGATGGATGCCTTCGATGCGAATGCCGCGCTCGACCGCCTTGATCATGTCATAGATCGTCAGGCACGCGACCGACACCGCCGTCAGTGCTTCCATTTCGACGCCGGTCGGGCCGGTGACCTTGACGGTGGCGCGGACGATGCAGCCCGGAAGTTTTTTGTCAGGCGTGATGTCGAGCCTCACCTTGGACAGCGCCAGCGGGTGGCACAGCGGGATCAATTCCGATGTGCGCTTTGCTGCCATGATGCCGGCGATACGGGCCGTGCCCAGCACGTCGCCCTTCTTGGCATTGCCGGAGACGATCAGATCGAGCGTCGCCTTGCCCATGACGACACGCCCCTCGGCGATGGCGGTGCGCTCGGTCGCTGCCTTGGCCGAGATATCGACCATCCGCGCTTCGCCGGCGGCATCGATATGGGTGAGGGCAGCGCCGCCTTTGGAAGCCTTCCGCGCCATCTGCTAGCCGGTCCCGGTCGCGCGGGCCGTATCGGAACGCGCCAGCAACGCGCGGGTCGCCGCGGTGACATCGGCCTGCCGCATCAGGCTTTCGCCGACCAGGAAGGTCGACATGCCGACGCGCTCGAGCCGCGCGAGATCGGCAGGCGTAAAGATGCCGCTTTCGCCGACCATCAGGCGATCGTGCGGGATCAGCGGCGCCAGCGCCTCGCTGGTCGCCAGCGTCGTCTCGAAGGTGCGTAAGTTGCGGTTGTTGACACCGATCATCGGAGAACGAAGTTTGAGCGCGCGGTCGAGCTCGGCACGGTCGTGGATTTCGATCAGCACGTCCATGTCGAGCGCGATTGCCGCGTCCTCGATATCCCTGGCGGTGGCATCGTCGAGCGCAGCCATGATGATCAGGATGCAGTCGGCGCCATGAGCGCGGGCTTCCACCACCTGATAGGTATCGAACAGGAAATCCTTGCGCAGCACCGGCAAGTTCGTAGCCGCGCGCGCCGCCACCATGAAATCGAGATGGCCCTGGAACGAGGGCGCATCCGTCAGCACCGACAGGCACGCCGCGCCGCCGGCCTCGTAAGCCTTGGCCAGTGCCGGCGGATCGAAGTCGGCGCGGATCAGCCCCTTGGACGGCGAGGCTTTCTTCACCTCGGCAATCAGCGCGTAGTCGCCCCGAGCAAGCTTCTCCCGGATCGCGCGCACGAAGCCGCGCGGCGGCGGGGCCGCCTTGGCGCGGGCCTCGATCTCGGCAAGCGGATGCGCCCGCTTGGCGGCCGCAATCTCTTCGCGCTTGTAGGTCTCGATCTCGCTCAGGATATCCGACATCTGTGGCGTCCCTTTTGACTCAGCCGCGAGAAACCGCGACCAGGTGCTTCAGGCGCGCTGCCGCAGCGCCGCTATCGAGCGATTTGGCGCCGATCGCGACGCCTTCCTTCAGGTCTCTGGCGCGCCCGGCCACGATCAGCGCCGCCGCGGCGTTCAACAGCGCGACGTCGCGATAGGGGCTGGGTTTGCCGTTGAGTACGCCTTGCAACGCCAGCGCATTGGCGTCCGCATCGCCGCCCTTGAGTGCGTCGACGTTGCAGCAGGTGAGGCCCGCGTCCTCCGGCGTCACCTCGAACGTGGTGATCTTGCCGTTGTCGAGGCTGGCGACAAAGCTCGGGCCGGTGAGGGTGATCTCATCGAGCCCGTCGGAGCCGTGCACGACCCAGACGGATTCGGAGCCAAGATTCTTCAGGACCTGCGCCAGCGGCTGCACCCAGTGCCTGGAGAACACGCCGACCATCTGGCGCTTGACGCCGGCCGGATTGGAGAGCGGCCCGAGCAGGTTGAAGATCGTGCGGGTGGCGAGTTCGACCCGGGTCGGGCCGACATTCTTCATCGCGGGGTGATGCGCAGGCGCGAACATGAAGCCGATACCGGCCTCCTGCACACAGCGGCCGACCTGGTCGGGTGTGAGGTCGATCTTGACCCCAAGGGAGGCCAGCACGTCGGCCGCCCCCGAGCGCGACGACAGCGCACGGTTGCCGTGCTTGGCGACGGGCACGCCGGCGCCCGCGACGATGAAGGCCGCGCAGGTCGAGACGTTGACCGAACCCGAGCCGTCGCCGCCGGTGCCGACCACGTCGACGGCGTCGGCGGGCGCAGTAACCCGCAGCATCTTGCTGCGCATCGCCGACACCGCGCCGGTGATCTCGTCGACGGTTTCGCCGCGGACCCTGAGTGCCATCAACAGCCCGCCCATCTGCGAGGGCGTGGCCTCGCCGGACATCATGGCATCGAAGGCGGAGGCTGCCTCGTCACGCGACAGCGTCGCGCCGGTGGCGACTTTTCCGATGATAGATTTGAGATCGTCCATCGCTTGGCTTTCAAAATCGAGACCTCATGGTGAGGAGGCGCCCTTGCGCCGTCTCCGGACGATGCTTCGCATCGCTCGGAGAACCATGAGGCCCGGCTCTCATCCTTCGAGACGCGGCCAGGTGGTCGCCCCTCAGGATGAGGTGAGTGTCATTATGCTCAATTGTTGGCGCCCGTCACCTGCGCGAAGGCGGCCGCGTTGATGGAAGTGCCGATCTCGGATTCGATCTTGTTCACGTATTGCGCGATCTGTTCTTCGGTTAGGCCGCGCTGCAGCGTGTCCTTCAGGCTCTTCAGTTCCTCGGAAGCGGTGTCTATCGGCGGCACCGTCACGTCCGTGACGCGCAACACGATCCACTCGCTGCCACCGGCGCCCGGCGTCTGCGTAACGCCGTCCTTCGGCGTCCGGAATGCGGCCGTGACGGCTGCGGTGGGCACGCCTGAAAGCGAGGCGTCACGGCGGAAACCGGTCGCAGTCTCGACCTTCGCTCCGACTGCGGCAGCTTCGGCGGCGAGCGTGCCGCCTTGCTCGACCTTCTGCGCCATCTCGGTTGCCTTCTCGCGCAGCTTGCTCGAAATCTGGTTTTCTCGCCATTTTGCCTCGACCTGGCTGCGCACCTCGTCGAGCGGGCGCTCGCGCGAGGGCGTAATGCCGAGCACGTCGTACCAGACATAGCCGCCGGCAAACTGGATCGGTTCGTTGTCGACGCCGACGTCGCTGTTGAAGGCTTGCGAGACCACGTCGAGGCCGCGCGGAATATTCGCCACCGGCTGGCCGTCGGGCGTGCGACCCGAGCGGTCGACGGCTTCGATCGTGACGGGGGTGAGGCCGAGCTTCTGCGAAGCCTCGACCACATTGGCGCCGCCGCTGCGCTCGTCTTCCATCTTGTTCTGGATTTCGTTGACCTTGGCGCGCGCGCGTTCGGTCGCGATTTCCTTCTTCACCTGCGCTGCGACGCCTTCATAGGTCGGTGTCACGCCCGGCTCGATTTTGCCGACCTTGACCAGCGCCACGCCGAACCGGCCCTGCACCGGCTGGCTGACTTCGCCCGATGCAAGCGAGAACGCCGCATCCGCAATCGCCGGATCGATGATCGCGCTCTTTGCGATCATGCCGAGGTCGACGTCGGCCAGATTGAGGTTGCGCTCCTTGGCGACGTCGTCGAACGATGCTCCCGACGTGATGCGGCTGCGCGCGGCCTGCGCTTCGCCTTCGTTCGGAAAAAACATCTGCGACACTTCGCGCTTTTCCGGCGTCCCGAGCTGGTCGCGGCGCTGCTCGAAGGCCTTCTTCGCATCCTCATCGGAGACCTCTGTCCACTTGCCGATCTCTTCGGGGCTGATCACGACAAAGGACAGTTTGCGATATTCGGGCGCGCGGAACTGGGTTTTGTGGTCCTCGAAATACGCGGCCAGCGCCTCGGGCGACGGCGGATCGATCGTGCCGGCCTGCGCCGCGTCGAGCTTGACGTACTCCATCGAGCGCTGCTCGTTCTGGAAGCGGGCGAGCGCCTCGATCAGGACCTTCGGCGGTTCCGCCCCGGCCGAGACGGTGCCGACGATCTGGCGCCGCAGCCCGACGCGCCGCTGTTCGGCGAGATAGCGCTGCTCGGTGTATCCGAACTGGCGGATCGTGGCCTGGAATCGCTGTGGGTCGAACTTGCCGCCCAATCCCTTGAAATTCGGGTCGTCGTAGATCAGCCGCATGGTCTCTTCCTGCGACTGGGCAAGCCCCTTGCGCCGGGCTTCCTCATCCAGCGCGGCTTCGGCGATGGTCTGTTGCAGCACCTGCCGATCGAGCCCGAAGGCCCGGGCCTGTTCAGAGGTCAGCGGACGGCCGAAACTGCGGCCGAGCTGCTGCAGCTTTTCCGTGTAGATCTGGCGGAATTGATCCGTCGAAATCTCGGTGTTGCCGATCGTGGCGAGCGACGACTGGCCAAATCCCTTGAAGATGTCGGCGATGCCCCAAACTGCGAAACTGACAATCAAAACGCCCATCACGGTGGCCATGACAATCTTGCCGAGCCAGTTTGATGAGGCTTTCCGAATTCCTCGAAGCATGGGTCCAACTTGTTTTTAAAGGAGAGGGGAAGCGGGTCGTGCCCTAGGGAATTCGATCCGGGACCGAATTCCGCAACAAGGCGTCACCGAGTTGAAAACGCATCATAAAGTGGCCGCAGCCCCCCCGCAACCTCGGCCATGCGGGCGAATTGAAGCGGTTGATGGCTCGCCGATCCCCAGACCGGCATCTGGAACTGGTGGCGCGGCTCTGCTAGCGCATCTAGAACGTTGACATTTGCGGGACAATCGACATGACCGATGCCATCCGGCCACTGATCGCCGGCAACTGGAAAATGAACGGCCTGAAATCTTCCTTGGGTGAATTCGAGGCAATGATTGCGGGGGCGGGTGCGTTGGCCGGCAAGGCCGACCTGCTTGTCTGCCCTCCGGTCACCCTGATCGCCGGTTTCGCCGACAGGGCGCTCGGTTCAAAACTTGCCGTCGGGGCCCAGGATTGTCATGCCAAGGCCTCGGGCGCCCATACCGGCGATCTCTCGGCGGAGATGCTGGCGGACGCCGGCGCCGGCGCCATCATCGTCGGGCATTCGGAGCGGCGTGCCGACCATGGTGAGACCGACGCGGTGGTCCGGCAGAAGGCAGAAGCGGCCTGGCGGGCGGGCTTGGTGGCCATCGTCTGCATCGGCGAGACCCAGAAGCAACGCGATGCCGGCCAGACGCTGGATATCTGCGGCGGGCAACTCGCGGGTTCGCTGCCGGACGGTGCGACGGCGGCCAATCTTGTGGTGGCCTATGAGCCGGTCTGGGCGATCGGCACCGGTCTGACGCCGACACCAAAAGATGTCGAACAAGTTCATCGCTTTATCCGCGATGTTCTCACCAGCCGATTTAAGGAAGGCAGCAAGATCCGGATTCTCTATGGCGGATCGGTCAAGCCCTCGAACGCGGCCGAACTGATGGCGGTTGCCGACGTCAATGGCGCGCTGGTCGGTGGCGCCAGCCTGAAGGCGACGGATTTTCTGGCGATTGCGGAGGCATGCTAACTCAGGCAGCCACGCCTTCCTGCAACCGCTTCCAGTAGATCAGCGTGCCCGTCAGCCCGCCATGCGGCTTGAACGCGTAGTCCGGAATCACGCCGGTCAGCTTGAATCCCATCCGCTCATATAGTCCGGCGGCGCCCTCGTCCTCGGCGGTATCGAGCACGAGCAACCAGCGCCCGCGCGCGATCGCCAGCCGCTCGGCCTCGCGCAATAGCGCGGTCGCGACGCCGCGGTGGCGGTGACTGACGAGCGTCATCATCTTTGCGATCTCGGCGCGATGCGGCTGGTTCGGCGGAAGATCGAGCAACAGCGTGACCGTCCCGATCAGCCTGTCCTCTTCAAAGGCGCCAAGGATGATCCGCTCGCCGCGGCCTGCAGCGCCAAGCGAGTTGGACCAGAACGCTTCGGCCGCCTTCCGCGATAACGGATGCATGAAACTGACCGAGCCGCCGTTCGCCACGGTTTCGATCAGCAAATCACCGAGCATCGCGCAAATTTCGGGCGACCGGTTCAAGGCTTTGATCAGGATGTCAGACATCAGCGTGAATTTCCGCAAGTTCAGCTTCGAGGATTGACGGCGCGCCGCGAGCGCGCCCGCTTGATTTCTGCAATCTGCTCGACATCCTCGATCTGCAGGTGACGGCCGCGTTCGAGAATCTCCAGCGTGTATTCCTCGTAGGTGAGGCCCAGCCGCTCGGCTTTCCGGATTCGGAACGCGACAATGCCGGGCGAGGGGTTGTGCCAGGCCGCGCGATGCGCCGCCTTCCAGTAAAAGTAATTGCCGATACCATCATGACCCCATTCCGGCGTGTGCTCCTCGTCGAGCGGCGGACCGCCATTGTGGCCGGTCGGAATAGGGTCATCGGCGCTTGCAGGCTCGATCGCGGTATCGTTGCGGGCGATCTCCTGCATCGGCGTCAGCTCCGGGCAAGGGCAACGACGTAAGTGCAGGGCGCGGCACTCTCGTTGGCGAACGTCACTTCCGCCGGCGGACCGAATCCGAGGCAGTCGCCGGCCCCGAGTTCGTGTCGTTCGCCGCCATCGATCAGCACGAGTGTGCCCGACAAGACCCAGAGGACCTGGCGGATGTGGGCGTAGGATGAAGCGGGCAGCGTCACGCGCTGCTTCGCCGGCATTTCGACCTTGACGATTTCGATGGGATGATCGGGCCGGTTGAACACCTGCCGGCGCAAATAGCCGGTTTCGGGATCGCGCCACACTGGCTGCTCGGCAGCGCGCGACAGACGTCCGCCCTGGCCTTCGGCGCGCAGCATCAGGCCGGCAAGGGTGAGGTCGAACGCGCTGGCGAGCCGAACCAGCACCACTGCGGTCGGGCTGACCTCGGCGCGCTCGATCTTGCTGATGGTGGCCTTGGAAACCCCGGAGCGCTCGGCGAGATCGGCGAGCGACCAGCCGCGGCTGTCGCGCTCGAGCCGAAGGCGGTGGGCGAGGCGGGTGCTGAGATCGTCTACTATAGTATCCATTTGTCTATTATATGAGAAATCGCCGCGACATCAAGTCCCGGATGCGAACATCGAGCGGGAGGTGTAGGCAGCCTTGCCGTCGCACCTGCGGCAATTATCTCCACGGCGGCGGTTGGGGGTGACAATGCCCCGTCCAATCGTGTAACACCGCGCAACTTCAGGAAAACCCGCAAGCCCTTGGTGCAGCCGAAGCCCGGCGCTCTTCGCTTGTGACGGAAGGTTTCGAGATGCAGACCGTCATTATCGTCGTTCACCTCATGATCGTCGCCGTGCTGATCGGCGCCGTGCTGCTGCAGAAATCCGAAGGCGGCGGCCTCGGCATGGGTGGCGGCGCCGGCTTCATGTCGAGCCGCGGCACCGCCAATCTCCTGACGCGGACGACCGCCGTTCTCGCAGGGCTTTTCTTCGTGACCAGCATGACACTGGCCTGGCTCGCGGGCGTCGATCGCAAGCCTGCTTCGATCCTCGGCACGCCGGCGACGCAGTCGCAGCCGGGTGGCGCAACGCCCGTCGCTCCGCCGACCTCTGGCGGCGTGCTCGATACGCTTAAGAAGGTGGATGAACAGCAGGGTCAGTCCGGTCCGCAGGCGCCGCGCTCGCAATAAAGCAGGGTGGCTATGCAGGGCGGCCCTCTACCGTCCTGCATCAGAACTTCCCATCAATGCTCTGAAATCGCTTTAAAATTCACGTCACCCACAGCCCGGCAAAATGTTTGCCCGCGCATGCGATTCGTTTTGGAGAATCGGGGCAGTGGCCTTAAAGGTAGAATCCCATGGCGCGGTACATATTCATCACCGGCGGCGTGGTTTCTTCGCTCGGAAAGGGTCTGGCTTCGGCGGCACTCGGTGCCCTGCTGCAGGCTCGCGGGTACAAGGTCCGTCTCCGCAAACTCGACCCCTATCTCAACCTCGATCCTGGAACGATGTCGCCGTATCAGCACGGCGAAGTGTTCGTGACCGATGACGGCGCCGAGACCGATCTCGATCTCGGCCATTACGAGCGTTTCACCGGGCGTCCGGCGACCAAGGCCGACAACATCACGACGGGGCGCATCTACCAGGACATCATCAGCAAGGAACGCCGCGGCGACTACCTCGGCGCGACGATTCAGGTCGTTCCGCACGTCACCAACGCGATCAAGGAATTCGTCCTCTCGGGAAATGACGAATATGATTTCGTGCTGGTCGAGATCGGCGGCACCGTCGGCGACATCGAAGGTCTGCCGTTCTTCGAGGCGATCCGTCAGCTCAAGAACGAGCTGCCGCGCGATCATGCGGTCTACATTCATTTGACGCTGCTGCCCTACATCCCGAGCGCGGGCGAACTGAAGACAAAACCGACCCAACACTCGGTGAAGGAGCTGCGTTCGATCGGCATCCAGCCGGATATCCTGCTCTGCCGCACCGATCGCGAAATCCCGAAGGAAGAGCGGCGCAAGCTCGGCCTGTTCTGCAACGTGCGCGAGAGCGCCGTGATCGAGGCGAGGGACGTCGACAATATTTACGCAGTGCCCGAGGCCTATCACGCCGCCGGCTTGGACGATGAGGTGCTGGCCGCGTTCGGCATCGCGCCAAAGATTCCGCCGGCGCTGCAAAGCTGGAACGTCATCAACGAGCGCGTGCGCAACCCCGAAGGCGCCGTGACGATTGCCATTGTCGGCAAGTACACCGGCATGAAGGACGCCTATAAATCGCTGATCGAGGCGCTGTCGCATGGCGGCATCGCCAACAAGGTGAAGGTCAATCTCGACTGGATCGAGAGCGAGGTGTTCGAGAACGAGGACCCGGCGCCGTTCCTCGAACACGTCAACGGCATTCTGGTGCCCGGCGGTTTCGGCCAGCGCGGCGCCGAAGGCAAGATCCGCGCGGCGCAATTCGCGCGCGAGCGCGACGTGCCGTATTTCGGCATCTGCTTCGGCATGCAGATGGCGGTGATCGAAGCCGCGCGCAACCTCGTCGGCATCGAGGAGGCCAACTCCACCGAATTCGGTCCGACCAAGGAGCCGCTGGTCGGCCTGATGACGGAATGGCTGCGCGGCAACGAGTTGGAGAAGCGCTCGCAGTCGGGCGATCTCGGCGGCACCATGCGCCTTGGCGCCTACCCCGCCATGCTGAAGCGCGGCAGCCGCGTCTCGGCCGTCTATGGCGGCGCCACTGAGATTTCAGAACGCCACCGCCACCGCTACGAGGTCAACACCGCGTACAAGGATCGCCTTGAACAGCATGGCCTGCGCTTCTCGGGCCTCTCGCCCGACGGCGTGCTGCCGGAGATCGTCGAATACGAGGACCATCCCTGGTTCATTGGCGTGCAGTTCCACCCCGAGCTGAAATCGCGCCCGTTCGAGCCGCATCCGCTGTTCGCGTCGTTCATTCAGGCGGCGGTGGTGCAGAGCCGGCTGGTGTAGATCTGCTACGAGCCGTAGGGTGGGCAAAGGCGCGCTCGCGCCGTGCCACCATCGCGCAGCACATACTTGGATCGAATGGTGGCACGGCGCTTCGCGCCTTTGCCCATCCTACACCTTTGACGAATGCGCCAATTGTTGCGACAAACCGCTCTCGTTACCTGCAAGAACAATAACCTTAGGGAGTAAAGCCGATGATCATGGAAATGCGCGTCTATCGCTGTCTGCCGGGCCGACTGCCGGCGCTGATGAAGCGCTTCGATACGCTGACGCTGAAACTGTGGGACAAGCATGGCATCAAGCAGGCCGGCTTCTTCACCACGCTGATCGGCACCTCCAATCAGGAACTGACCTACTTCATCGCCTGGGACTCGCTGGCCGACCGCGAAAAGAAATGGACCGCATTTCAGAGCGATCCCGACTGGATCGCCGGGCGCGCCAGAAGCGAGGAGGACGGCCAGATCATCGACAACATCGTCAGCCAGTTGCTGGTGCCCACCGCGTTCTCCGCGGTAAAATAACCGCCGGCGCAATCCTGATATTCAGGGGTTAAACGGGGTTGATCCTGAAGACGCGGACCGGCATGGTCCGCGCCTGACGTAAAGGAAAAATCCCTTGAACGCGAACCTTAAGGCAGCTCCGGTCGTCTCGGTCGGCAAAGTCAAATTCGGCAATGAGCTGCCGATTTCGATCATTGCCGGTCCGTGTCAGCTCGAAAGCCGCGCGCACGCCCTCGAAGTGGCGGGTGCGCTGAAAGAGATCGCAGGCCGGCTCGGCGTGGGCCTCGTCTACAAGACGTCCTTCGACAAGGCCAATCGAACCTCGGGCTCGGCCGCGCGGGGAATTGGCTTGGCGCAGGCCTTGCCGATCTTCGCCGAGATACGCTCCTCGCTCGGTTTGCCCGTGCTGACCGACGTGCACGAGACCGCCCAATGCGCCGAGGCGGCGCAGGCAGTGGACGTGCTGCAAATCCCGGCCTTCCTGTGCCGGCAGACGGACCTGCTGCTCGCGGCGGCGGCGACCGGCAAGGTCGTCAATGTGAAGAAGGGCCAGTTCCTCGCGCCGTGGGAAATGACCAACGTCGTCACCAAGATCACCGGCGGCGGTAATCCGAACGTGCTGGTCACCGAACGCGGCGCCTCGTTCGGCTACAACACGCTGGTCTCGGACATGCGTGCGCTGCCGATCATGGCGCAGACGACCGGTGCGCCGGTCATTTTCGACGCCACCCATTCAGTGCAGCAGCCCGGAGGGAAGGGCACCTCATCCGGCGGCCAGCGCGAATTCGTTCCGGTGCTGGCGCGCGCCGCGGTCGCGGTCGGCGTCGCCGGCGTGTTCATCGAGACCCATCCCGATCCCGATCATGCGCCGTCGGACGGGCCCAACATGGTGCCGCTGCGCGAGTTCGAAGCCTTGGTGAAGAGGCTGATGGGTTTTGACGCGCTGGCCAAGAACGCCTTGCCGTGACCGCAACCAGCGGCATGCCGCCGGCGCTCAATATCATTGCGCTCGCGACCTTTTCGGCAAGCCTGTCCGCCCGCGCGCTCGATCCGGTGCTACCGCATGTAGCCGAGGAATTCTCCGTCAGCATCGCGACCGCCGCGAGCTTTGCCGCCGTCTTCGCCTTCACCTTCGCCATCATCCAGCCGGTGCTCGGCGCCCTGGCCGACATGTTCGGCAAGGCGCGCCTGATGATCGTTTGCCTGGTGCTGCTCGGCTTCGCCCACATTCTCGGCTCACTATCGACCTCGTTCGGCATGCTGTTCGCCTCGCGGATTCTCGCCGGCATCGGCGCCGGCGGCGTATTCCCGGTCGCGCTCAGCTTGACCAGCGATCTCGTCGGTCCCGATAAGCGCCAGGTAGCGATCGGACGGACGCTGGCCGGCGCAATGGCCGGCAATATCCTGGGGGCATCGGCGGCTGGCCTGATCGGCGACTTTCTCGGCTGGCGCGGCGTGCTCGCCGTCCTCGGGGGATTGGTGGTGCTATCGTCAGTCGCGGTGGCGGCCGGATTCCGCGGCGCTGCGTTGACGCGCCCGCCGCGTACCAGCCTTGCGCAGCTCCGTAAAGGTTATCGGACCATCTTCAGCAATCCGAACGCGCGCATCTGCTACGGGGCGGTGTTCATCGAGGGCTGCTGCGTGCTCGGGTTGTTTCCCTTCATCGCGGCGTTTCTGTTCGAGCTCGGCGAAACCTCGCTGTCGGTCGCCGGCATCGTCATCGCAGGCTTCGCCGTCGGCGGTCTGTTCTACACCATGACGGTGTCGCGCTTTCTGCCGAGGATCGGCGTTAACGGCATGATGATCGGAGGAGCGACGCTGGTCGGTGTACAACTCATCGCGGTGGCGATGGGTCCGGAATGGAGGCTGCAAACGCTCAGCCTGATCTTCATGGGCTGGGGATTCTACATGATCCACGGCAGCCTGCAGGTATTCGCCAGCGAATTGTCGGCAGAAGCGCGCGCGAGCGCATTGTCGCTGCACGCGTTCTTTTTCTTCATGGGCCAGACCGTCGGCCCGATCGCCTACGGCTTCGGCATCCAGCATGCCGGCAAGGTGCCGACCTTGCTCGGCGCGGCGGCCGTGATGATCGCGCTGGGCCTCGTCTGCGCTCGGTTGCTGCGCCAGACGCCGCCGGCGGACGCGGCGGCGAAGTAATCCGCGTAGCTAACAAGTGCAACCGCGTGCGCCTGATCCTCGCCAATGCCAAGGTCGATTTGCTCAGCGCATAGTCCGGCACCGCGTCCGGGACACGAGAGGCGTCATCCCCGCCCGCGATACGGCGCGACGCCCTGATCGGGCACCCACACGTCCTTCGGCAGTTTGCCGGTCTGCCAGAACACGTCGATCGGGATGCCGCCGCGCGGATACCAATAGCCGCCGATGCGTAAGAACTTCGGTTTGATCTCGATCGCGATCCGCTTGCCGATCATGACCGTGCAATCCTCGTGGAAGGCGCCGTGATTGCGAAAGCTCGCGACGTAGAGCTTTAGCGATTTGGACTCCAGCAGCCATTGTCCCGGCACATAGTCGATCACGAGATGCGCGAAATCCGGCTGGCCGGTCACGGGGCAAATCGAAGTGAACTCTGGCGCGGTGAAGCGAACCAGATAATTGGTGCCGGCTTGCGGATTGGGCACGCGGTCGAGCTGCGCCTTTTCAGGGCTATCAGGCCATTCCACGGCGCGGCCGAGCTGCAATGATTGGGGTAATGATTTCTTGGCCATTCTGATCGTCCTTTGCGTGCGCAGACATGGCCGCAACGGGCCGTGATCGTCAACCGTTACCGGGAGGACGGATCGGCGAGAAATCGCACCAACGCCTGCCGCTCAGCAGCGTCCTCAACCCCGCGGATCGACATCCACAATCCCGGAAACATCGCGGCTGGATCGGCGAGGAACGTATCGAGCCGCTTCGCATCCCAGCGCAACCCTTCCTCGCGCGCCTTGCGCAGCGCCGGCGAATAGTCGAACTCGGGATCGCCGGCCACCGTGCGGCCGATCAGCCCGGAAAGATTGGGACCGGGCAGGCCTCGCTCAGCGGGATCGAGGCTGTGGCAGGCGCGGCAGGGCGCAAACGCCCGCGCGCCGCCTTCTTCCGCGAGGGCGGGAAGGGGCAGGGAAAACAACAACAGCAGCGGGACGGTGAAGAACTTCACGCGACCGTCTGTATCACGACCAGCCGGTCATTGCCGGATTCGCCGCCCCAGGTTTCGCCGGGCCGGCCGTCGAGCTGGCGCACATTCGCGCCTGGCTTGTCGCTGGGGAATGCGTTGAACTTTTCCGTCACCGGATCGAAGCGCACGATCGCATTGGCACCGAAATCGGTAAGCCAGACCTTATCCTTATCGTCGACGTAAACCGCATAAGCGCGCGGGCTTGTGCCGGGCAATTTCCACGCCTTCCAGGAGCCGTCGGCTGGATCGTGCACCGACACATTGCCGCTATTCCATTCGCTGACCCAAATCCGGCCCTTCGAATCCGACCATACCCGGCGCGCGCCCTGCTTGGGTGTGGGTGGCTCGACCACAGTCGCGTTGCCGGTCGCCGGATCGATCTTTGCGATGTGGTTGCCTGCGAGCGAGGCATACCAGATATCGCCGTTCGGCGTGACGGTCATGCCGTAAGTGCCCGGGCCGCGTGGCGATTTGAACACGGTCATGTCGCCCGATTTGGGGTCGAGCCGGCCGTAGATACCGGACTGGCCGGTGAACCAGTAGATGCCGCCTCTGTCGAATACGCCGGTGTTGAGGTTGGCGTAGGCCTCCTTTTCGGGCAGGCGGAACAGCGTCACCTTGTGATCACTGGGATCGACGCGCGCGATCGCGTTCTGTCCACCCTCAGTGATCCAGGGCGCGCCATCTGGACCGATGATGACACCATGGGGCGCGGCGCCCTTGCCGAGGTTGACCAGCTTGTAGGAGCCATCGCGCGGATCGAGCCGGCCGAGTGTCCCATTACGCTGGCCGCAGAACCAGATCGAGCCATCAGGGGCGGGGGTCGTGTCGCGCGAACCCGTGCCGGGCGCGACCGGATAATATTTGACGCGGAACGGACCTTCCTGTGCATTCGCGTGGCGCAGGATGGCCGGCGCGGCAAGAATTCCCGCGGCGGCGGTTCCAAGAAACTGGCGGCGATTCATTGCGTTACCCCGGCTTGTGAACATGAAGGTTTGGACGCCGATATCGAACCCTGAAGCAGTCTATCCTCACCGAGCGGTACCGTCCGGAAAAGGCCATTCCTCAAGCGTTCACATTTGCTTGCGTGCCGTGTAAGACCGCCCCCGAAACCCGACCACCCCTTCCCAGGAAAGTTTAAGACATGACCGCCATCGTCGACATCATTGGCCGTGAAATTCTCGATAGCCGGGGCAACCCCACCGTTGAAGTCGACGTGGTGCTGGAAGACGGCTCGATCGGCCGCGCGGCGGTTCCCTCCGGTGCCTCCACCGGCGCCCATGAGGCCGTCGAGCTGCGCGACGGCGACAAGCAGCGCTATCTCGGCAAGGGCGTGCAGAAGGCGGTGGAAGCCGTCAACGGCGAAATCTTCGAGGCGCTCAGCGATCAGGCCGTCGAGGACCAGGTCCACATCGACCAGATCATGATCGATCTCGACGGCACGCCGAACAAGAGCAGGCTCGGCGCCAACGCCATCCTCGGCGTTTCGCTGGCCTGCGCCAAGGCGGCGGCCGAATCCTTCGACATGCCGCTCTATCGCTATGTCGGCGGCACCTCGGCGCGGACGTTGCCGGTGCCGATGATGAACATCATCAATGGCGGCGTGCATGCCGACAACCCGATCGACTTCCAGGAATTCATGATCCTTCCCGTCGGCGCCGCGAGCTTCGCCGAGGCCCTGCGCTGCGGCTCGGAAATCTTCCACACGCTGCGCAGCGAACTGAAGAAGGCCGGCCACAACACCAATGTCGGCGACGAGGGCGGCTTTGCGCCGAACCTGCCGTCGGCGGATGCAGCGCTGGAGTTCGTCGTCAGCGCGATCGGGAAGGCCGGCTACAAGGCGGGCAGCGACGTCATGCTCGGCCTCGACTGCGCCGCAACCGAGTTCTTCAAGGACGGCAACTACGTCTATGGCGGCGAGAACAAGACCCGTTCGCGCTCCGAGCAGGCGAAATATCTCGCCGATCTCGTTGCGCGCTATCCGATCGTTACCATCGAGGACGGCATGTCCGAGGACGACATGGAAGGCTGGAGGGAATTGACCGATCTGATCGGCAAGAAGTGCCAGCTCGTCGGCGACGATCTGTTCGTCACCAACGTCACCCGGCTTGCCGACGGCATCAAGAACGGCCGCGCCAATTCGATCCTGATCAAGGTCAACCAGATCGGTACGCTGACCGAGACGCTCGCCGCCGTCGAACTGGCGCACAAATACGGCTACACGTCCGTGATGTCGCACCGTTCCGGCGAGACGGAAGATTCCACCATCGCCGATCTCGCGGTCGCCACCAATTGCGGCCAGATCAAAACCGGATCGCTGGCCCGCTCCGACCGCACCGCCAAGTACAACCAGCTCCTGCGCATCGAGCAGCAACTCGGCGCGCAGGCGAAATATGCCGGCAAAGCGGCGTTGAAGGCTCTGGCGTAACGCATCCGCGTACCCAGATAGAACGAACACAAAGGGGGAGGATGGCGATGAGTGACGGCAAGAGCGGGCTTCAACTGCGTTCGCTGCTCAAGAAGAGCGGCGAACTCGAACTGTCGCTGCTGGACGTCCCGACGCCGGAGCCGGCCGACGACGAAGTCGTGGTTCGTGTCGAGGCGACCCCGATCAATCCGTCCGACCTCGGGCTGCTGATCGGTCCGGCCGACATGTCGACGGCGAAGGAGTCCGGCACCAACGACGCGCCTGTGGTCACGGCGAAGATGCCGGAAGCCGCGATGCGGATGATGGCGGCGCGCCTCGACCAGTCGCTCCCCGTCGGCAATGAAGGTGCCGGCGTAGTGATCAGGACCGGATCCTCGGACGCTGCGAAAGCGCTGATGGGCAAGGCGGTCTCGATGATCGGCGGCGCGATGTACACGCAGTTTCGCACCATCAAGGTCAGGGACGTCATGGAGCTGCCACCCGGGACCACACCGGCCGACGGCGCGTCATGGTTCGTCAATCCGCTGACCGCGCTCGGCATGACCGAAACGATGCGGCGTGAGAACCACAAGGCGCTGGTTCATACCGCTGCCGCTTCCAATCTCGGCCAGATGCTCAACAAGATCTGCATCAAAGACGGCATCGGCCTCGTCAACATCGTGCGCAGCAAGGAGCAGGCCGACATCCTGCACAAGATCGGCGCCAAATATGTCGTCGATTCCACGTCAGACACGTTCATGGACGACCTGACCAATGCGCTGGTGGAAACCGGTGCCACGATCGCGTTCGACGCCATCGGCGGCGGCAAGCTGGCAAGCCAGATTCTCACCTGCATGGAGATCGCGGCCAACAAGACCGCCAAGGAATACAGCCGCTACGGCTCGAACGTGTACAAGCAGGTCTATATCTACGGCAGCCTCGATAACCGCCCGACCGAACTGAGCCGCGCCTTCGGCCTGACCTGGGGCGTTGGCGGCTGGCTCCTGACGCCGTTCCTGCAGAAGATCGGTCCCGCCGAAATCGGCCGGCTACGCCAGCGCGTGGCCTCCGAGCTCAAGACCACCTTCGCGAGCCACTACACGCAAACTGTGTCGCTGCAGGAGACGCTGCAGCTTTCCAATATCGCCGTCTACAACAAGCGCTCCACCGGCGAGAAATTCCTGATCAATCCGAGCAAGGTTTGACGCGACCAAGGGCGTTCATCCCGCCGCGAACAAGACAGGCCGCCCGAAAAGGGCGGCCTTCATGCACTTGCATCCTTTTTGCCGATCTGGCTTAAGTGAGCGCAGGCGCTTTTGCTGTAACAGGGAAATCCAATGGCCACCCATACCATCGTCACGATCGTCGGCTCTCTCCGCAAGGAGAGCTTTTCGCTCAAGGTCGCCAACGCGCTCGCCAAACTGGCGCCGGCTTCGCTCAAGCTCGACGTGACCACGCTGCATGACATTTCCTTCTTCAACCAGGACCTGGAAGCCAATCCCCCGGCCGACTGGCTTGCCTTCCGCGAGAAGCTGCAGAAGTCGAACGGCGTGCTGTTCGTGACGCCCGAATATAACCGCTCGATTCCCGGCGTGTTGAAGAATGCGATCGACGTCGGGTCGCGCCCCTATGGCAAGAGCTCCTTCCTTGGCAAGCCGACCGGCATCGTCAGCAACTCGCCCGGCGCGCTCGGCGGCGTCAGTGCGGCCAAGCATTTGCAGAACATCCTGCCCGGTATTTCCGGCCCGATCCTCGGCCAGCCCGAAATCTACCTCAACGGCATCGGCGACGCTTTTAACGAGAAGGGCGAACTCGTGAAGGAAGCGGTGCAGAAGGTGCTGCAGCAATATATCAACGCGTTCGCGGCGTTTATTGAACAGCAGAACAGGTAAACAAGCCTATCTCCGTCATTGCGACCTGGTGGCTCACAATGACGGGGCGCCGTTCTCGTTCGCCTCCGCCGCCTTAGCATTCCATTAACCCAGCCGTCGCATCTTGGCGGCATGGTCTCCCGCGCCCGATTGAAATCCATCCTGACCGGACTTGCCCTCTATACGGTGGCGGCGATGATGGTCGGCTATTTCGGCGTCAACGCCTATACCGGCAAGTACGGCTTGAACGCGCGCCAGGAGCTTGATCAGGAAATCATCGCGCTGACTTCGGAACTGGCGCGGCTGAAGCGGGAGCGGGCAGAGGGCGAGCAGCGGGTATCGCTGCTGCGCTCCGACCGGGTCGACCCCGACATGCTGGATGAGCGTGCGCGCTTTCAACTCGACTACGCCAATCCGCGCGATCTGATCCGGATCGTCAGGCCGAACTGACTTCAGACGCTCTGCCGTTGGCCCTGCATATCGGAAAGATCGTTACGCAGGGATGACGTCTCGACGCCCGGTCCGCAAATTTCAAAAAATCGCGAAATCAATTTCGAAAATGTCGCGGCCCACATTGCACTGCGGCATAGCAATATTTTCTCCAGCGCACGCAATCCTTTCACGGCGGTTTGAGTTGGGATAGAGAGGGCTGATCCGTCTCTCTTTCACCCGGAATTGCCATGGCTGCACCCAAGAAAAGCGTCCCGAAAGAATCAGGGCAGGAGAAGGCAAACGGGTCCCCACCGGAATTCACCAAGGCGCAGGAGCTGGCCGCGCTGCGGGACATGCTCCTGATCCGGCGCTTCGAGGAAAAGGCCGGCCAGCTCTACGGCATGGGTGCGATCGGCGGCTTCTGCCATCTCTATATCGGCCAGGAAGCTGTGGTGGTCGGAATGCAGATGGCCCTGAAGAAGGGCGATCAGGTCATAACGGGATACCGTGACCACGGCCACATGCTGGCCTGCGGGATGGACGCCAACGGCGTCATGGCCGAACTCACCGGCCGGCGCGGCGGCTACTCCAAGGGCAAAGGCGGCTCCATGCACATGTTCAGCATGGAGAAGAATTTCTACGGAGGCCACGGTATCGTCGGCGCCCAGGTTTCGCTCGGGACCGGCCTTGCTTTCGCCAACCGGTATCGCGGCAATGATTTCGTCAGCGTCGCCTATTTCGGCGACGGCGCGTCTAACCAGGGCCAGGTCTACGAGAGCTTCAACATGGCGGAGCTGTGGAAGCTCCCGGTGATCTACGTGATCGAGAACAACCGCTACGCCATGGGCACGTCGGTGACGCGTTCCTCGGCCCTGACCGATTTTTCCAAACGCGGCGCTTCCTTCAACATTCCGGGTCAGCAGGTCGACGGCATGGATGTCCGCGCCGTAAAGGCTGCCGGCGACGAGGCGGTCGCCTGGTGCCGCGCCGGCAAGGGGCCGTTCATCCTGGAAATGCAGACCTATCGCTACCGCGGTCACTCGATGTCCGACCCGGCGAAATACCGGACCCGCGAAGAGGTCGAGAAAATCCGCACCGACCAGGACCCGATCGAGCAGGTGCGCAACCGTCTGCTCGCCGCCAAGGTCAGCGAGCAGGAGTTGAAGGCGATCGACGCCGAGGTCCGCGAGATCGTCAACGCATCCGCCGACTTCGCCCAGCGCGATCCCGAGCCCGATCCGTCCGAGCTCTGGACCGACGTCTACCGCTGACTTCAAACCACGCGCAGAACTAGAGTGTGATCCGGAAAGTGGAAACCGGTTTTCCGAAACGATCATGCTCAAACGATCTAAAGAGTGATTTTCGGGAGCCGATATGCCCATTCAAGTGCTGATGCCTGCGCTGTCGCCCACCATGGAGAAGGGCAACCTTGCGAAGTGGCTGAAGAAGGAAGGCGAGACGATCAAATCGGGCGATGTCATCGCCGAGATCGAGACCGACAAGGCGACGATGGAAGTCGAGGCGACCGATGAGGGCACGCTCGGCAAGATATTGATCCCGGAAGGCACCGCCGACGTCGCCGTCAATACGCCGATCGCGACCATTCTGGCCGACGGCGAGAGCGCCGCCGATCTCGGCAAGGCCAGCGCGCCGGCGCAAGCGGCGAAGGCCGCGGAATCCGCGCCCCCTGCTGAAGCCAAAGCGGAAGCGCCGCAGCCCAAGGCCGAGAAGGCGCCTGCCGCGCCGCCGGCCGCGGTCGCCGAGCCCGATCCGGAAGTCCCTGCCGGTACCGAGATGATCACCCAGACCATCCGCGAAGCCTTGCGCGATGCGATGGCGGAAGAAATGCGGCGCGACCCCGACGTGTTCATCATGGGCGAGGAGGTCGCGGAATATCAGGGCGCCTACAAGGTGACCCAGGGCCTGCTGCAGGAATTCGGCGCGCGGCGCGTGATCGATACCCCGATCACCGAGCACGGCTTTGCCGGCGTCGGCGTCGGTGCGGCGATGTCGGGGCTGAAGCCGATCGTCGAGTTCATGACCTTCAACTTCGCCATGCAGGCGATCGACCAGATCATCAACTCGGCGGCCAAGACGCTGTACATGTCGGGCGGCCAGATGGGCTGCTCGATCGTCTTCCGCGGCCCGAACGGCGCCGCCGCCCGCGTTGCCGCCCAGCACAGCCAGGACTACTCGGCCTGGTACTCGCAAGTTCCCGGACTGAAAGTGATCGCGCCGTTCTCGGCGGCCGACTACAAGGGGCTGCTCAAGGCCGCGATCCGCGATCCCAACCCGGTCATCTTCCTCGAAAACGAAGTCCTGTACGGCCACACCGGCGAGGTGCCGAAACTCGACGACTACGTGATCCCGATCGGCAAGGCGCGTATCGTTCGCTCGGGCAAGGACGTAACGCTGATCTCGTGGTCGAACGGGATGACCTACGCGCTGAAGGCGGCCGACGAGCTCGCGAAGGAAGGCATCGAGGCCGAGGTGATCGACCTGCGCACGCTGCGACCGATGGACACCGAGACGATCATCGCATCGGTGAAGAAGACCGGCCGTGCGGTGACGGTGGAGGAGGGCTGGCAGCAGTCCGGCGTCGGCGCCGAGATTGCCGCGCGCATCATGGAGCACGCCTTCGACTATCTCGATGCGCCGGTCGCGCGGGTCTCGGGCAAGGACGTGCCGATGCCTTATGCCGCGAACCTCGAAAAGCTCGCATTGCCTTCCGTTGCCGAGGTGGTCGCAGCCGCCAAGGCCGTTTCTTATCGGTAGGTCCAGATGGCCGGTCCCAACGAACAACCGCTGCCGCCGGACGTGATCGGCCGCGAGGACGCCGTCGAAGTCCTGCGCGCCTTCGTCGTCGATGGCGGACTCTCGATCGCGTTCCAGCGCGCGTTCGAGGAGCCTGACATGTGGGGCCTCCTGCTGGTCGATATCGCCCGCCACGCCGCCCGCGCTTATGCGCGCGAGAGTGGCTACACCGAGGACGAGGCGCTCGCGCGCATCGTCGAGATGTTCGAAGCCGAAATCAATCGGCCGACCGACATGGGCTCCACCACGCCCCGGTCGCAACAGGGTCACTGACGATGCCGATCAACATTTTGATGCCCGCACTGTCGCCCACGATGGAAAAGGGCAACCTTGCCAAGTGGCTCAAGAAAGAGGGCGACAAGGTCAAGTCCGGCGACGTGATCGCGGAGATCGAGACCGACAAGGCGACGATGGAAGTGGAAGCCGTCGACGAGGGCACGATTGCCAAGATCCTGGTGCCGGAGGGCACGCAGGACGTCCCCGTCAACGACGTGATCGCGGTGTTGGCCGGCGACGGCGAGGACGTGAAGGCGGCTGGCGCCGCGCCCGCGCCGAAGGCGGCTGAAACGCCCAAAGAGGCGGCACCCAAAGAAGCGCCGAAGCCTGCTGCCGCGGCACCAACGCCTGCGCCCGCAGCGGCTCCCGCGCCTGCCCCTCAGGCGGCGGCTGCGCCTGCCAAGGGTAACGGCCAAGGCCGCATCTTCTCGTCGCCGCTCGCGCGCCGTCTCGCCAAGGATGCGGGCATTGATCTTTCGCGCATCAATGGCTCGGGCCCGCATGGCCGTGTTGTTGCACGCGACGTCGAGGACGCGAAATCCGGCAAGGGACTAAAAGCTCCGGCCGCAGTACCTGCGGCGGGTCCGAGCATCGCGCCGTCGATGTCCGACAAGCAGATTCTCGCGCTGTTCGAGGAGGGCACTTACGAAATCGTGCCGCATGACGGCATGCGCCGCACCATCGCGCAGCGGCTGACTGCGTCGGTGCAGACCGTGCCGCATTTTTATCTCACGATGGATTGCGACATCGGCAAACTCCTGGTCGCGCGTGAGGAGATCAACGCCGCCGCGCCCAAGGACAAGGAAAAGAAGCCGCTCTACAAGCTCTCGGTCAACGACTTCGTCATCAAGGCGATGGCGATCGCGCTGCAGCGGATTCCGAACTGCAACGTGAGCTGGACCGAAGGCGGCATGGTCAAGCACAAGCATTCCGACATCGGAGTGGCCGTTGCGATGCCGGGTGGCCTGATCACACCGATCATCCGCAAGGCGGAAACCAAAATGCTCTCGACCATCTCGTCCGAGATGAAGGACTTTGCCGCACGCGCGCGAGCCCGCAAGCTGAAGCCGGAAGAGTATCAGGGCGGCACCACCGCGGTGTCGAATCTCGGCATGTATGGCATCAATCACTTCACCGCCGTGATCAACCCGCCGCATGCGACCATCCTGGCCGTCGGCACCAGCGAGGAGCGTCCTGTGGTGCGCGCCGGCAAGATCGAGATCGCGCAGATGATGAGCGTGACGCTCTCCTGCGATCACCGCGCCATCGACGGCGCGCTAGGCGCCGAACTGATCGGCGCGTTCAAGCAGTTGATCGAAAACCCCGTCATGATGATGGTGTGACCATCATATGATGTAGCCCCCGTCATTTCGAGCGCAGCGAAGCAATCCATTTCACCGGCGACACGATAGATTGCTTCGTCGCAAGAGCTCCTCGCAATGACGAAAAGAACTGTGATGGTCGCACCACGATAACGAGCACATAGCCATGGCCGATACATCCTTCGACGTCATCATTATCGGCTCCGGCCCCGGCGGCTACGTCACCGCAATCCGCTCGGCGCAACTCGGCTTCAAGACCGCCATCGTCGAAAAATCCTATCTCGGCGGCATTTGCCTGAACTGGGGCTGCATCCCCACAAAAGCGCTTCTGCGCTCGGCTGAGATCTTTCACTACATGCAGCACGCCAAGGAGTACGGCCTCTCCGCGGAGAAAATATCGTTCGACCCGAAGGCCGTCGTGCAACGCTCGCGCGGCGTCTCGAAGCGACTGAATGACGGCGTCGGTTTCCTGATGAAGAAGAACAAGGTCACGGTGATCTGGGGCGACGCCTCGATCGACGCGCCCGGCAAGGTCACAGTGAAGAAGTCCGGCGTCGAGGCGCCGAAGGGGGCGCTGGGTGAGGGCGCCTATCAAGCCAAGCACATCATTCTCGCCACCGGCGCTCGGCCCCGCGTGCTGCCGGGACTGGAGCCCGACAAGAAGCTGGTCTGGACTTATTTCGAGGCCATGGTGCCGGAGCGGATGCCGAAATCGCTGCTGGTGGTCGGATCGGGCGCGATCGGCATCGAGTTTGCCTCGTTCTTCCACACCATGGGCGCGGACGTCACGGTGGTCGAGGTGCTGCCGCAGATCCTTCCCGTCGAGGATGCGGAGATTGCAGGCCTGGCGCGCAAGCGGTTCGAGAAGCTGGGCATCAAGATCCTCTCCAACACCAAGGTCACAAAGCTCGAGAAAAAGACCGACAGCGTCGTCGCCACCATCGACGACGGCAAGAAGCCGCAGACGGTCGAGTTCGAGCGGGTGATCTCGGCGGTCGGCGTGGTCGGCAACATCGAGGGGCTCGGGCTGGAAAAGCTCGGCGTCAAGACCGATCGCGGCGTCGTCGTGATCGACGGCTACGGCAAGACCAACGTGCCCGGCATCTACGCCATCGGTGACGTCGCCGGCCCGCCGATGCTGGCCCACAAGGCGGAGCATGAGGGCGTCGTCTGCATCGAGGCGATCAAGGGCCTGCACCCGCACGCCATGGACAAGAACCTCATTCCCGGCTGCACCTATTGCCACCCGCAGATTGCCTCGGTGGGCCTGACGGAAGCCAAGGCGAAAGAGGGCGGTCGCGAGATTCGCGTCGGCCGTTTCCCGTTCGTCGGCAACGGCAAGGCGATTGCGCTCGGCGAGGACCAGGGCCTCGTCAAGGTGATCTTCGACAAGAAGACGGGCCAATTGCTCGGCGCCCATATGATCGGGGCCGAGGTGACCGAGTTGATCCAGGGTTACGTGGTCGCGATGAATCTGGAGACGACAGAGGAGGAGTTGATGCACACCGTATTCCCGCATCCGACGCTGTCCGAGATGATGAAGGAGGCCGTACTGGACGCCTACGGCCGCGTGCTGAATATCTAGCCTAGTCCGTAACCGTCACGCGCGGGCTTGACCCGCGCATCCATCGCGCTTCACAAGAGCCTTGCGAAGAAGATGGATTGCCGGGTCGAGCCCGGCAATGACAAGCAAACCAGAAAGAACAGTTGTGAAAGACAACGACAATCTGACCATCGAACGCCCGACTTTCGTGACCCATCTCGAATGCGCGATGGAAGGCGATCGGTACGAGGCCGACCAGATCCACAACCTCTCCAAGGCCGGCAAGCCGCTGCTGGTGCGCTACGACCTCGCCGGCGTGAAGAACGCGCTGACCAAGGACGCGCTTAAAGAGCGCCCCGCTGACATGTGGCGCTATCGCGAACTGCTGCCGGTGCGGAAGGTCACCGACATCGTCAGTCTCGGCGAAGTGACGACGCCGCTGATCCGGCTGCCGAAGCTTGCGAAAAAACTCGGCGGAGCTGAAATCATCGTCAAGGACGAGGGGCGGCTGCCGACCGGCTCGTTCAAGGCCCGCGGCCTTGTCATGGCGGTGTCGATGGGCAAGGCGCTCGGCATCAAGCACATGGCGATGCCGACCAACGGCAATGCCGGCGCGGCGCTGGCGGCCTATGCCACCTCCTGCGGCATCAAGACCACGATCTTCTGCCCCGCCGATACGCCGGAAGTTAACGTCAGCGAGATCGAGCTGCAGGGCGCCACCGTCTATCGCGTCAACGGCCTGATCGACGATTGCGGCAAGATCGTCGGCGAGGGGAAAGCAAAAGCCGGCTGGTTCGACACCTCGACGCTGAAGGAGCCCTACCGGATCGAGGGCAAGAAGACGATGGGCCTCGAGCTCGCCGAGCAGCTCGGCTGGGAGATGCCCGATGTGATCTTCTACCCGACCGGCGGCGGCACCGGCCTGATCGGGATGTGGAAGGCGTTCGCCGAACTGGAAGCCATCGGCTTCATCGGTGCGAAGCGGCCGCGCATGGTGGCGGTGCAGGCGTCGGGCTGCGCGCCGATGGTGCGCGCCTTCGAGAACGGCACCGAGCATGCGCCGCGCTGGGAAGATGCCCACACCATTGCATCAGGCATCCGCGTGCCGCAGGCGGTCGGAGATTTTCTGATCCTGCGCGCGGTCCGCGAGAGCAAGGGATTTGCGATTGCGGTCCCGGATGAGAAGATTTCTGCTGCGCTCAACGAAGTGGCGCGTGAGGAGGGCCTGCTGTTGTGTCCGGAAGGGGCGGCGACGTATGCTGCCTATCAGCAAAGCCTTGCCGACGGCCGCGTGACGAAAAACGATCGCGTCATGCTGTTCAATTGCGCGACAGGGCTTAAATATCCGCTGCCGCCGGTCACGCGAACGCTCGATCGCCACCAGCCGATCGATTACGCCAAGCTCTGACCGTCATGCGGCGGAATGGGATGGGAGCACGAGATGCGAAAGATCATTCTGGCCGCGATTGCAGTGTTGGCGTTCGGCGGTGTTGCGGCAGCGCAAAACTTTCCGTCGCGCCCCGTCACCATCATCGTGCCGTTCTCCGCCGGCGGTCCCTCGGATGCGATGGCACGGATTCTGGCCGAACGCATGAAGGTTACGCTCGGCGAGCAGGTCCTGGTCGAGAACGTGACGGGGGCGGGCGGATCGGTCGGCGTCGGCCGCGCGGTGCGTTCGCCGCCTGACGGCTACACGATCAGCTTCGGCCATCTCGGCACCCACGTCGCCAACGGCGCGGTCTACAAGCTCGGTTACGATCTCGTCACCGACCTCGAGCCGGTCGCGCTATTGCCGAGCAATCCGATGATCATCGTCAGCAAGAAGGCGGTGCCCGCAACCTCGCTGAAGGAATTTGTGGCGTGGCTGAAAGCGCAGCCGACGGCGCCGACGGCAGGCACGGCCGGCGCCGGATCTGGTAGCCATATCGCCGGGGTCTATTTCGAGAGCATTACCGGCATCAAGCTTCAGTATGTGCCGTATCGCGGCACGGGACCGGCGATGAACGATCTCGTCGCCGGCCAGATCGATATGATCGTCGACCAGACATCGAACTCGATCGGGCAGGTGCGCGCCGGTAACATCCGCGCCTATGCCGTCACCGACAGCAAGCGCGTGGAATCCGCGTCCGACATCCCGACCGTGGACGAAGCGGGATTGCCGGGATTCCACATGACGCTCTGGTCCGGCCTCTGGGTACCCAAGGGTACGCCGAAGGACGTGGTTGCAAAGCTGAATGCGGCGACGGTGGATGCGCTGAACGATCCTGCGGTGCGCAAGCAGCTCGAAAATCTCGGCCTGCAGATGCCGCCGAAGGACAAGCTCACGCCCGAAGCGCTCGGCGCCTGGCAGAAAGCCGAGATCGCAAAATGGTGGCCGATGATCAAGGCCGCCAACGTCAAGGTGGATTAGCCGGCTCTGGATGCGCGCGGTCGAATCTTCAAGCACGGGGGCAGGAACCTACGGATAGCGCGGACGTTAACGTTCCTATACGTATACGGAGCGCACAATGGCTGGCAATGACAACCGACCCAAGCGCACAATCGGACTCATTCTCGGCGGAATCATCGCGGTGGCTGCCGCGGCATTCATTCTCACCGGCGGGGAATTGGGCGGGGTTAAAGAGGTGACTAGCGATTCTGACCTTGCGCCGGTCGCGCCCGGAAAGAAATAGCGTGAACATGGATTGGTGAGTGGGCTGATTTGTCCTATCTCCTTTGACTGCAGCGGCTGGGCCGTCCTCTATATTGACCGGATCCATTTCGGCTGAGCGTCCTCATCGTTTTGATCCTGGTCAATGGCATGCTTTGCGATGACCCAGCTTGCGTTGTCGCTCTCGCTGTGCCCGATTGCAGGCGCTCGTTGATCGGGACGTCGTCGGCTTGCGCCGCGTTGGCCCTCGCGGCTTATCCGGGTCTTGTCGACGGTCCGGATAGGCACCGCTCTCGTGGATGTTGCGCCTACAATCTCTTTGCTGCCTATTGCTTCGGCACAACTTCGGCCAGTTCGAGCTCTCCCGCAGTTTCTTCGGAGTTCCCGGCTGGGCACTACTTCGTCGCGAGTGTCCAAATGCCGCATCATTAATCGCCGGTAGCGGGCTATCTTTGTCGGTGCCGGCCATGAGCGACGAACCTCCAAGCACACATTCCCTGAAATCGACGAGCAGCGAGACCTGCCTCGCGGCATCAATGCTTGCGCGAGTCTTGCGAGGGTCGGCACATCACATCGAGAGGGTCCGCGTCGGACGGACGGGAACGGTCGACGCCCACGGGAGGTGACTATGCCCACGGACGATGGCAGTTTGGTCAACATACTTGGAATCCTCTCGATCATCGTACTCGTCGTTGCTAATGGCTTCTTCGTTGCGTCCGAATTTTCCCTCGTTGCGATACGCCGAAGCCGGGTAGGCCAGTTGGTCACCGGCGGCCGCATGAATGCTCGGGCGCTGCAACGAGCCATTACTCGGCTCGACTACAATCTTGCGGCGTGCCAGCTTGGCATCACGATTTCCTCGCTGGCGCTGGGCTGGATCGGCGAGCCGGCCCTGGCGCACCTGATCGAGCCACTATTGGTTGGGCCTCTTGGATCCGGCTCGACGTTCGGCGCTCACGCGATTGCCATCGCGATTGCATTCGTCATCCTTACGATGCTGCACATCGTGCTTGGCGAACTTGCGCCCAAGAGCCTCGCGCTGCAGCGGACAGAGATAACCGCGCTCCTGATCGTGCGACCGCTCGTGCTGTTCGGATTCCTGTTCAAGCCAGCCATCGTGTGCTTGAACGGGCTGGGCAACAGCGTTCTCCGCTTGGCCGGGTTGAGGCCGGCGAGCGAACAGGAAACAATCCACTCCCCTGATGAAATAAAGCTCCTGGTAGCCGAAACCGAGGCAGCAGGCTTGCTCGCGCGCGCGCAGCGCAATGTCGTCGAGCGGATCATCAACATCACCAGTCGTGAGGTGTGCGATATCATGACCCCACGGACGGATATCGATTGGACTGATGCTAACGACAGCCGGGACGAAGTCCTGCGCGCCGTGCGAGAGTGCTGCCACGAGCACGTCGTCGTGAGCCGTGGTAGCCTTGATGAGATCGTCGGCGTCATACGCAAGCAAGATCTGCTTGATCAGGCTCTCGATGGCGAACCACTCGATCCCCTCGCCGCAATTCAGCAGCCTTTGGTTCTCCCCGAATCGATTCCGGTGCTTCACGCTATCGAGAGGTTCAAGGCGCAGCCCGCTCGCGTCGGCGTGATCGTCGACGAATATGGAACGCTTCAGGGTATCGTGACGCGGACCGACCTCCTTGAGGCAATTGCGGGCGATCTGCCCGATGTCGATGAGGACCCAGCGGTGCTTGAGCAACAGGACGGCACCTTCCTCTTGGATGGCAAAGTGGCAGCGGACGAAGTTCTGATGCGCCTCAATATCGGTCGCAGGCCGGAAGGCGACTTTCACACGCTTGCAGGATTTGCAATTGCTCTACTCGGCAGAATACCCGCCGTTGGCGACCAGCTCGCTTGGGAGGGATGGCGATTCCGGATCGTTGATATGGACGGTCCGCGGATTAGCAAGGTTCTTGCATCAAGAGATTCTGATCCACCCTCGACTAGGCCATTATAGGTAACATCCGTGGCTGCGCCATCACCGACAACAAGCGCGTGGAATCGGCTGCCGATATTCCGACCGTTGACGAGGCGGGATTGCCGGGCTTCCCACGCTGTGGTCCGGCCTCTCTTTCTCCTTGAGTCGACATTTATGCCGGTTCAAGTCGGCTGGCCAACACCTTGTCAATCCGCCTGCCGTCGAGATCGGCAACTTCAAACTGCCATCCCTCATCTTCAATTCTATCACCCACGTTGGGAATCTTGCCAAACTCCTGAAGCAGAAAGCCGGCAAACGTCTGATACGGCCGCGATGTTGGAAGGGTAATACCGAGCAAATGTGCGGCCTCAAGTGCCGGCATCCAACCGGAGATCAAATACGATCCGTCGTCACGCTTTACGGCAGCAGGCTCGGCCGGTCCGTCTTTGGTATGGAAGGAGCCGACAATCGCTTCGAGGATGTCAGCGCTGGTCACGACACCTTGGAAAACGCCATATTCGTCATGCACCAGTCCCATGTGAACAGGTGCGCCGCGCAAGAGCATAACCACATCTCGAGCATCGAGCGCTTCCGGTATTATGGGCGCTTCGCGAACCAGATCTCGGACTTTGGGGATCTTGCCCGCCAGGTAGACGTCAAGCAGATCTTTTGCGCTCACGATGCCTATCGCGCCTTCGCGATTGCCATCAAAGACGACGAGATGGGAGTGTTCGCTCTCCAAGAGGTCAGCGAAAATCTGGTCGTTACTATCTTCCAAGTTGATAGAATCTACTTCGTGACGTGGGGTCATTACCGCCCCCACGGCCAGATCGCCGAGCCGCATCACCCCGGCGATCCAATCCTTTTCGCCCGGTTCTAATACTCCGGCATTCTCAGCCTCGGCGACGAGCGTTCGAATTTCATCCTCACTGACTCTATCGGCCGCTTGCTCTCGATGACCCAACAGCCACAGCAATATCTTGCCGGATCGGTCGAGCAGCCACACCAGCGGATGCGACGCCTTGGCAAGCAACACCATTGCCGGTGCCACCTTCACTGCCACGGCTTCCGGATCACGAAGTGCAATCTGCTTCGGAACGAGCTCGCCGACAATCAGTGACGCATAGGTGATGAAAGCCACGACAATGCCGACCCCGACCGGCTCTGCGATGCCGGGCGGCAGGCCGGCCTCGATCAGCCAAGATGCAAGACGCAGCCCTAACGTCGCGCCTGAGAAAGCGCCGGACAACACGCCAATCAGGGTAATGCCGATCTGCACCGTCGACAGGAATTTGCCGGGATCAGATGCCAGCGCAAGGGCGCGGCGAGCCCCCTTAACGCGCTTCTCGACAAGGCCGGCCAGCCGCGCCGGACGTGACGATACGATGGCCAACTCCGACATTGCGAGTAGGCCATTGAGAACAATCAGGACCGTGACGATCCCGAGGTCTAGATATAACACTATTTTACCTTCTATCGCGCGGGTGGCCGCGTTGGTACCACACGATCGCCGCAGCACATATGTAGTGTCCTGCCATGGGCACGCAAATGGAACCAGCTCCCGGAGGCCGGCATGCGGGACAGTCAAGGTCGTGGCTTAATCAGCTTCCGAACTTTTGTCGTTATCGCTGCAGCAATCATTCTGATGATTGCCGCCCTTGCATGGGAGAACGTCGCCCATGTTCCCAGTAATCCCGGACCAAGCGGAATACCGGGATCGACGGTGCGAGATCAGACCCCGCCGCCCGCCGGGGATCTCTCGGGGACGACCACCGGGAAGTCGCGCTGACCTCAGGGCGTTGATTGGCACGTTCCGATCGCGTCAGGCATCGTCAGCGATACAGATGCGCTCGAAAGCCAAAAGGCGGTGTGGGGCGGTGGAGCGTGCAGTCGGCCCGCAGCTTGAGTGCAGTATCTTGTCTCTGAGGAACTGAGCGAAATTGAACCGGACCTCGCGCCGCGGGCCGGGCTTTTTCATACAATGAGCGCTTTGCCTGGCAACAGGCGTAGGCTCCGGCGCGCTACTGCCGGCGCGCAAGCGCGCCCGATGGCAGGCTCCGCGATGTCTGAGAGCGTCAGCGTCCTACATCTCACTGCGCTCACGCGGCGACTGCATAAGGCGCAGTTCAGCGCCCGGTGACGAGTGAATCGAGACCGGACGCTGGAGAACAAGGGCCGTAGGCGGCCCTTGTTCGTGATCGTGTCTTGTTGTTTTCGGCTTACCCGTACATGGCCATGTTGGCCATCGCCGTCGCTTCAAGGTGATGTCCGCCGTCGGTGCCGCCATTCGGCAGCACGCCGTTGTCCTCCAACTGGAAGTGCGCGCCGTTAAGCTGGCCGACCTTCTCGTAGGCGCCATACACCGTCTGGGTCACGGTGATATCGCTTTGCTTCACCAGGTCGCCGTAAACAGTGATGGTGCCGAGCAGATCCTCGTCATGCGCGCCGGCATTGCCCTGCTGGCTGATGACGGTGATCACGCTGTAGTCGTTCTTGCCGTCGCCGTTGCTGTCCTTGTACGTGATCGACTTGACCTCGGCGGTGTGCGCCGAGATTTCGATCTTGTCGCCCTGGGCCCGACTGAAATCACGGATCGTGTCGTTGCCGAAGCCGTCGACCCAGTGATCGTGAACGGCGCCGTTTTCGCCGGTGACGCCGACCCAGTCGATGGTGCCGTCCGCATTGACGTGCTTGGCGACGATCTCGTCCTTGGCGTTCACCATGCCTTCGAAGCGGAAGGTATCGGCCCCCCGGCCGCCGGTCATGATGTCGTTGACCTGCTTGAATGCTGCCGTTTCAGCCGCGAAGATCTGCGTCTTGCCGTCCTGGGCTGCGACCATCTCGCCCGCATCCGATCGGCTGAGCAGGACGTCGTTGCCGGCGCCGCCATCCATGCGGTCGGCGCCGAAGCCGCCGACGAGAAGGTCATTGCCGGTGCCGCCCGAAAGGTTGTCATTGCCGGAGCCGCCCCACGCCTTGTCATCGCCTGAGCCGCCGTTGAGCGTGTCGTTGCCGGCCATGCCGGCGAGCGTGTCTGCCTTGGCTCCCCCGAACAACGTGTTGTTGCCCGTTGTCCCGTTCAGATGATCATGGTCGGAGCTGCCGCCGCCGAACCTGGCGAAAAAATCTTCGAAACGGTCGTTGTCGAAGAATCTGTTCAGATTGAAGCGTGCCATTATTTCAAACCTCTTACTCAGAGGCCTCACGAGCTACAAACGACCACCCTGGATTTTGGGAATGCGAGGTGATGCGCGCGGGGAGAACGTGAGGCAGGATTCCCTCGCCCGCATCGAAGGAAAAACAGCAAAACGGGCCGGGGGCTGGACCTGTGCGCGGCGGATTTGCGCTGCGTAGGGGCATTACGGTGACGCGAAAGGCGTTCGTGCGCCGATCCTTTGGCACGCGCCTCAATTCCGGCCGGTGTTCAAAACGTCTGCGACAAATTGCGTACCGCGTTGTTCTCTTTGCATATCAACGACAAGCGCCGACGGGACGCATGTCGCGGGCCGCGCCATCGCGTGACGAAAACTGGCGCAAAAGTGCCGGCCGCACAAAAATGACGCGATCCCTTTCGAACAGGATTGATGTCAGGCGCCGTAACTTTAGGTGCGCGCAGCCGCGGCATAGCGATCGGACGATCAGATGATGCAGGGATGCGCAGGAATCCGCCGCACTGCTCTGGACTGACCGAACGTGTCAAAACCTCACGGCGAGGCGGCCTCGGACGGCGTGGTCTTCGGCGTTGCGTGCGACCTGGCCCTGGTAGAGAATGCCGAGCGTGGTGTGCGCATTGAGATACAGGTCAGCGCCGGCTTCGAGGAGCGCGCTGTCGCGCGCGAGCGGCGCGCCCGCGATCTCGAAGGCAGTGCCTCCGCTCGCGAAGGAGAGGGTGGTGACCGGCGTCACGTCGCCGAGCACGTGCTGCCAGGCGGCGGAGAGGCGTGGCGCCAGCGTCATTCCCCCGACCACGACGCTGGTGGCGAGCCGCGCGCCAAGCGTCGCGAAGCCCGCCTCTTCGCGGTCGCGCGCACCCGTGAGCGCCGCGACGCCGCCCTTCTCCGTGAAACCGCTTGTCCTCGCCTGCACCCAGGCAGCCCCTGCGAACGGCTCGAGCGCGACCGGGCCGAGTCCGAAACCGTAGCCGATCTCGCCAAACACCTGGGTGGTGCCGCCATGATAGGCGGCCGACGCGCGATCGACAAAGCCCGGAAACGCGATGGTGCGGGTGGTGTCGATCTGGTGGTACGAATAGGCCATGCCGGCGCGCACGCTCCAGGCGCCGGCACTGCCCGCGCCGTAGAATGCCGCGTGGCTGCTGTCGACCGAGGCCGAGCTCGCGCGCGCGTCCACGCCGACCGCGGAGTCCGAATAGCCCGCTGCGAAGCCGAAGCGCCAGTCATCAACAGCGCCGTCGAGCCCCGCGACGGCGCCGGCGTGGCGGCGACCGACCGTTGCCGCATTGCCGTCGCCGTCGATGCGACCGCGCGCGCCGATTCCCTGCGCCCAGAAGGTCAGGCGGGACGAGTGCGTCTCCGGCACGGTCCCCGCAAGGGCCGCCGGGCGGGCGGCACGCGACGCTCTCCCGCCTGCCGCGCTGTCGAAGGACGCCTGGCGCAGACGGCCGAGCACCGCGTCGCGCAGATCGCGCGATTCGTCGACGAGCACGCCCGCCGTACTCGCATGCAACTCGCCCGAGAGTGCATCGAACGCCTGCCGCGCCTGCGCGGCCGTGCCGTAGAGCACCGTATTGAAGATGGGATTGCCGAAGCCCAGCGAATCGACGCCGGTGCCGGTGGCAATCTGGTTGCGCGTCCAGCCTGCGCTCGCGAAGCTTGCCGTGCGTGCGAGGGTGAAGAATACGCGGTCGGCATCGTAGGACACGGTCGGCGCCATGAAGGTGGACGACGTGAGATTGGAAGTCACGCTGTCGAACGTGCCGGCGATGCCGCCAGTCGCCGTGAGAATCGTGTAGGTGGTGCCCGGCGCGTAGGTCCCGGGCGCTGCGACCACACGCAAGGCACCGGCGAGCTGCGCCGCGCCCGTAACATCGGTGCGATCGGCATTCGTCGGCGCAATCTCGACCAGGTAGGTCGAGGCCGCCGACAGCACGAGATTGCCCTGCACCGTGATGGTGCCGATCGAGTTGCCGGGCGAGAGCGTGCCGGCACCGATGGTCGTTGCGCCAAGAAAACCGGTGCCCCCGACAAGACCGTCGCCATCCACCGTCAGCGGTGACGAGGCGATCGAGCCGTGCACGATGAGCGTAGCGCCGTTGACAGTCGTGGGACCCGTGTAGCTGTTGGCAGCCGTCAGGATGGTGGTGCCGGACAGCACATTGAGGCTGCCGTTGCCGGTCATCGTCGATCCGAACACGTAGTTGGCGGACGTATGATTGAAGTTGATCGTGCCAATGCCAGCGCCGAACACGAGGCTTGCCGCGTCGAGCGTGCCGGCGACCGCCGCCGGACTGCCTGCCGCCGCGCCGATGTTCAGCGTGCCTTGCGAGCCGGCTTGGCTTGCCACATGCACGGTGCCGGCGTGCACCGTCGCACCCTCCGCGACGGTGAGCGTACCGGTGCCGTAGAATCCGAGATGGAGGTCTCCGGAATTGGTCCATGTCGAGCCGGCGCCCGTCACCGCCACGGTTCCTTGCGAGCCGATGGCCGATCCGATGATGGCGGACGCGCTGCTCACGGATCCACCATTGTCGACGGCGAGCACACCAGTGCCGCTGACGCCAATTGTGAGGGAGGCACTGCTGTTCCAGGCCGAGCCCGGACCCGTCACTGTCACCGTGCCTTGCGAGCCGGTGTCGTAACCGGCGTAGCCGTTCGCATTGCTCACCGTGCCGCCATTCAAGACCGCAAGCGAACCCGTACCGGCGTTGCCGACGTAAAGGTCCTGGGAATTGGCCCAGGCCGAGCCGGCGCCCGCGACCGTGGCCGTGCCCTGCGCACCGGCAAACTCGCCGAGGATCCCATATGTGCTGCTGACCCTTCCCCCGCTTGCGACAGCGAGCAACCCGACGCCGGAGTAGCCGATCGAGAGTTGTGAGGAATTGGTCCAGGTGGAGCCAACCCCCGTCACCGTCACGCTCCCTTGCGAGCCGTTGGCCGACCCGACAATTGCGGAGGTGTTGCTCACGGCTCCGCCATTCTCGATGGCGAGTACGCCCGTGCCGCCGCCGCCGATCGTGAGGGAGGAACTGTTGCTCCAGGCCGAGCCGGCGCCTGTCACCGTCATGGACCCCTGCGAACCGGCGCCGAAACCGACGAAACCGAGCGTGTTGCTCACCCGGCCGCCGTCCACGATGGTGAGCGCGCCCGTACCGGCGTTACCGACGAAGAGGCTTCCGCTGTTGGTCCAGGCGGAGCCGTTGCCGGTCACCGTCCCCGTGCCGTGGGAGCCGGTGTCGTTGCCGACGATGCCGATTGCGCCGCTCACCCGGCCGCCGTCCGCGATCGTCAGCATGCCTGTGCCGGCATCGCCGATGACGAGATTTCCGCTGTTGGTCCAGGCGGAGCCGGCGCCGGTCACCGTCGCCGTGCCAAGAGACACAGCGCTGCGGCCGAGATAGCCGTCCGTATTGCTCACCGTTGCGCCATTCGCGATGGCAAGCGTGCCTGTGCCGTCATCCCCGACGAAGAGATTTCCGGAATTGGTCCAGGTGGATCCCGCGCCGGTCACCGTTATGGTTCCGCTGGCGCTACCGAGGGCGCCGACATAGCTGTTCACGCTGCTTACCGTTGCGCCGTCCGCGATGGTGAGCGTGCCCGTGCCGGCACGGCCGACGAAGAGATTTCCGGAATTGATCCAGGTGGAGCCGTTGCCGGTCACCGTCATCGTGCCATGAGAGAAGACGCTGTGGCCGAGATAGCCATCCGTATTGCTCACCGTTCCGCCATTCGCGATGGTGAGCGTGCCTGTGCCGGCACGGCCGACGAAGAGATTTCCGGAATTGGTCCAGGTGGATCCCGCGTCGGTCACCGTCACGGTTCCGCGGGCGCTATCGTCGTTGCCGACATAGCCGTCCACGCTGCTCACCGTTGCGCCATCCGCGATGGTGAGCGTGCCCGTACCGCCACCGCCGGCGAAGAGATTTCCGCTGTTGGTCCAGGTGGAGCCGGCGCCGGTTACCGTCACCGTGCCTGCGGAGCTGGAAATCGCGGCGACATAGCCGTCCACGCTGCTCACGGTCCCACCGGCCTCGATGGTGAGCGTCCCTGTGCCGAAGTAGCCGACGTAAAGGACCTGGGAATTGCCCCAGTTGGATCCGGGACCGGTCACCGTCACCGTGCCATGAGACCCCAAGGTGGCGTAGCCGACATAGCCATCGGCGCTGCTCAGCGTACCGCCTCCCGTTATGGTGAGCGCGCCCACGGCGTTGATGCCGACCGCAACGACGTGCGTGGCAGCGCCGGGTGCATTCACCACTGGAGCGTTCGGCACAGTCGCGTCGACGGCTGCCACTCCTCCGCCAGCGGCCGGAACGCCGCTCGTCCAGTTGCTTGCGTCGAACCAATTGCTGGATGCGGCACCGGTCCAGTCGGTGGTTTGCGCCGCGGCCGGCAACGACGTCGCCGCTGGCACGAGACAGATGCCGCCAAGGATAGCCGATGAGCACAACCAGGAATTGCGCAACCAGGAGTGCATGCGTGGCCACATCGACAACTGACCCGCCTCCCTCTCACGCTCGCCGCTCGATCCATGTCGCGAGCCGCGTCGCATCGCTCCTAATGCACGCCGTACTTACCTCCAAGACAGCGCGGCATGTCAATCGAGGCAGGTGCCATGCACCATTCAGAGGTGCTAATTCCCCCGCATGTTGCGCCCCAATCACACGGCATGCCTTTGAATATGACGCGAGCCGCACTCGCGCGCGCCGCTTCGGCGAGGTGCAAGCCTCAAACGAGATGTCGGCCACATGAGCCGCCGGCCGCTCGCCGCGAAGGCTGGTTGGCAGCCCTGCGGAGACAGAAAGCGATGAGTACCGATGTTGACGAACGCACAACCGGCTTCTCGCCGATGCTTGCCAAATTCAGTTCGGCCGAGTGATGAGGCGAATCTGCATCGAGCAGACTCTCTATCGATCGCCCTGAGATTGTGGGGCCGACCGAGGCGCGGGCTCTGAAATCGACGCCCGAAGGGCAGGGGCGGGTTCGACAAAACCCGCATAATGGTTGCCGTCCGGCCACGATTGTTGCGGAACCGCAACAGTGGGGGAACATTTGGTTAACCGTCCCGCCAGCCTATTGCTTGCGCCGCTTTTTGGCCACACCCCTCCATGAAACCATTTCTTTCATAGCTGATTGGCCATAGCGCCGGCGAAGGCGACGGGAAATTGCTCCCGAGACCGACAGGGAAAATGGCTGGGAGAACAGGTTCCGCGGATGGACGCCAAGACCGACATCAAGAAGAGGTTGCCGAGCCGTCACGTGACGGAGGGGCCGGAGCGTGCCCCTCATCGGTCCTATCTCTACGCGATGGGGCTGACCACCCAGCAGATCCACCAGCCTTTCGTCGGCGTCGCTTCCTGCTGGAATGAAGCCGCGCCCTGCAACATCTCGCTGATGCGCCAGGCACAGGCGGTCAAGAAGGGCGTCGCGGCTGCCGGCGGCACCCCGCGCGAATTCTGCACCATCACTGTGACCGATGGCATCGCCATGGGCCATGACGGCATGCGCTCGTCCCTGCCATCCAGGGAGTGCATCGCCGATTCGGTCGAACTGACCGTCCGCGGCCATGCCTACGACGCTCTCGTCGGGCTCGCCGGCTGCGACAAGTCGCTGCCGGGCATGATGATGGCGATGGTCCGGCTCAACGTGCCCTCGATCTTCATCTATGGCGGCTCGATTCTGCCCGGCAATTTCCGCGGCCAGCAGGTCACGGTGCAGGACATGTTCGAGGCGGTCGGCAAGCATTCGGTCGGCGCAATGTCGGATGCCGATCTCGACGAAATCGAGCGGGTGGCTTGCCCCTCGGCCGGCGCGTGCGGCGCGCAATTCACCGCCAATACCATGGCGACGGTGTCCGAGGCGATCGGCCTGGCGTTGCCCTATTCCGCCGGCGCGCCCGCGCCTTACGAAATTCGCGACGCGTTTTGCGCCGCTGCCGGCGAGAAGATTTTGGAGCTGATCGCAGCCAACATTCGCCCGCGCGACATCGTTACCCGCCGCTCGCTGGAAAACGCCGCCGCCGTCGTTGCTGCCTCCGGTGGGTCGACCAATGCTGCGCTGCACCTGCCGGCGATCGCGCATGAGTGTGGAATAAAATTTGACTTATTCGACGTCGCCGAAATCTTCAAAAAGACTCCTTATGTCGCGGATTTGAAGCCAGGGGGCCGTTATGTTGCCAAAGACATGTTCGAGGTTGGCGGCATTCCGCTTCTGATGAAGACGCTGCTCGACAATGGCCACCTGCACGGAGATTGCATTACCGTCACGGGCCGTACGATCGCCGAAAACCTCAAGAGCGTGAAATGGAATCCGCATCAGGATGTGGTGCGGTCCGCCGACAACCCGATCACCGTCACGGGAGGCGTTGTCGGGTTGAAGGGTAATCTCGCGCCGGAGGGTGCGATCGTGAAGGTCGCGGGCATGTCGAAGTTGAAATTTACTGGTCCTGCCCGTTGCTTCGACCGCGAGGAAGACGCCTTCGAGTCGGTTCAGAAAAAGACCTACAAGGAGGGCGAGGTCATCGTGATCCGCTACGAGGGACCGCGCGGCGGTCCCGGCATGCGGGAGATGCTCTCGACCACGGCGGCGCTGACCGGGCAGGGGATGGGCGGCAAGGTCGCCCTGATCACCGACGGCCGGTTCTCCGGCGCCACCCGCGGCTTCTGCATCGGCCATGTCGGGCCGGAAGCGGCCGTGGGCGGCCCGATCGCGCTGTTGCAGAATGGTGACATTATCGAGATCGACGCCGAGGCCGGGACTCTTAACGTAAAATTGACCGACACCGAACTCGCCGAACGTAAAACCAAATGGCTGCCTCGACAGACTAACCATACGTCGGGTGCGCTGTGGAAATATGCCCAACAGGTTGGGCCGGCGGTGGACGGGGCTGTGACCCATCCTGGCGGTGCGCACGAGAAACAGTGTTATGCGGACATCTAGGCGTATCATTCTTGCGTTGATGCTGGGGGCCGCGCCGGTGGCCGCCCCCGGATTCGCATTTGATGGCTCACCGGTGAAGCCGGACGCGGCGCTCCCCGTGATGAACCAGCCCGCGGCCGCGCAGGCGGTCACGGCGCAGGCGCTGAAGAAGGCTGCGCCCGCGGCGGCTACCGCCACGGCGACTGCGGTTAACGCGCCTTCGCTGACTTCGCTGCAATACGCCGCCGAGGGTGGCCATCCCGTCGCGCAGTGGAAGCTCGGCCGGATGTATGCCGACGGCGATGGCGTGGTGCAGGATGACTTGCGCGCGTTTGAATATTTCAGCCGTATCGCCAACCAGCATGCCGAGGATAGCCCGTCAGCGCCGCAGGCCGCGATCGTTGCCAACGCCTTCGTGGCGCTCGGCCGCTACTACCTCAACGGCATCCCGAATTCCAAGATCAAGGCGGATACCGATCGTGCCCGGGAGATGTTCTCCTATGCCGCGTCCTATTTCGGCAATGCCGACGCGCAATACGATCTGGCACGGCTTTATCTGAAGACTCCGGACGCCTCGCGGGACGATTTCCGCTACGGCGCGCGCTGGCTTGGTCTGGCGGCCCAGAAGGGCCAGCATCAGGCGCAGGCCATGCTCGGCCAGATGCTGTTCAACGGCGACCGGCTACCGCGGCAGGCCGCCCGCGGATTGATGTGGCTGACGCTGGCGCGTGACAACGCCGCGCCCGATGAGACCTGGATCCGCGAAAGCTACAACCGCGCCTTCGCCAAGGCCTCCGACGACGACCGCGCCACGGCCTTGCAGATGCTCGAGCACTGGGTGCAGGGCAAGCGCGACTGACCGCGATTTGTCGGGTGGGCAAAGGCGCTCCTGCGCCGTGCCCACCATCTTTCCGAGATCGTGGATGACAATGGCGGGCACGCGGAGCCTGTCACCGGGCGCGCGCATTCGCGCGACCCGTTGACTTTGCCCACCCGGTTCTCCCGCTCAAGCCTTCTCCAGATCGAAATCCGCCCAGACCGGCACGTGGTCGGACGGCTTCTCCCAGGCGCGGACGTGGCTGTCGACGCCGACATCGGTCAGGCGGTCGCTGGCCTGCGGCGACAGCAGGAGGTGGTCAATTCGAAGGCCCCAGTTCTTCTGCCAGGCGCCGGCCTGGTAATCCCAGAAGGTGTAGTGGCCCGGCTCGTCGGTCACCGCGCGCAGGGCATCCGTCAGGCCGAGGCCGAGCAGGGACTGGAAGGCCTCGCGGGTTTGCGGGCGGAACAGCGCGTCGTTACCCCAGGCAGCGGGGTTATAGACGTCGGCGGCCGCCGGAATGACGTTGAAGTCGCCTGCGAGCACCAGCGGTTCTTCCGCCTTAAGCCGCTCCTTCGAGTACTCAAGAAGCCGGGACATCCATTTGAGTTTATAGGGATATTTGTCGGTATCCGGAGGGTTTCCGTTGGGCAGATAGAGGCAGGCGATCCGGATCACGCCGGTCTTCAGCGTCACCACGCCTTCGAGGAATCTGGCATGGGCGTCCTCGTCGTCGCCGGCCAGGCCCGATTTGGTCTCGTCGAACGGCAGTTTCGACAGTAGCGCGACACCGTTGAAGGTTTTCTGTCCGTGGGTGACGACGTTATAGCCAAGCGCCTCGATCTCCAGCCGCGGGAACGCATCGTCGACGCACTTGGTTTCCTGCAGACAGACGACGTCCGGCGAGCAGTCTTTCAGCCACGTCATGAGATGGTCGAGCCGCTGCCGGATCGAATTGACGTTCCAGGTTGCAACACGCATGAGATGGCTCGGGATTGTAACTACACATTTTCTGGCAGTGGCATACCATGTGCAGTGAGGCTGTGGTAACCGTTTAGAAATAAGGCGCAAAGATCGCCGTCAAGGGGCTAGGAGAATACTGTCCCGTCCTTTGTCAGGACCGGCGGGCGTGAAGAATATGAAAAAGCGTACCTTGATACTTCTTGCCGGCGTCATCGCCATTGCTACCGTGGCCGGCTTCATTACCCGCTCCTCATGGATGGGCGGCAGCAGCAGCGCCCAAGCCCCGCAGCGGCCGCGAACGGTTTCGGTCGAACTGGCGAAGGCGGAGCGCAAGTCCGTCCCGGTCGATGTCGACGCCAATGGAACGGTGACGCCGATCTCCAGCGTGGCGCTGAAATCGCGGCTGGAAACCACCATCGTCGCTGTGCATTTCGAGGATGGCGCCAGGGTCAACCAGGGCGACTTGCTGTTTACGCTCGATAGCCGCCAGATCGACGCCCAGATCGAACAGGCCGAGGGCGTGCTCGCCAGAGACCAGGCGCAGCTCGAGGGCGCGCACCGCGACCTCCGCCGCTTCAATGATCTGGTCGCCAAGGGCGCGACCACGCAGGTCAACGTCGATAATGCCAGGACACAGTCGGATATCCTGACTGGTACGATCAAGGCCAATCAGGCTGCGCTGGACAATCTGAAGGTCCAGAAGAGCTACACCATGATCCGCGCGCCTTTCTCGGGCCGGATCGGCGCGGCCAACGTGAAGATCGGCAATTTCGTACGCCCCGCCGATACCACCCCGCTTGCGGTCATCAACCAGATGGCGCCGGTCTACGTGACCTTCGCGGTGCCGCAGCGCGTGCTGGTCGATTTGCGGGAGTCGATGGCGAAAGGGATCTCAACCGTCACTGCGATGATCCCAGGCCATCAGCATTCAGAGACCGGCAAGGTCGCCATGGTCGAAAACACGGTGGACGCCACCACCGGCATGGTCACCGTTCGCGGCATCATGGCCAACGAGAATGAGACGTTGTGGCCGGGCACGCTGGTCGCCACCAAGCTCGTCATCCGTCACGAAGACGCGGTCGTGGTGCCGACGGTCGCCGTGCAGCGCAGCCAGAGCGGCAATTTCGTCTTCGTCGTCAAGGACGGCATCGCCAAGGTCCAGCCGGTCACGGTCGACCGCACCTCGCAGGGCATCTCGGTGATTTCCGAGGGGCTCGCCGGCGATGAGAGCGTGGTGGTCGACGGGCAATTGCTGCTGTCTGACGGAACGCGGGTCGAGCCGCGGGCCAGAAAGGCCGGGGCGTAGCCGATGACGCTGTCCGAACTCTGCATCCGCCGGCCGGTCATGACGACGCTGATCACGGCGTCGATCATCGCGTTCGGGATATTCGGCTTTCGCCTGCTGCCTGTATCGGCGCTGCCGCGGGTTGATTTCCCGACGATCGCGGTGACCGCGACCTTGCCGGGCGCGAGCGCGGAGACCATGGCGTCCTCAGTTGCTGGAGTCATCGAGCGCCAGCTCTCGACGATTGCCGGCATCTCGTCGATGTCGTCGAACTCCTCGCAGAGCACCAGCGTCATCACCATCCAGTTCGATCTCAATCGCGACATCGATGCCGCCGCGCTCGATGTGCAGACCGCGCTCACCATCGCGCAGCGGCGGTTGCCAATCGAGATGAGAATCCCGCCGAGCTTCCGCAAGGTGAACCCGGCCGAATTCCCGGTGCTGTTCGTGGTACTCGGCTCCTCTACGCTGCCGCTGTCCACCGTCAACGAATATGCCGAGATCAACATCGGCCAGACCGTCTCGCAGATTCCGGGCGTCGCCCAGGTCAGCGTCTATGGCGCGCAGAAATTCGCCATTCGCGTCCAGGCCGATCCCGAAGCCGCCGCGGCCCGCGGGCTGTCGCTCGACGACATCCGGAATGCGGTTTCGGCTGCCAATTCGTCGACACCGGTCGGAACGCTGAACGGGCCGAAGCAGGACGTGGCATTGCAGGCCTCGGGCCAGATGGACAAGGCGATGGACTATCGCCAGATCGTGGTGGCCTGGCGCAACGGCTCGCCGGTCAAGCTCGACGAGGTCGCGCGGATCTACGACAGTGTCGAGAACGACAAGATCGCGAGCTGGCTCAACGGCAACCGTTCCATCGTGCTCGGCATCCAGAAGCAGCCGGACGCCAACACGGTCGCGGTGGTCGATTCCATTCTCGCCAAGTTGCCGGCGCTGCGAGCGCAGATCCCGCCATCGGTCTCGGTCAACGTGCTGATGGACCGCTCGATATCCATTCGTCAGTCGGTGGCCGACGTCGAGGAAACGCTTCTGATCGCGATCGGGCTGGTCATCCTGGTGATCTTCCTGTTCCTGCGATCGGCCTCCGCGACCTTCATTCCGGCGCTGGCGGTTCCGATCTCCCTGATCGGCACCTGCGCCGTGATGTACGCGCTCGACTATTCCATCAACAACATGACGCTGCTGGCGCTGGCGCTGTCGGTCGGCTTCGTGGTCGACGACGCCATCGTCATGCTGGAAAATATCGTCCGCCACATCGAGCACGGCATGCGGCCGTTCGAGGCCGCACTGAAGGGCGCGCGCGAGATCGGCTTCACGATCATCTCGATCACGTTTTCGCTGATCGCCGTGTTCATTCCGGTGCTGTTGATGGGCGGCATCGTCGGCCGCGTATTCCGCGAGTTCGCGGTCACGATCTCGGTAGCCATCCTGGTGTCCGGATTCGTCTCGCTGACGCTGACGCCGATGCTGTGCGCGCGCGTGCTGCGGGCGCACGACGCGACCAGGAGGCCGAATATCATACTCCGCGCCTTCGAGGCGATGTTCGACTCCTGGCTGCGCGCCTATGAATGGACGCTCGATCTCGTGCTGGCGCGCAAGTTCCTGATGCTGATGGTGACGCTGGCAACGCTCGGCGGCACCGTCTACCTCTACATGATCGTACCGAAGGGTTTCTTTCCGCAGGAGGACACCGGCTTCCTGGTCGGCATAACGGAAGCCGCTACCGACACCTCCTTCGAGGCGATGAAGGAGCGGCAGCAGGCGCTGGTCGATGTGCTGAGATCCGATCCCGCCATCGAATACATCAACTCCACCGTCGGCGCCGGCGGGCTCAATACCACGACGAATTACGCACGCATGTTCATTGCACTGAAGCCGAAAAAGGAGCGCGACAAGCTCGCCGTCGTGATCGGGCGGCTACGTGCCAATTCCCAGCAGATTCCGGGCATGAAGACGTATTTCCAGCCCATCCAGAACCTCAATATCGGGGGCCGGATCTCGAAGGGCCAGTATCAATACGTGATGCAGAGCGGTGACACCGAGTCGCTGTACCGGCTGGCACCGGAGATGAGCGACAAGATCGAAAAGGTGCCGGGTCTGCTCGACGTCAACACCGATCTCTACATCAAGAATCCGCAGATGACGGTCGATATCGACCGCGAAAAGGCCGCGGTCTACGGCGTCACCGTCGATCAGGTGCGCAACCAGCTTTACAATGCCTACGGTGCGCGCCAGATCGGCACCATCTACATGCCGTCGAACGACTACCAGATCATCCTGGAGGTGCAGCCGCAGTTCCGCGTCGATCCGTCGGACCTGTCCAAGCTTTACATGAAGACCCAGGACAACCAGACCATCCCGCTGTCGGCGGTGGCGCAACTGGTTCCGACGGTCGGTCCGCTGCAGATCAGCCATCAGGCGCAGCAGCCGGCAGTGACGATCTCGTTCAACCTCGCGCCCGGCTACTCGCTGGGCCATGCGGTCGACGAGATCACCAGGCTCGAGCAGGCCGCGAACCTGCCGGCGACCATTGCCACCGGCTTCTCCGGCACCGCGCAGGTGTTCCAGGATTCGCTGCGCGGGCAGGGCGTCCTGATCCTCGCCGCCGTGTTTGCCGCTTTCGTCATCCTCGGCATTCTCTACGAGAGCTTCATCCACCCGATCACCATCATCTCCGGCCTGCCGTCGGCCGGCATCGGCGCGATCCTGACCCTGATGCTGTTCGGGATGGAGATGTCCGTGATTGCGATGATCGGCATCGTCATGCTGGTCGGCATCGTCAAGAAGAACGCCATCATGATGGTCGACTTCGCGCTGGAGCGCCGCCGCGTCGGCCTGAGCGCCGAGCACGCGATCCGGGAAGCGGCGCTGTTGCGCTTCCGCCCGATCATGATGACGACGTTCGCCGCGATCTTCGGCACGCTGCCGATCGCCCTCGGCACCGGCGCCGGCGCCGAATTGCGCCAGCCGCTTGGCGTCGCCGTGGTCGGCGGCCTGTGCCTGTCGCAATTGCTGACGCTCTATATCACCCCCGTGATCTACATCTATCTCGACCGCATCGACCGTCGCCTGCGGCGCAAGCTCGAGCCGCAACTGCAGGAAGCGGGCGAGGGCGAGCGGCCGCACGTGGTTGCTGCCGAATGACGATGTTCGGACGGACGTCGCGCTTCGTTGTCCTGCTGATCGCGCTCGCATGGACCGCAGGCACAATCGATCGCGCCACTGCCGACGAGCCGATCGAAATCTTCGACGCCCATCTGCACTACAATTGGGAGCCAAAGCCTCATTTTGGCGTCGACGAGGTGCTGGCGCTGTTCAGAAAGCACCGCGTCACCGGCATTCTCGCGACCAGCCGTCCGAACACCGGCACGCATGCGCTCATGGATGCCAAGCCGGAGGACCTTTGGATTGTGCCCTTCATCCGGCCCTATCGGGTGCGCGCCGACATCCAGACATGGTTCGGCGACCCCTTCATCTTCGACCTTGTGCAGGACGAGTTCAAACGCGGCTATTACCGCGGCATTGGCGAATTCCACATCTCGGGCAAGGCGGCCGATACCGAATGGGTGAAGAAGACCGTCGATTTCGCGGTCGAGCACGACCTCTATCTGCATGCCCATGCCGACGACGTCGCCATCGAAATCCTGATGCGCCACAATCCGCGCGCCCGCATCGTCTGGGCCCATACCGGTTTTGGTCTCTCGACCGACCGCGTCGCCGAGATGCTCACAAAATATCCGAAGCTGTGGGGCGAGTTGTCCTATCGCGGCGGCATCACCAACGGCAGCGGCAAGCTGACGGCGGAATGGCGCGCGCTGTTCGAGCGCTTCCCGGACCGCTTCCTGCTCGGCTCCGACACCTGGATCAACGAGCGCTGGGAGAGCTACGGCGAGATCATGACCGGCTATCGCGCGTGGCTTGCGCAATTGCCGCCGAAGATTGCGGCGCAGATTGCCAACGGCAATGCCAGGGCGCTGTTCGGCAGCGATCGCTGAAAGCCTGTTCGGTAGCATCGGCTTGACAGCAGTGCACTCCTCGTCAGCTAGCGGTTGCTGCCGTTTTCCAAGCGCGATGCCTTTGTCTGCATTAATTGACGGAACTTTCGGACCTGTGCAGCGTCATAGCTAGCGCAGCCAAGGCTTGGCACGGGAGGTGCCATGTCGAAGTTCGGCGTTACACTAATCGCTGTCGTCCTGGTGACCGCGCTGTCGAGTGCCGCCACTGCGAAAAGTCGCGGACATTTTGGTCTCGGCCCACTTGGCAGCGTGAAATCCGCGTTCGCCCGCGTGCTTGGGCCAGGGCTGTTTCATAGCCGCCCCAGGCATCACCGCCGGGTGCACGTCCGTCGGATCAAAAACGCTCCCGTCGCTTTAAAGAGCGCTCCCGTCGCTTTACAAGGCATCCCGTCCGCAACGAAACAGCCCTCCGGCGAGGAGGGGTTGGTTGTTGGCAGGCTATTCACTGACCCTGCGGCACGCAGGCAGATCGCGGCGACTGCCGCACTTGCTCACTGGCATGGCGACCGTAACGCCACAGACGGGTGGTGGTCGCATGGCCATGGCGGATATGGCTGGGTTGGGCCGCTGTTCTGGCCGTTCGCCTACAATGATATTTATGGTTATGCCATCTTCGGCGATGGCATGGGCTTCTGGGACTACGGCTACCCCGACATCTATGCAGGAGTTTTTGGGCCTTACGGCAGTGACGAACTAGCGGCTTATATGGCACCGCGCTCTTCCGACCGACGAGAGCAAGGGATTCCGCCGCTGCAGCAGCTCTGCGGTGATGCCGGCCGCGAAAGTACCGGTCTCGCCATTGATCAGATTCAGCGGGCGATTCAGCCGACCGAGGCGCAACGGGCCGCGCTGGACCATCTTGCCGACGCGTCGAATTCGGCCGCTCAGATCATTCAGGCATCTTGTCCGACGCAGCCCGCATCAACGGCGCCGGCCCGATTGGCCCTGATGCAGCAGCGCACTGCGGCTATTCTCACTGCAGTAATATCCCTGCAGCCGCTGCTGGGGGACCTTTATGATCTGCTGAATGACGAGCAGAAAACACGGCTCAACGCACTCGCCGATGATCAGCTCAAGACGGCGTCCGCAAACGGGGCCATGAAGGCGCCGGCCCAGGGCTGCGAAGCGTCCCTGCCAGCGGCGTTGCAATGGCCGGCTGGCGAGATCGAGGCCAGCCTACACCCTAACGAGGCCCAACGCGACGCGCTTGAACGGCTGCAGCGTGCCAGCGCCAGAGCTGTCGAGATGCTGAGCTATGAATGCCAGCCGAAAGATGCGATCACGCCACCCGCTCGCCTCGCCGCGGTGGATGGTCGGCTCGATACCATGCAACAAGCCATCAATCTGGTGAGCGACGCGCTGGAAGACTTCTATAATACACTGAGTGATGAGCAGAAGTCTCAATTCGAGCTGATCGGACCAAAACGAGCGCCGTGATTGCCATGTATTCCGATCAGCGAAGGATCGGAGAAGACGCCTGGCTGGCGCGGCGGTCGCCGAACATCGCCGCGGATGGCGCACGGCAATGCGCGCGCACTGTTCGCCGCGGCGCAGTGATGGGACGCCTCAATCCGCGAACTGCCCCGCCGCATTGATGATCGGCGCCCAGCGATCGACCTCGCTGATCAGTTTTGCCTTCAAGGCTTCCGGCGTCGCTTCGTTCTGAGGAACAGGTTCCGTGTTGATGTCATTGAACCGCTTTACCAAATCCGGATCGCGCAGCGCTTGCTGCAACGTCTTGGAAAGTTTCTGAACGATCTCGTCGGGCGTGCCCTTGGGCGCATAGATGCCGTGCCAGGCGCCGACTTCAAAGCCCTTCAGCCCGGCCTCATCCGCGCTCGGGAGATCGGGCATGGACGCGAGCCGTGTCTTCGTCGTGATGGCGTAGGCCTTGACCAGCTTCGACGCGATCGGGCTCGTGGTGTTGGTGGTCTGGTCGCAGGAGAGGTCGATCTGCTTGGCGATCAAATCGTTCATCACGGGGGCATTGCCCTTGTAGGGCACGGTCAGGATTTCCTTGCCGACCGCGGTCATGAACAGCATGCCGCAGAGATGCGAGGCGGCCCCTAAGCCTGCATTGCCAAAGGTCATCTTCTCGCCATTGGCCTTCATGTAGGTGACGAGTTCGGCCAGCGTGTTCGGCGGCAGATCGGGACGGCCGATGATCGTCATCGGCGCGTTGGTGACGAGGCCGATCGGCGCGAACGCGGTCTTGGTGTCGTAGGGCAGCTTGCGGTAAAGCGTGGCGGCCGTCGAGATACCGATGTGGTGGATCAAGAGCGTATAGCCGTCCGGCTCCGCGCGCGAGGCGCGTGTGGCCGCGATCGTGCCGCCGGCGCCGGTGGCGTTTTCTATGACGATGGTCTGGCCCAGCAGTTTTGACATCGACTGCGCGGTCACCCGCGCCACCGTGTCGGTGGCGCCGCCGGCGGCGAAGGGCACCAGCAATGTGATTGGCCGGCTCGGATAATTCTGCGCGAGCGCCGCAGAGCTGACCATGGCGAACGCCAGCGCGATGACGGCTGTCTTCTTCATTTGCATTTACGCCTCCCTGAATTCTTGTTCTGATTTGTCTCGCGGGCCTTTTGCCTCGCGACCGTACCGTCACCCCAGTGAGGGACCGTCACACGTTCGAGCTATGGATCGCCTCCACCACTGCGTTGGTAACATCCTTCGTGGTCGCGGTGCCGCCGACATCCGGCGTGGTGATGCCGGCGCCTGTAACCTTCTCCACGGCGCGCATCAGCCGCGCCGAGGCTTCATCCTCGCCGAGATGATCGAGCATCTGCGACGCCGTCCAGAAGCTCGCGACCGGATTGGCGATGCCTTTGCCGGTGATGTCGAAGGCCGAGCCATGGATCGGTTCGAACATCGAGGGAAAGCGCCGCTCCGGATCGATGTTCGCGGTCGGCGCCACGCCGAGGCTGCCGGCGAGCGCGCCGGCGAGGTCCGAAAGGATATCGGCGTGGAGATTGGTCGCGACGATGGTATCGAGGCTCTGCGGCTTCAGCGTCATCCGCACCGTCATCGCATCGACCAGCATCTTGTCCCAGGTGACGTCGGGAAACTCTTTCGAGATCTCTTCGGCGATCTCGTCCCACATCACCATGCCGTGCCGCTGCGCATTCGATTTTGTGACCACCGTGAGCAGCTTGCGCGGCCGCGACTGCGCCAGCTTGAAAGCGTAGCGCATGATGCGCTGGACCCCGACGCGGGTGAACACGGCCACTTCGGTGCCGACTTCCTCCGGCAGCCCGCGATGCACCCGCCCGCCGCAGCCGGCATATTCGCCTTCGGAATTTTCACGCACGATCACCCAGTCGAGGTCGCCCACCTCGGCATGGCGAAGCGGCGAGGTGATGCCGGGCAGGATCCGGGTCGGACGGACATTGGCGTATTGATCAAAGCCCTGGCAGATCGGCAGGCGCAGGCCCCACAGCGTGATGTGATCGGGCACGTCGGGCGCGCCGACCGCGCCGAAATAGATCGCATCGAATTTCTTCAGCGTGGCGAGGCCGTCAGCCGGCATCATCACGCCGTGCTTGCGATAATAGGCCGAGCCCCAGTCGAAGGTTTCGACGTTGAATTTTACGTCGCCGAGCCGCTTCTGAAGGCTTTCGAGCGCGGTGACGCCGGCGGCGATAACCTCTGGGCCGATGCCATCGGCAGGTATGGCCGCGATTGAATATTCGCGCATCGAAATCTCCTTGGAAACGGCCTCGGTCTGCGGTCTACCCGCGTCGGGGCGCCAGCGAGTCTTGCTCTGCGCATCCTGCGGCCGCCGCCACCAATGGACAATCGCCTCGCGTTTATACAAAAAATTGATATAATCGCCCCAGGAGGATCGATGGATCTGCATCACTTGCGCTGCTTCGTGGCTGCGGCAGAAGAACTGCATTTTGGCCGGGCGGCGCAGCGGCTCGATATGCTGCCGTCGGCGCTCGGCCGTTTTGTCCGCCTGCTCGAAGAGGACCTCGGCACGCGGTTGATGACGCGCACGACGCGGAGCGTCGCGCTGACAGATGATGGCGCCGTGCTGCTCAAGGAGGCGCGGGCGCTGTTGACGCAGGCCGATGCGCTTGCCGGCAAGTTCCGTACGCGCGGCCGCAAACGCGCGGCAATCATTCGCGTCGGCGCCATCGACAGCGCCGCTGCGGGGCTGTTGCCAAAACTGCTTCATGACTTCCGGCAGCGCCGGCCCGACGTCACCGTGCAATTGGTCGAGGACAAGACGGTGCGCCTGCTGCCGCGCCTGTTGTCCGGCCGGCTCGATCTCGCCTTGGTGCGCCCGCCGGAGCGGCCCGACAAGCGGCTGGAGTTTGCCTTCCTGCTGCACGAGACCGCCGTCGTTGCGGTCGCCGACCGGCACCCCCTGGCATCGCGCAAGCGGGTCGCCATCGCCAATCTCAAAAACGAGCCGTTGATCGTGCCCGAGCGCCGCTCGCGTCCGCACAGCCACGACCTCACCATGAAACTGTTCGCCGAGGCGGGGCTAGATGCGCGCGTCGCCCAGATCGCCGACGAGAAGCAGACCATCGTCAATCTGGTTTCCACCGGCCTCGGCGTCGCCATCGTCCCGCGCTGGACATCGCGCATGGCGACGCGCGGCGTTCGCTTCATCCGCCTTGCCGCTTCCGACATGAACAAGCTGCCGTTGGCGGCTGCCTGGACGCGAGGCACACGCGATCCCGTGAGGGACGACATTCTGAAAATGCTGAAAGCCGATTTGCCGCGCTACGCGCGCGAGGCTTAGCCGTTCCCGTCATCGTCCGCGAAGGCGGACGATCCAGTATTCCAGAGGCCGGAGTGACTGAACGGATAAGTCCCGGCGTACTGGATACCCCGCCTTCGCCGGGTATGACAGTCAGCGTGATGAAACGCGCAGTAGCTTCTCAAATCGAAAAACTGGTCCCGCAGCCGCACGATGCCGTGGCATTCGGATTGACCACGCGGAACGAGGCGCCGATCAGATCGTCAACGAAATCGACCTCCGAGCCGGCGAGGAACGGCACCGAGGCCGGATCGACCAGCACCACCGCGCCCTCGCGCGCGATCACCAGGTCGTCCTCGGCCTTGGCGCGGTCGACGTCGAACTTGTACTGAAAGCCGGAGCAGCCGCCGCCCTCGACGGAGATGCGCAGCATGGCGCCGTCGCCTTCGCTCTTTAGGATTTCGCCGATGCGGCGGGCAGCCCGTTCGCTGACGGTGATGGCAGTGGTCATGGCAATCGTCTCCGGCCCCGTCATACCCAATTCATTTGGTATGGCGTGTCAGACATAGTTAAGTGCGTAATCTCGCGGAATCAAATGGATAAGGACTAAAAAACCGTGTCGGTCGGAATGGCTGCCCCCCGTGCGCTTTATGGCTGCGACCCTGATTCCAGCCGCGGCCGGCTGTTTGCGGAGCCGCCCAGCCGGACCCGCAGCCCGTTCCGGCGCGATTGCGACCGGGTGATCCATTCCACCGCGTTCCGCCGGCTGAAGCACAAGACACAAGTTTTCGTGTTCCACGAGGGCGACCACTACCGCACGCGGCTGACCCATTCGCTGGAAGTGGCGCAGATCGCCCGCGCGCTGGCCCGCCAACTCGGCCTCGACGAGGATCTCACCGAAACCCTGGCGCTGGCCCATGATCTCGGCCATCCCCCGTTCGGCCATGCCGGCGAGCGGGCGCTCGACAAATGTCTGAGAGACCATGGCGGCTTCGACCACAACGCGCAGGCGCTGCGGGTCGTGACCTCGCTGGAGCATCGCTATCCGGAGTTCGACGGGCTGAACCTGACCTGGGAGTCGCTGGAGGGCATCGTCAAGCACAACGGCCCGCTGACCGAGCGGGACGGGGCCCCGGCCGGGCCTTACGGCGACAGCGGCATTCCCGTCGGCATCGCCGACTTCAATCAAAAATTCGATCTGGAACTGTGGAGCTACGCCTCGCTGGAGGCGCAGGCCGCAGCGTTCGCCGACGATATCGCCTATGACGCCCACGACATCGATGACGGCCTGCGCGCCGGCCTGTTTGCCGTCGACGACCTCAAGGTGATGCCGCTGACTGAGGCGATCATCGCCGAGATCGACAGGCATTATCCCAAACTCGACGATGCCAGGCGTGGCGCGGAACTGGTGCGTGAGCTGATTTCCTACATGATCGGGGCTGTCATGTCGGAGGCGGGCAGGCGCCTTGCGGCGGCGAATCCGCAATCGGCCCATGATGTCCGCCACCATCACCAGCCGTTGCTCGCCTTTCCGCCTGACGTTGCCGAGCAGGAGGCCGCCATCAAGGCGTTTCTGAAGCAGCACATGTACCGCCACCACCGGGTGATGCGGGTGATGGGCGAGGCCGAAGGCATCCTGTTCGACTTGTTCGCGCGCTATCAGAATTCGCCGGGGGACCTGCCGGCCGAATGGGTGGAGGGTACGGAGCGCGTCACGGACGGCGAGCGGGCACGCCGGATCGGCAATTTCATCGCCGGGATGACTGACCGCTACGCCCTGATGGAGCACCAACGGCTTTTTGACTCGACCCCGGATTTGCGTTAGGCGGCGGCCATGTCCGACAAGCCAGCTACACAACACCTGTTCGCCGACGCGCTGGCGCGCGTGCAGGCGATCTGCGCCACGCTCGCAGCCGAGGGCGGGTGGCCCGCCGGCATCGATTTTTCCCGCATCGTGGTCGAACCGCCGCGCGATGCGAGCCATGGCGACATGGCGACCAACGCCGCGATGGTGCTGGCCAAGGATGCCAAGATCAAGCCGCGCGATCTCGCCGACATGATCGCCGAAAAATTGCGCGCCGATGATCTGATCGCCGCCGTCGAGGTCGCTGGTCCCGGCTTCATCAATCTCACCTTGAAGCCTCAGGTCTGGGTCGATGAACTGCGCACGATGCTGCGCGAAGGTGCGGCGTATGGCAAAAGCGCCGTCGGCGCCGGGGCCAAGGTCAATGTCGAATACGTCTCGGCTAATCCGACCGGGCCGATGCATGTCGGCCATTGCCGCGGCGCGGTGTTTGGCGACGCGCTTTGCGGGCTGCTTGATTTTGCAGGCTACGACGTCACCCGCGAATATTACATCAACGATGCCGGCGCACAGGTCGACGTGCTCGCGCGCTCGGCCTACCTGCGCTATCTGGAAGCACTCGGCGAAATCATCGGCGAGATCCCGGAAGGACTCTATCCTGGCGACTATCTCGTGCCGGTCGGGCAGGCGCTTGCAGCCGAGTATGGCGACAAGCTGAAGGCGATGGCCGAAGCCGCCTGGCTGCCGATCGCGCGCGCCAAGGCGATCGCCATGATGATGGATATGATCAAGGGCGATCTCGCCGCGCTCAATATCAAGCACGACGTGTTCTTCTCGGAGCGGTCGTTGATCGAGACCGGCAACAACAAGGTCACCGAAACCATCGACTTCCTGCGGGCCAAGGGCGACATCTACGAAGGGCGGCTACCGCCGCCAAAGGGCAAACCGGTCGAGGATTACGAGGACCGGATCCAGACGCTGTTCCGCGCCACCGCCTATGGCGACGACGTCGACCGTCCGCTGATCAAGTCGGACGGCGCCTACACCTATTTCGCCTCAGACATCGCCTATCACAAGAACAAGGTCGATCGCGGCTTCCTCGACATGATCGACGTGTTCGGCGCCGATCATGGCGGCTACATCAAGCGCATGCAGGCGGCGGTGAAGGGCGTCAGCGACGGCAAGGCCGCGCTCGACGTCAAGGTGGTGCAACTCGTGCGCCTGCTGCGTGCCGGCGAGCAGGTGCGGATGTCGAAACGCTCCGGCGATTTCGTCACGTTGCGCGAGGTGGTTGACGAGGTCGGTTCCGACGCGGTGCGGTTCATGATGCTGTTCCGCAAGAACGACGCCGTGCTTGATTTCGACCTCGCCAAGGTGCTCGAACAATCGAAGGACAATCCGGTCTTCTACGTCCAGTACGGGCATGCCCGCGGTCACTCCATTTTCAAGAATGCCCGCGAGGTGGTTCCAGACCTGCCTGAGGATGACACAGCCCGGGCGGCCTATTTGGGGGATGCCCCGGTGGATCGGCTGACCGATCCGTCCGAATTTGACCTTTTGAAGCGGTTGGCGCTCTATCCCCGGATCATCGAGGCGGCGGCGGTCGCACATGAGCCCCACCGAATCGCTTTTTATCTGTATGATTTAGCCAGTGAATTTCACGCGTTGTGGACGAAGGGGCGGGATTTGCCCTATTTACGCTTCATTATAACTAATGATGCAGAGATCACGAGGGCGCGACTGGCTATGGTCCAGGGCGTCGTCTCGGTTCTGGCATCGGGCTTAGCCGTTCTCGGCGTCCACGCTCCGACCGAGATGCGGTAGGCAGGGGCGAAGGCCCTTCACGAATGGGGGTTCGTGAGGGTATCTGGCAGGGGCCACGCTCGTCATGGTTTGTTTGACATGGCGGGTTTGGCGCTGTCCCGTAGGGGATGCATCATCACGATGGCTGATCGATATCAGGACCGACCTTTTCCCTCCGCCGACCAGGACCGCGGCGAGAGCGATCCGCTTGCCGAGCTCGCAAGGCTGATTGGGCAGAGCGATCCGTTGGGGGGCGCGGCCAAGCCCGCGCCGCACCCGCTGCAGTCGCGGGCCAATGCGCGTCCGCGGCAGTACCATCCACCGGAAGAAGACCTCGACGCGCCGCCGGCCCCGCCAGCATGGATGCAGCGCGCGCGCCAGGAAACGCGTCAGGAAACAACCCCGCCACCGCCACTTCCATCGCCGCTGCCGCAGGATCAGGCTTACGACGACGAGCCGGACTACCAGCCGGCGCCGGTACATCCGTTACACCGCTACGCGGCCCAGCATCAGGCGCCCGAGCAGGAAACGCAGGACTATTACGAGCCTCCACAGCAATATGCCGACGAGCCGCAGCAGGATCCCGCGCGCTACGACGATGCGCTGTATGGACGGTTAGAGACCGGCGAGCACGACTACCAGCGCGATCCGGCCTATCCGGACGATCCCTATGCCTACCAGGGCGAATACGAGGAAGAGGAGCCCGCGCCGAAGAAGCGCTCGAGCGGCCTGATGACGGTCGCCGCGGTGCTGGCGTTGGCTGTGGTCGGGACGGGCGCTGCCTTTGCCTATCGCACCTATGTCGGTTCGCCCCGCTCGGGCGAGCCGCCGATTATCAAGGCCGACAACAGCCCGACCAAGGTGGTGCCGGCGCCGTCCGACGGGGGCGCCGGCAAGGCCCCTGACCGCATGCTGCCGGGCGATGGCGGCGAGAAGCTGGTGTCGCGCGAAGAAACGCCGGTCGACGTCAATGCGAGGTCCGGCGCGCCCCGTGTCGTATTTCCGCCGCTCAATCCGAACAGCAACCCGCCGCCGGTCGCGAGTGTGTCCCCGTCCGGTCCGCCGCCTGCATATGGCGCCAACGGTACGATGCCGAACAACGAGCCGCGCCGGATCAAGACGCTCGCCGTCAGGGGCGACGCCGCAGACAACGGTGGCATCCCGGCAGGGGCCGGTGCGCCGCCGCCGAAGCCGACGACGAGAAGCGCCGCCGCCCCAGCCCAGGCTGTCGCGCCGGGTCCCGGTCCCATTGCGCCGCCGGCGCGTAATCCGGCATCGGCCAATGCCAGTGCCAATGGGCCGATGTCGCTGGCGCCGCAGGCCGATGCCGCGCCGCCGACCCGGATGGCAGCGACTAATCCGACCCAGTCGGCCCCCGCGGCCGGAGGCGGCTATCTGGTTCAGGTCTCCTCGCAGAAGAACGAGGCGGACGCGCAGGCCTCCTATCGCGCGCTGCAGGGCAAGTTCCCGAACGTGCTGGGGCCGCACTCTTCGCTCATCAAACGCGTCGATCTCGGCGAAAAAGGTGTCTACTACCGCGCCTTCGCCGGCCCGTTCGGCTCGTCCGAGGAGGCGGCGCAGGTCTGCAGCAGCCTGAAATCTGCCGGCGGGCAGTGTTTCGTCCAAAGGAATTAACGGCGGTTTCCTTGACCAAGGGGCTGCGAGGGGCCTAATCGGCCCCCATGACAAGCCGCGCATTCATTACGGGCGTATCGGGACTGGAACTGCGCGCCGCGGAACGCGAATTCATCCGTGGCGAGCTGCCATGGGGCTTGATCCTGTTCAAACGTAACGTCGAGACGCCGGATCAAGTATCTGCGCTTGTTGAGGAATTCCGGAACCTTGTAGGCGAGGCGGATGCGCCGGTCCTGATCGACCAGGAGGGCGGACGAGTGGCGCGGCTCGGGCCGCCGCACTGGCAGGTCTATCCGCCCGGCGCCAGCTTCGGCGCGCTCTACGACATCGAGCCGGAGCTGGGTCTGCAAGCCGCGCGCTTGAGCTCGCGCCTGATCGCGGCCGATCTGATCGACATCGGCATCACGGTCGACTGCCTGCCGCTGGCGGACGTGCCGGTGGCCGGCGCCGACGCCGTGATCGGCAACCGGGCTTACGGAACCGAGCCGGGCAAGGTCGCGGCGATCGCCCGCGCCGTCAGCGATGGGCTGGAGCACGGCGGCGTGCTGCCGGTCCTGAAGCACATCCCCGGGCACGGCCGGGCTACAGCGGATAGCCATTTTCGGCTCCCAACCGTTGATACCTCGCGGGAGGAGCTGGAACGGACCGATTTCGCGGCCTTTCAACCGCTGTCGGACCTGCCAATGGCCATGACCGCACATGTTGTGTTTAGCGCGTTAGATCCCGTCCAACCGGCGACGACTTCTGCGACAATCATCCGGCAGGTGATTCGCGGCGTAATTGGGTTCCAGGGTTTGTTGATGAGTGATGATGTGTCCATGAATGCGTTGGCGGGATCGATCGCTGATAGGACCCGAGCCATCGTCAACGCGGGCTGCGACATGGTCCTGCATTGCAACGGCAAGCTCGACGAAATGCGCGACGTGGCGCGCGAGACGCCGGCACTGACGGGCGAGGCCTTGGAACGCGCCACACGGGCGCTGGCCTCGCGAAAGCAGCCTGAGCCGCTCGACCGGCAGGCGGCGCGGGTTGAACTTGAAGCGTTGATGGATCGGGTAGGAACGGCATGACGGCTGAGATTCTATCGTTTGAAACCGGACGGCCCGCCGAAGTCACCGACGGCGAGCCGGCGCTGGTCGTCGACGTCGAGGGCTATGAGGGTCCGCTCGACCTGTTGCTCACGCTGGCGCGGCAGCAGAAGGTCGATCTCGCCAAGATTTCGATCCTGGCGCTGGCGGACCAGTATCTGACCTTCATCGAGGCGGCGCGAAAAATCCGCCTCGAACTCGCCGCCGATTACCTCGTGATGGCTGCGTGGCTGGCGTTCCTGAAATCGCGGCTGTTGTTGCCCGAACCGGCGACGCCCGATGGGCCGAGCGCGGAGGAAATGGCCACCGCGCTGGCCAACCGGCTGCGCCGGCTCGAGGCCATCCGAGAAGCCGCCAACCGGTTGATGAACCGGCCGCAGTACCAGCGCGATATCTTTCCGCGCGGCAATCCGGAAACGATCGCCGAGATCAAGCATCCCAAATTTACGGCGACGCTGTTCGACTTGCTGACCGCCTATGCCACGCAGCGTCAACAGCGAGTGCTGGCGACGGTGCATCTGGCCAAGCGCACGGTGTGGTCGCTGGCCGAGGCGCGCGCCTCGCTGGAGCGGCTGGTCGGCATGACCGAAACCGAGGAATGGAGCTGCCTCGACGACTACCTGCTCAGCTACGTGGTCGACCCCTCGCAGAAAGCAACAGTGTTCGCGTCGAGCTTTGCCGCGGCGCTCGAACTGGTGCGCGAAGGCGAGATGGAATTGAACCAGAAAGAGGCGTTCGCGCCGCTGTATTTTCGGAAGCGTCCGCCGCAGGCAGCAATCCCTGCACCGGATATGACGGTCGAGTAAGTGGAAGGAGACCTAGCCATGGCAAGCCTGGCGGAAAAACGCATGGAAGATGCCGAGGACCATCCCATCGACCAGAATGTCGATCAGGCCGCGCGGCCCGAGGAATTGCGGCTGCTCGAAGCGTTGCTGTTTGCCTCTGCCGAGCCGATCGACCAGGCGACGCTCGCCAAGCGCATGCCCGACGGCGTCGACGTCAAGGCGGCGCTGGCGCAGTTGCAGGCGGAATATGCGCCGCGCGGCGTCAATCTGGTGCGCGTCGCCAACAAATGGACGTTCCGCACTGCTGGCGATCTGTCGTGGCTAATGACACGCGAAAGCACGGAGACGCGGAGGTTGTCGCGGGCGGCGATCGAGGTGCTCGCGATCATTGCCTATCACCAGCCCGTGACGCGGGCCGAGATCGAGGAGATCCGCGGCGTGATCACGTCCAAGGGAACGCTGGATGTGCTGCTCGAAACCGGCTGGATCCGTCCCCGCGGCCGCCGCAAGACGCCGGGCCGGCCGCTTACCTTCGGCACGACGGAAGCGTTCCTGTCGCAGTTCAGTCTGGAAGCGCTGAGCGATCTGCCGGGCCTGGAAGAGCTGAAGGGTACGGGGCTACTAGATTCGCGGCTGCCTTCCGGCTTCAGCGTTCCGACGCCGTCGGACGACGTGGCGCTGCGTGAGGACGAAGATCCGCTGGACGCTGGCGACAATCTGGAACTCTTGCTGGCGCCGGCGGCCGAGCCTGAGGATGGTGGCGGAGCTGGTTCCGAAGGCTCCGCCGGCTAGTCCGGCAAGAGGGGTTAATAATAGCCATAATACGTAGCCGCGACAGCGATTTGCCGCGGCATGGGTCCTTGTTTTTGACACCCCGCGGGCCTACCTTCCGCCAAAGCTTGGCCGGAAGCCGGCCGTCTCTTTTGGAGGGTTGCAGGATGGGTTCGCTTAGCATTTGGCACTGGATCGTCGTGATCGCAGTGGTCCTGCTGTTGTTCGGCCGCGGCAAGATTTCCGACCTGATGGGCGATGTCGCGAATGGTATCAAGGCCTTCAAGAAGGGCATGCAGGACGATGAAAAGGCGCCCGAAAAGCCGGCCGAGCCGGTGAAGACCATTGATCACAATGCGACGCCGGCGCCGACGGCGCGGACGGATGTCGGCAGCAAGGCTGTCTAACCGGGCATCTTGAACCTGGCGTCGGTTCAGGACGCCGGTTGAGAAAAGGCGCGGGCTGCTCCAAATCTTGGTTATGATGGATTGGAGCGCGGACGTCTCGCGCGAGCGGAAGAATTCATGTTCGACATCGGGTGGAGTGAACTGGTCATCATCGCGGTTGTCGCGCTGATTGCCATCGGCCCGAAAGAGCTTCCGGGCGTGCTGCGCATGGTCGGGCAATGGATGGGCAAGGCGCGCAAGATGGCCTCCGAATTCCAGGGCCAGTTCCAGGAAGCCATGCGCGAGGCCGAAATGGCCGATCTCAAGAAGAGCTTTGACGAGGTCAAGGACACCGCGACGGCGCTTTCCCCGGCTAGCGTCATGACCTCGCTGCAGAAGGACGTCAACGACGCCCTGCAGATCGGCGATATCGACAAGCCTGCCACGACCCAACCCAACGACGCGCAGATGGCGTCCGCGATCGGCGAACCCGTCACCCCGACGACGCCGGCAGCGCCGGCGCCGGAAACCTTCGTCGAAGCCGAGGCGCATGCGGCTGCTTCCGAGCCGTTGGCGATCACCCGTGAAGTTCAGGCCGTCCAGCAGGACGTTGCGCCCTCGGCGCCCGACATTCTCAAGGACGCCAAAGCGTCATGACCATCGAAGACATCGAGGCCAGCAAGGCGCCGTTGATGGATCATTTGATCGAGCTGCGCTCGCGGCTGATCAAGGCGCTGCTCGGTTTTGGCATTGCGTTCATCTTCTGCTTCTTCTTCGCCAAGCAGATCTACAACGTGCTGGTCTGGCCGTTCGTCTGGGTAGCGGGTGCCGAGAATTCGAAATTCATCTACACCGCGCTTTTGGAATATTTCCTCACGCAATTGAAGCTCGCGCTGTTCGGCGCCGCCTTCATCTCGTTCCCGATCGTGGCGACGCAGATCTACAAATTCGTGGCCCCTGGCCTCTACAAGCACGAGCGCGGCGCATTCCTGCCGTACCTGATCGCTACCCCGTTCTTCTTCGTGCTCGGTTCGGTCGTGGTTTATTTCGTGGTGCTGCCGATGCTGGTGCGGTTCTCGCTCGGCATGCAGCAGGTGGGCAGCGACGAGAGTGCGCAGATTCAGTTGCTGCCCAAGGTCGGCGAATATCTGTCGCTGATGATGTCCCTGATCTTCGCCTTCGGCGTCGCATTTCAGCTCCCCGTAATTCTGACGCTGCTGGGGCGGATCGGCATCGTAAACTCCAGGATGCTGCGCGAAAAGCGGCGCTATTTCATCGTCGGCGCCTTTGTCATCGCCGCTGTTCTGACGCCCCCCGACGTCATCAGCCAGGCCTCGCTCGCGATCCCGCTGATGGCGCTCTACGAGGGCGCGATCATCGCGGTCCGCATGGTGGAAAAGAAGGCCACCGCCGCGCAGGCCGCGTCCGGTACACCACCCGCCAGCCCGCCGCCGGAAGCCAATCCGGCCGAGTAGGGCGCTGCTCGCGCCTCGGCATTGGCTGTCATTCCCCGCGAAAGCGGGGAATCCAGAACGCCGCGGCCCAGCGAATTTGCCTCGAACTGCTCTGGAATACCGGATCACCCGCTTTCGCGGGTGATGACGGGTGTGGTACTTGGGACGCGCACGCAAACAATCAACATGAGTGTTGATTGTTTGCAGGAAGACGACCTCAGGACCGAGCCCTCATGCACGACATCAAATCGATCCGCGACAACCCTCAGGCGTTCGACGCCGGACTGAAGCGCCGGGGGCTGGCGCCGTTGTCGGCGTCGCTGCTCGCGATCGACGAAAAGCGCCGGGCCGCCATCCTGGCCTCCGAGCAGGCGCAGGCGCGACGCAATGCGGCGTCGAAGGAAATCGGCGAGGCCAAGAAGGCCAAGGACGATGCGCGCGCCAACAAGCTGATGGCTGAAGTGGCCGAGCTCAAGACCACGATGCCGGAGCTCGAGCTCGCTGCGAAGACGGCGGACGAGGAGCTGGCGAAAGAACTCGCTGCGATTCCTAATCTGCCGCTCGACGACGTGCCCGAAGGCACCGACGAGCACGGCAATGTGCAGCGGCACGTCTACGGCAAGACCCGCAACTACGCCTTCAAGCCGAAGCCCCATGACGATCTCGGCGGCGCGCTCGGCTACATGGATTTCGAAGCGGCCGCGAAACTGAGCGGTGCGCGCTTTGTCGTCTTGAAGAAGGGGCTGGCGCGGCTGGAGCGCGCGATCGGCCAGTTCATGCTCGATCTGCATACGGGCGAGCACGGCTACACTGAGGTCAATCCGCCGCTGTTGGTGCGCAACGACGTCATGTTCGGCACCGGGCAATTGCCAAAATTCGAAGACGACCAGTTCTGGGCCATCAAGGGCGAATTGCTTGCGGCGCCCGACGAACGACTGAAGACCGAGCGCCTCGGTCTCATTCCGACCGCCGAAGTCTCGCTGACCAATCTCGTCCGCGAATCCATCGTCGACGAAAAAGAACTGCCGATGCGGCTCACCGCGCTGACACCGTGCTTCCGCGCCGAAGCGGGCGCCGCCGGCCGCGACACCCGCGGCATGATTCGCCAGCATCAATTTACAAAGGTCGAACTGGTCTCGATCGCAACGCCCGAGACCAGCCGAGACGAGCACGAGCGCATGCTGTCCTGCGCGGAGGAGGTGCTGCGGCGGCTCGACCTGCATTACCGCGTGATGACGCTGTGCTCCGGCGACATGGGATTTTCCGCACAAAAGACCTACGACATCGAGGTCTGGATGCCAGGACAATCTTCAAGTCAGGGCGACGGCGGCGCTTACCGTGAAATCTCGAGCTGCTCAGTGTGCGGCGATTTCCAGGCGCGACGCATGGATGCACGCTCGCGTGGGCCCGACGGAAAGCCGCGCTTCGTGCATACGCTGAACGGCTCCGGCACGGCGGTCGGCCGCGCGCTGATCGCGGTGATTGAAACCTATCAGCAGGAAGATGGCTCGATTGCAGTGCCGGCCGTGTTGCAGCCTTACATGGGCGGGCTCAAGACCATCGAGCGGGATAAATAGCGCAAAGCAAAAATGGCATTGCATCGCGACATTCTTTGGATCGGGAGGCAATGGGCTGTTACCGGCCATGGGATGCAATTGATCGATCAGAAGCTGCAAGGCTTCTTCGATATCGAAGTGGCGCGCTTGTGGGACGACGATCTCATCGCGCAGATGCATGCCAAGGAGTGGCTCAACGTCGCGGATTTCGACAAGGGACTGGCGGTCGCGCGGACGCGACACAAGCGGCCGGAGGAGGGGTCGGCTGCGGCGCTTCCGGCGATCGAGCCCGTCGCAGCACCTTCGCCCAAGCCGGCGGATGCGAGCCCGTCCTCTCTGCCCATCGAATCGGCGCAACAGGCATCGCCGGACCTGCAGATGAAAATCGATGGCGGCGCCAAATTCGCGCGCCCCTGGCGTATCTGGATGAAGAAAACATGAGGAAATAGGCGCGTTTGCCTCAGCCGCGATAGCCGGATAAGACCACGGCCAGAGGCAACACCCGCCTCGACCGGAACCAGAAGGCACTTTGACGGATGCGAATTCTCTGCACCAACGACGACGGCATTCATGCCCCGGGTCTGAAGATCGTCGAGGAGATCGCCCGTGCGCTGTCCGACGACGTCTGGATCGTGGCGCCGGAGCTCGATCAGTCCGGGGTCTCGCATTCGCTGTCGTTGAACGATCCCTTGCGGTTGCGCGAAGTCGGTCCGCGCCATTTCGCGGTGCGGGGCACGCCGACCGATTGCGTGATCATGGGCTCGCGCCACATCCTCGGCGAGAAGGTGCCCGATCTCGTGCTGTCCGGTGTCAACAAGGGCCGCAACGTCGCCGAGGACGTCGTCTATTCCGGGACGATCGCGGGCGCGCTCGAGGGCACCATTCTCGGAATCCCGTCATTTGCGCTGAGTCAGGAATTTTCGATCGAGACCCGTCACGCGCCGCTGTGGGACACCGCGCTGAAATTCGGTCCCGGAATCCTGCGTAAGGTGATCGACGCCGGCGTGCCGAAGAACACCGTGATCAACGTCAACTTTCCTGCCTGCACGCCCGACCAGGTCAAGGGCGTCCGCGTCACGCGGCAGGGCAAGCGCAATCTCGGCTTCCTCAAGGTCGACAAGCGGCACGACGGCCGCGGCAATCCCTATTTCTGGATCGGGTTCGAGCGGGCCGCGATGATGGATGCGCCGGCCGAGGGCACAGATCTGGCGGCGTTGGCAGCGCGCTATGTGTCAGTCACGCCGCTGCGGCTGGATCGCACCGATGAGGCTTTTTCGGAAGAGTTGACGTCGACGTTGAAGTAGTCATCCAGCAGCAAACTCGTCATACCCGCGAATGCGGAGATCCAGTACGCTGCGGCTTCTCGGTTCTTTCACAGGTCTCCGGAATACTGGATCATCCGCTTTCGCGGATGATGACGGCTGGGTGTGCGGACGGACGGCCTAAACCGGCGCGCTCTTCAACGTAGAGGCGATCACTTGGGCCAGCGTTTCCAGTTGAAACGGCTTCTGCAGCGCGGGACGGTCGCGATATTCCTGGGGCAAGCCGGAGGAGCCGTAGCCGGTCGCAAAGATGAAGGGGCGGTTACGCGCGGTGATCAATTCGGCTACCGGCGTGATCACCTTGCCGTTGACGTTGACGTCGAGAATGGCGAGATCGAATTCGGTCGATTGCACCAGCTTGACCGCTTCGCCGATTTCGCCGGCCTCGGCAGCTACGCTGTGTCCAAGCTCTTCCAACATGTCGGCGACCATCATGCGGATCATGACCTCGTCCTCAACGAGGAAAACAGAACAGCCCGCCGGCCGTGTCGCTACCATGATGGATTCCTTGCCCTTCCGAGTGTCGAGGTTCGCAAAAAACGTCCCTGCGTGCAATGTCGACATAGGCTGCCAGGCCCTGCGTAAAGGCTCTTCGCGAAGGATTTTCCCGAGCCCTAACGTCGGGACGCGGCCCCCAGTTCCGGACGAGGAACCACAATCTTAAAGGAAATCGTTCCTTAAGTGCGCGCACGCTATTACATCTTGGCAAGGCCGAAGCACTGGATTGGCGGCAGACTCCGCCACGAGACCGCTATGTCGCAAGAACCGCCGGAAAAGATGATGTTTCAGCTCACCCTGCGGCGGCGGGGGATCAGCGACCAGGCAGTGCTGCGGACCATGGAAGAGGTGCCGCGCGAGCACTTCGTGGCGGCTGGCGACCGCGACCATGCCTATCGCGACAGCGCGCTCGGCATCGCCTGCGGGCAGACCATCAGCCAGCCCTTCGTGGTCGCCTACATGACCGAGCAGCTACACCTGCAGAAGCAGCACAAGGTGCTCGAGATCGGGACCGGCTCCGGCTACCAGGCTGCGGTGCTGTCACGGCTATGCGCGCATGTCCTGACCATCGAGCGCTACCGGACGCTGGCGGATATAGCCCGCGACCGGCTCGAGGCGCTCGGCTATTTCAACGTCGAGGTGATGTTCGGCGATGGTTTCGATATTCCGCCCGGCGCCGGCGATTTCGACCGCATCATCGTGACGGCTGCGATGGAGCAAATTCCCGAAAAGCTGCTGGAGCGGCTGCTGCCGGGCGGCATCCTGATCGCGCCAGTTGGCCCCCACCACGGCACCCAGACGCTGGTCAGGGTAACCAGGACGGACGGCGGTTTTGAGCGCAAGGAATTGGTCGATGTCCGCTTCGTCCCGGCCCTGCCGGGAATTGCGCGCGAACTGTAGAATCCCGGATTGGCGGTTCCCTCCAACATCTTATTCCAAGGGTTAAGCGGTTATTTACTCGGTACGTGTTTACTCAAAACAGTATTTTGTTGCGTACGAGTGAGTAACCATGTCCCGTGTCGCCGAGTTGCTTCGCTCGCGTCGGGTACCGCAGGTCGCGGTGCTGGCGCTGATGTCGGTCGGCTTTGCCGGCTGCAGCGCCGATATGCAGACGCGCTTTTCCGATAGCTCGTTCTCCAATCCCTTTGCCTCCCAGCCCGAAGCGACCGGTTCGGTACGCGCTCCCGCCGCCGATCGCCGCGAGCTGCCGCAATATGCCCGGCCGCAGTCGCAGGCTCCGCAATTCCAGTCCCAAGCCCTGCCGCCGCCCGCTGTTGCTGCGCCGCACGCCTACCCCCCCAGCTCGGGCGGGGTGTCCGGAGGAGGTCGCGGCGTTTCGTCCTATGCGCCGCCATCCCATCCGCCGATCGAGACCACCGCCACGGTACCGCCGCGCTCGGTGGCAGCCGCCCGTCCGCCTGCGCAGGGTGGTGGTACCACGATCATTGTCGGCACCAGCGACACGCTCGACATTCTGGCCAAGCGCTACAACGTCTCAGCCGCCGCGATCCTGCAGGCCAATGGCTATAAGGGCCCGCGCATATTGTCGCCCGGCCAGCAACTGATCATTCCCCGGCAGACGGCGGCGGCTGCGCCGGCACCCGCAGCCCCGGCCAGCAAGCCGGTCGCTACTGCCGCGGCGGCGCCGAGCGTCCATGTCGTCAATCGCGGCGATACGCTGATGGGCATCGCCCGGCGGAATCAGGTTTCGGTCAGCGAGCTCGCCAGGGCCAACAATCTCGATCGGTCCGCCAAGCTCAGCCTCGGCATGAAGCTCACCGTGCCGGGTTCGAAATCCGCGGCCGCAGCTCCGGCGGCGCAGCCCGTTGCCGCAGCTCCCGCCCAGCCGGTCGCCGCGGTTGCCGCACCGGCTACCAAAGTGGCCTCGGCCGGCGGTCCGCCGCAGAGTGCGCGGCTGGCCTCCGCCACCACGAATGTTACCGAAGAAAAGCCCGTCGTCGAGCAAGCCTCGGTCAAGCCCAGCGAGGCCACCGGCGCGCTGCCGACCTTCCGCTGGCCGGTGCGCGGCAAGGTGATCACAAGCTACGGCGCCAAGACGAACGGCAAATCGAATGACGGCATCAACCTGGCGGTGCCGGAAGGAACGCCCGTGAAAGCCGCGGAAGACGGCGTGGTCGCCTATTCCGGTAACGAGCTCAAGGGCTACGGCAATCTGGTTCTGGTGCGGCACTCCAACGGTTACGTCACCGCATATGCCCATGCGAGTGAACTGCTGGTGAAGCGCGGCGATACCATCAAGCGCGGCCAGATCATTGCCAAGTCGGGTCAATCGGGCGAGGTGGGGTCGCCGCAGCTCCACTTCGAGATCCGCAAGGGATCTTCACCGGTTGACCCGCTGCAATTCCTGAACGGGGCGTGAGGCGCACCTCGTGTCCCGGACGCGGTGTAGCGTGAAACGCTGCGCCACTGAGCGGGGACCATCGCCGAAGCGAGCCGTGAAGCTGGACCCCGGTTCTGCAGCGCACCGCTTCGCGCTGCGCTGCGCCCCGGGGAACGTAGCGCCTACTTCCCCGCTAACCTCACGCCCAGCCGTCCCGCCAACTCCTGCGTGAACTGCCAGGCCACGCGGCCCGAGCGGGAGCCGCGGGTGGTCGACCATTCCAAGGCTTCGCGCTCCAGCTCTTCGTCGGCAATTTCGATGCCGAAATGGCCGCAATAGCCGCGGACCATGGCGAGGTACTCATCCTGACTGCAGCGGTGGAAGCCGAGCCACAGACCAAAACGATCCGACAGCGACACCTTCTCCTCGACCGCTTCGCCGGGATTGATCGCGGTCGAGCGTTCGTTCTCGATCATCTCACGCGCCAAGAGGTGCCGCCGATTCGAGGTGGCGTAGAGGATGACGTTGTCAGGGCGCCCTTCGATACCGCCTTCCAGCACCGCCTTCAGCGACTTGTAAGAAGCGTCGTTGCCATCGAAGGAGAGGTCGTCGCAGAACACGATGAAGCGGAAATCGGAGCTGCGCAGGAGATCCATCAGGCCGGGCAGGCTCTCGATATCCTCGCGGTGAATCTCGATCAGCTTCAGCCGGTCGGCCGGTTTGCGATCGACGTTGATGTCGGCATGTGTCGCCTTCACCAGCGACGACTTGCCCATGCCGCGTGCGCCCCACAGCAGCGCGTTGTTGGCGGGCAGGCCGTCGGCAAAGCGCTCGGTGTTTTCGATCAGGATGTCGCGCATCCGGTCGATGCCCTTGAGCAGGCCGAGCTCGACACGGCTGACGCGCGGCACCGGCGAAAGGCGCCCGTCCGGATGCCAGACAAAGGCGTCGGCGGAGCCGAACGACTCGGGCCGTCCCGCCGCCGGAGAGGCCGCGGAAAGATGGCCGGCGATGGCTTCCAGCGCAATGGCGATCCGCTCGGCGGTGGCTCCGTTAAGCGTATTTGCCGGACCTTTTGTCGCGGTTTTCGGCTGCCCTCGCGAGGCGGCCTTGGGGGTGGCGCGGGGCGCTGGTTGAGCCGCAGTTTTCTTGGCTTTTTTCGACATTTCCGGAGTTCCTGACGGCGCAGCCTTAACGGGCCTTGGAAGCTCTCGCAAGCGGCCTAAATGAGGGGACGGCCAGCGTTGCAATTGGGCCCGCCGCCGCTATAGTCCGCGCAAATTTACCCCGGACCGGCGACATGCCCAGGATGCTGTGCCCAGGCATGGCCGGTTCTTTTCCGTCTCACGAGGATTGTTCGAATGCTGATTACCCCTGCGTACGCCCAGGCTGCAGCCGGTGGCGATGCCAACAGCATGTTGATGTCGCTGCTGCCGTTCGCGCTGATCTTCGTGATCATGTACTTCCTGATTCTGCGGCCGCAGCAGAAGAAGATCAAGGATCACCAGGAACTGGTCAAAAACATCCGCCGCGGGGACACCGTCGTCACCTCGGGCGGCCTGGTCGGCAAGGTGACCCAGGTGGTGGACGACGACCAGATCGAGTTCGAGATTTCTGACGGCGTCCGCGTGCGGCAGATGCGGCAGATGATTTCGGGCGTCCGCGCCAAGGGCGAGCCGGCCAAGGAAAAGAGTGAGGCCAAGGACGAGACGTCCGCGAGCTGAGTTTTTCCGCGCCGCTTGTCGCAGCGCATTTTCCTGGATCTGACGGGTCTGCTCGATGTTGTATTTCACGCGGTGGAAGGCGCTGACGATCATTCTGACCGCGCTGATCGTCTGCCTTTTCGCGGTTCCGAACTTTTTTAACCAGGAGCGCGTGAAGACCTGGCCGGCATGGGCGCAGCGGCACATCGTGCTCGGCCTCGATTTGCAGGGCGGTTCGTACCTGCTGCTCGAAGTCGATTCCAACTATGTGAAGAAGGAAAAGCTCGACCAGGTGCGCGACGAGGTCCGTCGCGTGCTGCGCGACGCCAAGATCGGCTATACTGGCCTTTCCGCGCGGGCCGATGCGGTCGAGGTCCGCGTCAAGGAGAGTGACCAGCAGGCGGCCCTCACCAAGCTGCGCGAGCTATCGCAGCCGCTTGGCGGCCTGCTCGGCTCCTCAGGGCAGCGCAGCCTCGAAGTCTCCGATGCCGGCGGCGGCCTGTTCCGTCTCACCGTGCCGCAAGCCGCCATCACCGAGCGCATCCGGCAAACGATTGAACAGTCGATCCAGATCGTCGAGCGCCGTATTAACGAACTGGGCACTGTCGAGCCCTTGATCCAGCGGCAAGGCACCGATCGTATCCTGGTCCAGGTACCGGGATTGCAGGATCCAACTGACCTGAAGCGCATCCTTGGTCAGACCGCCAAGATGGAATTCCGCATGGTCGATCCGTCGGTATCGCCGGATCAGGTTCAGTCGGGGCGGGGGGTTCCGGCGGATTCGGAAGTCTTGATGAGTGAGCAATCGCCCAAGGTTCCCTACGTCATCAAGCGGCAGGTGCTGGTGTCGGGCGGCGACCTGACCGACGCGCAGCCGGGCTTCGACCAGCGCACCAACGAGCCGATCGTGAACTTCAAGTTCAACAGTTCGGGCTCGCGCAAATTCGCGCAGGCGACGTCGGAAAATGTCGGGCAACCCTTTGCCATCGTCCTCGACAACAAGGTGATATCCGCACCCGTGATCCGTGAACCGATCACCGGCGGCCAGGGGCAGATTTCCGGCAGCTTCACGGTGCAGGCTGCCAACGAACTCGCGCTGCTAATGCGTGCCGGCGCACTGCCGGCGCCGCTGACCGTGATCGAGGAGCGCACCGTCGGTCCGGGCCTCGGCCAGGACTCGATTGAGAAGGGCAAACTCGCCGCCTATGTCGGCTCGATCATGGTCGTCGTGTTCATGCTGCTGACCTACCGGCTGTTCGGCGTGATTGCCAATGTCGCGGTTGCCATCAACATTGCGATGATCTTCGGCGTCCTGTCGCTGCTGAACGCCACCCTGACGCTGCCCGGCATCGCCGGCATCGTGCTGACCGTTGGCATCGCGGTTGATTCCAACGTGCTGATCTATGAGCGGATCCGCGAGGAACTGCGTGGCGGGCGTAACGCGATTTCGGCGATCGACGCCGGATTCAGGCGGGCGCTGGCGACCATTCTGGACTCCAATATCACCACTTTCATCGCCGCCGCGGTGCTGTTCTATATCGGCACCGGCCCGGTGCGCGGCTTCGCCGTCACGCTTGGCATCGGCATCATCACCACGGTCTTTACTGCGTTTACGGTTACCAGCCTGATTGTCGCCGGCTGGGTACGGTGGAAGCGGCCGAAGACTGTGCCGATCTAGGAACCTGGTTCGTGACTCAGTACGTCCTCATTGGGCTTGGCATTCTGATTGTCGTGCTGACCGTGGTCAGCGTGCTCGACCTTTTGCCGCCGCTGCGCATCGTCCCTGACGAGACGCATTTCGATTTCACGCGCTTTCGCCGCATCAGCTTCCCGATCTCGGCCGCTCTGTCGATTCTCGCGATCGTGCTGTTCTTCACCCACGGGCTGAATTTCGGCATCGACTTCAGGGGCGGTACGCTCCTCGAAGTGCAGAACAAGTCTGGTCCCGCCGACATCGGCGCGCTGCGCGCGACTTTGAGTGCGCTCGGGCTCGGCGAAGTCCAGTTGCAGCAGTTCGGCGGTCCGAACGACGTGATGATCCGGGTGGCCGAGCAGCCGGGCGGCGACGCCGCGCAGCAGGCGGCGGTTCAGAAGGTTCGCGGTGCGCTCGGCGACAGCGTCGAATACCGCCGTGTCGAAGTGGTGGGACCGCGCGTCTCCGGCGAATTGCTGGCTTACGGCATGCTCGGCCTGATGCTCGCGATTTTCGGCATCCTGATCTATCTCTGGTTCCGGTTCGAATGGCAGTTCGCGCTCGGCGCCATGATCGCCAACGTGCACGATATCGTGCTGACGATCGGTTTCATGTCGATCTCCCAGATCGACTTCGACCTCACCAGTATCGCGGCGCTACTCACGATTCTCGGTTATTCGCTGAACGACACGGTCGTGATCTACGACCGAATCCGGGAAATGCTGCGGCGCTACAAGAAAATGCCGATGCCGCAGCTTCTGAATGAATCCATCAACTCGACGCTGTCGCGCTCGATCATCACCCACGTCACGGTGACGCTGGCGTTGCTGGCGCTGCTCTTGTTCGGCGGCCACGCGATCCACAGTTTCACCGCCGTGATGATGTTCGGCGTGGTGCTGGTCGGCACCTACACCTCGATCTTCATCGCCGCACCGATCCTGATCTATCTCGGCGTTGGTGAGCACCGCGACGCGCCGGATACACCCGCGAAGAAATAGCGCATAGTCCGAAAAGCATGCCCTCGGGCTGGACCCCGAGGGTGCGGAAAAGGTCATGCCCAATCAAACAAGCCCATCCTCGGACGCTCCGCATCTTCCGAGGTCGGCGCCGATCGAAGCTTACGGCAAGGGCGGCTTTGCCTTCGCCGACATGTCGCATCGTGGCTCCCTGTTGTGCCTGCCGGATGCGATGTGGGCCTGGCCGGTGACGAAGCCTGCCGAGATCGACCAATATTCGCTGGATCGCGTGTTCAAGGCCGCCAACGCGATCGACACGCTGATCGTCGGCACCGGCACTGAGGTCTGGGTACCCTCGCGCGACCTCCGCGAGGCGCTGCGCGCCGTACGCGTGGTGCTCGATGCGATGCAGACGGGGCCGGCGATCCGCACCTACAACATCATGCTGGGCGAGCGGCGGCGCGTCGCGGCGGCGTTGATCGCGGTGCCATGAGCTACGCCACGACGTCGAAGGATACCGCTGCGTTCTGCGCCGATTTGGTGCGCACGCACGACTTCGTCCGCTATGCCTCGACGCTGTTCCTGCCTCAGGTCCAGCGCCGCGCGCTGCTGTCGATCTATGCCTTCAACGTCGAGATTTTGCGCGTGCGCGAACAGGTCAGCCAGCCGTTGCCGGGGGAAATCCGACTGCAATGGTGGACCGACATGCTGGAAGGCGCCGGCCATGGCGGCGTTGAGGGCAACCCGGTTGCAGCCGAACTGTTGCAGACCATCGGCGAATTCCGCCTGCCGATCGAGCCGCTGTCGCGGCTGATCGAGGAGCACCAATTCGACCTCTACAACGATCCGATGCCGTCGATGGCGGCGCTGGAAGGCTATATCACCGATACCGCCTCAGCGCTTTTTTCGCTGGCTGCGCGGATTGCGACGCCGCCGTCGGCAGCGGTCGACCATCTCGCGCGGCATGCGGGTCTCGCGCAGGGGATGACGCAGGTGATCGCGGCGCTGCCGCTCGATGCCGCACGGCGCCAGCTTTTCGTGCCGCTGCAACTGCTGCAGCAACATGGCAGCGGGATGGAGCAAGTGTTTTCGGGCAAGCAGACACCGCAGGCGCGTGCCGCGATCGATCAGTTGATCGGAGACGCCCGACAACATCTCCGCACGGCCCTCGAGCTACTCGCGCATGTGTCGCCGCAAGTGCGGCCGGTATTCCTGCCGTTGGCGCCGGTCCGCCGCGATCTGGAGCGCATGTCACGAGCCGACGTCGATCCATTCGTGCCGCAGGTGACGTCACGACTCCGGACGCTGTGGACACTCTGGCGCGCCTCGCGGTCGCGTGAGTTCGGCGGGTAAGTTTCCGGCGTTCCCCGGATGCTGCGCAGCGCGTCGCACTTGCACTCGGGTCCACGCTCTGCGCGGCCCGTGCACAGGCTGTGGTGCGCTGCTGATCCGGGGTCCATCCGTCACCGCCAAGTGGGTCCCGGTTCTGCGAAGCAGCGCGAAGCGTTGCATCGCGCCCGGGACACGCCGGAATCAATTCGGCCGCGAATTCAACTCGCTGCTTTCGAAATTGAACCGATCCCGCAGATTCTTGCGGCTCTCCAGAATGTCCTTCAGGAACGCGCGGTCGATATCGCTCGTGATCAGCGGTTCGATCAGGTCGAGCTGGTTCATCGCCACAAGCTGCAAGATCTCTGTGCGCGGCTTGCCTGCGGCATCGCGGGGCAGGGCATGCACCACCTGGATGTGCTCGGGCGGTTTGACGCCCTTGGCCGACAAAAGCTCGCTGCGCAACTGCTTTTCCAGCGCCACTTTGTCGGCTTCGACGAAGGCATATAACCCGACGCCGGTACGGCGGTCGGCAAACGCGACAATGGCCGTATCGCGCACTTCGGGATTTTTCCTGATCAGGGCGCTCAGCACCGGCGCGTCGTTGACCAGCCGGCGGCCGCCGCCCTCGCGGTCGGTGAAGTTGAACAGACCGCGGGTGATGGCCTGGTAGACCTTCTTGCCGGTCTTGAGCCAGATGCTGGCGACAAAGGATTTGCGCGCCAGAATCTTGCGCTCCATCGGCGTCAGCGCTGACGGCGCATAGCTGCGCTTGTGCTTCAGGAGATGCCGCAGATCCTCATAGGCTGCGATCCGGAACAGCCGGCTGCGGGTTTTGAAGCAGGCGGCCAATTGAAAATCGGTGAGATAGGCGCGGCCGTCGCGGCCCACCAGCCAGTTCTGCTCCTTGGCGAGATCGTTATGGCAGATGCCGGCGCGGTGCAGCTTGCGAAGAGCGAGCTTGGCGGAACGGAAATAGGCGAGGTCGCCATGGGGTTTTGCCAGATGCAGCGCGACGCCATCGATGAAGCCGCGCACCAGTGCCTGCCGTCCGGCCCATAGCAGTCTCGGGCCGACGTCGAGATCGCGCGCCAGCGCCAGCGCCAGCGCGCGGCGCTCGCGGTCGAACAGATAGCGGGCGAGCGGATAGGACCACACCGGCACCTGGTCGAGCCGGCGCAGCACGGCATCAACTTCACCGGAATCGTCGCGAAAGCGGCCGCGTTCGACGGTCGAGAACACGTCACGCTTCAGCAGAATGCCTTCGGTCCATCGTGCCGACAGGGTTGCGGCGTCGTCTTTCGGCAAGCCCATGGGATTACGCCGCCGCCGCTACGCGCAGATGATCGGCGATCCATCGATCGAGATCGGTCAGTGCGCGTGCGCTGAGCGCCTGCTTCTTGGCGACCGTCTTCTCGTTGCCTCGCAGCCTGGAGCCATCGGCCTTCTTGGTCGGCACGCTGGCAAGCGGCGGGAATAGGCCGAAATTGATGTTCATCGGCTGGAACGAGCGTGTTCCGGCCTCGATCGTTTCGATGTGGCCGCCGGTGATATGGCCGAGCAGCGAGCCCAGCGCTGTTGTCGCCGGCGGCGGTTCGAGCGCCTGCGCCCGCGCATTGGCCGCAGCATAGAGGCCGGCGATCAGACCGATGCTGGCAGATTCCACATAGCCTTCACAGCCGGTCATCTGCCCGGCAAAGCGCAGCCGTGGCTGCGCGCGTAGGCGCAACTGGCCATCCAGCAGCTTTGGCGAGTTCAGGAAGGTGTTGCGATGCAGGCCACCGAGCCGGGCGAATTCGGCGTTCTCGAGCCCCGGAATGGTGCGGAACACGCGCTGCTGCGCGCCGTAGTTCAGTTTGGTCTGGAAGCCCACCATGTTGTAGAGCGTGCCGAGCTTGTTGTCCTGCCGCAACTGCACGACAGCGTAGGGCTTGACCGTCGGATTGTGCGGATTGGTGAGCCCCACCGGTTTCATCGGTCCATGCCGCAGCGTTTCATGGCCGCGCTCGGCCATCACCTCGACCGGCAGGCAGCCGTCGAAATACGGCGTGTTGGTTTCCCAGTCCTTGAAATCGACCTTGTCGCCGGCCAGGAGCGCCGCGACGAAGGCGTCGTATTGCTCCTTCGTCATCGGGCAATTGATGTAATCGGCGCCGGTGCCGCCGGGCCCAACCTTGTCGTAGCGTGACTGAAACCACGCCACCGACATGTCAATGGAATCCCTGTGCACGATCGGCGCGATCGCATCGAAGAATGCCAGCGCGTTCTCATCGGTGAGTTCGCGGATGGCCTCGGCCAGCGGCGCCGAGGTGAGGGGGCCGGTCGCGACGATCACATTGCCCCATTCGGCCGGCGGCAAGCCGGCGATCTCGCTCCGGTCGATTTCGATCAGGGGATGGTCGCGCAGGGCCCGGCTGACGGCTGCGGAAAACCCGTCGCGGTCGACCGCCAGCGCTCCGCCTGCGGGCACTTGGTTGGCATCTGCGGAGCGCATGATCAGCGAGGCCAGCCGCCGCATCTCGGCGTGCAGCAGGCCCACGGCGTTATTGGCAGCGTCGTCCGAGCGGAACGAGTTGGAGCAGACGAGTTCGGCCAGGCCCTCGGTGCGGTGTGCCTCGGTCATTCGCGAAGGGCGCATCTCATGCAGGACCACGCGAACGCCCGCAGTGGCGATCTGCCAGGCCGCTTCCGAGCCGGCAAGGCCGCCGCCGATTACATGGACAGTGTCGGTTTTGGGAGTGTTGGAATTCATGCGCGCAGGGTTAGCGCGTTTTCGCGGCTAGCGCACCTACGATAGCGCTTTCAAGTGAAGCCTGCCCCGGACTTGATCCGGGGTGGATACCGGTTCGCATGAAGAAAGCGCGTCAAGATTAAACGACAACGCCCGCGGCGGGGCGGGCGTTTATCCGTTCATCAGGCGGCTGAACAGTGATCAGCCGTTGTAGTTTCCGGCGGCAACGCGCGGGATGTCCGAACGATCAAGGCCGATATCGGCCAGTTCACGATCGCTGAGCTGGGACAGTTCGCTGACATTGCGCTGATAATCCCGGAACGCCTGGATCATGCGGATGAGCGAGAGCAACATGGTAGTCTCCTTGCAATTACGATTCAGCTCTTGGGGGGTAGCTTCATCGTTGAAATGAATATAGCTTAGATTTTGCAGTGCAGAAGTTCCTATGCTGCGATGCAGCTAATCCTAAAACGCATGACAAAGGTAAGGGCCGTTTAATCTTTCGCGATGGCAGGCGGATCGGATGGCCCACACGCATGAGTGGTTGTCTCTTTGAAGAAAATAATGCCGTAAATTTGTGAGGTTATCGGAATATCCAGATTAACCGTAGCGTCCATTGGGATGGCGATAGGGGCGGTTCAATGCAAAACCGCAGCCGTCGAAAGGGAACAAAACGTGCTTCGAAGGCAGCCGGTTTGGAACTTTCTTATGCGCGAATCGCATGTGCTGACTTGAATCTGAATGAATATATATTCATTATTACAGGGGCGCCAATTTCTGATTCACAGCGGGGGAGCGACCGGCGTGACGGGCTACCGCATCCACGCGGCCCACGCGGATGCGAAGCATTATGGCCCGTGCTTTGGTCGGCGACCGCTGAGATAGATCGGCCAGCGAAGGGCTGGTCAGCCGGCCCTTTTTGTTAAGGCGCCCGCGAAAGCTGCGTCGCGAAATGGCCGATGGTCCTGGCGTAGACCTCGCTCTTGTTCCACTCCTTGATCGCGGCGAAATTGGCGCTGCCGGGCTCCCAGTCCTTGCCGCGCTGCCAGCCGTGGTTGGCGAGGAAGTTGGCGGTCGAGGCCAGTACGTCGGGCGCGCTGCGCAGGAGATCGCGGCGGCCGTTGCCGTCGAAGTCGACCGCGAACTTGACATAGGACGACGGCATGAACTGGGTCTGGCCGATTTCGCCGGCCCAGGCGCCGCGCATTTCCTGCGGCGCGATATCGCCGCGCTCGACGATGCGTAGTGCGTCCATCAGCTCGGCCTTGAACATGTCGGTGCGGCGGCAATCATAGGCCAGCGTCGCCAGCGAGCGCAGCGTCGCGAATTTCCCGATGTTGACGCCAAAATCGGTTTCCAGTCCCCAGATCGCCACCAGCACTTCGCCGGGCACGCCATACGCCTGTTCGATGCGCCCGAGCACCGAGCCGTATTGCTTGAGCATGTTGGAGCCACGCGTCAGCCGGGGCGGGACCATGCGGCCGGAGAATTCCTCAAAACTCTGGCTGAAGACCTTTTGCGATTGGTCGCGGGCCAGCACGGTCTTGTCGAACGTGACGCCGGTCAAGCCAGCCTGGATGGCGGACGCCGATATTCCATTGGAGGCCGCTTCCTTCTTGAAGTCCTCCAGCCATGTTTCGAACGAGCCCGTGCCGCAGGGCGCGGCGAGCGCGGCCGCCGAGGTCAGTAACAGCGCGCCCAAGGTCAGGGCGCGCACATAAAGGCGAGAGATCATCGTGCCGTTCGCTCCACGATCGATGCGTCTTCGCGTTAGTGTCGACGCCACGCCGAATGTTCGAAGCAAGATCGGCCAAAACAAGGCCTATGTAGGTGCCGGCAATGCCATTCCGTTGATCATGCTCAATTCATCGTTAGTGAGGGGCTGAACAACCAAACCGCCGGTCGGGATTCGACCGGCGGTTCGATCGATCAGGTTCCGTGCAGGCTTACGCGCTATCCTTGCGCCGCCAGGGGAACAGATTGGCCGGGAAATCGGCGGCAGACTTGCGTTCGCGGTGTGCGCGTGGCGGAAGCGGCTGCGGATTGAGTTCCGGCTCGATCGTCTCCCGATAGAGATGCCAGGTCGCGTGCCCGAGCAGCGGGATGACGACGGCAAGGCCGAGGAAGAACGGCAACGTTCCCGCGACAAGCAGCACCGCGACGATCAAGCCCCAGGCCGCCATCGGCACCGGGTTGCGCGCGACCGCGCGCAGCGAGGTCACCATCGCATCGCCAGCGCCGGCATGACGGTCCAGCATCAGCGGGAACGAGACCACGCTGATGCAGAGCGCGACGAGGGCGAACAGAAAGCCGACGCCGCAGCCGACCACGATCAGCCACCAGCCTTGTGACGTCGTCAGCACGCGCGTCGCGAAATCGGAAAAGCCGGTCGCGCCCGCATAGCCGAATGCGGCGATGTAGATCGCCTGCGCGGTGGCCACCCAGGTCACGAACAGCGCCAGCAGCAGCACGCCGAGCCCAAGCATCGCGCCGAATGACGGCGAACGCAGCATCGCTAGCGCATCCCAGGCAGTTGCCTGTTCACCATGTTCACGACGACGGCTCATCTCGTAGAGGCCGAGCGCCGCGAACGGACCGATCAGGGCGAAGCCGGCGGCCAGCGGAAACAACAGCGGTATGACGGAATAGCCGAGAACGGCGCGTGCCAGCACAAGTCCGAGAACGGGATATATCACACACAGGATGATGGCGTGGGTTGGCACCGCCTTGAAATCTTCCCAGCCGCGCCGCAACGAGCGGCCGAGTTCGGCGAAGCCGATGGTTCGGATGACTGGCGCGGCAGCGGTATCCGGTGCGCGCTGCGCCACTGATGTGACATTGCCGTGATATGTGGCCATGGTCGTCGTCTCCCTCGCGGTCGCATTGTGCGCCAATCGAAAGACGCAAACGCGCCGTTTCATAAAACGATCACGATCAGGCCAGACGCGAAGGGTGGAACTGGGCCGTGTCGCGAACTGTCCGGATAGCGTACTCCCAAACAGCAACAAACACACTCACGCTTAGGTGAATGTTTCATTGGCAAGCTTCTCTTGGGTGGCTAGACTTGCAGGCGATCCCGGCGTGGTGCTGCCGGTCAAACAGTGCCGCCAGAGACTCACCCCCATCATCAAACTCATTGGGAGCGAACGATGAGCATTTTCGGAAAAATCATGAACGCGATCTTCGGCAGCAAGGCAGACGCCGCGCCGGCCGGCGGCGGTGCGGCTGCGGGAGGTGGATCAACCGATGCGGCCGCTGCACCAGCGGCGACCGTCGACGTCGCGCCGATTCTCGATCAGGCCGTGAAGGCCAAGGGTGAGAAGCTGCAGTGGCGCACCTCGATCGTCGATCTGATGAAGGCGCTCGACATCGATTCCAGCTTTGCCGCGCGCAAGGATCTTGCGAAAGAGCTCGGCTATACAGGCGACAGCAATGATTCCGCCAGCATGAACATCTGGCTGCACAAGCAGGTCATGGCCAAGTTGGCTGCCAATGGTGGCAAGTTGCCGCCGGATATCAAGCACTGACGCTTCGCTCGGCCCTGATATACGAAGGCCCGCCGCGACGCGGGCCTTCTTCTTTTGGGGCGATTGCAATGCAGCTATGCGTAGCTACCTCACGTAGAAGCGCTGTACATACCGGCGGACAAAAAGATTCCCGGAAAATGTCGGTAGCGCGAACTCCGATGTGCAATTGCACATCGGAGAATCTGGAGATTTCGCGCTAACGCGCGCCCCGGAATGACGGTGTGTCACCCCGTCAGATCGGCAAATTCCGGATTTCTGCGCAGATAGTCCACGACAAAGCCGCAGCCGGCGATGACCTTGCGTCCGTCGGCGCGGATCAGTTCGAGGGCGCCCCTGATCAGCTCAGAAGCGATGCCGCGGCCGCGCAGGGCGCGCGGCGTTTCGGTATGGGTGATGATGACCGCCGCGGGCGTGGCTCGATAATTCGCAAACGCCACGGCGCCGTCGACGTCGAGTTCGAAACGGTTTTGAGCCTTGTTGTCGCGGACGGCGGCCATGCTGCGATTCCCGGATGATTCACCGTGTCATTTAGGGACATGAACCCGCCGATGCAAACCGGCGACGAAGGGACAACTGGCTCGCTGGGGTTGGCTGATATGCTGTCTTGAGCCTGACCGCTGCACTGTTGGGCACCGCCGTGATATCGGCGCCGACCGCCTCAACGAGCCGGCTGGCCCGATCGCGAGAGCCTGCAGCAGCGGCTCGGTGCAGCGCAATAAGGGACGCACACGCTTACTGGATCTTTGCGGGGAAGGCCTTGCAAGCGTGGGTCGGGTTCCTAGGTCTTTGAGATGACATACGCCGCCGTGGCGGCCGGGTCTGGGCTCGATATCGGAAATGCAGTGATCGCGGCCGCCGACGTATGCCTCTTTTCAAGGGGAGGTTACAATGTCGGGCATCCATTTCTTCAGCAAGCATCGCACGTGGGAAGACTGGTTCGGCATGCTGCTTGGCGCGCTGATCGTGGTATCGCCGTGGTTTCCCTTTTCCAGCCACGACGTGATGGACTCCGAACGCAGCACCATGATCCTGAATACGTTCGTGATCGGCATGCTGGTCTTCGGTCTGGCCCAGCTCGAATATGTCGCACTGCAGCGCTGGGAGGAGGTGGGGGAGATCGCGCTTGGCCTCTGGCTGGCCGCATCGCCCTTCATACTCGGCTATGCCGGTGACGACATGCTGCGGGCCTGGCACGTCGCCCTCGGTGGAATCGTGGTCCTGCTGGGCGCGCTTCAGCTCTGGCAGGACTGGCGCTTGAGCGATCAGGAACTGGCCAATCATCCGCAGTAGATTCTGGAGAGCCCGCCGGCTCCACACATGGCTGGCGGGCTTTCGATTCAATCCGAATATTTGAACGAGTCGACGAGCAGGGCGGACCGACATCGATCTTCGATTGGCCGACGAGAATCATTTGCATGGGCTTATGGACGCGAACGCGTGGGCATGGTGATGTCGGCGCGGCTAGCGAAGAGACCATCATGGTGATGCCCGGATTTGAGCTGGCGCCGGGCTTTCTGCTATCGTTGCAATGAGATGTCCTATGTCTGTTTTCCGAAGCGTAATGGTTGATTCCCTGTGACTGAAACGGTGACCATTCCTATCCCGCGCGGCGGTCTGGCGCGGATGTCGCGCCGGGTGATGAATCTGGCGCATATGCTGACCCAGAATGCCCGCCGCCATGGCGACCGCACTGGCTTCATCTGGGGCGATAAATCCTGGACCTGGCGCGAGATCGATGACGCCGTGTCGGCGCTGGCCGCCGGCCTCGCCGCACGCGGTATCGTCAAGGGCGATCGCCTGCTCGTCCATTCCAAGAATTGCGACGAGATGTTCTGGTCGATGTTCGCGGCGTTTCGCCTCGGCGCGGTCTGGGTGCCGACCAATTTCCGCCTGATGCCGGACGAGGTCGCCTATCTCGCCAGCGCCTCCGGTGCCAAGGCCTTTTTGTGCCATGGCGATTTCCCCGATCACGCCACGGCGGCGGCCAATCCGGCGCTCGAATTCACATGGCGGATCGGCGAGGGCGCCTTCGGCGAGAAGGCGGTCAGTGACGTGATCGCGGCGCAGGCCGGCGCCAGGGTCGAGAATGCGGCGGTCGACTACGACGATCCCTGCTGGTTCTTCTTCACCTCCGGCACCACCGGGCGCTCGAAGGCCGCGGTTCTCACCCATGGGCAGATGGCCTTCGTCGTTACCAATCATCTCGCCGACCTGATGCCGGGCACGACGGAGACGGACGCCTCGCTGGTGGTCGCGCCACTGTCGCACGGCGCCGGCGTCCACCAACTCGTGCAGGCCGCGCGCGGCGTACCGACCATTTTGCTGCCGTCGGAGAAATTCGACATTGCCGAAGCGTTCCGGCTGATCGAGGCGCACCGCGTCAGCAACATCTTCACCGTGCCGACGATTTTGAAGATGATGGTCGAGCATCCCGCGGTCGACAAATACGACCATTCTTCGCTGCGTTTCGTGATCTATGCCGGCGCGCCGATGTATCGCGAGGACCAGAAGGCCGCGTTGAACAAGCTCGGCAAGGTGCTCGTGCAGTATTTCGGCCTCGGCGAGGTCACTGGCAACATCACGGTGATGCCGGCCAGTCTGCACGACGCGGAGGATGGCCCGCATGCGCGGATCGGCACCTGCGGCTTCGAGCGCACGGGCATGCAGGTCTCGATCCAGGGCGATGACGGGCGCGAGCTCAAACCGTTCGAGACCGGCGAGATCTGCGTGATCGGACCCGCCGTGTTCGCCGGCTATTACGATAATCCCGAGGCCAATGCGAAAGCGTTTCGCGACGGCTGGTTCCGCACCGGCGATCTCGGCCACATGGACGAGGAGGGTTTCGTCTACATCACCGGCCGTGCTTCGGACATGTACATCTCCGGCGGCTCCAATATCTACCCGCGCGAGGTCGAGGAGAAGATTCTCACCCATCCTGCGATCGGCGAGGTCGCGGTGCTCGGCGTGCCCGACCCGTTCTGGGGCGAGGTGGGTGTTGCCGTCTGCGTCGCGCGCGAGGGCGCTGGCGCCGTGAGCGAGGCGGAGCTCGCCGCGTTCCTGGCGCCGAAGGTGCCGCGCTACAAGATGCCGAAGCGCTTCTTCTTCTGGGAGGCGCTGCCGAAATCCGGCTATGGCAAGATTCCGAAGCGGCTGGTCCGCGATGAACTGGAAGCGCGAGGGCTGCTTGAGCTCATCTCCAAAACGCCTAGCTGAGCCGATGCGTAGCGTCGAGCAGCCCGGGCCGCCCGCGCCTGAGCGAATCCAGTGGGTCGAAGCGCGGGGACGGGCGTTTTCGTTCGCGTTGCAGGCCGGCCTGCCGCTACTCGAGGCCGCGCGCCGCGGTTTTGCCGAAGCTGGATTTTCAGGCGGCGTGTTGAACATGCGGGGAGGGGCGCTCGGGCCGTTTGCCTATGTGATGCCGGCGCTGTCGAAGACCGGCGCCAATGCCGCGTTCTACAGCGATACGTTTCGGCCCTCCGACGTCACGCGGCTGAAGCTCGGCGCGATGACGCTCGGCGAACGCGACGGCGCGCCGTTCTTCCATTGCCACGGGCTGTGGACCGAGACAGACGGACATCTGCACGGCGGCCACATTCTGCCCGAGGAGAGCATTGTTGCCGAATCGTTCGCGGTGGAAGCATTCGGTATCGACGGCGCCATGTTCACGGCCGAGCCCGATCCCGAGACCAATTTCAAACTGTTCGGACCGGTGGCGTGCGCCGGCACAGATGTGAAGGCTGACAGCCGCGCCTTCGCGCTGCGGCTACGGCCGAACCAGGATTTTGCGGCCGCACTGGAGACCTTCTGCCGGCAGCACGGAATCCTGCGCGCGCGGATTCACGGCGGCGTCGGCTCCACCATCGGCGCGCATTTCACCGACGGCCGAACCGTTGTGCCGTTTGCGACCGAGCTTGCGATCAAGGCTGGCCTGATCGCGCCCGGCGCTGACGGCACGTTGCATGCGGAGATCGATGTCGCGCTCGTCGATTATCTCGGCGACATCGCGGAGGGCCGGCTGATGCGCGGCGACAATCCGGTGTTGATGACGATGGAGCTGGTGCTGGAGGTGGTGTGAATCCGTAGGGTGGGCAAAGGCGCAACGCGCCGTGCCCACCATCTCTCCGATTGGTTTGCGGAAGGGTGGGCACGCTTGCGCTTTGCCCATCCTACGCAGCTTGCGCGTTGATAGCGCGTCTCACCTGAAGTGATAGTTCACCCCAACCTTGATGGTATGGAAGTCGATGTTGGGGGAATCGAGCAGCAAGCCGCCCAGATTATAAGTCTCGCCGCCGAGGCTGGTGTACATGTACTCGGCCTTGGCCGACCAGCTCGGCGTGAACAGGTATTCGAGGCCGCCGCCGATGGTGTATCCCGAGTGAAACTGGCTATCCGAAAACGAAAACGGCGTGCCGGGCGCTGAAAGCGAGGCCTTGTGGTTGGCCCACGCGTAACCGCCCTTGGCGTAGATCAGGGCCGCATCCAATGCGAAGCCGGCGCGGCCGGTCACGCTGCCGAACGAGTTGATCTTGCTTTCCTGCGTGAGCAGGATGCCGCCGACGTCCTCGGTGAAGCTGTCCTTGATGCTGGCGCCAGCGGCGTCGACTTCGACACCGAATACAAACTGGCTACCGGGAAACTGCCAGTTGTAGCCGATCGTACCACCGCCGAAACCGCCGCTAGCATCGCTATCGCTGCCGCCCCAGCCATAGCCACCCATCGCGCCGATGTAGAAACCGGACCAGTTATAGGCCGCAACCACCGCCGCCGGGGGCGCTTTGGAATAGGGCCGCGCCTGCATGTCGGCGGCCGAGGCCGCGCTCGCGACCGAAAGAGCCACACCAGCTAAAAGTAGTCGTTTCATTTTCTGTCCCCTGAAGTTGAACGCACGTGTAACCCCCTGCAGGCCCCATAGCGGACCGATTGCACCGGCATGGTGACGTATCGTTTGTGGAAGTGGGCGCGAACGCGCCCCCAAAGAGCCGTCTGCAAGCGACGTTCGTGCGGATGTGAGAACGTCGTTCGCAGGTTAACCATACGTCATGTATGCCGGCAAAAATTGGACCGAAGCGCGTCCGCTCATTGGCGCAGGCAGGTTGCTATTTCGACAGCCGTGCGGCGACGTGTGGCGTGAGACGAGTTCTCGATTTGCGCGATAGGCGGTTTTCGTTCGCTCGCTGCTTCATCGTGTTGCTCACTGGCGAGCTACGGCGGACAAGTCGCTCTATCCATCCTACGCAGATACGCTTTCGCGACGCATTGCGTCCGAGGTTTGGCGCAACAGGTTTGGGGGCGTGAATAGGGGCCTGATGACAGGCAGGCCTCGTGTCACCGCCGTTTGCGGACGTGAACGTTGATGTCGAGATCGATATCGCTGACGCAGGTTTGCGTCGTGCGATGCGAGCCGCCTTCGTGCCAGCGGCCGGAGCGCGCGCGGGCGTTGCTGACATTGGCGAGTTTCAGGCAGCGCCATTGCGGCAACGGGCCAGAGCTTTCGCCGGCGAACTGCCACGCCAGCACAACTTCTTCACCGCGTTTGTTGGTGCCGATGATATGCGGGCAGAGTTCGCGGCTGCGGCCGCCATAGTCGCAGACGACCTGCTGCTCGCCGAGGATGGCGTTGCGGAAGAGGGGGTAGGCGGTGCTTGGCATCGGCAGGGTACCATCTAGGATTGTGCGGCATTGTCTGTATAACCCTTCCGAATGACTTTGTTCCGCGGGCTGCGAACCATGGCTTACAAACGCAATCGTGCGATCAATCTGCCGGCGCCGTATCTCAAGCGCATCTGGCTCGAGCCGGCGCGGGTCACCAACCGCGAGGCCTATCCGTTCTGCCTGCCGCTGCTGCGCGATGAGTTCGAACTGAGTTTCAATAAGGCGATCACGATCATCGTCGGCGAGAACGGCACCGGGAAATCCACCTTGCTCGAAGGCATCGCCGTGCTTGCCGGCTATGACGAAGCCGGGGGCGGCAAGGGGTACATGCCGGTCGATCATTCGAAGGCGTTGGAGAAGATGGGTGGAACGTTGTCGACCGCCCTTCGCGCAAGCTGGCTACCCAAGATCACCAACGGATGGTTCTTCCGTGCCGAGAGCTTCTTCTCAGTCGCCCGCTATCTCGATGAAGCGGCCATCGGAACGCCCGGCCCGCCTCCTGATTTCCTCTCGCATTCCCACGGCGAAGGTTTTCTGCGCTTCTTCGAAGAGCGCTGCCAGCGCCAGGGCATCTTCATCTTCGACGAACCGGAATCCGCGCTGTCGCCCGCGCGCCAGATCGAGTTTTTGAAGCTGATGCGGCGGATGGAGAATATCGGCCATTGCCAGATCATCATGGCCACGCACTCGCCAGTCCTGATGGCCTATCCGAACGCGACCCTGCTGCGGCTGACGAAATATGGGCTGGAGCCGGTGACGGTGCGCGAGACCGACCACTACAAGGTCCTGCGCGAGTTTTGCGACGATCCGGACGGATTCGTCCAGGCGGCGATCGAGGAGTGAGGGGTTGTAGGGTGGGCAAAGGCGCGAAGCGCCGTGCCCACCGTCTCACACTTCACCCTTGATGGTGGGCACGCTTCGCTTTGCCCACCCTACACCACTGCAGACTTTGTCGCAGGTTGGGTCACCCGCGACAGGCTCGGTTGTGCTATTATGTCGACCGAACAAGGGAAAACAGGGAGGATGCCATGCCTCATACCCTGGTGCCCAGTGACCGCGTCGAGCGCGTGAGCGTGTACGGGCGCGACGGCACAAAGCTCGGCTCGATCGAGCGGCTGATGCTCGACAAGGTGAGCGGAACGGTTGCCTACGCCGTGATCAAAACCGGAGGGCTGCTCGGCAGCCACCATCATTGTCCGATCCGCTGGGACGCGCTCCGATTTGATCCCGCGCGTCAGGCCTACCAGACCGACGTGACACTGGATGATCTGCGCGCGGGCCCATCCGAACTCGATGACGACACCTTCGACTGGGGCGACCGCTCGCAGCCGCATCCGCACTATTGGACGGTGTAGGGCGACGGCGGAGTGCCCCGCTCGCGGGAGGAACGGCGGATTACGCTTCGCTAATCCGCCGTACGCTTGTTGCCTTTAACGAAGCTGGATCGAAGTAACCACACTACTTGGTCACGGCATCCGTTCGGAAAGACGATCGAAAGCGGATGATCCTCTGATTTCGACATCTTGCGGGCGGCGGCATTCAGTATAGCAACATAGGTTTTCGCATTTCGGGGATCGCCAACCAGCGGTACGTCGGCGTGTCTGATAATCACCGGGCCATTAGGCAACCAGGATAGGTCGGCAATACATTCCTCGAGCGCGTCCCAATTCTCCCCAAAGTAGTCGGGAAAACTAAGCTGTGTAGCGAGGGTAGCTAAAAGTGCCTGTTTGCTCAAAATGCTCGCCGTGATGTTGGCGCACACGGCTGCATTCTGAGACGGGCCTTCTTTAAACGCGAAGAATATCTGTAAGTCCCTGCTCAACCGGCCACTCGCTTCAGCTAACCTCACTCCGCCGCTTCGCTCGCGCTGATCCTCTTCCTCGGCCTTCCCTCCGCCTTCTTCAGCACCGGCGCCAGAAACTTCCCCGTATAGCTCCGCGGCGCTTTCACGATGTCCTCCGGCGGACCCCAGGCGACGATTTCGCCGCCGCCGTCGCCGCCTTCGGGGCCGAGGTCGATGACCCAGTCGGCGGTCTTGATGACCTCGAGGTTGTGCTCGATCACAACGACCGTATTTCCTTGCGCAACCAGCTCGTGCAGCACTTCCAGGAGTTTTGCGACGTCGTGGAAGTGCAGGCCGGTAGTCGGCTCGTCGAGGATGTAGAGCGTGCGGCCGGTGGCTCGCTTTGACAATTCCTTGGCAAGCTTGACGCGCTGGGCTTCGCCGCCGGATAGCGTGGTCGCCTGCTGGCCGACGTGGATGTAGTCGAGGCCGACGCGGTGCAGCGTCTTGAACGTCTCGCGGACGCGGGGGACGGCCTTGAAGAACTCGGCCGCTTCTTCCACCGTCATGTCGAGCACATCCGAGATCGACTTGCCCTTGAACAGGACCTCCAGCGTCTCGCGGTTGTAGCGTTTGCCCTTGCAGGTGTCGCAGGTGACGTAGACGTCGGGTAAAAAGTGCATCTCGATCTTGATGACGCCGTCGCCCTGGCAAGCCTCGCAGCGGCCGCCCTTGACGTTGAAGGAGAACCGGCCGGGCTCGTAGCCGCGCGCCTTGGCTTCGGGCAGGCCGGCAAACCATTCGCGGATCGGCGTGAAGGCGCCGGTATAGGTCGCAGGGTTGGAACGCGGGGTGCGGCCGATCGGCGACTGGTCGATGTCGATGATCTTGTCGATATGCTCCAGCCCCTCGATGCGGTCGTGGGGGGCTGCGCCTTCGCTGGCATTGTTGAGCTTTCGCGCAATCGCGCGATAGAGCGTGTCGATCAGCAGCGTCGACTTGCCGCCGCCGGAGACACCGGTGACGCAGGTGAACAGGCCCAGCGGAATTTCCGCCGAGACGTTCTTGAGGTTATTGCCGCGGGCATTGACGACCTTGATGGTTCGCCTGTGGTTCGGCGGCCTGCGCTCGGGAATCGCGACCGACAATTCGCCGGTGAGGTATTTGCCCGTGAGCGATTTCGGGTTCTTCATGATGTCGGCGGGCGTGCCTTGCGCCACGATGTGGCCGCCATGCATGCCGGCGCCGGGGCCGATGTCGAGCACATAATCGGCAAGACGGATCGCGTCCTCGTCATGCTCGACGACGATCACGGTATTGCCGAGGTCGCGTAGCCGCTTCAACGTCTCCAACAAGCGCGCATTGTCGCGCTGGTGCAGGCCGATCGAGGGCTCGTCCAGCACGTACAGCACGCCGGTCAGCCCCGAGCCGATCTGCGAGGCGAGGCGGATGCGCTGGCTTTCGCCGCCGGACAGCGTGCCCGAAGAGCGCGAGAGAGTGAGGTAGTTCAGGCCGACGTCGAGCAGGAAGGACAGCCGCTCGCGGATCTCCTTCAAGACGCGTGCGGCGATCTCGTTCTGCTGGTCGTTGAGCGCGGCAGGCACGCTTTCGAACCATTCGCCGGCACGCTTCACCGACAGTTCCGAGATTTCGCCGATATGCTTGCCGCCGATCTTGACGCAGAGCGCCTCGGGTTTGAGGCGGTGGCCCTTGCAGGCTTCGCAGGGGATGTCGGAGAAATATTTGGCCAGCTCCTCGCGCGCCCATTCGCTCTCGGTCTCGCGGTAGCGGCGCTCGAGGTTGGTGATGACGCCCTCGAACGGTTTCTTGGTGTCGTAGGAGCGGACCCCGTCCTCGTAGGAGAACTTGATCTCGTCGTCGCCGGAGCCATGCAGCAGGGCGGCCTGCGTCTTCTTCGGCAGGTCCTTCCACTTGGTGTCGAGCGTGAACTTGTAGAATTTGCCGAGCGCCGTCAGCGTCTGGATGTAATAGGGCGAGGACGACTTTGCCCACGGCGCGATCGCGCCCTTGCGCAAGGTCAGCTCCTTGTCGGGAATGACGAGGTCCTCGTCGATGTGCTGCTCGACGCCGAGGCCGCCGCAGGCCGGGCAGGCGCCGTAGGGGTTGTTGAACGAGAACAGCCGCGGCTCGATTTCGGGAATCGTGAAGCCGGAAACCGGGCAGGCAAATTTTTCCGAGAACAGAATCCGCTCGGGTCCGCTCTTGTCGTGGATCTTTGCGGTCTTCTTGTCGGACTTCTTCTCTTCCGCGCCCGCCGGCGCGTCGGCATATTCGATCACAGCCAGCCCTTCGACAAGCTTCAGCGCGGTCTCAAAACTTTCGGCGAGGCGCTGGCCGAGATCGGGACGGACCACGATGCGATCGACGACGACGTCGATGTCGTGCGGGAATTTCTTGTCCAGCGTCGGCGCTTCCGACAGCTCATAGAAAGTGCCGTCAATCTTGACGCGCTGAAAACCCTTCTTCAGCCATTCAGCGAGCTCTTTTTTGTACTCACCCTTGCGGCCGCGCACCACCGGCGCCAGCAGATAGAGCCGGGTACCCTCGGGCAGCGCCAGCACGCGATCGACCATCTGCGATACGACCTGGCTTTCGATCGGAAGTCCGGTGGCCGGCGAATAGGGTACGCCGACCCGCGCCCACAGCAGACGCATGTAGTCGTAGATCTCGGTAACGGTGCCGACGGTGGAGCGCGGGTTCTTCGACGTTGTCTTCTGCTCGATCGAGATCGCAGGAGACAGACCGTCGATCTGGTCGACATCCGGCTTCTGCATCATCTCCAGAAATTGGCGCGCATAAGCCGAGAGCGATTCGACGTAGCGGCGCTGGCCCTCGGCATAGATGGTGTCGAAGGCGAGCGAGGATTTGCCGGAGCCGGAAAGGCCGGTGAACACGACCAGCTTGTCGCGGGGAATCTCGAGATCGACATTCTTGAGATTGTGCTCGCGCGCACCGCGAATCGTAATCGCGCGCGATGCGGAGCCGGCGTTCTGTTGGCGCTTCGCCCTTAGCACTTCATCCATATCGGCATTTCCAGGCGCACGAGGCACGCGCCGCGTTGGGCGCGCATTGCCGGGCAAGAACCGGGATCAGGCGCCGTTGATTGAAAGTCGGAACATAGGAAGAACGGGAAACGATTTCCAGTGCCGCGTGCGAATCATCAACGGATTGTTTGCGCGAAAAATTCTTGGCAGCAGTCGTCAGCAGCACCGTGCAAAACGCCGCGGCAATAAATTGCCTCCGTTCCGGTTTCGGAACGGAGGCGCAGGCAGTTTCAGCAGGAAATCTTAGAAATGATAGTTCACGCCGACCTGAACGCTGTTCAGGTTGAGCGTTCCGCTCGCAATGCCGGGCGGGATAATGCCTGCGAAGTAGTTTTGGCTTTCGAAGCTGCGATAGAGGTACTCGGCCTTGACCGACCATTTCGGTGCGAACATCACCTCGACACCGGCGCCGACGGTCCAGCCAGAGTGAAACTGGCTGTCCGAGATACTCACGCCGAGCGCCGTTGCCGTCAGGCGGTTATCGGCCCAGGCATAGCCGCCGGTGCCGTAGATCAGGACCTGATCGAAGGCGTAGCCGATGCGGCCACGAACGGTGCCCATCGAGCGAATCGTGTCGCTGACCGAGGCGAGGCCGCCCAAGACGCCCACGGTCGCGCCCACGTCAGCCCAGGCGCCATCGGCTTCGAGGCCGAGGACAAGGGCACCAGTCTGCCAGTTGTAGCCGACGGTGCCGCCGGCGAAGCCGCCGCTGAGCGAACCCACGCCCGACGCGTTTTCCTGGGCGTAGCCGCCCATCGCACCGATGTAGAAGCCGGTCCAGTTGTTGATCGCGATCGCTGCGGCCGGCGCCTTGGTGTAGGGCCTGGCAGCGAGATCGGCGGCCATCGCGGGCGCCATCCCAAGCGCGATCAGGCCAGTGGTGGTCAGCAGAATCTTCTTCACTTTCTTCTTCCTTTCGCGGCTCTCCAACGCAACTTTCCTCAGCCGTCAATTTGAGGTTGCTTCGGCATATAGCTCGAAGTTCCCGCAAAAGGCTGTCGCCGAAATACCACATCAGCGGCAAAAGTATGGTGGTACAACCGCAGCGGGTACGGGCAATGCCGGTCTACAACCAAACAAAAAGGCCGGCGTGAAGCCGGCCTTTCCGTAGTCCCGCGCTGGTGTTGCGATCAGTACCTCGCGACAACCGGACCGCCCCAGCGGTAGTTGAGGCGGACAGTGACGAGATCCACGTCCTGGTCGATGCGAGAAGTCCTCGAAAACGAGCCGGCCGGAGCACCAATAAAGTTGCCGGATGCGGCAAAGTCGACGTCGCGGTCACCCATGAACAGGTGGTTGTACTCGACTCCAACTGACCAGTTCGGGGCGAAGCCGACTTCGAGACCGGCACCAACGACGCCGCCCCAACGCGTTTCCTTGGCGCTGTCGACAAGAAGCCCGGTCGCGGTTTCGATACCCCTGTACTTTTCGCCGGTCACGGCCGCGCCGCCCTTTACGTAGAGCAGAACGTTGTTCCAAGCATAGCCGACCTGACCGGTGATCAGTCCGAACGCATTGATCTTCGACTCATTCTCGATGGTGCTGAGCGGGGTGAAAAACGCCAGACTTGTGTTGGAGCCCTTGAAGTCAGCCCAGTTGCCTTGCCCTTCCAGACCAAACACCCAGCTGGCAGCCTGCCAGCGATAGCCGATTTGACCGCCGGCCGTGGCGCCCGTTGCGTCATGGCAGCCCTCGGCCAGCGGCGGAACGAAAGGACCTATGACGTCGGCAGTGAGATCCCAGCACTTGTGGCTCGAACCCCAGCCACCGTTGGCACCGATGTAGAACCCGCTCCAATCGTACACGACGGCGACGGGTGCCGGCGGCGCCTTGGTGTAAGGGCGCGCAGCGAGGTCGGCGGCCGCCGCAGGAGCGGCGAACGCGATGAGAGCAACTGTAGCTAGCAGATACTTCTTCATGGTCTATCCCCAGTTCTAATCCGCTTCCGCTCGTCCTGAAGCGCTGTTGGTGACGCGAGCGCCCGCGCCGCTGTGCAATTTCTATAGCGTGACTCGCCCGAAAATTGCGTCTCCGAATTGCAACAGTCGCGAACGAAGTATATGGAACCAAGATGATGATTTACTTAACATATTCCCTATGTTGTGCGGAACTTTCGGGTTCCATTTCGCGATTTTCGGGTTCCATTTTGTTCCAACGAACTCCCCCGCTGGTTGAGCGGTTGGATTGGAATAGGCCCAACGACCAGTAACGGGAACAAAGCTGGAACACTTGCCCCGGCGATGCTATATGTGGATAACCGCCGACTTGCCGAGGGATCGCCAGGTCAGCGGGGCCTGCGAGCGTATAGGGTCCGTTCGGATGTCCGGAAACGGGCGAGCGGCGGACAAGCGACAGGTCAAGAATTGAAGACGGCCGGCACGATGCAGGCCGAACCAGTGATTTTTGCCGGCGATATCGAGTGGAGAGCGGCGATGGCGGGAAGCGTGAACAAGGTGATTCTGGTCGGCAACCTCGGCAAGGATCCTGAAATCCGGCGCACACAGGACGGGCGGCCGATTGCCAATCTGAGCATCGCGACCTCGGAGACCTGGCGCGACAAGGCCACCGGCGAACGCAAGGAAAAGACCGAGTGGCACCGCGTCGTGATCTTTAACGAGGGGCTCTGCAAGGTCGCCGAGCAGTACCTGAAGAAGGGCGCCAAGGTTTACATCGAGGGCCAGTTGCAGACGCGCAAATGGACCGACCAGAGCGGGGTCGACAAGTACTCGACCGAAGTCGTGCTGCAGGGTTTCAACTCGAACCTGACCATGCTCGACGGCCGCAGCGGCGGTGGGGGCGGCGGCTTTGGGTCCGACGATTCCGGCGATTTCGGCTCCAGCGGTCCGGCCTCTTCGGCGCCGCGTCGGGCAGTCGCGGCAGGCAGCCGCAACAGCGACATGGACGACGACATTCCGTTCTGAGCGCGAAGTCAGCCGGCACAATAGCACTTTGAGGTAGAGCATTTAGTTTGAGGCATTCGGCCGATCTCGCGCCGAATGCCTTTGTGCACCTGCAACCTCACCGCAGCCAAATCTGCGCGGGTGGACGGGATGACCGGACCAAGAATACGCGCGTTTTGAATGGCTCGGCAGAGGTTTGTGACCTCGGGCGTCACGCGCGATCGGAGCGGTCGTTCATCCAATCGATCAGGACGGTGTCGATTGAACTTGACAGTGGAAAGATTGATGTAAATACTCCTTACATGGTGCAGGAGCCCTGCATCGCGCGCAGCAATCGCCGGGAGTTTCAGATGCCGCTCGCACCGCTGCTGGACGCCGCGCCCGCGATACCGGTCCATGCCTTTGCCGCCATGGCGGCGTTCGGGCTCGGTGTCGTTCAATTGGCTGCTCCTAAGGGAACGCTGCCGCACCGGACGGTTGGCTGGATCTGGGTCGGCCTGATGATCGTCGTCGCCACCAGTTCGTTCTGGATCCACGAGATCCGGCTGCTCGGCCCCTGGAGCCCGATACATCTCCTGTCGGTCATGGTTCTGGTGATGCTGCCGATCGCCGTCATCGCTGCGCGCCGGCACAATGTGAGCCGCCATCGCAAGGCGATGGTCGGTATTTTCGCCGGCGGATTGATCATCGCCGGGCTTCACATTCGTCCCCGGGCGGATCATGCACGCCGTGCTTTTTGGCCAGTAAGCGGGCGCGGAAAGAGGCCTCCGGCGGCGCTGTTTCGAGCCCCCGAAACGCAGGCTCCGCGGGTCTCTCGCCAATCCTGTAAGTCTATGAAAAAACGAGCGGAAAAACGACGCGTCCGAGGCGCTTCGGGGTGGTTATTGGACCCTCGATGCGCTATATGATTCTCAGTTGAGAACTGACTGGATTTCCCTTTGTCCGACAACGAAGACGACAAGCCCGGCGAGCCGCCGGAGCACTCCGACATTCGCCCCGTTTCCATCCTCGACGAGATGAAACGCTCCTACCTCGATTACGCCATGAGCGTGATCGTGGCGCGGGCGCTGCCGGATGCGCGCGACGGGCTCAAGCCCGTGCATCGCCGCATTCTGTATTCGATGTACGAGCAGGGGCACACGCCGGACAAAAAGCACGTCAAATCCGCGCGCGTGGTCGGTGACGTGATCGGTAAATATCATCCGCACGGCGACCAGTCGATTTACGATGCGATGGTCCGGATGGCGCAGGATTTCTCCATGCGCGTGCCGCTGATCGACGGCCAGGGCAATTTCGGCTCGGTCGACGGCGATCCGCCCGCGGCCTATCGATATACCGAGGCACGTCTGACCCGGTCGGCACTGGAAGTTCTCGGCGATATCGACAAGGACACTGTCGATTTCCAGCCGAACTACGACAATTCCGAGAAGGAGCCGTCGGTTCTGCCGGCGAGGTTCCCGAACCTGCTGGTCAACGGTGCCGGCGGCATCGCGGTCGGCATGGCGACCAACATCCCGCCGCACAACCTCGGCGAAGTCATCGACGCCTGCGTGGCGCTGATCGACAATCCCGCGCTCGGCATCGACGATCTCATCAACATCATTCCGGGGCCGGATTTCCCGACCGGCGGCATCATCCTCGGCCGCCAGGGCATCCGCTCGGCCTATCACCTCGGCCGCGGCTCGATGGTGATGCGCGGCAAGGTCACGATCGACGCCATCCGTAAGGATCGCGAAGCGATCATCATTACGGAAATTCCCTACCAGATAAACAAGGCCACCATGGTCGAGCGCATTGCCGAACTGGTGCGCGAAAAGAAGATCGAAGGCGTCGCCGATCTCAGGGACGAATCCGACCGCGACGGCTACCGCGTCGTCATCGAGTTGAAGCGCGAAGCGATGGCGGACGTCGTGCTGAATCAGCTTTATCGCTTCACGCCACTGCAATCGAACTTCCCGGCCAACATGCTGGCGCTGGATAACGGCCGCCCGCAGACGATGAACCTGAAGGATCTGCTGACGCTATTCATCGCGTTCCGTGAGCAGGTCATCACCCGTCGGACCAAGTTCCTGCTCAGCAAGGCCCGCGACCGCGCCCACATCCTGGTTGGCCTTGCGATTGCAGTTGCCAATATCGACGAGATCATTCGTGTGATCCGCACCTCGCCCGATCCGAACACCGCGCGCGACACGCTGATGTCGCGCGATTGGCCGGCAAGGGAAGTCGAGGCGATGATCACGCTGATCGACGATCCCCGTCACCGGATGGCGGCCGACGGTACCGCGCGGCTGTCGCTGGAGCAGGCCAAGGCCATTCTCGACCTGCGCTTGCAGCGCCTGACGGCGCTCGGCCGGGACGAGATTTCCGCAGATCTCGACAAGCTCGCGGTGGAAATCGCCGACTATCTCGATATCCTGCGCTCGCGTGCGCGCGTGCAGGCGATCGTCAAGGCCGAGCTCGCCGAGGTGAAGACCGAGTTCGCCACTCCGCGCAAGACTGTCATCGTCGAGCAGGAAGGCGAGGTCGAGGACGAGGATCTGATCCAGCGCGAGGACATGGTGGTCACGGTCTCGCACGCCGGCTACGTCAAGCGCGTGCCGCTCTCGGCGTATCGTGCCCAGCGGCGCGGCGGCAAGGGCCGCGCGGGCATGCAGACTCGCGACGAGGATTTCGTCAGCCGACTGTTCGTCGCCTCGACCCATACGCCGGTGCTGTTCTTCTCCTCGCGTGGTCAGGTCTACAAGGAAAAGGTCTGGCGGCTGCCGATGGCGGCGCCGAACGCCCGCGGCAAGGCAATGATCAACATCCTGCCGCTGGAGCAGGGTGAGCGCATCACCACCATCATGCCGCTGCCGGAGGATGAATCCTCCTGGGCCAATCTCGACGTGATGTTCGCCACGACCGGCGGCACCGTCCGCCGCAATAAGCTTTCCGACTTTGTCGACGTCCGCCGCTCCGGCATCATCGCCATGAAGCTTGGGGAGGGCGAGTCGATCGTCGACGTGCAGATCTGCACCGAACATGACGACGTGCTGCTGACGGCGGCGGGCGGCCAGTGCATCCGCTTCCCCGTCACCGACGTGCGCGTCTTCACCGGCCGCACCTCGATGGGTGTGCGTGGCATCGCGCTGGCGGAGGGCGATAAACTGATCTCGCTGGCGATCCTGCGCCATGTCGAGGCGACCGCCGACGAACGGTCGGCCTACCTGAAGATGCGCCGCGCTGTCGCCGGCGAAACCGCGGCGGAAGAGCCGGCGGAAGTCGAGGGCGAGGAGACCTCGGGTTCGCTCCAGCTCTCGCAAGAGCGCTACGCCGAAATGTCGGCGCAGGAGCAGGTGGTGCTGACGGTCTCCGTCAACGGCTACGGCAAGCGCACTTCGTCCTACGAATACCGCACCACCGGCCGCGGCGGCAAAGGCATCGTCGCGATGAGCGTCAATAACCGCAACGGCAAGCTGGTGGCGTCGTTCCCGGTGGAGGATGCCGACCAGATCATGCTGGTGACCGACAAGGGCCAGTTGATCCGCTGCCCGGTCGAGGGTATCCGCATCGCGGGCCGCTCGACGCAAGGCGTCATCGTGTTCGATACGGCCGAGGACGAGCACGTGGTGTCGGTCGAGCATATCGGCGACGACGGCGAAAACGGCGTGAACGGGAACGGCGGTTAGCGCGCGGCCAAGTGTGCAGCCCCTGGGTGGAGCCAACGGGTCGCGCAAATGCGCGCCGGATGACAGGCTCCGCGCAACCCGGGATCAACGCTGGGACATGCTCGCCATCCAGGTCGACGGGTATCGTAAGCGCTTCCAAAACGGGGCGTAATCGTGAACCCATCCGGATGCGGGATTGCACGTTTGTGTCACAAGCCGATGTAATCGGAGCATGGGCCGCATGGGAGCGGTCGGCGTGAACAAAAACGAACAGATAGCCCGGATCATGCTAGCGGCGGCGCCAAGGCCGCATGCGCGCCTGAGCGGACAGTTCCGCGTTCACGGCGTCATGTTCGAACCATCCCGCGTCGCTGCCGACATCCCGATCGGTGGCTTAGCCAGAGATCGTGGCGGCAGCTATGATGAGAGGCGTATCGAAACTGTGACGCAGTAGCACGATGGCCAAGCAACAATAGCGGGCTACGACGCTGGACGCTCACCCCGGCGCGCCGCGTCAGGGCTCCCGCTCACGGTAAACCAGACATTAACTATACATTGGTACACATTCGATGTGTCCGGGTGGTGACCGTCCGGCCAACGGGAGCGGATATCATGCCCGTCGAGATGCTGACGTATGCCGATCTAGGCGAGCGGCTCAAGATTTCCCCAGAGGCTGCCCGTGCTCTGGTGAAACGACACCGGTGGCCGCGCTCCCGCTCCAACGACGGCAAGACGCTCGTCCACGTCGATCTCAGCGAATTCAGCCATTCCCCAATATCCCGTCCGCCGCAAACCCAGGCCGGTCACCAGGTGGTCACCGCCCTAAAGCAACGAATCGAGGCCTTGCAGACCGAGCTGGCAGAGATGAAGGTGATTGCCAGCGGCCATCGGGCCGACTTCGAGAGGGAATGCGAACGCACGAACAAGCTGTTGGCCGAACTGCTCAAAGTCAGCACGGAAAGCGTGGGAGCCCGGGAAAGGGCAGCTCTGCTCGAAGGCAAGCTATCGATGCTGACGCAGCCGTGGCGACGTCGCCTGGTCGACGCTCTCACCCTTGCCCTGCCACAAGTCGCCTCCAACCCTCGCGAGAGCGCCGGCCCCGTAACCCAGTCACGGAATTGAACCGACTTGCCAACGTGCCGCGCTTCGCCCCGATTGGCACAAATTGCAGATCGCACCGACTCTGCCATGTGCAATCATGGACGGGCAACGCCGGCATTCGCGCTCGTGATAGGGGCGCTCCGGTGTTTGTTCAGTCCGGTCTATCTCTGAGATGGTGTGCTTGTTGGCGTAGACAGGAAGTCACTCGCCCGCCTTCGAACTGGCACTTCTGACTCCATGGCGCGCCAACTCGTCCTCGCATTAAATCGCGCAAACAGCATCGCCTCCCGGAGGGTCCGGCTCGAGCATAAGACGGAGACAAGGCCCAGCGCCATCAGCAGCACGCCAAGCCAGGTTGCCGCCCAGCCTTGGCCGTCATCGGCCGCCTCGGCGTTGGAAAGGGCGACCGGCGCGGCAGGAGGCACGGGCACGGAGGCGGCAACAGCGTTGCTGGCGGCTGGCGCGGGTGCCGGAGGCATCTCCACGTCGGCCTGGCGCGAGGCGGGCTGGTCAAGCGTGAGCTGATCGGTCGGGCTGTTGGTGACGGGTGCCGGCAGCACCAGGGCCGCGGCGCCCGCAGGGACGACGGGAGCGGCATCAACCACCTTTGGCTTGGGCGCGAGCGGGGCCGGCTGAGACGTTTCCGCCGGTGCGGAGGGCAGCAGCTCCGCACGCGCATCCTCGACCGCCTTCCGCTTGCGCTCCGCGGCCTCGTTGTCCTCGGGAGCGGCGACACGAGGCCTCGCGACGCGATGACGAACCTTCTTCACCGTCGCGGTCTCCTCGGCAGCCTGGAACCAGCATTTGCGGCGCCCCTCAGTACGATAGACCCAGCGCTGACCTTCCGCCGTCGACTTGCCGGGTCGCGGCAAGCACTCCCTTTCCTTTTCCGCGGAAGCGGGCTCAGGGGCCGGCTGGGGCGGAGAGACATTGAACAAGTCTGCAAGAGGATTCGAAGACGCAGGCGAAGTCGGGAGACCTGCGAGAAGGACAAAGGTGGCGATGCAAAATCGCAGATGACCGGACATGAGAACCCCGGAGTTGCGCCCCCGCGGAAACGACCTTTGGTCGCGACCTGGGTCACAATGCGGCTCGAATCCGGCAAGGGGATGGATTCATTCTGGTCCGGAAACGAGATTGAGGCCAGGGTGCCTGCAGCCGCGCGAAAGGCGTCCAAGGTGGCTTCTTCCTCGTCTCGAACCTCGATAGGTCGTTGAAACTCAGCAAGTCATGTTGCTGACAGCATCGATGTGGCGGGAACCGCCCCATGCACCGCTGCACCTCGTCCGGAGTCGCGCATGACAGTGCGGCTGTCGCGCACCCCTCTCGCTGCACCACGAACATCCAGAGCGCGTGGCCGGCCTCCTTCACCAGAATGCGCCGTGGCTGCTGCGCTAAGCGGCTGGCGTTGACGCCTGAGCGCTTTACCGCCATACACAGAGCATGAATAAGCTTCTATCAGCCGCATCGACGACCACTGCGACCGCTTACGGCGGATCGCCTGCTGGTTGCGCGCGCTAGAGACAAGCGTACTTCACCCAGAAAAGGCCCCGCCGGCGACGGACGGGGCCTTTTCTGGTTTTTGATGGTCCCCGTCCGCGCTTTTTCCCATCACAAGGAACACAGCCATGGACGATCTCGACCACAGAAATCTCGGCGTGAAGCTCAAACTCTGGCACCTTCAGGAAGATGCGCCGGGCATGGTGTTCTGGCATCCGCGCGGCTACGCGCTCTACCGTGTGCTGGAGGACTATCTCCGACGCAAGATGCGCCAAGCCGGTATGCCGAGGTCCGGACGCCACAGTTGCTGCCAAAGGAGTTCTGGGGCCGCAGCGGCCACTGGGACAAGTTCGGCGAGCACATGTTCCGGGTCGACGACGGCGAGCTGGCGATGGCGCTGAAACCGATGTCGTGCCCGTGCCACGTGCAGATCTTCAACAAAGGGCTGCGCTCGTGGCGGGAACTTCCGATCCGCTATGCCGAGTTCGGCGTTTGCCACCGCAATGAGCCTTCCGGTTCGCTCCACGGCATCATGCGGACGCGCGCCTTCGAGCAAGACGACGCGCATGTGTTCTGCCGCGAGCAGGACGTGGAGGCCGAAGTCGCGCGCTTCATCACCCTCCTTGACGAGGTCTATCGCGACCTCGGATTTCCCGACTACGAGGTGGCGCTGGCGACGCGACCGGCGGCGCGCGCCGGCGACGACGCGACCTGGGATTGGTCAGAAGCGAAGCTCAGCGATGCCGCGCGGCGCTGCGGCCTCGCGCCTCAAATCAACCCCGGCGAAGGGGCGTTCTACGGACCGAAGCTGGAATTCGCGCTGCGCGACCGGCTGGGACGATCCTGGCAGTGCGGCACAGTGCAGCTCGACGGCGTGCTGCCGCAGCGACTCGAGGCGTCCTACGTCGCCCCCGACGGCAGCCGCGCGAGGCCCCTGATGATCCACCACGCCATCTTCGGATCGCTCGGCCGCATGATCGCGATCCTGCTCGAGCACCATGGCGGCGTGTTACCGTTCTGGCTGTCACCGGACCAGGTCGCGGTCGCGCCGATCTCGAAAGACCAGGCCGGATACGGCGCGGACGTTCTGGCGGCGTTCGAGGATGCCGGGATCCGGGCCGTTGCCTATGACGGCGCCGATACTCTTTCGCGGCGCATCGTGGCTGCGCATGAAATGGCGGTGCCGGTGATGGCTGTTGTCGGCGGGCGCGAGATGAGGGACGGCCGGGTGAGCCTGCGCGAGCGCGACGGCTCACAGGCCGACGTTCCGCTGGCCGAGGCGGTGTCCCGCCTGCAGGCGAGGGCCCGGCCAGGTGCCCTTGTGGCTGAAGCCTTGCAACCCGCGGACGCGGGATCCTAGGCGAGCAAGCGCTAGCAAAAGGGCGTATGCCGCCGCCCTTTGGCGCTTCGCGTCATTTTGCTGCCGTGCAGGAACCGCGTCACTTTGGGGCGGAGCAGACATTGCTTCTGCACGTCACGCCACCGGTTTTATGGGTACACGGCCCAAATGAGCGAATTGGCCGGCGGCCGAGCTACGGGCCTGGACCTCATTCGATCACCAAACCGGCCTTCTGAATCAGTGGCACCCAGCGATCGATTTCCGACTGGACGAAGTTGCGGAAGCCGGTTGGGGTGTTGGTCGCATCCGCTGGCATTTCGAGACCGAGCGGGGCGAGGCGGTCGCGCAGGGCTGTGTCCTGCGTCGCCTTGCGGATCGAGGCGTTGAGCCGCTCCACGATCGGTTGCGGCGTGCCCTTCGGCGCCAGGAAGCCGAGCCAGACCGGGAAGTCGAGCCCAGCGACGCCGAACTCGTTGGTGGAGGGCACATCGGGCAGCGTGGAAATCCGCGCCGAGCGGAAGACCGCGAGCGGCCTCACCGTTTTTGCCTGAATCTGAGCCAGCGCGGTGAGGGACACTTCGACCATGTAGTCGATCTGGCCCGCGATCAGATCGTTCATCGCAGGACCCGTTCCCCGGTACGAGACCAGATTGACCTTGGTGCCGAGGCGTACGTTCAGCATGGCCGCGCCCATATGCGCCGACGAGCCGGGTCCGGCGGTGCCGGCGTTGAGCTTGGTCTCATTGGCGCGGACGTAATCCACGAATGCCCTGAAGGTATCAGGCGGAAGGTCACGCTTGACGATCAGCACCTGCGGGAGATCGCCGAGCAGTCCGAGATGTTCGTAGTCCGTGATGGGATTGTACTTCAGGTTACGATAAAGCCCGACGCTCGACACGTGCGTGCCGGCCTGACCGATCTGTATCGTATAGCCGTCGGGCGTCGCGCGCGCGGCTCTGGTCGAGCCGATCGTTCCGCCGGCGCCGGCGACGTTTTCGACGACCAGCGTCTGGCCGAGGTCGCGCGAGAGGAATTCGGCATAGATGCGCGCAATCGCGTCGGTCGGACCGCCGGCGGCAAACGGCACGATGACGTTGATCGGCCGGTCCGGATAATTCGTCTGGGCGCGCAGGACCGAAGGCATGCAGAGGGCGCCAGCGAGGCCGAGCGTGACGGCGCGGCGATCAAGCGTGTGGGTCGCCATGAATCGATCCTCCCAGATGTTTATTGATCGTGTTTATCGTTTGCTTTGACGCGCGAGCACGCGGTCTACCATTGCTCCGGCCGTACCGAGATAGTTTGACGGTTCGCACAGGGCGGCGAGCCGATCGCGCGGCAAAGCGGATGCGATGGCCGGGCGCCGCAGCAAGGCATCGAGCAGCGGGTCGCCGCGCTCGAACGCGTCGCGGCAGGCGGCATAGACTTCGTCGTGCGAGAGCTGACGGCCAAGCGCAGGCGCGAGCCCCATCATGACCGCTTCGGCGACGATCAGCCCGCGCGTGGATTGCAGGTTTCGCTTCATCGCTTCGGGATCGACGATCAGGCCGGACAGCATGAATTGCCCCTGCGCCAGCGATCCGGCCGTCAGCAGACAAACCTGGGGCAGCGCCAGCCATTCGCAGTGCCAGGGCCCGGTGGCGCGCTCGAGATCCTGCACCATTGCATCCAGCATCAGCGAAGCGGCGTCGCGGGACGCTTTTGCGTTCGCCAGCAGAATTTCCGAGGAGATCGGGTTGCGCTTCTGCGGCATGGTCGAGGATGCGCCGCGATGCGAGGAAAAGGGCTCGAACACCTCGCCGATCTCGGTCGCCATCAGGATCATGACGTCATAGCCGATCTTGCCGAGCGCGCCGCAGATGACGGCCAGCGTCTGCACCAGTTCGATCAGCCCGTCGCGGGCGACATGCCAGGTGATGTCCGGTTCGGCAAGGTTGAGCGCTCGCGCGTAGCCGGCACGCACGTCCAGTCCGCGTTCGCCGAGCGAAGCCAGCGTTCCCGCCGCGCCCCCGAGCTGCGCCTGAAGGGCGCGAGGCTTGGCCTGCGCGAGCCGATCGGCCGAGCGCTGCAGCGCCGAGAGCCAGATCGCCGCCTTGTGCCCGAACGTGATCGGCAGGGCCTGCTGAAGATGGGTTCGGCCGGCCATCGGCGTATCGCGATGCAGTCGGGCGAGATTGGCGAGTGTTGCCATGACCTCGCCGAGCTGGGTTTCGATCAGCGCGACCGCTTCGCGCAGTTGCAGCACGGTCGCCGTATCCATGATGTCCTGGGTGGTCGCGCCCCAATGCAAATAGCGGCCGGCTTCGCCCAGTCGCTCCGATAGCTGGCGGACCAGGCCGACAATGGGATAGCCGACATTCTCGGTGTCGCGCTTCAACTGCTCTATATCGAGCGACATCGCCGGCGCCTGGCGCGCGATCGCCTCAGCCGCCTCGTGCGGAATCACGCCGGCTTCGCCCTGCGCAATGGCAAGTGCCACTTCGGCCTGCACAAAGGCCATGAGCTGCGCCTCGTCGGAAAACACCGCGCGCATGGCCGGCGTCGAAAAGACGTCGCGATAAATGGCGCTGTCGAACATCGTGCTGGCCACGCGCTTGTTTCCTCCCTGTTAATATGTACGGCCATATGATTGATACGTACAAATTTGTCAAGCGCGGGTGCGGGGCTGGCGCGGCCGTGCTATGGGAGCCGCCAACCCGCGAGAGCTGTTCGACATGCCAATCTACGAGGACATCGCCCGCGATTTGCTGGAGGCGATCCACCGCGGCCAGTATCCGGTCGGCGGCCTGATCCCGACCGAACTCGAGCTTGCCGCGCGCTACGACGTGAGCCGGCAGACCGTGCGGGCGGCGATGCGCCGGCTCACTGAGCTCGGGGCGGTCTCGCGCCGGAAGGGCTCCGGCACGCGGGTTGAGACGCGCGAACGCCCGCAAGAGAGTTTTCAGCAGACGCTCGGTTCACTGAGCGATCTCGTGGAGCTCGCTGCGGCGACGGAGCGCGACATCAGGAGCATCGAGACCGTCGTGATGGATCGCCAGGCAGCAAGGCGCTTCGGCTGTCAGCCGGGGTCACGCTGGCTTCGGATCGCGTACGTTCGCGCATCGACAAAGCCCAAAAGTTCACCGTTGGCCTGGGTCAACGTTTATGTCGAAGAGAGCTACGCAGATGCCGCGCGCGATATCAGAAAAGACCGCCGCCTGGTGTGCGAAATGATTGCGGACAGTTACGGCGTGATCGCCTCCGAAGTGCATCAAACCGTTGCCGCGACCGTTGTGCCGAACGAGTTTGCCAAGGCGCTGGGCGCAGAAGCAGGATCGGCCGCGCTCGAGGTCATCCGCAGCTATCTGGACTCGCGCGGCCGCCTGTTCGAGATCTCGGAAAGCATCCATCCCGCCGGCCGCTACGTCGTGACCTCGGTACTGAAGCGGGTGGCCAATCCGGGAGCGGCAGACGGCAGCCCGGCGCGATCTTCCGGAAGGGCGAGACCGCGCGCCTGAGGTAGGCGGTAGCGGGCATCTCTACTCGCTACTGGCTGCAGTCGGTTGGAGATTAGGGTGCGGGTTCATTGGCAACCAGCTAAAGCAGATCGACGCGAGCTTAAAGGGGCAACTCCGCTGGCCGGCTCGCGACCAATACTGGCCCGCCAGCGGCCCCGACTTTTGGTTTCACGCCGCCAGCGATCCTCGAGACGTTCTTTCCGCGCGTCCCGTGCGAACGAAATTGCGAAGCACATCGCAAAACTCGTTCGTGGCCGAGAACATCGGGTTATGGCCCTTGCCCTCAAACATATAGAGCTGCGCGTCCGGAATGCGGGATGCGATGAATTCGCTCGCGGTGCAGGGAATGAGTTGGTCTTCTCGACCGTGGGCGACAAGCGTCGGGACGGCGATCGATTCAAGCAGTGGTGCGATGTCCAAGTCCGGATCCGCATCGTAGAAGCTCAAGATCGTCTCCAGTGGCAGCCTGCAGACGCGCTCGGCGGCCATCCGCCGCAACTCGTCGGTATCTGGCTCGCTGTAGACGTACCGATTGTGCAAGCGAATCAATTCCTCAATGGCACCCCGACTATACGCGTCCTCACGACGCGCCATCTCGGCACGAAACGCCATGTAATCCGGGTTGAGTACCGGGCGCCCGTCCGCTCCGATCAACGGCGTGCCCACCGTCATGATCTTTCCGACGAGCTCCGGGTGTTTGTGGGCAAGCTGGATAAGCAGGTTGGAGCCGCGCGAGATGCCAACGCCAACGATCGGGGCAGCGTCGGCCGCGTGGATGATCGCCCGCAGGTCCTCCATGTGTTGGAGCGTCGAATAAGGGCGCACCAGGGGGTCGGATCTTCCGGCGCCCCGGCAGTCGATGGTGATGACACGGAATTCCTGGCAAAGCTGCTCGAGAATCGGTTCAAAGGTCGCCAGCCCGTATACGATCGGATTGATGAACACGATCGACGGCTCGCCGCTACCGTGCTCGTAGAAGACGAGCCGCGCGCCGTCCCGCACCGCGTGTCGGGCGCGGTGAATGCAGTTGCGCGCGCGGTCGCGGTCAGCGTCGGATTCGCCGAGCGCCATGGCGCGCTCGTAGTAGTTGTTCGCTCGATCCAGGTCGTCGTCGACGCCGGCCAAGTCGCCCAGCATCAGGAGGCACTCGCGCTCGGTGCACCGATCGGTCGGCGCCGCATTGTCCCGATGACGGGTGGTGAGCCGCAGGCACGTTTCAAGCTGGGAGACCGCTTCTCTTGCGGCGTGCCGCGCCTTTGCCAGCCGACCGGCGGCTAGAAGATAAATTGCCCCCCGGTCAGGCAGGCCGCCTTCAATGAAGTGATGGGCGACGATCTCGGGCTGGCCCTCTGCGATCTCTGGTCGCAAGCGCTCGATCGCCTGCGCGATGCGCGCATGCAGCTGCTGACGGGACGACTTGAGCAGGGTGGCGTACGCCGCGTCGCGGACGAGCGCGTGCTTGAAGTTGTACGCGTGCCGCGGCGGCATTCCGCCTCGCTGGATCAGTCCAGCCTTGCAAAGTTGACCGAGTGCCGCAGCCAGCTGCGGTTGGGGGTATCCGGCAATCGCGCCAACGACATCCTCCTCGAACTCCCGACCGATGCAGGCGGCGATTTGGGCCACCTCGCGTGCCGGAGCCAGGCGATCGAGGCGCGCCATGAGCGAATCCTGCAGCGTCGCCGGGATGGCAAGTGGCGGAAGAGGGCCGTCAAGCTCGAGATCGCCATCGACGGCTGTCGTCTTCCAGATCGCCGCTTCAAGGACCGTTTTCGTCAATTCCTCGACGAACAGCGGAACGCCCTCGGTGCGGGAAAGAATGGCTTCAATCACGATTGGCGGCAGCGATCGTTCGCCCGCCGCCATTTGGATAAGCGTTCGGCATGCTGGCCGCCCGAGGCGGTTGAGGCTCAGTAATGTGACGTGCGGGAAATTGGTCCAGGGCGTAGGCACGTCGGGCCGCAAAGTTACGACGAGAAGTATTGGCAGACCGCGGATCCTGTCCACCATGCGTTCGAAGAGTTCCTCCGAGGTCGGATCGAGCCAATGCGCGTCTTCCAACACCATCAGCATCGGCCGCTGGCGCGAAAGCCCCTCCATCTGTCCCAGCAGAATGCCGAACAGCCGCGCCTTCTTCTCCTGTGGCGTCCCTCCAGGCGCCACGTAGCCGCCATCGAGCGGCAGCCCCATGACCTCGGCGAGCCGCGGCACCGCGTCCTCGCCAAACTCGCCGGCTTGGCCGACAAGCCGATCCAGTTTCTCGAGCTTCAATGACGGAGTGTCCTCGTGGAGATACCCTGCCGCGCGCTGAAGCTGGGCGATCACCGGCCAGAGCGCGCTGTTCACATGGTGCGGCGAACAGTAATACCCGATCCGGAAACGAGGTTCGGTTCGCAGGCGCTCACGAAGCGCGAGCACAATCCGCGACTTGCCGATGCCGGCCTCCCCGGACAGCAGCACGACCTGTCCCTCGCCGCTTTTCGCCATCTCCCAGCGGTCGATGAGCAAAGCGAGCTCATTTTCGCGGCCGATGAGAGGACCAACATCGGCCCGCCGGAGGGCTTCGAACCGCCCCTCGGCCGTCGCTTCGCCAAGGACGCGGAAAGCCGATACCAGGCCTTCGATTCCTTTGAGCTGTTGCGGCCCCAGATCCGTGATTGTGAACCAGCTGCCAAGAAGACGACGCGTGCTCTCGGAGACCACGACGGCACCGGGCTCTGCGAGCTGCTCCAGGCGTGCGGCGAGGTTGGGCGTGGCGCCCACGACTCCCTCTTCCTGTGCAGCACCTTCCCCGATCAGGTCGCCGACCACGACCAACCCGGTCGCAATCCCGACGCGCGCGGAAAGAGCTAGGCCGGCTCGTTTCTCTAGTCCCTCTACGGCTTCCACAATTGCAAGCCCGCTGCGCACTGCACGTTCGGCCTCGTCCTCATGCGCCTGCGGCCAGCCGAAATAGACCAGCACACCATCGCCCATGAGCTTGGCGATGTATCCCTCGAAGCGGTCCACCTCCGCTGCAACCGCTTTGTGGTAGGCGGCAAGGATTTCCCTCAACTCCTCGGGATCGAGGCGCACCGAAAGTGCAGTGGAACCGACGAGGTCGACGAACATCACCGTCAAATGACGGCGCTCGGCGGGCCGCGTTTTAGTCGACGGTCGTGAAGCGCTTGCCTCCGCTGGCGGCGGTCCGCGATCTTCCTCCAGATTCTTGCCGAGTGTCGGGGATAGTGCGGCGATCGCCGAGAGTAGCTTCTTGCGATGGCCAAGCGATGCGATGCCGAGTTCACGCAGATCGTCTGCCGTCAAGCTGGGCAGCGTCTCCGCATCTACGTCGTTGTCACGAAACACGCTCTCGTACTGATGCAACCCGAGGCGGCGCAGCCAATCCGCTATGTCCACATCGACCTCCCGCAGGAAAGGGGCGGTCACTAGTCGCAGCGGAAGTCTACCGCAGCCTTCAACAGCACACCATCCCCGGTCCCGTCCACTGGCAAAGAGCCGCGGTCGGCGGGCTCGAATTGGCAGCGCAATCCCGGGCGATGGGCCACGAGGTCTGGCGCGCAAATGGCGAGCAGGGGGGCATCCCTACTCGCCACCAGAGCGTTCCTTGGAGGTTAAGCGGAACGAAAATTGCGCCGTTACGGGGTGCGGTCGGCGGTAACCAGGCGGGCTTCCTTCACCATCGATTTGGAGTCGGCGGCGCGGAGGCAGGAAGCTTCGAAATTCGGCCAGGCCTGCTGCGAGCAATCCTTACCGACGGTACGGATGTCCAGGCGGTCGCCCTTGGCAAGCGCCTGCGGCACGCTGGCTTCGACCTGGGGGGCAAAGCCGGGCAATACGGTCAGCGCGGCAGCAATGAAAGCGGCAGCAGCGATGGCGGAAAAAGCCTTTATCATGACGGTCCCCTGTCATGGGCCTTCGCGGCCCGTCGTTTCGTTGGGAGGACTTGTAGCCAGGGCAAGTTTCCGGCCGTCTTCGCGGGTGCGGAAAATGGTTTCGTCGGGGCTGAGTTTTGTTTCGTCGGCCAGTGGCGGACGAAACATTGCCGCCCGTCCAGCGCGCGCCCGGCCCCACGACTGGTTCATTGGCCGATCCCAAAAAAAGCCGCACCAGGGGGAACCGGGCCCGGCTTGCCGGGCCGCCCGGGGCGGGGTAGGAGGGACCTATGCCCCGTATCGCGCTCTATCCCGGTTCATTCGATCCCATCACCAACGGCCATCTGGACGTGCTGCGGCACGCCGTGACGCTGTGCGACCGCCTGATTGTCGCCATCGGCGTCCATTCCGGTAAAAAGCCGCTGTTTTCGACCGAGGAGCGGCTCGAGATGGTTCGGGCGGTATGTGAGCCGATTGCGCAAAAGGCCGGCTGCGCTTTCGACTGCACCACCTACGACAACCTCACCGTAGCTGCGGCGCGGCAGGTCGGCGCGACCATCATGATTCGCGGCCTGCGCGACGGAACCGATATGGACTACGAGATGCAGCTTGCCGGCATGAACGAGGTCATGGCGCCGGAGGTGCACACCGTGTTCGTTCCGGCGTCGCCCGCGGTCCGCCCGATCACCGCCACGCTAGTGCGCCAGATCGCGGGCATGGGCGGCGACTTCTCCGCCTTCGTGCCGCCCCAGATTGCCGCGAGGCTGAAGGCCAAGTTCGCGGGCTAACGCGCTCGCACGCGCTGTCCTGTTTTCACATCACCGGAGCTTTCATGATCCGAATTCTCGCCGTTCTCGCCGCGCTGTTCGTTGTGGTCCCCGCGATCGCGCAGCCGCTGCCCGCCAACCTCGACAAGGCGAATGCGATCGTGATCGACACCACCAAGGGCCGCATCGTGATCAAGCTGCGCAACGACATCGCGCCCCAGCATGCCGAGCGCATCAAGCTCTTGGCGCGCGAGGGCTACTACAACAACGTGCCGTTCCATCGCGTGATCGAGGGATTCATGGCGCAGACCGGCGACGGCAAGAATTTCAACGGCACCGGCGGTTCGAAACATCCGAACCTGCCGGCCGAGTTCTCCAACGTGCCGTACAAGCGCGGCATCGTCGGCATGGCGCGAACGAGCGATCCCAACTCGGCGAATTCGCAGTTCTTCATCATGTTCGCCGAAGGCGCGTCGCTGAACGGAAAGTACACCGTGATCGGCGAAGTCGTGTCGGGCATGGACGTGGTCGACAAGATCAAGCGCGGCGAACCGGTCGTCGATCCCGACAAGATGGTGAAGGTGCAAGTCGCATCCGACATCAAGTGAGGCCATGACGGCGGGCCGCAGCAAGCCATTCGTCTGGTTTACCGCGGTTCTCGTGTGGCTTGCATCGGGTGCGCATGCGCAGGCTCAGCCGCAGCAACTCGATACCATCAAGGACGTCTTTGCCAAACTGCATTCCTGCTGGCAGCCGCCGCCTTACTCGCGCGCCAACCCGATGGACATCACGGTCGTCGTCAGCTTCAACCGCGAGGGCGCCATTCTGGGTCAACCGAGGATCACGTACGAATCGGAACGAGCCAGCGACAACGACCGGATAGCGTACCGAACTGCCGTAATGGAGGCATTGCAACGCTGCACGCCGTTGCCATTTACCGAGGGACTGGGCGGTGCGGTCGCCGGCCGGCCTTTCGCGGTCCTTTTTAGAACCCGCAAACGTCCACCCAAACCGGAAGAGAAACGAGCATGGCTGATACAGAAAATACTTTGATCCTTGAAACCACCCAGGGCCCCGTCACCATCGAAATGCGTCCCGATCTGGCGCCGGGCCATGTCGCCCGGATCAAGGAACTGGTGCGCGAGGGATTTTACGATGGCATCGTGTTCCATCGCGTCATCGAGGGCTTCATGGCGCAGACCGGGTGCCCGCACGGCACCGGCACCGGTGGCTCCGGCAAGAAGCTGAAGGCCGAGTTCAACAAGGAGCCGCATGTGCGCGGCACCGCCTCGATGGCCCGTGCCGCGAGCCCTGATTCCGGCGACAGCCAGTTCTTCATCTGCTTCGACGATGCCTCCTTCCTCAACGGCCAGTACACGGTCTGGGGCAAGGTCACGTCCGGCATGGAAAACGTCGACAAGATCAAGCGCGGCGAGCCGGTGCAGAACCCGGACAAGATCGTCAAAGCGCGGATGGCGCTGGACGCGTAACTCTCGCCCCTCATGGTGAGGAGCGTACGCACTACGCGTCTCGAACCATGAGGCCAAGGACGCTGCAGCACCCGGGCCTCATCCTTCGAGACGCGCTATCGCGCTCCTCAGGATGAGGAACTGGGGTTGACGTGCAAAGCCGATGCGCACCGATCTCTTCGATTTCGAACTCCCCGCCACCCGCATCGCGCTGCGGCCCGCGAGCCCGCGCGATGCTGCGCGGATGCTGGTGGTGCAGCCCGATGGGGTGCTGCGCGACCGCACCGTCGCCGAGTTGCCGCAATGGCTGGAGCCCGGCGACCAACTCGTCGTCAACGACACCAAGGTGATCTCCGCCCAACTCAAGGGCCGCCGTATCGGCCGCGAGACCGAGCCGAAGATCGAGGCAACGTTGATCAAGCGGCTGGACGGCTCGCGCTGGCGCGCGCTGGTTAGGCCTGCGAAGAAGCTCGCGCCCGGCGACATCGTTCGCTTCGGCAATGAGGGCAAGGTCTGCCTGCTCGGCCATCTCGATGCCGAGGTGGAGGCCAAGGGCGACGAGGGCGAGATCACGCTGTCGTTCTCGTTTCACGGGCCGGCGCTGGATCAGGCCATCGCCGATCTCGGCACGCCGCCGCTGCCGCCCTATATCGCCTCCAAACGCACGCCCGACGATCGCGATGCAGCCGACTACCAGACCATGTTCGCAGCGAATGAAGGTGCCGTCGCAGCGCCGACGGCGGGATTGCATTTCACGCCTGAGCTCGAAACGGCGCTTCGCCGCCACGGCGTCGAATTGCATCGGATAACGCTGCATGTCGGGGCAGGGACCTTCCTGCCGGTGAAGGTCGAGGAAACTTCCGCGCACAACATGCATGCCGAATGGGGATCGATCTCGGCCGATACTGCTGCCGCGCTGAACGCTGCGCGCGCCAATGGCGGCCGCATTGTTGCGGTCGGCACCACGTCGCTACGGCTGTTGGAAAGCGCCACGGCCGAAGACGGCACCGTTCAGCCGTTCGACGGCGAGACCTCGATCTTCATCACGCCGGGCTATCGCTTTCGCGCGGTCGATATCCTCATGACCAATTTCCACCTGCCGCGCTCGACGCTGTTCATGCTGGTGTCGGCGTTCTCCGGTCTCGACACGATGAAGCGCGCCTATGCGCATGCGATCGCGGCAGGCTACCGGTTCTATTCCTATGGCGATGCTTGCTTGCTGTTTCGCGCGCCGGATTGAGGCAAAGCCGGGCGTCTTCGCTTGAAAAGAGGCCCGCCAATTGGGCGGGCAAAGGTCAGGGAGGAAGCGCTCTGACAATAAAGCGCCACCCCCTGTCTCTTTGATTCGGCTGATGTCGCCAAGATCGTATAACTACCGTCTCGCGGCGCATCGGTGCGCGGAACAACAGGGGCCTTGCATGAACTTTTCCGGCATTTTCGCGCGAATAGTCGCGCTGATCGGGGCCGCGGCGCTGCTGTGGCGCCGTCGGCAGGGATCCGAACCCAAACCGGCCTGGGGCAACACGCCCGCAATTCCGGCGGCGAAGCCGCAAGGGGCTATTCCGACGCTCAAGATGCCGACGGCTCAAGGCTGGAACACTGGGCAAAAGCCGACCGCAGCGCCCGGGCTCAAGGTCAACGCGTTTGCGACCGACCTGGACCATCCGCGCTGGATCAACGTGCTGCCCAATGGCGACGTCCTCATCGCCGAGGCGACGCAGATCGCCGGACCGCCCAGGAGCGTGTTCCACTATGCGATGCAAGCGACAATGCGGCGTGCCGCGGCGCTCGGCATCAGCGCCGACCGTATCACGCTGTTGCGCGATCGCGACGGCGACGGCGTTGCGGAGGCGCGAGGGATCTTCATGGAGGGACTGAGCCAGCCGTTTGGCATGGCGCTGGTGGGCGACACCTTTTATGTCGGCAACACCGACGGCGTCGTCGGCTTTCCCTATGTGGCCGGTGCTGACCGCATCGCCGCCGAGGGAAAAAAACTCGTGACGTTCAAACCCGGCGGGCACTGGACCCGGAGCCTGCTGCCGAGCGCGGAGGGCAAGAAGCTCTACGCGGGCGTCGGCTCGCTCAGCAACATCGCCGAGAGCGGCATGGAGGTCGAGCACGGCCGCGCGGCGATCTATGAGCTCGATCTGGCCAATGGCACGAGCCGCATCTTTGCCAGCGGCCTGCGCAATCCCGTCGGCCTCGCCTGGGAGCCCAACACCGACGCGCTCTGGACCGTCGTCAATGAACGCGACGGCCTCGGCGACGAAACGCCGCCGGATTATCTGACGTCAGTGCGCGACGGCGGCTTCTACGGCTGGCCCTATTGCTACTGGGGCCAGACGGTGGACGACCGCGTGCCGCAGAATCCGGCCATGGTAGCGAAGGCGATTCAACCGGACTATGCGCTCGGCGGCCATACCGCCTCGCTCGGCCTGTGCTGGATGCCATCCGGCACGCTGCCGGGCTTTCCTGACGGCATGGTGATTGGCCAGCACGGTTCCTGGAACCGCAGCACGCTGAGCGGCTACGCCGTCGTCTTCGTACCGTTCGAGAACGGCCGCCCCTCCGGCCCGCCGCGCGATATTCTGACGGGCTTTCTCGCACCGGATGAAAAGGTCTCCTACGGCCGGCCGGTCGGAGTGACGCTGGGTCCTGACCGTTCGCTGCTGGTGGCCGACGATGTCGGCAACGTCATCTGGCGCGTGACGGGCGCGTAGCTGCGGTAGGGTGGGCAAAGGCGCGTTTGCGCCGTGCCCACCCTCGTTTCGCATCAACCTGAATGGTGGGCACGCTTCGCTTTGCCCACCCTACGAGGCTGTGAATCTTTCATTTCGGCTTGGCGGATGTAGCGGAGATCAAGGCGGTCGTGATTCTCTATGTGCGTTGATTCGCCGGAGAGAATAATGGCTGACGAAGGGCTCTTTGGAGAATTGCCGGAACAGGTAAAGCCCCGAGCGGGTGCGGAGCCGCGTGGAGCGCCGCGACTGCGCGAGCCAATGCGCGAGCAGATCGAACTTCGCGCTGTGGATATCGAGAGCCTGATCGGGCAAGAGCATCCGGCGCGCGTGATCTGGGGCTATGTTGAGGGGCTGGACCTGAGCGAGCTTGAGGATCGGGTCAAGGCGCGGGAGAATACGCCCGGCCATCCGCCGCCATCGCCACGACTGCTGCTGGCTCTTTGGCTTTACGCCACGAGCGATGGCGTGGGCAGCGCGCGTGCCTTGGCCCGCCTCTGCGAGAACCATGACGTCTATCGCTGGCTCTGTGGCGGGGTGTCGATGAACTATCACACGCTGTCGGACTTCCGGGTCGGTTGTGCCGACCTGCTCGACCGGTTGCTGAGCGAGCATCTGGCGGCGCTGAGCAAGGCGGGGCTGGTCGATCTGGAGAAGTTGACCCAAGACGGGGTGCGGATACGGGCCAATGCGGGGACCGGATCGTTCCGGCGCGAGGCGACGCTGGATCGGCAGATGGCGCAGGCCCAGGCGATAGTGGAGGAGCTGAAGCGCGAGGTCGATGCGGATCCGGAAGCCAGCAATCGGCGCATCCGGGCCGCCAGGGAGCGCGCGGCGCGCGAACGCAGCGAGCGCGTACAGGCTGCGCAAGCGGCGCTGGCCGAGATCAAGCGCAAGCGAAAGCAACTCGACGAGAAGGGCGGCAATGGCAAAAAGCCGAAGGAACCGCGGGCCTCTACCACAGACCCGCAGGCACGGGTGATGAAGATGGCGGATGCCGGCTTCCGTCCAGCCTACAACGTGCAGGTGGCCAGTGCAGCGGGCGAGCTGATCGTGGTCACGGTCGATGTCGATAACAATGGATCGGATCGCGGCCTGATGCGGCCGATGCTGGAACGAACGCGCTCACTGCTGGGCTGCTTTCCCCGCCGCCACCTCGTCGATGGCGGGTTCTGCAGCGCCGAGGACATCGAGTGGGCGCATGGCAAAGGCGTTGACGTCTACTGCCCACCAACACAATCCAGGAGTGGCATCGATCCTTATTTGCCCCGGCCCGGCGACAGCCCGGGCGTGTTGGCCTGGCGTGCCCGCATGGCCAGCGAAGATGGCAAGGCGCAGTACCGAGCCCGCACGATCTGCGAATGCATCCATGCCCGCTGGCGCAACTGGGACCTGCGGCAATTGACCGTCCGCGGCATCGACAAGGTCCGCGCCGTCGTGCTCTGGTTCGCGCTCACCAACAACATCTTGCAGGGCCACCGTCTCGCCAAAACCTAGTGGCACCGCCAACGTCCGTCTCTTCACAACGGTCGGATCAACTCACACCCTGACCTCGCCTTGCCAATCCCCGCGGACCCAAAAGCTTCACAGGCTCTACGGTCGCCCCTCACGCCATCGCGCGCTGCGGCAATAGCTCCGCGATCTGGATCGCATTCAAGGCCGCGCCCTTCAGCAGCTGATCGGCCGACACGAACATCGAGATCGAGTGGCCGGAGGCATCGCTGAGGTCCTTGCGGATGCGACCGACGAGAACGTCGTCCTGGCCGGACGCATCGATCGGCATCGGAAAGTAGTTCTTCGCGCGGTCGTCGACGATTTTGACGCCCGGCGCCTTCGACAGGATCGCGCGCACCTCGTCCTCGGTGATCGGCTTTTCGCATTCGAAGGTGATGGCTTCGCAATGGGCGCGCAGCACCGGCACGCGGACGCAGGTGACGCCGATCGCGATCTTGTCGTCCTCGAAGATCTTGCGTGTCTCCTTGATCACCTTGGTCTCTTCGTCGTTGTAGCCGGTCTCGGGGTCGATCGCGGTGTTGTGGCTGAAGACGTTGAACGCGTAGGGGAGCGGGATCACCTTGGGCGTGAAAGGCCGGCCGTCCAGATAGGCGCGGGTCGACTCCACGAGCTCTTCCATCGCGGCCGCGCCTGCGCCGCTTGCCGCCTGGTAGGTCGAGACGATCATGCGCTTGATGCGGTTCTGGCGGTGGATCGGCCACAGCGGCACCAGCGCGGTGATGGCCGAGCAGTTCGGGTTGGCGATGATGCCCTTGTGGTCGCGGATGCGGCCCGCATTGATCTCGGGGATCACCAGCGGTACGTTCGGGTCCATCCGGAACGCCGAGGAATTGTCGACCACGACCGCGCCGGCCTTCACGGCAGCGGGCGCGAACTTGCGCGAGATGCCGCCGCCGGCCGAGAACAGCGCGATGTCGACGCCTTCGAACGACTTTTCGGTGAGCTCCTCGATGACGATCTTCTCGCCGCGGAAGTCGATGGTCTTGCCGGCCGAGCGGGCGCTCGCCAGCGCCTTGAGCTTGCCGACGGGAAAATGGCGCCTGTCCATGGTGGCGATGAATTCGGCGCCGACCGCGCCGGTCACGCCGACGATGGCAACAACGGGTTCGTGGCTCACGGGTCTATCCTCTGGTTTAAGCATATGCTTGCGGGCAATAAAAAAGCCCCGGTCCTTTTCAGGCGGGGCTTCGGTTCGGATGATGCGGTCGTTCGACTACGCGCGCGCGGCTCCCGAGCCCCCAGAGGGTGCTTTGGTTTTCGCGGTCGCTTTGGTCGAAGTCGTCATGGCGCGGACTTATGCGGCAGCTTTGAGCTGCCGTCAACGGCTTTTCGCCTTATCCGGGCTGCAACGGAGGCAGACGAGCCCGCATCATCGCCGCCTTGCGGCGCCGGGAGGCTCGAGGATCACCGCTTTCAGGTCGTTGCCAGTCATGACGACGATCGCAAAATTCAGCCGGCCGCGTTCGCGGATCAGGCCGCCGCTGATGGCCTTGCCCGACGCCGCGTGCTCGGCCACGCGGACGGCATCTGCCAGGCGCTGCCGGATCGTCTTCAGTGCAACGAGGTTGCTGCGGTCCCCGGCATCGAACTCCTTCAAAGGAAAGGCGGCTTCGCCGCCGACGATCTTGCCGGTCGTGGCGTCGATGGTGTGGTGCCAGATGCGGTCGTTGTGAAGGGTCTTGACGCGGTAGACCGGTGAATCCGGCGCGCCGTCGAAGCTGACGTCGGCGGTCGTCGCGCCGGCATGTAGCGCTTCGGCGATGGCCATCGCCTGGCTCAGCGAGATGGCCGAGCCACGGAAAAGCTCGAGCTCGCGACTGACCGCCTGCTGGTCGGACGCGGCACCATCGTCGGCCTCATTGCGGAGCGAGGTCGGCTCGTCGGTCGGCGAGGCCATGGCATAGATCGGGGCAGGGAGGATGACCGCCACCAGGACGACTGCAAGCAAATGTCTCCAACATCGGGGCGTACGCATGTTTGCAAGTCTCCATCCTTGAGGCTGTCTCTGCCGGCGGAGGGGCCGGTTCGTCTCGTATAACGCGCGGCCGACCCTTTGGAGGCATACGGGTCGGCCGCGGAACGCCGCAAAGGTACCGCCGTTCGCAGCGATCGAAGCGGTGCGAGCCCCGCCGGGACTGCCAAACAGGAACTCGCACTTCGCTTGTAACAAAACCATACCGTATCGTTTTGTTTTGGTCAAGAACGCCCCCGCGCCGCTCCGCATGTGAAACTCCGTTCTCACGGAATTGTCAGCGGGAGGGACGTCGCCGAGGTGTCGTTTTGGGAATGGACTGGACGCGATTCGGTGGCCCGAGTGCACCGGCCAGGAACAGCCTGATCGCCAACCGCATGCGCTTTTCGGCGGACTTCATCTCCAGCGGCGTTCCGAACGTCGCCATGCGGTGCGTGTGACCGACGACCACGTCGAGAAAGACCTCCGCCGCGATCCCGGTATCCTCGACGTCCATGGCACCCTGCGCGACCAGATGATCAAAGAACCGCGCCGTCGTTGAAACGGCCTTCAACCAGCCTTCCTCCTTGCCAAGCTTGGCAATGTCGGGAAAGTTGATGGCCTGTGACGTCATCATGCGGCTGAACGCGACGGCATCGGGTCCGCAGGTGAACATCAGCATCTCGCGCCCGACCTCTATCAGGCGCTGCTCGACCGAAATGTCCGAGGCACGCGTGAGCTGCACCTCCGCCGCTTCGGCAAGCGGCGCAAGCCAGCGGTCAATTTCGCGCCTCAGCACTTCCGCAAACAGTCCGCGCTTGTCGCCGTAGCGCGCATAGACGGTGGGCTTGCTGACCCGGGCTGCTTCCGCAACCGCATCAAGCGACGTCGCATCATAGCCCCGGTCCAAGAAAAGACGGGTGGCAACTTCGATCAGCCGCTGATCGCGCTCGATGGCGGCGCTCTTCGTCGGCCGGCCGCCGCGCGACTTCGGGACGTCTCGCCTTGCCGGTCTGGCCTTGGTCGCAGTCAATCCCATGCCCAATGATTCCTGCGCGGTCGTAATAGTCGTCATTGCTCTATAACGCGCAGCAACAGGGGCGTCATCGCGAATCTGGCCGAATTGGCCATATCGGCAACCGTCCAGGCAGGTCGTCGTGCGCTCCTAAAGTGGTTCACGGAAGCGTGGCCGTCCAGGCGCGGCCCGATGCAGCCTTCTCATAGCCATACCGATAGAGGGCGCGCATATAGGTGGTGTCGAATCCCTCGGAGCGCAGCGCCGGATAGTCGCGCTCGATATAGGACAGATGGAAGCCCCACCGGTTGCGCTTGGCGAAATCGTAGGTCGAGAAGATGACCGAGCGCGTCTGGGACTGGGTGATCGACGACAGGCTGCGCGAGGCGACATCGAGCGTGCTGTTGGACACGAGCTCGAAAGTTCGTTCGAGCTTCTTGTTGACGAGGATGTAGATGTTCATCCGGCTGTTTCCGGGCAGGCGTCCCTGGAAGAGCAGGGCATCCGGCAGCGTCAGGACCGGAGCTGTCACGCCGCCGTCGACATGCATCTCCTGAAAGCGCCGGCCCTGGCCCTCGGCTTCGATGAGGATGGGCGGGAAGACCAGAGGAATGCTGGCGGAGGCCGCCATCACGTCGCGAAACAGGTGCAGCGCCTCGGGCGAACCGACGGCTGCGATTTTCCCCATGTCCCAAACGACCGTGCGCTGGGTGTCGAGATCGGTCGTCACCACGAGCAGTTTTCGGCCCTTGGCATTTTCGCGTGCAACGGCGGCCAGGATCTCCGGCCCGACATAGCGAGCCACCAACTCGCGCAGTCGCTTGTTGCCGAACAGGCCGGATCCGAAGAGCACGCGGATGATGCTGGGATCATCGAGCAGGCTCTCGGCTATGCCGCTGGTGTAGACCTCCCTCAGCGTGTCGTCGTATTGGGACCCGAGGAACGCAAAGGGCGCGATCAGGCCGCCGGTGCTTACGCCTGAGACGACCGAGAAGGTCGGGCGGGTGCCGGCCGCGGTCCAGCCGTTCAGCACGCCCACCCCATAGGCGCCATCTGCGCCGCCGCCGGAGAGCGCGAGATAGGTCCTGGTTGAGGAGAGGTCGTCTTTCTCGAAACGGAATTTCGTGACGGGGTCGTCAGTGTAGCGCCGCAGGCCGTCGATATCGAGCACGCGGGAGCTAGAGGAATCCGCAGCGCTGTAGGGCGTCCGCGGCAGGGACGTGCAGGCGGCCAGCGCGAGGCTGCACAGCAAGACGGCTGACCTGAGCAGGCGTGAGCCTGTCCTCCTGATCCGCCCGTCGGAGAGAATTGATCCATTCAGAAGAGAGGGGGAGGGCATTCGCCGTCAGTTACCGTACACGCAGTTGCCGCCGCTGGCCTCACCGCCGCGGCGTCCCGTCATGGCTTCGTTTATAAAACTACACGGTATCGTTTTATTTAACAAGGGAGATGCTGAGCCGCTCTGGGCGGCTCAATTGTGTCCGGCGTGGGGCACGGGCTGTTCGGAACGCGCACTGAGCGGTTGATTGGCCGTTCCCGGCACGCAATAAGCAGCGCCATGAATCTTCCCAATCATTTCGAATTGCTCGCCACCAATGGTACTGCGCGCACCGGGCGACTGACTACGCCGCATGGCGTAGTGCAAACGCCGGCCTTTATGCCGGTCGGCACGGCGGGCGCGATGAAGGGCATGCATTGGCGCGAGGTGCGGGACGCCGGCGCCGATATAGTGCTCGGCAACACCTATCATTTGATGCTGCGGCCGGGCGCCGAGCGGATCGCCGCACTTGGCGGCTTGCAGACCTTCACCGGCTGGAACGGGCCGATGCTGACGGACTCTGGCGGCTTCCAGGTGATGTCGCTGTCGGACCTGCGCAAGGTGAGCGAGAAAGCCGTGACGTTTCGCTCGCATATCGACGGCACCAAGGTCGAGCTGTCGCCGGAGCGTTCGATCGAGGTGCAGCGGCTGCTCGGCTCCGACATCGCGATGCAGATGGACGAATGCGTGCGGCTGCCGGCTGCGCGCGACGACATAGAACGCGCGATGCGGCTGTCGTTGCGCTGGGCCGAGCGCAGCAAACGGGCGTTCGAGACCGCGCCTGATGGCTACATGCTGTTCGGTATCGTGCAGGGCGGCGACATTCCCGAGATGCGCCACATCAGCGCGCGCGAACTGGTCGACATCGGTTTCCACGGCTACGCGATCGGCGGGCTTGCAGTGGGCGAGCCGCAGGCCGTGATGTTGTCGATGATCGAGGAAACCGCGCCTGCGCTGCCGGCCGATCGGCCGCGCTATCTGATGGGCGTCGGCACGCCGGAGGATCTGCTGGAGGCGGTGGCGCGCGGCATCGACATGTTCGATTGCGTGATGCCGACCAGGAACGGGCGTCACGGCATGGCGTTCACGCGTTTCGGCCAGATCAATCTGCGCAACGCCCGCCATGCCGACGATCCGCGGCCGCTCGATGAGGAGAGCGAATGGCCCGCAGCGCGCAACATCTCGCGCGCCTATTTGCATCATCTGGTCAGGTCGGGAGAAACGCTCGGCGCGATGCTACTGTCGGAGATCAACGTGGCTTATTACCAGTATCTGATGCAGGGCATGCGCGACGCGATCACCGCCGGCACGTTCGAGGCATTCCAAAAACAAACGCGCGCCGGATGGGCGCGCGGTGATATTGCTCCACGATAGTTTGAATCAATTACAGGCGAACCGCTTGACCGAATGCTTGGTCACGAAACCGTAACCGCAGGTGTCGCAGGTCCAGAGATAGCTGATCACGTTGTCGTTGAGGTAGGCTGAAGCTTCCGCAGCCACCATGGTGTCGGCGCACACGGGGCAGGTCGGCAAATCACATCCGCGCGGATCTGGCCCAAGCGCTACGGTCGACCGGATTTCAGCAATAGCTGGCATCGTGACCTCCCTGCGATCTGAACCTCAGGCTCAGCCCACGACCAAAGTATAAACAGAAATCTTTGACGATGTCGCAACATAAATGCGTTGATTTCGCGATATTTAGCGACGTTCTTGTTTTGCAATGCAGCGAATGCTTCGTTCCGGTATTTCTGCCTTGCGCATCGATGTGGCCGCCTCCTAAGTAAGAGAGCGCCTTTTCCCCCGCACATGATCGCTTTGGGAGTGTCGAGATGGATGCATCGTTAGCCGCGGGTGCAGTGCAACGTCCTGGGCGGGGACGGGTCTTCGACTCCATCGTCGATGCGATCGGCGACACACCGATCGTTCGTTTGCGCAAACTGCCGGAGCAGCATGGTGTTAGCGCAACCATCCTGGCCAAGCTGGAATATTTCAATCCCGCCGCGAGCGTCAAAGATCGCATTGGCGCGGCGATGGTGATCGCGATGGAAAAGGCCGGCGTGATCAACGCCGACACCGTGCTGATCGAGCCGACCTCAGGCAATACCGGCATCGCGCTGGCGTTTGTCGCTGCCTCCCGTGGCTACCGGCTGAAGTTGGTGATGCCGGAATCGATGTCGATCGAGCGGCGCAAGATGCTGGCGTTTCTCGGCGCCGAGATCATCCTGACGCCGGCTGCGCAGGGTATGAAGGGTTCGATCGCAACCGCAGAGGAACTGGTGCGGACGACGCCCAACGCGGTGATGCCGCAGCAGTTCAAGAACCTCGCCAATCCCGAAATTCACCGCCGCACGACAGCGGAGGAGATCTGGAACGACACCGGCGGCAATATCGATGTCTTCGTCGCCGGCGTCGGCACCGGCGGTACCATCACCGGCGTCGGCCAGGTGCTGAAACCGCGCAAGCCGTCATTGCGGATCGTCGCCGTCGAGCCGGAGGAAAGCCCGGTGCTCGGCGGCGGTCAGCATACGCCACACAAGATCCAGGGCATCGGCGCCGGCTTCATTCCGGACATTCTGGATCGCTCCGTGATCGATGAGATCGTCAGGGTCAACGGCCCGACGGCGATCGAAACCTCGCGTGCGCTGGCGCGCATGGAGGGTATTCCCGGCGGCATTTCCTCGGGCGCTGCAATCGCGGCGGCGCTTGCGATCGGCAAGCGTCCCGAGAGCGCCGGCAAGACCATTTTGGCCGTCGTGCCGTCATTCTCAGAGCGGTATCTTTCGACGGCATTGTTTGAAGGAATCTAGCGATGGCGGATCAGCCGCGCCGGCCGAGAACCCTGAACGATGCGCGCACCGAAGCCGAGGCCGCATTCAAGCGCGCCACCGCCAAGGTAGCGCAAGCACCGGCCAAACAAGCTGCCGTTCCCGGCGTGCGCGAGCAGGTCACGCTGCGGATCGATCAGGATGTGCTGGAATGGTTTCAGGAGGGGGGTCCGGGCTGGCAGGATCGCATCAATGAGGCGTTGCGAAAAGCCGCGGGCAAGTAACACGGCTTTTGACGCAAATCGGCCTGCGAGGCACAAAATGAAAAAGGCCCGGGATGGATCCCGGGCCTCTTTGGCAGATGGGTCGCTTGCCGTTAGTTAGCGCAGCATGCCGCCGACGACACCGCCGATAAAGCGGCCTGCACCGGCCGGATCCGGGCCGGGGTTGCTGTACTGGCGCTGCGGCGGGGGCTGCTGCGGCTGCGGTTGCGCCTGAACGGTGCTGGGGGCGCGGCGCTTGGGGGCGGGGCGCTCCTCCTCGGAACTCGCAGTCGGTGCCGCCGCCACGATCTCCGTCAGCAGCGCCTTGTGCTGCAGCCTGTTGAGGTAGCCGCTCTTCGGATAGCCGCGCGCCGCCTGCCAGCGCGTGATCACGGCGCGGGTCGGGGCGTCGAACTGGCCGGTGACCCTGGTGTCGAAACCGAGCCCGTTCAGGCGGCGCTGCACGTCGCGCCGCTGGCCTCTGTCGAGGCCGATCTGGTCCTCGGTGGTCTGGTTTGCTTCTTCCTTGAAGGTCGCGGGATCGATGCCCGTGCTCAGGTTACGGGTTGCATCCTTTGCACCGCTCTCCAGCGATGCAATCCGCGACAGCGCCAGCGACCGGAACTGACCGTTGGGATAGTTGGTCAGATAGGCGTTGAACTCTTCCGGCTTGTTGGAATCCTTGATCGAGCGCCAGAACTCCAGTTCGACATCGGACCCCGGCTTTGCACCTGACGCCGGCGCTGCAGCGGCCACCGCACCGGGCGCGGGCGCGCCGTTCAGGTAGACGGCGCCGATCAGGTTGGTGTGACCCCAGGGCAGTTGTCCCTTGTTGGTCTCCTCGTTGACCTGCGCACGGACTTTGGTCATCGCCTGCTGGATCTCGACGCCGGGCTGGGTGAGATTGGCGAGCAGGGCGCGCGTGAACGGGCTGTTGCCGCCTTCCTGGCCATCGAGTGCGGTCTGGCCGGGGCCGGTCGCGAACGCGATCAGCGTGCCTTCGCCGGACTTCATTTCAGCGAGACCCGTCTGCACGTTGACGCTGCGGGTGGCCGAGTTCGACTTGATCTTGGCCGCGAAGGGATTGTCGCGGCAAGCGTCGAGGAACACCAGCTTGACCTTGGCATCGCCCATGGTCTGCTCGAGGGTGAGGTCGATATTGATCGCGGCGCCGAGTTTGACGTCCATTTCGGATTTGATGTCGGCGTCGATGGGCAGCAAATAGTTCGTGCCCGAGATGGCGATGCCGTGGCCGGCATAGAAGAACAGTGCGACGTCGGCGCCTTGGGCCTTCTTGCCGAAGTCGAGCAGACGTTCGGTCATCTTGTCGCGCGTGAGATTGGAACCTTCGACCACCTCGAATCCGACATTGCGCAGCGCAGCGGCCATCGCCTTTGCGTCAACGGAAGGATTCGGAAGCGGTGCCACGTTCTTGTAGGTGCCGTTGCCGACGACGAAAGCGACTCGCCTTTCGGCTTGGGCGGTTCCGGCCGCAAAGACCATGCATATGACGGACAAAATGAGGGTTTGGTAACGCATAGGAAATCCCCCTGCAGAATCGACAAAGGCTTTGGCTTGTAACGTGCCTGGACATTACAAAAGATCGCCCGCTTCGCACCACAAAAAAGCTGGCGAACAGCCAAATCCGGAAGCATCCGTTACCGTTACGACACGCGCCGGGGCGTGATCTAGATCACAGCCCGGGAAATAAAGTTCAGCCTTGCACGCGCGCAGGCGAAGGATTCGGTTTCAGGTTCAACAGATTGCCGGTGAGGATTAGCGCCGCGCCGAGCACGGTGAATGCATCCAGCCGTTCCGAATAGATCAGCCAGCCCGCGGCGGCGCTCAATGGAACCCGCAGAAAATCCATCGGGATCACCACGGTGGCATCCGCGTGCAGCATCGCGCGCGCCATGCAGTAGTGGGAGAACGTGCCGCAAAACGCGATCACCACCACCCAGCCCCAGAGATGGGCGGGCGGCCACGTCCAGACGTAGAGCGCGGGGAAGAGACCGGCCGCCGACTGGATCACCAGCATCCAGAACATGATCGAGAGCGTCTGCTCGGTCCGGGTGAGCGACTTGACCATCGCCACCGAGACGCCGAACCCGACCGCGGCCGCCAGCGCGATCAACTGCCCCGGATCGATCTCGCTGGCAGCGGGCCGAACGATGACCACGACGCCGACGATTCCGAGCATGATCGCAGCGATCTTCCAGAATGTCATGCGCTCGCCCAGAAACGTGGCGGCCAGGATCGCGGTCCAGATCGGCATGGTGAATTCGATCGCCACCACCTGACCGATCGGGATCAGCGTGAGCGCAAAGAACCAGCCGAGCTGCGCGCCATAGTGAATGAGGTTGCGCGCAACGTGCTGCGGCAGGCGTGCCGTCTTCATCATGGCAAATCCGCCCTTGGCGCGGATCAGCGGGTACAGCATCAGGAAGCCGAGGATCGAACGCATCTCCATGAGCTGGAACACGTTGATCTCGCGCGCGGCTTCGCGTCCGGCGATCGCGATGATCAGCATCAGGGTCAGCCAGCCGGCCATCCACAGCGCGGCCAGGGCTTTGGATTGTATGCGGTCCATTCGCGAGGAGATCGGTTGAGGGCAGGCCGGGTATCGGCGAGGGCGCCACAATTTGCAACGCGCAAATGCGCGGGGGCAGCGATGCGCGCCGTCGCAATTTCGCTGTGGGAGCGGCTCCCGGTTCAGTGCTAAGAGCGGCGGTCTCAAGGAGGACTTACACATGCGTATCTTGCAACCGGCCGAATGGTCGAAACCCCGCGGCTTCTCGCATGGTGTCGAGGTCGACGCTTCAGGCAAATGGATCGTGCTCGCCGGCCAGACCGGCGGCGACGAGAAGGGCGACTATGCCCCGGACATGGCCGCGCAGGTCGGCACGGCGCTGAAGCGCATTGTCAAGCTGCTTGGGGAAGCAGGCGCCGGCCCTGAGCACATCGTGCGCCTGACCTGGTACCTGACCAGCCGCAGCGAATATGAGGCCGCAGGCCCCGGCATCGGTGCGGCCTGGAAGGAAACACTCGGGCGCAATTTCCCGCCATCGACGCTGCTCTACATCGACGGGCTGGTCGACGTCAGGGCCAAGGTCGAAATCGAAGTCACCGCCTTCGTGCCCAAGGCGTAATACCACGTGTGCCGGGCGGGCTGTTGCCCGTCAAAGCGCATACCGAAAAGACAAGGGATATCGTGAGCCAATGACCACTCGATCGACCTCTGCGGATTTCGTGACTGCCTTCGCAACCGGCTGGCCCGAGCACCAGCCCGACATCATGGTCCTGTCGTTGACCACGCACCGCGGCGTGCAGGATTTTGCGTTCAACAAGGAGCAGGCCTTGCTGATCGCCAAGACCATCAAGGAGACCGCGGCGAAGCTCGAGAAGCCAAAGACGAGCTAGGGCGATCGCCACACCCTGAACTGTCGTCGCCCGCCAACGGGTCGCGCGAACGCGCGCTCGCGGGCGATGACGTCGGATTGACTACTTCGACAGCGAAATATTGGCGGCCCGGAACTGGCTGTCGGCCCTCAAGGCGATCTGCTGCTTGTTGCCGCTGGTCTTCAAGGCAATGTTGGCGGCGAATCCGGCTGCTTGGGCAACCACCTGGAAGCTGCCGTGGGCACCGCGGCCCTGAATGGTGCCGCCGATATTGCGGCTGGACTCGGTCCAGGTGCCGCTGACTTCACCGCCGGCTGCGGCGACCGCGGCCGCCAGGTTGAATTTGTAAGCGTCGCTGGCGCAGGTGAGGACCATTTCCATGTTGGGTCCGAAAACCTTGTAGGTCGCGCGGCAACGAATCCGTTCGCTCGAACCGTCGTCAAGGGTCACCGTGCCGCCGCCGGACCAGGTGCCGGCCATGCCGGCGAAGGCGCTCGACTGCGCATGGCTGGTCGAGGCCGCTGACGCGGCCATAAAAAAAGCGACGGCTGCGAATGTCAGCCGCCGCTTTTTGGCGAAAAATTCAAAAGAAGCCTGGCTTGCCTTACTGACGGGACGCTTCCCATCGACCGCTACATGCGACACCAGCTGAAGCCCCATTCCATTTCCCCGATCCGGAGTTGCCACTGAGTTGACCGTTCGCATATGCACCATTGATCGAGACCCGCACAAGTCCCCCGCTGCCGACGCTGCCGGAAACCGGACCGCCCGAAATCTTGCCGCCGCTGACATTCACGGTCGAGGTAGTCTGCGCATCGCAATTGCCCGTTTTTGTGACAACGGTGACCTGCCAAAGACCGTCATAGGGGTTCTGGGCGGAGGCGGGAGCGCTGGCGAAGGTGGCGGCGGAAGCAAGCAACGAGACAAACAACAGGTTGTGAATGCGGTTGGAGCGCATGGATCAAGGACCTCGAAATGTGTGTGATGGCGCGCCTTATCTGGTCACAATGTGTCCAAACTTGGGTGCGCCGCAGCACTGTGGAAAGTTCCCGCGATCTCAAACACATCAAGGTGAATCTGGTTCCGGCTTGGGGAACGAAAATTCGCAGTTTCGTCGCGATCGCGCCGGATTGGCGGTATGATGGTAGAGATCAATGCTTGGCGTCGGTCAGGCTCGGTGCCTTGGTGGCAAATTCCTCATCTTGGGGCGTGGCCGGCAGGCTGCCGTGGGTTTTGGCGTGGTAAATGACATCGGCCAACAATTTCTGGCCGAGCGGCGCCAGCGCACGTTCCCAGAGCTCTCGGGCGGTTTCCCCTTTTTTGACGAACACCCATTCCTGTGCGGCGATCGCGCCGGCATCCATCCGGTCGGCGAGATGATAGATGGTACCGCCAGCGATCGGATCGCCTTCCTTGACGGTCCATTCGACTGCGGCGATGCCGCGATGCCGGGGCAGCAACGAGGGGTGATAGCCAATGCCGCCGAGCTTGGCTGTGGCCAGCGCCTCCCTGGTGACGCGGGCATGGCTGTGTGCGGTGACGATCAGGTCCGTCCTTGGTGCGATTTCCGAGGCGATCACGAGCTTCGGATGGGCCTGCACCACGAGGTCAATCCCGGCGGCCTGTGCCGCGGCGGCAAGTCGGTCCTCGCCGTCGTGAACGACGACGCGAACAATATCGACCCCATGTTGGCGTAGGGTGTTCATTGTCGTCACGCCAAAATGGCGGGAACCGACCAGGGTAATCCGCATGTGTTCTTTCCGTCGTTAATCAGGCCGATATGCCGATAGCACACGATGCCGGCCTGTTTCGATGCTCGCCGACCGGCTCGCGGGTTATCAACAGGGCGGGCCGGCTGAGCACAGGCGGGGCGGCAGGCGGCTAGAGCCTTTCGGTTCTGATTCAATCAGAACCGGGCTCTAGATTCTTGTTTTGACGCGTTTTTCTGACGCGAACCGGTGTCCACTTCGCTGGAAAGCGCTCTAATCCTGTCCCGTCACCACGACAGGATTCGCAGTTCTGGCCTGGAATAGGGCGAGGCCGGTGATCGGACCGGCTCGGGCTGTTGTTCAGCCACCCTTTGCAGGCACGCCCGCAAGTCGGCGCTGCACTGCTTCATCTGGTTGCGCAGCTCGCGCCGGGCGAAGGTGGTGAGGGTGGGATCGCCAAGCTGATGCCAGGCAGCGCGCAGCCACTGCTGCAGGGCGCGGATATCGGAATCGAGCACTTCGGGCTGGTTCATGCCGCCGGAATCTCAAGACGTGATCGCGCCTTGATTAGGACTGATTCTCTCGCCGACGCCTACTGCGGAACAGGGCGGACAGCACGAAATGGACTCGCCTGGAAGCTAGGGAACGCGCGTCCCATATGTTCGTTGAGTGGGAGCCTCCTGGAGAGACCTCGATGTCCCGCAATCCGGCGCTTGTTCTCTTCGTGGCGTTCAGCCTGATCGTTCCCGTAAAGGCATTCGCACAACTGACGCCGCCAGCCGGTTCGGCGGGCGCCGGCAATTCGCCGATATCGGGCGTGCCGTTCGGACCGGCCAACCCCAGGGCGCTCTCCGATCCCAGCGGCATCGGCAATGCCGCGAGCGTGCCACCGCTCCGCCCCAACCCCCCGCCGCCGGCCGTCTCCTACGGCTCAGTCGAAGCGCCGCGCGCACGTGTCGTGACGCCGCCATATCCAACCGCCTCGCAGCGGATCATCAGCGCGCGCAAGGCCCGCCCGCGCAAGCCGCCGGTTCGCCCGCGGGGGCGGCCCGAGGTGAGTAGGTTCACCGGGATCTGCCGCGGGTGCTAGCGATCAAATTACGATCCATCCTGCGGGAAACGAAGCGCGCCGGAAGACTGACATTTCCGCTCCCTGCCACGGCCAGGAACAAATTTTCTCTTGCCGGATTTGTCCAAGGTCAAGCGCTCAGCGGTCATGCGTACTGGTTCCTGCATGTGCCGACATCGAGTATCGCGTAACGCGAAATTGCCCTTGGGCAGGGATGGCGAGAATGAACATCCAGCGACGGACGGCCAAAACTTTCTCCCAGCCAGGCCGGTCCGCCTTCCTGGACGTGCCTCATCTGCCTCGCGATGAATGGCGGCAGGCGCACGAAGACAGGCTGGCTGTCACCTACGAACATGTCGGCGTCGGCATCGTCGAGATCGATGAGGCCGGGCGGATGCTGCGCGTCAACCAGAAGGCCTGCGAACTGGTGGGACGAGAAGCGGCCGACTTGCTCGGCGGTTCCATCTTTGACGAGACCTCGCCACAGGACGTCGCGCAGGATCTCGCGCAGTTCCGGCGACAGATCGCCGGCGAAATCGATCGTTACACCATCGAAAAGCGTCTCGCGCGCAAGGACGGTTCGTGCTTCTGGGCGGAGGTGACGTCCTCGAGCGTTCGCGATGCGTCTGGAAATTTCCTTTATGCGGTGCGCGTTCAGCATGACATCAGCGCTCGCAAGGCAGCCGAACAGGCGCTGGCGCGGCGCAGCGAAGAGCAGGCGGCGCTGTTCCGGTTCTCGGAAAGACTGCAATACGCCACATCGTTTCCAGACGTTTACGACGCCGGCCTGGACGCTATCGTCGGCGCGCTTGCCTGCCGGCGCGCTTCCATTCTCCTGTTTGACGACAACGACATGATGCGTTTCGTCGGATGGCGGGGTCTTTCGGACGGGTACCGTCAGGCCATTGAGGGCCACTCGCCATGGGGCAGGGATGAACGAAATCCGCGCCCGGTCTATTTCGAGGATGTCGGCGCTTCAGCCCTTTCGGATACCCTCAAGGAAACGATCGCCCGCGAGCACATCGCAGCCGTGGCCTTCATTCCAATCCTGATCGGCGGCCGGCTCGCCGGAAAATTCACGGCCTATTACGACAGGCCGCATCACTTCATCGAACCGGAGCTCGACGTCGCGCTGACGCTCGCGCGGCAACTCGGGTTTGGCATCGCCAGACTGAGGGCGGAACAGGCGCGATGCGCCGCCGAGGATCGCGCGCAGCAACTTGTGTCCATCGTGGAATCCTCCGACGACGCGATCATCAGCAAGGATCTCGACGGGATCATCAGGACCTGGAATTCAGGCGCCGAGCGGCTGTTCGGCTATAGCGCCGGCGAAGCCATCGGCAAGCCCGTGACGATTCTCTTTCCGTCGGGACGCGAAGACGAGGAACCCGGGATCCTCGCGCGCATACGGCGCGGCGAGCGCATTCACCATTATGAAACGGTTCGCCGCCGGAAGGACGGAAGCCTTCTGGACATCTCGCTGACCGTCTCGCCCGTGCGCGACCGCGCAGGAACTATCGTCGGCGCGTCAAAGATCGCCCGCGACATCACCGATCGCAAGCAAGCCGAACGCAAGCTGCGAGAGAGCGAGCAGCGTCTTTCGGAATTGCTCGCGGCGATTCCCTCCGCGATCTATACGACCGACGCACAAGGGAAAATCACCTATTTCAACCAGGCGGCGATCGACTTTTCGGGGCGGACGCCTGTGCTCGGCAGCGACGAATGGTGTGTCAGCTGGAAGCTGTTCAACCCCGACGGCACGCCGCTTCCGCACGACCAGTGCCCGATGGCAATTGCGCTGAAAGAAGGGCGTGCCGTGCGCGGCGCCGAGGCAGTTGCCGAACGGCCGGACGGGACGCGGGTGCCGTTCATTCCGTTCCCGACACCGCTGCGGGACTCTTCCGGCAAGATCACCGGCGCCATCAACATGCTGGTTGATATCAGCGAGCGGCGGCAAGCGGAGACTCAGCAGCGGCTTCTGCTCGATGAACTCAATCATCGCACGAAGAACAATATACAGATGCTGCAAGCGTTGCTGTTTTCCGCAGCAAGGACTGCGCGCAGCGACGAGGCGCGGAAAGTCCTGAATGAAGCCAGCGCACGGATCGCGGCCATGGCGGCGGCACAGCGTGTGCTGTACGGCCGAAGCGATGCCAGCCGCTTTGCTGCGGAGGAGTTTCTGCCGGCGGTTTGTCAAACCATCCGGCAGTTGCTGCCGCCGGATGCACGAATTGAGTGTAGCGCGGCGCGTGGCGTCCTTTCCAACGATGTGGCTATGCCGCTCGCGCTGATCTTGAATGAGTTGCTGACGAATGCGGTGAAGCACGGCATCAGGGACTATGCGAGCCAGAGCGTCCGGGTCAGCCTGACCGAGCATGACGGACGGCTGGCCCTTTGCGTCGAGGACGACGGCGGGGGGTTCGACCTCGAGGTCGTGCGCAAGACCTCGTCCGGGCTCCAGCTCGTACTCGGCCTCGCACGCCAGCTCCATGGAACGCTTCACGTCACGAAAAACCCATCGCGGGCGTGCCTCGATTTCCCCGCCGCGAAAATCTAAAGCGGCGATCGATGACGCATCCGCAAAGCGCAGGTCATTTTGCGTTGCCATCCGACCCGGATCGGACCTTGTCGCCATCTGTCGAACAGACCCAGCGCATGGAAGACAAGCAGGGTCCGCCGCGGGTTCTTGTCGTCGAGGATGATTTCCTGATCGCCTTGCAAACAGAAGTCGCGCTGACGGCAGCCGGCTTTGAAGTTGTCGGTCCGGCCACGACCGCCGAGGAAGCCGTCGCGCTGGCCAGTGACGCGCAGCCGACGCTTGCCGTGATGGATATTCGCCTGGCCAGCACCCGCGACGGCATCGACGCCGCACGGGAACTGTATCAGGACTTCGCAATTCGCTGCATCTTTGCGACCGCGCACGACGATGTGCGCACGCGGGGGCGCGCCGAGCCCTACGCCCCGCTCGGATGGCTGCCGAAGCCATACACTATGGCGTCGCTGGTATCGGCGGTCGTCGAGGCTCTCGCGCAGTTGCGCCGGCCGTAGCGGGAGCGCAGCGCGCGATGCTCAGTCGTCATCATAATAATAGCGGCGCCGACCTTCATATCCGCCGCCGTAATAGCGCTGGCGACCCACCTGAAACTGCGGCGGGACCGTTCCGGTCGGGTAGCATCGACCGTCTCGGCTATCCTGGTCCGCGCCATGCCCGCACGGAATGGGATAGCGGCCGCCGCCGCGATAATAACGCGGATATTGCCTTCCCGCCTGATCCTGCGGATGCAGATATCCGTTCGGATAGCAGAGGCCGTCGCGCGCGCTCAGATCCCAGCCATGGCCGCATGGCGGGGGATGGGCGGGTACGCGATATTGCACGGCCTGAGGCAAGACAGGTTCAGCAGCGCTCCCGGGCGCTACGCTCAACTGAGCGGCCAGTGCTGCGGCGGCAATGCTGACGATCATTGGTTGGTCTCCGATCAAACCAGAAGCTGCCGGCGCTTCCACGACGCGCTGACCGGTCGCCCGATCACAAGGCTGCTGTTGCAACGATGCAAATATATCGAAACAGGCTCTGAATATCCCATGAACATATTTCAGATATCGGACGTCAAATCCTCGGCAACGGCAGTCCCGGGATAGCCGCGACTCGGCGGACAGACGTTCAGCATCGCCGCACTATCGCATTTCGTAATAGCCGTTACGTCGATAGTGATAGCGCGGGCGGCCGGCCTGGTATTGCCGTGGCACCGTGCCCGTCGGATAGCAGAGCCCATCGCGGATATCGACGTCCGTGCGATGGCCGCACGGTACCGGCCGTCGGCCGCCGCCATACTCCAGGGGGTAATACCGGCCCGATTGAAACCGCGGCGGCACCGTTCCGTTCGGGTAGCACTTGCCGTCCCGCTCATCGAGGTCGTAGCCGTGGCCGCAAGGCGGTGGATGGCCGCGACGGCGGTACCGGATTTCTTGGGCCAAGCTATCTTGGGCCAAGCTTTCTTGGTCCAAGTTTTCATGGGCCAGGATTCCTTGGGCCAAGGGGGTACTTTCGTTCTGCGGGTAGGCAGGCACTCCCAATTGTAGCGCGAGGGCTACGCCGGCAATGCTGGCGAACATCTTTCGGTCCTCCGGTGAACACTGAAGGGCGCCCCTGCGGGCGATCTCCGCTGCTACGGCGGATTGTACCCTCCGGTATCGATTTTGTGGGAGCTGATGAAGCTGCATCTTGCGACAGCGCACGACGATGCACGCGCTACCGAGGCCCACGCCCCGCTCGGGCCGCGCGCCAAATCCAAAAATCCCTCGTTGAGGTGGCCGCCAGGCTGCCGCACTGTTGGGTCCGGCCGTTGCGCCCGGCATCCGCAACCGGGGCAGAGCTATGGAACTTTCCAATTTTTCCCGATTTAACGCAATGGCAAAGATGGAGAGTAGCAGAGATGGCCAAGCGCTGGAGTGACGAGGATATCAGAGATCTCAAGAAACTCGCTTTGCAATATTCAGCCCAAACAATTGCAGAAAAGATGGATCGAACCGTAGCCGGGGTGGTCTTCAAGGCTCAGCAGCTAGGAGTATCTCTAAAGCCACGCTCGCGTCTTACCGGTTCGACGGCCAGTGACCTCCATCGGGGGGCATCAGACGTTTGACAAAGACCGCCGAGGCGCTACGGCGCCAGAGGGGACGTGTCGCCTTCTACGCTCAGGCGCTAGCCGCTGCGATAGGCATCCAGCGCATGGGCGGCGAAGATGCCCACGCTGACCAGGGCGAGGATTGCTGCTGAGAGCTCGATCATTTTTCGGCCTCCCGCTTACCTATTGCAGCGAGAACTCTGTCGCGTGGCTCGTTCCAGACGAGATTGAAAGAGAATTGCACGGTCGCGTCCCTGTTTCTGTTATTAACCAGGTACGCAGCCGTTTGTTTCACGCATGGTCGAGTAATCTTGAACTCGACCGATGGCGAGGGCGCCGGAGCTAAATGGAAAAGGGGAGGGCGTTCGGCCAGCGCTTTTTCATCCCGGCGGCAACCTGGAAGGCCAAGCGATTTTCGGATCGCGTCGATGGGATGAACTTGGCATGCGCTCGACGGGCGGCCGCCTTCTGTCGCCCGCGCTGGCGCCTGACATATCGTTTGGATCGCGTATGCATTTGGCATCGCTCCAAGGTCCCGGCCATGACCCTCTCACTGAATTTGAGACTTGGCAACCAGAGCAGCGCCAGCTTTGGGAGTGCAGCGCACAAACTGTTTTGCTTTTGCGAGGTGCGAATCTAGGCGAGACTTGGCCAGCGACATGTCATTGGGGATGAGCATGGACGTCGTAGAGCTCGTTATTTACGGCTTACTGGCTTTGTGGGGGCCGCCCTTGTTGTTCGCGGCGTACTTGTTACGTCCGATCAAATGAACCGCCTCACCATCAGACAATGAGGGATAGCCGGCCGGCTATCGCGATCACGGCAGCGATGAAGTCCTTCACTCTCAGCCATGGGTGGGACCGATCATCGTTCAAGACGAAGCCGCCAGGCGAAGTAGGATCGCCTGACGGCTTTGCTGGTGTGGGCCCGGACGCTTGGGGGATTGTCCGGCGGCCAATCACTAGGCGTGGCCGCGCCGGGCGGCAACCGATGTCGCAGTTTAACCTAACCAGTCAACCTTACCGAGCGCGATGGCTTCGGTCTCGGAGCGGCCTCCAGACGAGGTTGCTGCTTGAGCTTAAGCTCTGCCATGTGCTCCGACAAATTTCGCGGCGTCCCGCCGTCCCTTCGACTTCTCTTTCACGACGTGGACTTTCTGTCCCATTACCAGTGTCCCCATTCGGAAGATATTGCGTTAACTTTTTCTTAAACATTCGGCTGAGATAATTCAGAGTTTAAGAAATTGCGAATCATCGGGCTGGAGATTTGCCATGCTCACGACGGTTCTCTTGATGGCTTTGGCCGCGCTGGCCGCTTGCACGGCTATTCTCGTAAGCTTCGAATTGTTGGCGCGGAAGCGAAGGGCGTCATAACGGCTTCGGGCGGTAAGCCGATGCCCATTGGGGCGGCGAGGGTAGGGCAGCCGGACATCGGGAGCCGAACGGCTGCATAGAGCTACAGGTCGAAGACTACGCCAAGTCTGTACTCCTTGCGCCACACAACGCGACAAGGGAGCCTTAGCTTGTCGTCCGGCAGGATCAATGTGAACTCATTGGGAATGCGGATCAGCTCGGAAAAGTCCAGCGCCGCGCCCGTGCTGGATATGTCACGAACGATACAAGGATACTTGTCGCCGCCGTAATCGATCTTGGCAGGCTTCATCACGCGAACACGTGGAGCAATCCGAGTTTCCACCATCGCAATAATCCATTTTGAAATGCCGCCTTGGTAGCACTGAACGGTTAAAATCTTCCAAAAGATGGAACGAGCTTGAGCCGCTTCGTGCCTGCTCAAATAGCGGCCTCACATTCGATGCCCGCTTACGGCACGCGCTGCAGACGAACTGAGCCTCAATGCCCGACAGCCGCGCAGGGTCCAGCTAGCGATCGGCGTTGAGAACAGTCGCAGGCGCTGCATTGCGCCAAATTCTGCCAAGAATCGAAATCAGCCTGAACAAGCCATTAGGGGAGTGAGTGCCCTGGCGTGGCATGGCTCTGCGCATGTCGTCCGGCAACGTCGTGCGCAGGGCCTTCAACTGTTGGAAGGCTCCGGCTGGGCGCCCTGTCTCCTCGGCACAAATCCAGTCACTTAGCAACGCCTTTGTCAGTGACCGTACAGACCGTCTCCAACTGGCGGCCTATTCTGCAGGGCCCCTGGCTAAATGCCCCCAAGCCCCTAGCCGGGGGTATTCTCCAAGGTCGGCGGCCCCGGTGCGTTGCGTATTGCCGGGGCCGCCAGAGGGAGCATCAGTTGACAGACGAGTGCATACCCGGTCGGTTCAACGCGGTATGCACATCATGGATTGCCGGCTCCATCGGTGATATGGGCCGCAAGGGGGAGATGGCTGGGATGTGGCCGGGCACACGTTCCGAACGGGCATAGCTTCCTGCCATCCGTCGCGGACGCACGCTCCTTCTGACGTGCTGCGACAACCAACGCCGCATCCGCCCGTAGCCGAGGCTGGCCCAGTGAGAGCGAAAAGAGCTACAAAGAAGGCCCCAAAGCAGGCAAAGCGGATCATCATGGCGGCTCCTCGTTGTCTTGAGTGCACGGGTTAACATTGGCTCCGTGAATACCGTTCCTTTGCTCTGCTCGGATCCAAGCTGCAGCCGGTCTCTGGCGAGCTCATTGCGGCGAGCGGTCCCGGCGCGGATACGCAACGCTGCACCAGGACCGCTAACCCAATGGCTTTAGGCACCCTCGCGGGGCTGGCAGCAAAGGCTACCCGGCAAGCCATCGCTGTCATGTTAGCTTCACACTTGCTACTTTTTCCCGGTCACAGTGTCGCATCATTGCTCCAGTGTCGGCTTTGGAACAGACGCGCCCCATTCCTGATGCTTCAATGTCCCGGTTTCAGCACGTGCAGTTACTTACCGAGTTAGCCCGGCCAGTGGCCGGGCTTTTTTCGTGGGCTACAGCGACCCCAGCGTCTGCCCGACGATACCAGCACCAAGCTACCAGCATGGCGTAAGCGGTCTGGCGGCCAATCCGGTTCACTTTAGTAGATCCGAAGATGCCGCCGATAACCCGCGGGCCCTTGCGCGCCTCCGAAATATGGATTGATGACACACTGTGCCGAGCGGCCCGATGCAGACGCGTTGCATTGAGGCAGCGACGTGTATCGGCACTCGTAATAGCTAGCTGGGCCGTACACTCGCAAGCAAACCGGATAAGCCGGATCGTACATCTGGGCAGCCGCCGGTCCTATTGAGACTGTCCCGATCGCCAAAATCGCCAAGGGCAGAATGCGCATCAGAGCCTCCTTCGGCATTCAAATCCAAGACCTCATACTCGAAGGCCACACCTTCCGGATCGTTCTCCTCGAACCATTTTTCCGCGGCGTCCTCGCTCGCAAACCTTGTCACCAACGTGGTTGCTTGTGCGGACAAGGGGAGGCCGGAGCCTGCAGGAGTGCCTCACCTTTTAGCTGACAATCTCCCTGACCTTGATGCCGCGCAAGGCATCGATGCAGTCAGCCACCAAATGCAAGAACTCTTGCCGCTTTATGCGCTTCACCTGACGCCCTTCCATATTAATTAGAATGAACTTCGCCATGTCGTGGGCGACTTCAAACTGCGATTTGCCGGTAACCTCAACGTCTATTCTCTCAGCCATTTCCCTCTCCGCTAGTTGTCACCGTCGCGATCGACCAGTACGCAGAGAAAGCGCTGGGCAAGCGCGACTACTTTCTCAACAAGCCCTACGGCGTCGGTTAGCGCCGGAATCGTCGCGCGTCGGGCCGCTATTTAGGAACCATGTTGGCTTCGAAGCGTTCGATGCGGTGGCTTCCGGTTTGCGTCGCCATACAGGCTCCCGCCGGAAGTGGACGGCTCTGGCGCATCTCGCTAGGGCCGTTTTGTTCACCCCGGCGGGTCGCATTGACGATTGTGCCCCGGGTGTGCCCCCAGCTTCTAAAAGCAAATCGCGGAAATGCTGTAAGTATCTGATTCCATTGGTGAGCGCGGAGGGACTCGAACCCTCGACCCCATGATTAAAAGTCACGTGCTCTACCGCCTGAGCTACGCGCTCACTCGCCGCGCTGTGTAGGGGGCGGGCCCTTGCGGGTCAATAGCAACCCCGCGGCAAATTCATGTTCGTTTGATCCCAATTCTCTTTAGAGAGCTAAAGGTTAGTTCGGAATCTTCAACTACCCGCGACCAATCAATCCACGGCGGTTAGTTGACCTCGCGGCGAATTTCCGAGGCAACCGGCTGGGACTGGGTGTTGACCGTCGGCAGAGTGACCGGGCGCAGCCCGATCAGTTCCGCTGTCCGCACCGCGCTGTTACGCCAGAAGGCGAAGGAGTTGATACGGGAGTTCTCCAACACCGCGATCGCGACCGCCGCGAGGAACGGCAGGCTCTGCAGCACCAGCACGCCGGCAAAGATGTAGATCTCGCGCACCTCTTTATAGCTGTTGGTGACGATCAGGACGGCGGCGCCGATCAAGAGCAGCACGCCGATCACGGCCTCCCAGAACGCCTGGAATTCGATCGACATCCGCGACAACCCGCCCTTGGAGGTCCGGGCGAAAGCGAGATGCTCGGTGATCAGGCCCTGGGCCACGGCGCGCGACACCGTCCATTGCACGCTCATCGCCGCGATCATGGCGCCCAGCATCTGGCCGGCCTTGATCTTCACCCGCAGGCGGTAGAGCGCGACGAAATGCACCAGCGAGACGACGAAGGAGCCGATGATCGGCAGCGTCAGGATCTTGTCGGGAACGGCGATGTCGGCAAACGCCACGATCGGCACCCAGATCAGGTTGAGGATCGCCACCACCACGCCGAGGCTTTCGGCACCGAGCCAGTTCAGCCAGCCCAGCGAGAATTCGCGGCGCTGGTCCCGCGTCAGCCGGCTGGCGCCGGGCAGGAAACGCCGCCAGTGCTTCTTGACGATCTGGAAGCCGCCATAGGCCCAGCGGTGGCGCTGCTTCTTGAAGGCCTCATAGGTGTCGGGCAGGAGGCCCTCGCCATAGCGGACGTTGGTGTAGTGCGTCAGCCAGCCCTGCTGCTGGATGGTCAGGCCGAGATCGGTGTCCTCGCAGATGGTGTCGCTGGACCAGCCGCCAGCCATGTCCATCGCGGAACGGCGGATCAGGCACATCGTGCCATGCACGATGATCGAGTTGAACTCGTTGCGCTGGACCATGCCGATGTCGAAGAATCCGGCATATTCGCCGTTCATGATGTAGTGCATCAGCGAGCGGTCGCCGTCGCGGTGCTCCTGCGGCGCCTGCACCAGGCCGACGCGCGGGTCGGCGAAAACAGGCACGAGATCCTTCAGCCAGTCCGGATGCACGACATAGTCGGCGTCGATGATGCCGATGATCTCGGCATCCGCCGCGGTGCGCTCCATGGCGATCCGAAGCGCGCCGGCCTTGAAGCCCTGCACCTTCTCGGCGTTGATGAACTTGAAGCGTTCGCCGAGCGCGCGGCAGTGGTCCTGGATCGGCCGCCAGAATTCCGGGTCGGGCGTGTTGTTGATGATGCAGACGCATTCGAAATTCGGGTAGTCGAGCCGCGACACCGCATCCAGCGTCTGCTTCAGCATCTCGACCGGCTCGAAGTAAGCAGGAATGTGGATCGAGACCTTCGGGAAGGCGACGTTCTCGCCGATGGTGGCAGGGGCCAATGTCGCACTTTTGGTAATCAGCCGGCGCGGGCGGTGGCCGAAGGCGATCGCCGCGATTTCGTCGATGCGGGCCATCGCGATCAAGATCAGCGGAACCAGCAGGGTCAGGCCGAGCGTCAGGGCAAAGGCCGAGCCGAACACGAAATAGTGCCCGGCCCAGTAGGCGAACACGGTGGAAACCCAGGCGCCGACGCCGTTGGCGGCCGCCGAGAGCAACAGCGCCTGCATGATTTTCGGCTGCTCGAGCCGCAGGATCGGCAGCGACATCAGGATGCCGACCAGCAGCGCGATCGCAGCCAGCTTCCAGTAGTTCTCGTTCACGATCGGGCCGGTCCAGGCGAATTTCGGTTCGCGATTGGCGTCGAGGATGCCCCAATAGGGGCCGACGCCGCCTTCGAAGAATTTCCAGGGCTGATCGATCGCTTCGACGATGTTGTAGTCGATGCCGATAGCTTCGGCGCGGGTGACGAAATTGCGCAGCACCGAGGCCTGTTCGAACGGGCCAGGCTCGGCGTTCCTCAAATTATATCCGGCGCTCGGCCAGCCGAACTCGGCAATCACGATGCGTTTGCCGGGAAACTGGTCGCGCAGCAGTTGGAACATGGCTACCGCCTGATCGACGGCCTGCTTGTCGGTGAAGTTCTCCCAATAGGGCAGCACGTGCGCGGCGATGAAATCGACGGAGGACGCCAGTTCCGGATTGTCGCGCCAGATGTTCCAGATTTCACCGGTGGTCACGGGAACGTTGACGGATTTCTTGACCTGCTTGATCAGCTCGACCAGGTCGTCGATCTTCTGCTCGCCGCGGAAAATGGTTTCGTTGCCGACGACGATTCCGTTGACGTTGCTGTTGCGCTTGGCGAGGCTGATCGCGGCCTCGATCTCGCGCTTGTTGCGATCGGAATTCTTGTCGATCCAGGCGCCGACGGTGACCTTCAGGCCGAATTCGGCGGCGATCGGCGGCACCAGTTCGACGCCACCGGTCGAGGAGTAGAGACGAATCGCGCGCGTGATCGTCGACAGCTTCTTGAGGTCGGCGCGGATCTTTTCGATCTGCGGAATATTGTCGACGTCGGGATGCGCCGAACCCTCGAACGGCGCATAGGAAACGCTCGGCAAAATGCCCCTGAAATCGGGCGCGGCTTGCTTTTCCTGGAACAGGCCCCACAGCCCGGCGTGAGCTGCGGTGACAAACAGCAGAACGGCAACGACGGCACGCATCGGCGGCTAAACCATACGGGGCTGCAATTTATGGAAAGCGAACCTGTCCCCTAGGTTCGACCGACATGGCGGCATCATCAGGATAGTCCTGCCCTGCGATTTCACAACTGGTATGACGCCATGACTTTTTTAAGGACGCGTTTTCAGGGCGCGACCAATCCAAACGCCGGATAGATAGGATCGTTCCGCTGAACGTATCCTGAATGCCGGACGTCTATTTCGCGGGCGCGGCAGGCGCGGGGCTGGGGGCCGGCGAGGGCGATGCGGCCGGCGCAGGCGTTGCGTTGCCGGCGGTCGCTGGCGCCGGGCTGGCCGCTGCGGCAGCCTGCGGCTGGGCGCCCGGATTGATCCAGCAGACATGAATGCGGCTGTCGAGGGTCTCAGCCACCTTGGGATCGATCTGTCCGCCAAAACGGGTCAGGCAGCGGAAGGTGGCCTGGACATGCCCGCCGGGGCAGCCGAACCGGTCATAGAGATCGAGGTGCCTGAACGCGGTGTCGAGGTCGTCGCGCCACATCAGGCGAACCACCCGACGGCCGAGCCAGACGCATTCGGGATTTCCGGCCGGGCCGTTGATCGCCTGGGCCGCCTCGACGAATTCGTCGGCCTTGCGCTGATTGTCCTTGTTGGCCTCGGCGGTATTGGCGGCCGGCGCCTTGCCTTGCTGATCCTGCGGGGTCGGGCTGCCGCTCTGGGCAAACGCCCCGGCCGATCCGATCAGGAGGGCCAGGCCCACCGCGGCGAAGCGCCTCAAAACCGCAACTCTTGGATCAAGCACCCGTCGACGCATACATTCCCCGATCAGTTTCCCGCCGCGCGTGGCGGCTGATGTCTGGGCTTGTTGCCGCCGAAATAGGACCCCAATGCGGCGGACCGGCCCGGCGATTCAAATGACGGGTATTTCAGATTTTGTCCAGCAAAGTCACAACTTTATCACGGGCGCGGGTAAAACTGCCGCAGGGACGAGCTGGAATAGGGCGATCGTGCATCTTGGCAGAACGCCGATGAACGGGTAATCGACGGTCCCCGCCCGGAGGATGGAACCGATTTCACTTCGTACGCCGCTGGCGCTTTTCCTTTCATCGCTAGGTATGATCGCGGCCCTTTGGTGGTGGCTCGCCACGCCGATTACGCTTGCGCGCGCGCCGATCGATCCCAGTGCCAAGCTGCAATGCGTTTCCTACGCGCCGTTCCGCGGCACGCAGACACCCCTGATACCGACCACGCAGATCCTTCCCGAACAGATCGCGCAGGACCTCGCGCAACTCGCCAAGATCACCGACTGCGTGCGGACCTATTCGATCGAGAACGGGCTCGACCAGGTTCCGGCGCTGGCCGCCAAGGTCGGGCTGAAGGTGATCCAGGGGATCTGGCTATCGAGCAACCGGATCAAGAATCTCGCCCAGATTTCGGTCGCGATCGAACTGACCAAGGAACACCCGGACACGATTACCGCGCTGGTGGTCGGCAACGAGGTGCTGCTGCGCGGCGAGATGACGACATCGGATCTCGCGGCCCATATCCGCTCGGTCAAGTCGCGTGTTACCGTGCCCGTGACCTATGCCGACGTCTGGGAGTTCTGGCTGCGCAACCGCGAAATCTATGACGCAGTCGACTTCGTCACGATCCACATCCTGCCGTACTGGGAAGACATGCCGGTGCGCGCGAAGCACGCCGCCGGCCACGTCGACGATATCCGCAAGCGGATGGCGGTGGCATTTCCGAACAAGGAAATCCTGATCGGCGAAACCGGCTGGCCGAGCGCGGGACGGATGCGCGAGGGCGCGCTGCCGTCGCGCACCAACCAGGCGCGTGTGGTGTCCGAAATCCTCGACCTCGCCAAGCGCGAAAAGTTTCGGGTCAATCTGATCGAGGCCTATGACCAGCCGTGGAAGCGCCAGCTCGAAGGTACCGTCGGCGGCTATTGGGGCATGATCGACGACGCGCAGCGCGCGGTGAAATATCCGCCCGGCGAGCCGATCAGCAATTATCCGTTCTGGAAACTGCAGATGGGAAGCGGGATGGCGCTCAGCGCCTTCGTTTTCCTGGCGGGCTGGCTGACGCTGCGGCGGCGGCCGTGGAAACCGCGGCTGACTGCGTGGGTCGCGGTCGGGACGTCGGCGACGACCGCCGGCATGCTGCTCGGGGTCGCCGCGGACAAGATGTTTTACGAGAGCTACGGGGCAGGCGGCTGGCTGCAATGGGGCGCGCTGCTGGCGGCCGCCATCGCCTCGCCGATGCTGTGCGCGAACGCCGCGATGTCGGGACGGCCGCTGCCGACCTTCCTCGAACTGCTCGGGCCGCGTGACGGCCGCACCAAGTCGGTGCTGTCGGCGCTGCTCGGTCTCGTACTCGTCGTCACCACGCTGATCGCGGCGCAAACCGCGCTCGGCTTTACGTTCGACCCGCGCTACCGCGACTTTCCGTTCGCTTCGCTGACCATGGCGGTGGTGCCGTTCGCGGCCTTGATGCTGCTCAACCGGCCGAAAGAGGGCATTCGCCCGATTGCCGAATCCGCTTTTGCCGGCTTGCTGGTCGCGGCCGCGATCTTCATCGGCTTCAACGAGGGCAACCAGAACTGGCAGGCGATGTCGACGTGCGCGATCTATCTCTTGCTGGCGATTACGCTGTGGCGGGCGCGGGCCGTGCAAATCCCAAAATGAGCAGGCCGATCGCAATTCCCGACAGCGCGATATTGTAGAGCACGATTCCGAATCCCGCCGCGATCAAGCCGCCGGTCAGCAGCACGATCGACGGCCGCATGACGTGAAGCGTCGCAATGATCAACGCGGTGATGCCGAACACTGAATTCTTGAACAGATAGGTGGCGAGCGTCCGCGACTTGCACAGCATGGTCTGCAGGCCGGCGTCGCAGGCCAGCGCCACGGTCGAGAACTCGACCGCGAGGTAGCGCAGATAGAGCGCGTAGCCGACGGTGACGAAGCCGACCACCAACAGGAACTGAACTTGATAGGGCGTGAGCCGGAACGGGGATTTTTTCATCGGCGCAATATGGTCGGGATTGGCTCTTGGGACAAGCGTTCGCCCGCAGTGAAAATGCAGATCAGAATTTTGTCATAACGCCCTGTAGCCAAAAGATTATTGTGAATTTTTCTTGCCGAAGATGGACGACAAGCTCGTCTGCGTTGTCGCCGGCGGCGGTTCGGGCTTCTTCGGCGCTTCCTCAACGACTGTCGCCGCCGACTGCTTGGCGACGCTGCGCCGGCGCGGGCCAGGCTTGGCGGCAGTGGGCGGCGGATCGTTCAACGACAGCCGCTGGCCATCGAAGATGGCGGTTTCGCAGGGCCGGTTGTTTTCAGCCATGATAGCGCAGATCCTGGCAGCGGCGCCGGCGTCGTGCAGCGGACCGGCGACCAGGCGAAGTTGCATGCCGAGCCCGTTGGTGCCTTCCTTCACGACGATGATCGGGCGCAGCGCCGTCAGCGGCGCGTTCGATCTCGATTTCAATAGCCCGCGCCACAGCGCGCGCAGGCCGTTCACCGAATTGGCGCTGCCGAGATCGACCCCGAACTCGGTCCGCTGCAGGGAGACTTTTGGTGCGTTGGCGTCGTCCGCTTCCGCATCAGCCGGCGCCGACGCCACGACATCCGGGATCGGACTCGCGATCACCGGGTTCGGTCCTTTGCCCGGCTCGATCAGTTTGCCGGCGGCGGGATCGGGCGGAGCCATCATCGACTGCGCGGCCCTGAGCGGCGTCGCGGGCGAAGGTTTCGCGGGCTCCGGCGTGACGGTGTCGGCCGTTACCATCTCAGCCTTGGCCGTTTCCGGCTTGGCGCTATCTGCTTTGGCAGCGTCCGTCTTCGCGGCCTCCTTTGCCGTGGACGAAACGGTCGCCGGGGACGGCTCGGCGGTGGCGGTTTTGTCGGTGGCGGGCGCTGCGGCCGGGGCGCTCGCTACCGGTGCGACGCTTGGCGACGGCGGTTTTTGGGCGGCTTGCGATTCCGCAGTTGCAACCGGCGGGGAAGCCTGCACAGAACCCTGGCGGGCGATGGCGCCGGTAACGGAATCGAGCCCCTGTTCCAGGCTGGTGACACGGGAATACAGCCGGTCGCGGTCGCCATTGAGCGTATCGATGGCGGCGGCGAGCCGGCGCGCCTCGTTCTGGGTTTCCCTGGCCACGAGCTGAACTTGCTGCGCCTGCCGGGTGATATCAGCCGCGGCGACCTGCTCACGCTTCAATCCAAGGGATGATTGGTTGGCCATCACGGCCAGAATCACCGCAGCCGTCGCGCCGACGCCCCAGGATCCGATCCGCCACAGCGCGCGGCGGTCGAGTTCATCTTCGTCGGCCAACAGGTTGCTCAGCACGCCGCCGCTGTCATCCGCCTCGAAGTCCGCGAGATGGTCTGGTTTTCTGGCCAAGCGCCCTCGGCCCTCCTCGAGGCCCTGCCGAATCACAGGGCAAACATTAACAGGAAAAGCGCCGACCACTTGAATCCGGACGTTTTCGGGGCGGCGAATCGGTTTGATCTCCGGGGGAAAACAATTAAAGACGGCCGGAAACCTTGTTCGCCTGAGGACCAGAATGACCGCTCGATCCAGCCTGACAGTCGTGCTCGCGGCCGGTGAGGGCACGCGCATGCGATCCTCGCTGCCGAAGGTGCTGCACCCGGTCGCCGGTCAATCGCTGCTGGCGCATGTTCTGGATGCCGCCCCGCATGGCGCGGGCGCCTCGCTCGCGGTCGTGGTCGGGCCGGACCACAAGGCGGTCACTGAGGAGGTCAGGCGCGTCCGCGCCGATGCCGCGACCTTCGTTCAGGCCGAACGGCTCGGCACCGCGCATGCCGTGCTGGCTGCCCGCGAGGCGATTGCGCGCGGCGCCGACGATCTGCTGGTCGCGTTCGGCGATACGCCGCTGATTTCGGCCGAGACCTTTGCGCGGCTGCGCGCGCCGCTGGCGAAGGGCGCGGCGCTGGCCGTGCTCGGCTTCCGCGCCGCCGATCCGACCGGTTACGGCCGGCTGCTGCTTCAGGGCGATCGGCTGATGGCGATCCGCGAACATGCCGACGCGACCGATGAAGAGCGCAAGGTCACGCTGTGCAATGCCGGCGTGATGGCGTTCGACGGTCGCCGCGCGCTGGAAATTCTCGACCGGATCGGCAACGCCAACAGCAAGGGCGAATACTATCTGGTCGATGCCGTCGCCATCGTCAGGAAAATGGGATTGGAGGCCGTCGTGATCGAAACCAGCGAGGACGAAGTGCGCGGCATCAACAACAAGGCGCAGCTTGCGGAGGCCGAAGCGGTGATGCAGGCGCGGCTGCGCCAGGCGGCGCTCGACGCCGGCGTGACGCTGATCGCGCCGGAGACGGTTTATCTCGCCGCCGACACGAAGTTCGGCAGCGACGTCACCATCGAGCCGTTCGTGGTGATCGGCCCCGGCGTCACCATCGCCGACGGCGCGGTGATCCATTCGTTCTCGCACATCGTGCAGACCTCGATCGGCAGACACGCCTCCATCGGTCCCTATGCGCGCCTGCGCCCGGGCACCTCGCTGGGCGAGGGCGTTCGGATCGGCAACTTCGTCGAGACCAAGGCCGCGACGCTGGAGGCCGGCGTCAAGGTCAACCACCTCTCCTATGTCGGCGACGCCCATGTCGGCGCCAATTCCAACCTCGGCGCCGGCACCGTCACCTGCAACTACGACGGCTTTTTCAAGCACAAGACGCTGATCGGCGAGGGCGCGTTCGTCGGCACCAACTCCTCGCTGGTCGCGCCGGTCAAAATCGGCAACGGCGCTTATATCGGCTCGGGCTCCGTCATCACCAAGGACGTGCCGGATGATGCGATGGCGGTCGAGCGTAGCCCGCAGAGCAACCGCGAGGGTGGCGCCGCGCGCTACCGCGAGATGAAGCTGCGGGCCAAGGCGGAGAAACAGGGTTAAGCGCGAGGGGCTGTTAAGCTTTCCGCTTAAGATTTTCTCAATCGGCAATAAGCTTCTCGGTCAAAAATGCCGTGACTATAGCTTGATGACTCTTGGTTAGATCGATTTGGCCGCAGACTTGCTTCACCTCTCACCGGCTTGCACTGGCTGACCGGGCTGCCGCTGGTTGGCCCGCAAATCCTGGTGGTTCTGCTGGCGCCATCGTCATCTGACAAGATCCGCCTGATTTCTCCGCCTTGACATATGCCGATATCGGAATATGTTGGCGCCCATGGCACGAGCAGCAACGACATCGGACGTCTTCAACGCGATCGCCGAGCCGCAGCGCCGGGAGATCCTGGCACTGCTGCGGGCGGGTGAGCGGCCGGTGACCGAGTTGGCGCAGGAACTGGGGATGACTCAGCCGGGGGCGTCCAAACACCTGCGGGTGCTCCGGGATGTCGGGCTGGTGCGGGACCGCAAGGCAGGCAAGCAGCGCCTGTACGGCCTTGATGCCCGCGGGCTGCGACCGGTTCACGAGTGGACCGGAGGTTTCGAGCGGTTCTGGAATGAGAGCTTCGACCGGCTGGACGCGTACGTGCAGGAGCTCAAGCAGGCCAGGAAGGAGGAGTGACCGATGGCAACGACAGGACGGGACGCGGCGCAGTTAGCGACGGCCGACCGCGAGATCGTGATCTCCCGGGCCATCAGTGCCCCACGGGAGCTGGTGTTCGAGGCATTCACCGAAGTCCGGCACCTGTCGCGATGGTGGGGACCGGAGGGGTTCACCACCACCACGCAGGCGTTCGAGTTCCGCGTCGGCGGGGAGTGGGTCTTCGTGATGTACGGACCGGACGGGACGGACTACCAGGAGTGGATCTCCTGGACCGAGATCGCCCCGCCGGAGCGGATCGCACTGCTGCACGGTGAGTCCCGCGGCGACCCGAACGCCTTCGAGTCGGTCCTGACGTTCGAGCCCGACGGTGCGGCGACCCGGATCGAGATGCGCACGGTGTTCCCCACCAAGGAACTGCGCGACGAGGCGGTCGAGAAGTACCACGCGATCGAGGGCGGCCAGCAGACCCTGAGCAAGCTGGCTGTCTACGTCACCGAGATTGTTCGGAAGGGAGTTGAGGACTGATGGCCGGAAAGGTGTTTTTCAGCGTGACGATGTCGCTCGACGGGTTCATGGCGCCGGAGGCCGTGCCCGTCGAGGACGTCTTCTCGCCCGAAGGTCAGAACGACCCGAGGGTCCAGCGCTGGATGAGGAAGTGGTCGGAGCTGCAGGCGTGGGCGTTCCCGCAGCGGTTCTTCCGGGAGAACCTCAAGCTCGGCGAGGGCGGCGAGGAAGGACTAGACAACGACATCGCTTGGGCGACGCACGAGCGCACCGGCGCGAGCGTCATGGGCAAGCGCATGTTCGACGCCGGCGAGCTGGCATGGCCGGAGGAGGCGCCGTTCCACACCCCGGTGTTCGTCGTCACTCACACCAGGCGCGAGCCGTGGGAGCGGCCGGGCGGGACCACCTTCCACTTCGTCAACGACGGCATCGAGGCCGCGCTCGACCAGGCCCGCGAGGCCGCCGGCGACCGCGACGTCCGCATCGCGGGCGGCGCCGAGACGATCCTGGAGTACGTGAACGCCGGCCTGATCGACGAGTTCTCGATCGCGCTGTCGCCCGTGCTGTTCGGCTCCGGAATCCGCCTGTTCGAGGGCGTGGACGCGGACCGCGTGGCCCTGGAGCCGGTCCGCGCGGAGCCGACGCAGTGGGTGACCCACCTAACCTACGCAGTCCGGGAGCGGTAACTGTCTCCACCTCAGCGCTCCCGACAGATCAGAGGGTGGTGATCAGCAAGTCGCGTGACACGCCGATCCACAGGTCTTGACTATTCCTCCGCGGAGCGCCGGGTGAGGGCTCTCTCCACATGGGGAGTGTCAATTGTGGAGACACCCGGCGTGAGGTTTCGCGAGAGTCTGCAATGAGACGGGCTAGAGTCGCAGCACGATTTAGCAATTTGGCTACCAATTGGTGCCAGCATTCCGCCCATTGCGGATAGGTCGCGATCGGCGACTGCGAATTCCGAAAGGCTCTAACCCGACCGGCCTGGAATTACGGTGACTGTGCACTCAATTGCACTTCGCCAGCAGCAGATTGAGTGCACAGTCACCGTAATTCTGGGTTGGCGGTCTCTTTCCTTTGGAGAGGCCCACTATGATCAAAGGCTTTGTAATGGCAGCCTTGATGCTGCTTGGCGCGTCGCAGCTAGACCAGTATCTCACCCATGGTCGGTATACCGACGCCGCCATATCGATGCTGAGGCAGATCAGGCACTCGTTCGGTATTTGACCTGCAACCCGGCTGGCCTTGGCTGAATTGCGACCGCCCGTTAGGCCACCTCGGTTGACGCCGAAGGGAACGCTTAACCTTGATGAATATTCATTCAAGTTCCTTGCAACCATCAGTCTCGTTCGACGTCATGCGTAGGTGCGGAGCGCGATATGGACGACGACAAGGAACAGCGTGAGCTTCAAGAGCGGGTGATGCGCTACCGCGTGATGGAGCGCGAGGTTACCGACCCGCTCGCAATTGGCCTCCTGCACGACATCGTCACAGAACTGGAAGCGGCCCTGGAGCAGCCTGACAGGTACTCATGCAAAAGCCCGGCAGCCATTTCGGACTGCCGGGCGAAACGCAAATATTAGGTGAACTGAATGCCACGCCGCTGCAATGCGGCTATTCTGGTACCGATTTCGGGACCGTCTATCCGGAAGAGTACGGGCGCGCACTTTCTCCCATTGGAACCGAACCCTCGCACCTTTGCGGGGGCCGCTCACTCGAAAGGCGGCATACGCCGCGCTACTTCCGTGCTTCCTTGATTGCCCCAAAGGAACCCTCAGCATTCGTGCCCGTTGCACCGCTAGATCAAGCCCAAGGAGGACTTCCACATGTTGAGGATCGCTCTTTCCGTGGCGGCAGCCGCCGCGCTGCTTACGACTGCCCCGCTCGTCACTCCGGTCAAGGCCCAAGGCGTCGATGTTCAAATCGGCCGGGACCGCGACTACGATAGGGATCGCGACTATCGCTACGACCGTCGCCGACACTACGACCGCGACACCACAGTTGGCATCGGCCCAGGGGGTGTCACCATCGGCAAGCGCTGCCGCATGGTGTCTACCACGATTGAACGGGACGACGGCCGCAGGATCACGCGCAGGGAGCGCCGCTGCGACTAAACGGCGAGTAAACAAGGAAATACTTTGGGGCTCGCTCCGCAATGAGACGAGCCAAGAGGAAAGTCCCAACGCCGGGTGACGTTTTTTCTTGCGCTCGCGAGGGCGACGCCCTTTGCCGCGTCTTCGGTTCGGATCGAATTCGTCAGCCGGGAGCTAAAGGCGGCTGGAAAGGCCAGCCTACGTTCCATTGCAGAGGAGCGGAACGAAGCCGACATTTCGGTCGCGCGTGGGCAAGCTTCGGGGTACCGGGTTCAGCGGTTGCGCGTGTCCTTTGAAGATGGAATGGGCCCGGAACAGAAGCAGCGATGCCGGCCAGAATGGGCTCGCCGAAGGATGTCGCTGCAATCGTGATCATCACTACAGATACGAGGACTACGAGCACATCGGCTATGATGCGCTTGGAATAGTGTTTCGTCATGATTTGAGCCCTCACAACCGAATTGAAGTACGTGCGCAGTTACAATCTAGTTCGTACGTAAAATGGGTATGTGAATGGGTGCTCACCGCGCTTGGCGGATCATCCCTCCAATAGGCTGGCAGCGGGCAATAGTGTAGCAGCGATCCAGACCTAACAAGTTAGTTTGTTCAGTTCAGATGCGTCGAAGCTGATGCGCCCATAGGATGAGGTGCATCATAGACCGGCGCTATAGTTGACGGTTCTGTTTTCGCGCGACATGCGTCGGCCTTAGCACCTATGTCGCGTAGCGACGACGCACTGAGGGCGCGCTTCGTGTTAGAATTACGGTGACAATGCACTCAATTGCACTTCGCCAGCAGCGATTAAGTACACTGTCACCGTAATTTTATTGATCAGAACCGATCCGACCGGCGAGCCTTCGACCAGCAATGCCGGATGGCGGATTGCGGCGCGGTATTGATGGGCGCGACCGACGATCCGGTCCGGATGCGGAACGGCATGATCCAGATCAAGATGGGCGCTCGACAGCCGCCCAAGGAATTCGCCTTGGGCTGGACGCTCCTCGGCTGGGCCACCGCGCTCAGAATCCGCCACCGCTTGTGGAGTGCGTCACAATGAAACGCTGCCTTGCTGCTTTCGCAATCGCCGCCAGCCTGTTCGCACCAGTTGCGCACGCCAACGATGCCTTGGAAGCCAAGGTGCGGGCCTACGTTCCGGTCGTCTCCCTCGCCAAAGTATGTGACCTCAGGATCAATGAGGCCACCTTGGGTGACCACCGCGCCATGCTCGAAGCGGCGAAATCCGACCCGAACGCCAACAAACTCGCCTACCGCGTCCATTACGAAACGCAGACGGCCTACATCAAGGCCCGCGACGGAGGTCAGCGGGTCGCCTTCTGCAGAGACTTCATCGCAGCCAACAGCCAATACGCCAAGGCGCGCTTCACCGCCGTGGTCGAGGACCACATGAGCGACATCAGCACCAGTGTGCAGAAAGCGATTGCCCACAACGTCTGCGGTGCGCCCCCCGTCAAGCTGTCCAAGGCCGACTGGAAACCGTACGCGCTCATCAAAAAGATGCTTCAAACCGAGCAGAAGTTGGCCAGGGAAAACGCCGAAACGAACGGCTGGATCGTCACCGAGGAAACGACGGCGGTCACGGAACAGTTCTGTGCGGCGATAAAAACCCGATGACCGTCATCGCCGCCAAAGTTCGAGCCCCGCTGATACGGTGACAGTGCACTTAACTGCGAGGAAAAGGCAGAGTTACAGCTTTCTCGAAAAAGCGCCGCTTTCTCCGCGCCTTTTCAGAAGGGAAAGCAGATCGGCGGAGATCAGATTCCATGGGAATGGAGCTTAGGGTTTGAGATAGTCGAGTTGATTCCTACATTCAAAATTGAGATTAACAACGAAAACGACGATCAAGTCGAAACCAACAAGGCGGAACTATCAGAGTATCTATTCGGAAAGCTTCGGCCAATATCGGAGTCGAGACGATCTGGTTTATACGCGATGTTCGGGTCTCAACGTGAGATCACGGAATTCGGTCTGTTCATCTACAAGTCCGGGGACGGCATGAATAGATGCCGTCTGCGGGGCAGTGTCAGTTACACATCGGAATGGGACTTCGAGGACATTACAGAACAGGATTCTGTTCAAATGTATGTCTACCTATCAGCAGAGAAATTCGATCAGCTTATGAACTTTGTTAAGTTTCCTAGGCCGACGGGTGCAGAGATTCGATTGACCGGCGTCTCGCGGCACTCGGCTTGAATCCGCGAAGTATTGAATCATTACCGTTCAGTAGGACGAACAGCAAAGCGAGCGTGCCAATTGTCCAAATAACGCCTGCCACCCCGCCCTCCCAAAAGGGCCGTCACTCTGGTGCAAGTCGAGAAGTTCAGCAAGCGGATGAGGGCTGCGTGAGATTATGGTGACAGTGTTTAATTCTGCTTGGCTAGGCCTGCGCGCTCAAGCTAATTTGCTGAACCAAATCAAGCTGATGCTACCCGTCCAGTCGTATCCGAAAAAATATTCCGCTTTTCGCCACAGGCCAAATCACCGCTATCACTTCGCCCATCCACCCCGGCAAGAGGGGCGTATCGCGATCGTCACGGATGCGGGGTTGGATGCGGTGGACGCAGCGGCGTCGGGCGCGATCGTGATCGCAAGGCGGGTTCTCCCGTGAGTGATCTTACGCTTGCGCAGGTGACCGGCGTTTCAAGGCCTTCATCGGGACCTTCGGCCGGCATCTCGTCGATCGGAGTGAAGGTAGAGGGCGCTGCGTACGGAAAAGTCGTGTGGTTCTGGCATCCATGGCTGATGTCAAGCCAGCGGAGACGCGTCGGCCCGACCGGGCTTAAGACAAATCTCAATCCGCTGGCGACGGTGACAAAAAGGAATTCGTCGCCGGGAAGAGCACGTATAAGCCGTAAAGCCATTGCGCAGGGAATGCCGGATTGCCTCCGCTGAACCTGTATGCTCGTGTGCGTTTCCTTCTACCCATTGTACACGAGACCGCGGGTGCAGCGCGCATCCGGCATTCCCTGCTCCCTCTTTCTTTGGAGGGAACCAAGGCCAAGCCTCGGGCAGATCATGCCGCGAGATCGCGGACTCATATTCCATCAGCATGGCGGATGTGACAGGTTAATCCCCGGTTAGGCTACCCATTAAGCTTTCCGCTTAAGGCTGTCTCAATCCGCAATAATTATTGAGTATCTGTCGGACTTCATTTCTCGTTAAGAGACTAGCGGGTTGCGACGCTATTCGTCGATTTGGGGTATTGAACCGCATGTGCGGCATTGTCGGCATTCTTGGGAAAGCTCCGGTCGCGGAGCAGTTGGTGGACTCACTCAAACGGCTTGAATATCGCGGCTATGATTCCGCCGGCGTCGCCACGCTGGAGGGCGATCACCTCGAACGCCGTCGCGCCGAGGGCAAGCTGAAGAACCTCGAGAAGCGGCTGGATGCCGAACCGCTGAAGGGGCACACCGGAATCGGGCACACCCGCTGGGCTACGCACGGCAAGCCGACCGAGAACAACGCGCACCCGCACGCGACCGATCGCGTCGCCGTGGTTCACAACGGCATCATCGAGAACTTCCGCGAGCTGCGCGAAGCGCTGGAGAAGAAGGGTACGGTCTTCAAGACCGAAACCGACACCGAAATCGTTCTCCACCTCGTCGACAGTTTTCTCCAGAAGGGCATCAAGCCGGTCGAGGCGGTGAGGGCGGCGCTGTCGGAACTGCGTGGCGCGTTCGCGCTCGGCTTCATCTTCGCCGGCGACGACGACCTGATGATCGGCGCCCGCAACGGCCCGCCGCTGGCGATAGGCCACGGCGACGGCGAAATGTATCTGGGGTCGGATGCGATCGCGCTCGGGCCGTTCACCGATACGATCAGCTATCTCGAGGACGGCGACTGGGCGGTGCTGACGCGCAAGGGCGCGACCATTTACGACAAGACCAACGCGATCGTGCATCGCGACGCGGTCAAGCACAGCGCCTCGACCTCGCTGGTCGACAAGGCGAACTACCGCCACTTCATGGCCAAGGAAATCCACGAGCAGCCGGAAGTCGTGGGCCACACGCTGGCACGCTACATCGACATGGCGAGCGAGCGCGTCATGCTGCCGGTCAAGCTGCCGTTCGACTTCAAGGATATCCAGCGCATTTCAATCACCGCCTGCGGCACCGCGAGCTATGCCGGCTACGTCGCAAAGTACTGGTTCGAGCGGCTGGCGCGCATTCCGGTCGAGCTCGATGTCGCTTCCGAATTCCGCTATCGCGAGGCGCCCTTGCGCAAGGGCGATCTCGCGATCTTCATTTCGCAATCGGGTGAGACCGCCGACACGCTGGCCGCGCTGCGCTACGCCAAGGCCGAGGGCGTTCACACCCTGTCGGTGGTGAACGTGCCGACCTCGACGATTGCGCGCGAAAGCGAAACCGTGCTGCAGACGCTGGCCGGCCCCGAGATTGGCGTAGCCTCGACCAAGGCCTTCACCTGCCAGTTGATGGTGCTGGCCTCGCTCGCGGTTGCCGCCGGCAAGGCGCGCGGCGAACTGTCGGATGAGGACGAGACCAAACTCGTCCATGGCCTCGTCGAGATTCCGCGGCTGATGGCGGCGGCGCTGACGTTGGAACCGCAGATCGAAAAGCTGGCGCGCGACATCTCGAAATCGAAGGACGTGCTCTATCTCGGCCGCGGCACCAGCTACCCGCTGGCGCTGGAAGGCGCGCTGAAGCTGAAGGAAATTTCCTACATTCACGCCGAGGGCTATGCCGCCGGCGAACTCAAGCACGGTCCGATCGCGCTGATCGACGAAACCATGCCGGTCGTGGTGATCGCGCCGTACGACCGGGTGTTCGAGAAGACCGTCTCCAACATGCAGGAAGTCGCGGCCCGCGGCGGCAACATCATCCTGATGACCGACGCCAAGGGAGCGGCGGAAGCCACCGTCGACTCCCTGGTGACGATCGTGCTGCCCGACATGGCCTCGGCGTTCACCCCGATGGTCTACGCCGTCCCGGTGCAGCTCCTGGCCTATCATACCGCCGTGGTGATGGGGACCGACGTGGATCAGCCGCGAAATCTCGCGAAATCGGTAACCGTCGAATAGTCAAGCGCCTGGATAGTCAAGCCCCTCGGTTGTCACGCTGGCCCTTCAAAAACCTGCTAGGATGGCTTAGCTGGCATAGGCGCGATCAGCAAAAGTGGACCCCGGTTTTGCGTCCGATCGCGCCCGAATGTCGAGTTCGGCCGCCCTGACCTGGAACCACGATGAACCGCGAACAACTGCCCCCGACCGCGTCCCCGGAGGAACCCCTGCCGGAGGCGCACCATGCCGGGCTAATGGCCCGTTTCCGAAACTATTTTCTGACCGGACTGATTGTCGCAGGGCCGGTCGCGATCACGCTCTACCTGACCTGGTGGTTCGTGAACTGGGTCGACAACCTGGTTCGCCCCTTCGTGCCGACGGTCTACCGTCCCGAAACCTACCTGCCGTTCGGCTTGCCGGGGTCGGGACTGATCGTCGCGGTGATCGCGCTGACGCTACTCGGCTTCCTCACCGCCAATTTGATCGGGCGGACGTTGGTCGACCTCGGCGAGCGGCTGCTCGGCCGCATGCCCGTGGTGCGCGCGATCTATCGCGGCCTGAAGCAGGTGTTCGAGACGCTGTTCTCGGGCAAGGGCTCGAGCTTTCGCAAGGTCGGCCTGGTTGAATTTCCCTCGCCGGGCATGTGGTCGATCGTCTTGATCTCGCAGCCGCCGAGCGTGAACATCGCCAGCCAGCTTCCCGACCAGGAAGAGCACATCTCGGTGTTCCTGCCCTGCGCGCCGAACCCGACCACGGGTTTCTTCTTCTACGTGCCCAAGAGCAAGATCATCGAAGTCGACATGAGCACCGAGGACGCCGCGACGCTGATCATGTCGGCCGGCGTGGTGCAGCCCGGCTCTGATCCGCAGAAACGCAACGCCGCGCTCGCCGGCATGGCAAACGCCGCGCGCGTGGCCAATTCGGCTGCCGGTCTGAAGACGGCTCCCGCAAAGGTAAAGGTGGAGTAGGGCGGGCGCCTGATGGCGCGGCCCTTCCAAGTCGCGCTCTGGCGCTGAAAATCTCGAATGCTGGCAGGCCTGACATCATGACGAAGAAGATCGAAGGCATCATTCCCGTGATGATCACGCCGTTTACCGAAAGCGGCCAGATCGACTATCCGGGTCTCGGCCGGCTGGTGGAATGGTACATCGACAACGGATCGGACGCGCTGTTTGCGGTCTGCCAGTCCAGCGAAATGCAGTTTCTGAGTCTCGACGAACGGGTTGCGCTCGCCGCCTTCGTCAAGAAGGCCGCCGCGGGCCGCGTCCCGGTGATCGCTTCCGGTCACGTCAGCGAAAGCCTGGATGACCAACTTGCCGAACTGACCGCGATTGCCGCGACCGGGGTTGACGGCATGGTGCTCGTCACCAACCGGCTCGATGCCAGGCAGGAAGGCGGCAGCCGGTTCATCGACGATCTGACCTGGCTGCTCGATCGGCTGCCGAAGCAAATTCCGCTCGGTCTCTACGAGTGCCCGGCGCCCTATCGCCGCTTGCTCACCGACGACGAACTGACGTTCTGCGCCAATACCGGCCGCTTCGTCATCCTCAAGGACGTGTCCTGCGACCTCGAAACGGTGAAGCGCCGGGTGGCATTGACCAGGGGCACGCCGCTTGCCATCGTCAACGCCAATGCGGCAATTGCATTCGAGGCAATGAAAGCCGGTTCGCGCGGCTTTACCGGCGTGTTCACGAATTTTCATCCCGATCTCTACAAGTGGCTGATGACCGAGAATGCCGACCATCCGGCACTTGCAGACGAACTTTCCGTCTACCTCGCGCTGTCGGCGATGGCCGAACCGATGGGCTACCCGAAGCTCGCCAAGCTCTACCACCGGCGTCTCGGCACGTTTGCCTGCAGCGAGAGCCGTGCCGTCACCTTCGATGTCCACGAAAAGTTCTGGGCGTTGCAGGCGCTGCTCGACAAGATCGTCGACGGCACCGAGCATTACCGGCGCCGCATTGCCGCCGTTGAGGCGAGCAAGACCTATCCCGCGCCGATCAGCGGTACGGCTTCGTCGCGTTCATACAGATAAAGCAGGCAGCGCAGCGCTTCGCCGCGCTCGCCCTTGAGCTTGGGATTGTCCTTCATGATGCGCAGCGCCTCGTCGCGCGCCTGCGTGATGAGCTGGCCGTGCACGTCGGAGCGGGCGATGCGATAGCCGGGCAGGCCGCTCTGGCGAATGCCGAGCACGTCACCTTCGCCACGCAGTTTGAGATCCTCCTCGGCGATCCTGAAGCCGTCGGTGGTCTCCCGGATCACCTTCAGCCGCGCCGCCGACATCTCGCCGAGCGGCTCCTTGTAGAGCAGCAGGCAGGTCGAAGACTCCGACCCACGGCCGATTCGGCCGCGCAGCTGGTGCAATTGCGCGAGCCCAAAACGCTCGGCGTTCTCTATCACCATGATGGTCGCGGCAGGGACGTCGACGCCGACCTCGACCACGGTGGTGGCGACCAGAAGTCCGATTTCGTGGGCGGCGAACTGCGCCATCACGCGGTCCTTCTCCACGCCCTTCATCTGCCCATGCACCAGCCCGACGCGGTCGCCGAAGCGTTTCTGCAGCCGCTCGAACCGTTCGGTGGCGTTGGTGAGGTGCTCGGTCCCCTCGGCCTCGGATTCCTCGACCAGCGGACAGATCCAGTAGACCAGCTTGCCGGCCTTGAGCGCGCGGCCAACGGCATCGACGACTTCATCGAGGCGGCTGGCCGGGACCGCGCGGGTGTCGATCGGCTGGCGGCCGGCCGGTTTCTCACGCAGCTCGGAGACGTCCATGTCGCCGAAATAGGTGAGCACCAGCGTGCGCGGGATCGGCGTTGCGCTCAAGACCAGCACGTCGACCGCTTCGCCCTTGTTGGTGAGCGCCAGCCGCTCGCGCACGCCGAATCGATGCTGTTCGTCGACCACCGTCAGGGCCAGCGCCTTGAAGATCACGTCGTCCTGGATCAGGGCATGGGTGCCGACCAGAAAATCGATCTCGCCGGCTTCGAGCTGCGAAAGGATCGCGCGCCGCTCCTTGCCCTTCTCACGTCCGGTCAGGATTGCCACACGCAGGCCGGCGCGTTCGGCCAGCGGCGCGATGGTCTTGATGTGCTGGCGGGCGAGGATTTCGGTCGGCGCCATCAGCGCAGCCTGCTTGCCGGCCTCCACGACCGCAGCCGCCGCCAACAGCGCCACCACCGTCTTGCCGGAGCCGACATCGCCCTGCAGCAGTCGCAACATCCGCACCGGCTGGAGCAGATCCTCGGTGATAGCGGCGACCGCCGCGCGCTGCGAGGCGGTGAGTGCATAAGGCAGCGCATCGATGATCTTGTGGCGCAGGTGACCATCGCCGGCGTTGCGGTCGCCGGCCGGACGCCGTAATTGCGCGCGCACCAGTGCCAGCGCCAGTTGGCCGGCCAAGAGTTCGTCGAAGGCGAGCCGGGACCAGAACGGGCCGTCGGGCAAAATGTCCGTGAGTTCGACCGGCACATGCACGCGGTTAAGCGCTTCCTGGATCGGTGGAAAGCTGCAGCGGCGAATGACCTCAGGGCTGATCCACTCCGGCAGTTCCGGCAACTTCTGCAGCGCCTGCGCGATCGCCCGGCGCAGCGAGCCGAGCGCCAGACCTTCGGTCAGAGGATAGACCGGATCGATACCGGACAATTTTGAGAATGCCGCCTCGTCCACGACGCGGTCGGGATGCACGATCTGCGGGATGCCATCGTACATCTGCAGCGTGCCCGACACGTAGCGCTTGTCGCCGACCGGCAGCAGTTTTTCGACATAGCCTGGCTTGGCGCGGAAAAACGTCAGCACCACGTCGCCGGTATCGTCGCTGGCATAGACGAGATAGGGCGCGCGGGCATTTCGTGGCGGAGGCGGCCGGTGACGATCCACAGTGACCTCCAGCGTCACCACCGTTCCCGGTACCGCCTCGCGAATCTTCGGCCGCGCCCGGCGGTCGATCACGCTGGCCGGCAGGTGCAGCAGCAAATCGACCAGCCGTGGGGTCTCGTCGCGGTCGAGCAGATAGCGCAACAGCTTGTCCTGCTTCGGCCCGACGCCCGGAAGGCTCGTGACCGACGCAAACAAGGGATTGAGCAGGGTGGGGCGCATCAGGTCTCTCGTCGCTCACGATCCGCGCATCCATCCCTCTTCAAGAGGATGGATTGCCGGGTCAAGCCCGGCAATGACGGCACAGTTGATAAATCGGGAATAGTTAGGGCTGACATCGGCGATCCCGGTCGCTATATCAACCCCGCCCGGCACGTCCGGGCTTTTGGCGTTCGAAATGGAATAGGACAATGACGGGTACGACACGATCGAGCGGTGGCCTCGATGACCGCCGCAAGCGGCTTTTGTTTCGCTGCTGGCATCGCGGCACCCGTGAAATGGACCTGATCCTCGGACGCTTTGCCGATGCCGAGATATCGGGCATGCGCGACGACGAACTAACTGAGCTGGAACGCCTGATCGAGGTGCCCGACCCCGATCTCTATGCAGCCCTGACCGGCGACAAGCCGCTCGATCCGGAATATGCGACCTCGCTGTTCGACCGCATCAAGGCGTTTCGCGCCGTGGGCCACGACGCATGAAGGCCCCCGTCAAATCTCCCGCCGCGCTGCTGGCCCCCGGCCGCGCGCTGACCTTTGCCAATGTTGCCGAGGGTGCGGAGGGGCTTGTCGTCTCCGACCTCGCGCGTGCGGTCGCCGCCAGGCCGAAACCGCCGGCAGTCAGCCTTGCCGTGGTCTGCCGCGACGGTCCGCGCATGCAGCAACTGGCGCGGGCGCTGGAATTCTTCGCCCCCGATCTGCCTGTGATGCAGTTTCCGGCTTGGGACTGCCAACCCTATGACCGGGTATCGCCGCATGGCGGTATCCTGGCGCAGCGCCTGACCACGCTGGCGCGGCTGTCGCGCCTGCAGGGCAGCGACAAGCCGCTGATCGTGCTCACCACCGTCAATGCCATCGTGCAGCGTGTGCCGGCGCGCGAAGTGGTGGCGGCGCAGGCGCTGTCGGTTGCGCCCGGCCATGTCGTGCCGATGGATTCGATCGTCGCCTGGCTCGAGCACAATGGCTACAACCGCTCCTCGACCGTGCGCGAGCCCGGCGAATATGCCGTGCGGGGCGGCATCCTCGATCTGTTTCCGGCCGGGCTCGATCAGCCCGTGCGGTTTGACTTCTTCGGCGACTCCCTTGAATCGATCCGCACCTTCGATGCGGAAACCCAGCGCACGCTGCTCGACATGCGCGCGCTCGATCTGGTGCCGATCTCGGAATTCCAGCTCGTCACCGAAACCATTCGCCGCTTTCGCATGGGCTATGTCGCGACCTTCGGCGCGCCGGAGCGTGACGATCCGCTCTATGAGGCCGTCAGCGAGGGACGCCGCCATCCCGGCATGGAGCATTGGCTGCCGCTGTTCCAGGAGCGGATGGATACGCTGTTCGACTATCTCGACGGCGCGCCAGTCGCGATCGAGCCGCAGGGCGAGGATGCCGCGCGCGAACGCTTCAAGCAGATCGCGGACTATTACGAAGCGCGGCGCGAGGCGCTGGAGCATCCGGGTTCAGGTGCGATCTACAAGCCGTTACCGCCGGATCGGCTCTATCTGACGGAAACGGAGTGGACCACGCGGCTGAGCGACGCCGCGGTGGCGCGGTTGACGCCGTTCGCCGTGCCTGAGGGCACTGGCGATTTGTTCGACGCCGGCGCGCGGCAGGGCCGCAACTTTACGCCTGAGCGCGCCGACACTTCCGTCAACGTGTTCGAAGCCGTGGTGGCGCATGTGCTGGCATTGCAGGCGCAGCGCAAGAAAGTGGTGATCGCGCTGTGGAGCGAAGGCTCGCGCGACCGCATGGCCAGCATGCTGCGGGATCACAAGCTCGCCAATATCACCAGCGTCAACGCCTGGCGCACCGTGCAGGCGACGCCGCGCAACGAGGCCATGCTGGCGGTGGTCGGCATGGAGAGCGGTTTCGAGACCGACGAATTCGCCGTCATCAGCGAGCAGGATATCCTCGGCGACCGTTTGGTGCGTCAGCGCAAATCGAGCCGCAAGCTCGACAACTTCATCTCCGAAGTCACGAGCCTTTCGACGGGCGATCTCGTGGTGCATGTCGAGCACGGCATCGGGCGCTTTGTCGGCTTGCAGACGATCGAAGTCGGCGGCGCGCCGCACGACTGTCTGGAGCTGCATTATGCCGCCGAAACAAAACTGTTCCTGCCGGTCGAGAACATCGAGCTGTTGTCGCGCTACGGCTCCGACCACGCCAACGTGGAGCTGGACCGGCTGGGCGGCGGCGGCTGGCAGGCACGCAAGGCCAAGCTGAAGAACCGGATCCGCGAGATCGCGGGCGAGCTGATCAAGATCGCGGCCGAGCGGCAACTGCACGAGGCGCCGAAAATGCCGGTGCAGCCGCATGTCTATGACGAATTCTGTGCGCGCTTCCCCTATGAAGAGACCGAGGATCAGCTCGGTGCCATCACGTCCACGCTGAAAGACCTTGAAACCGGCCGCCCCATGGACCGGCTGATCTGCGGCGACGTCGGTTTCGGCAAAACCGAGGTGGCGTTGCGCGCGGCGTTTGCTGTGGCGCTCGAAGGCAAGCAGGTCGCGGTGGTCGTGCCGACCACGCTATTGGCGCGGCAGCACAGCAAGAACTTTGCGGAACGCTTCAGAGGTTTCCCAGTCAATGTCGCGCAGGCCTCGCGCCTGATCCCGGCCAAGGAGCTGACGCAGGTCAAGAAAGGGCTGGCCGAAGGCAATGTCGACATCGTCGTCGGCACCCACGCGCTGCTCGGCAAGTCGATCAAGTTCAGGGATCTTGGCTTGCTGATCGTCGACGAAGAGCAGCACTTTGGCGTCAGCCACAAGGAAAAGCTGAAGCAATTGCGGGCGCAGGTACATGTCTTGACGCTGAGCGCGACGCCGATCCCGCGGACGCTGCAGCTTGCGCTGACCGGCGTGCGCGAGCTGTCGATCATCGCATCGCCCCCGGTCGATCGCCTCGCGGTGCGCACCTTCGTGGCGCCGCACGATCCCCTGATGATCCGCGAGGCGCTGCTGCGCGAACGCTACCGCGGCGGGCAGGCGTTCTATGTGGTGCCGCGGATCGAAGACCTTGCCGGCGTCAAGGACTTCCTCGACAAGAACGTGCCGGAGATGAAGGTTGCGGTTGCGCATGGCCAGATGCCGCCGACCGTGATCGAGGATATCATATCGGCCTTCTATGACGGCAAGTACGACATCCTGCTTTCGACCACGATCATCGAATCCGGCCTCGACATTCCGAACGCCAATACGCTGATCGTGCACCGCTCGGATATGTTCGGGCTGGCGCAGCTCTATCAGTTGCGCGGACGGGTCGGGCGCTCGAAGCTTCGCGCCTACGCGCTGTTCACGTTGCCGGCGCAGCAGAAGATCACCGCGCAAGCCGAGCGGCGGCTGAAGGTGCTGCAGTCGCTGGAAACGCTGGGCGCGGGGTTCCAGCTCGCATCGCACGACCTCGATATCCGCGGCGCGGGCAACCTGCTCGGCGAAGAACAATCCGGCCACATCAAGGAAGTCGGTTTCGAGCTCTATCAATCGATGCTGGAGGAGGCGATCCTCAACCTCAAGGCCGGCGTGGCCGAGCCCGCCGCGGATCGCTGGTCGCCGCAGATCACCATCGGCATGCCCGTGCTGATCCCCGAGGATTACGTCAACGATCTCTCGGTGCGGCTGTCGCTGTACCGTCGGCTGGCGGACCTCGACACCGACGAGGAGATCGACAACTTCGCCGCCGAGATGCGCGACCGTTTTGGCGTGCTGCCGGACGAAGTCCGCTATCTCTTCAAGGTCGCGGCCATCAAGGCCTATTGCCGCCGAGCCAACGTCGAGAAAGTCGATGCCGGGCCGAAGGGCGCCGTGATCTCGTTCCGCGACAACAGCTTCGCCCAGCCGGATCGCCTGGTCGCCTTCATCCGTCAGCACGGCCAGGCCGCGAAGGTCCGGCCCGACATGAAGGTGGTATTCCTGCAGACATGGAAGACGCCGGAAGAGCGGCTCATGGGCACGACCGAGATATTGCGGCAGCTCGCCAATCTCGCGGAGAGCAAGAAGGCGGCGTAGCTACTCGTGTCCCGGACGCGGTGTGGCGCCATAAGCGCGTTCACGCGCGTCATCGACGCACTATGGCGCTGCTCCGGAGAGCCGGGATCCAATCCCGTCCGCATACGATGAACCCCGGATCAGCAGCGCACCGCTGGCGCGCTGCGCATCCGGGAACGGCGCGGCTGCTAGTGAGGCGACTACGAAGCCGCCCGCTGCGCATCTTCCTGTAGCCGTGACCGGAGCGATTTCGCGGAATCGTTCGGCAGCAGCGTTGCGACGGTCACCGCCGGCTCCGACCGTGCGTCACGCTGGCCATGGCTGGTATGGCGCATCACGCTCGACAGCCGCCGCGCGATGCTGTGGGCCGTCTTCAGGTCGGCCTCGGCAAAGACCACGACGACCGAACCGTCGTCCTGGGCGGCGCCGAAATCCATTTGCCGCATCAGGCGGCTGATGATCCGCGCGCCGTCGAATTGCGCGCGGGGATGGTCAGGGTCGAACGCAAAGCGCGCGACCGACAATCCGCCGCCGCGTTGCTGCGTCTGGTAGATGGCGCTGGCAAAGTCACGCTCGAAGGCTTCCGGGGTGAGCAGGCCGGTCCGCGCGTCGATCAGGCCATCGGCGTCGATGGCTTTCAGCGTGCGGCTGAGATGCGATTCGAAGGCGTGCTGGCGGATCAGCGGCAGCGCGGTCGCTGCCACGTTGCCGGCGTCGCCGGAGACGATCTCGAGGTTCGGCAAATCATAGGCCGGCACCAGATCGCCTGCCGTCACGACGACGGGAAGATTGCGGAAACGGGCATCCTCCGTCAGCACGGTGAGGAAGGCATCGACAACGCGCAGGCTGAATCCTTCGCCGAGCACAATGCCGTCGATATCTCTGGCGTTCAGATGCTTCGCGGCCGCTTCGATCGAAAGCGCGCCGACCACGCCGGTGCGCTCGCCAAGCGCCACCGACAGCGCCGGATAGGCGCCCCCTCGGCCGATCAGCAGCACGGTAGCGTCGCGCGCCGGATCGATATGCGACAGCGCCATCGGCGTTGCCGGCACCAGCCGGCGCATCACAGTCGCATGCAATGACCGCACGCGCAGCGCGGCGCGCAGGCGGGCGGCCAGCCGGTTGGAGCCGCCTCTGGTTTCCGAGGCGTGCGTTTGCAAAACTGGGCTCTGGAAGAAAGGAATGACATTATCCGGAACAGCAATCTGCGGATCGACCGCGATCAGCGGCAGATAGGGCTGACGCGCCGCGACTCGCACGGCCAGCTCCGCCAATCCGGCTGCATTGGTGCCGGATGTTTCGGCCAGCACGGCCGCCGGTTGCACCTGCTCGACCGCACGCGCCGCATCCGCCCACCCGGTCTCGACTACCGGAAACAGTCGCGCGACATCGAGCGTGGCGGCAAAGGACGGCCGTCTCGCGGTCGACACGACGAGGATCGGACCTTGCTGGGACATCTTAAGAACTCGGATCAGCGAAACTGGAGCCGGCGATCCTAATTTGCCGCGCTTAATGCGGCGTCAACGGTCGCCCGCCCGCCGCTTCTCAGGCGGCGTTGCTCCGATCCCGAAATGCTTCCACCATCAAGGGGTTAAGGCCCAGTTCTGTCAGCGCGTCGCGGGCGCGGGCGTTGTCGAGCGCGCGGCCGGCTAGCCGGTGGCCGCTAAGGCGGTCCGGCAGCGCGGTCAAGAGCGCGCCCTGACCGAGCCGCCGCGCCCACTCCTGGAGGTCCTGCGCCAGGAACCGGTAGCCGCCGACGGCCATCACGCCGGACGGCGGCGCGGTGATATTGACCGCCCCGGTGACGCGGTCGAGCCGCGCCGCGTAGTCCGTATCGACGTAATCGCGCGGCGGCGACGCGATCAGGGAGTCGCTCGGCGGCGGAGGGGGCGCATAGGCCACGACCGGCACCATCGGTCCGCGCAGTCCCAACGTGCCGCGCGGCGTCAGCAGGATATCGCCCGCGATCGACGATCCCGGCAAATCGCGCGGCGCGCCGTGCGGGCCGGGTTTGATCAGAGCCGGCGAGCCATCCTCCGCGACCCGGCGGGCACCGAACAATCCGGCCTCGCCAAACAGATAGACATCCGTCAGCGTCGCCTGTTGCGCGGCCCAGCACGCGCTGGAGCCGACCTGCTCCGGGGTCCGCCACAGGCCGATGACATTGCGCAGGCTTGGCATCCGCGCGCCGAGGTGCAGTTCGTCCAGCCGCAGCGCCAGTTGGCCAGGAGCGATCAGCGTGTCGCAGGCCTGTTCATTGATCTGCTGCTCCAGCACCTCGTCGTCGAACGGATGGTGTAGCACCAGTGTTCCACCTGACAGCAGCCAGATCGCCAGCGACGAGGCGAGGCCGGCAAACGACATCGGCGAGAAGGCTGACAGAATGGTTGCACCCTGCGGCACGTCGCTTTCGAGCGACATGGCAAGGCCACCGGCGATCAGGCCGAGATGGGCGCGCGGCACCGGCCGAAAGCCGTCCGCGGTGACGTCAAAGGAAATCAGCGCCGCCTTGCGGCCATCCTGGATCACGGCGCGCGTGGTCGGGGATTCCCGGAAGATGGCGTTGTCGAGCGAGGCCATGCCCTCCGGCAGGTCGCCGCCGAAGCCGCAGACATGGCGGATCGAGAACGCCTCGGCGGCGGCGTTCATGGCGAGATCCGAGTAGATCACGCCATCGATTCTGCCCGAGGTCACGATCGCCCGCGCGGCGGTGCGGTTGAGCGCCATGGTCAATTCCGACTGCCGCCAGAGCAGCGGCAGCACCGCCACGACGAGGCCCGCGCGGAAGGCGGCCAGCACGGTGAGCGCGAATTCGATGGTGTTGGGCAGTTGAACCGCGATCACCGAATTGGACGGCAAGCCGGATTCGATGAAGTGCGCAGCCAGCGACGAGATCATGCGGTCGGCCTGCGCGAAGGTGAGACGCTTCGGCGGCTGGCCGGTGATGCGCGGCTTGTTGGGGGGATCGACCAGCGCCAGCGCGTCGGGCTGCCGTGCCAGGTTCCGTTTGAACAACGTATCGAGCGTTGGCGAAGCGGTGGGCTGGGTCACGGCGTTACTTCGGCTCTGTCGCGGGGGTTGGATCGGTTGGCAAGTTCACTTCGTTTCCGGCTTCTGCCACCAGGTTTCCGGCAGGTAGCCCGTCAACGCGGTCGCTGTAGGTTGTTCTACCCGATTCCACCGCGCAATCCATTGCTCCTGCACGTTGAACACCGGAATTGCGTAGAAGCCCGCCATCAGGACGCGATCGAGCGCCCGCACCGCCGAGACGAAGGCCGGGCGCTCGCGCGCCTCGAGCAGCGCCGCAATCAGGGCGTCGATGGCGGGCTCCTTGGCCCCCATGTAATTCCGGGTGCCGGGAATGTCGGCGGCCTGGCTGCCAAAATAGAAGGACTGCTCGTTGCCGGGGGACAGCGACTGGTCCCAGCGGTTCTGCAGCATGTCGAACTCGTAGCCGAGCCGGCGCTGGTCGAATTGCACGGGATCGACCGCGCGGACGCTGGCCTCGATGCCGGCGCGCTTGAGGTCGCGCTGATAGGCCAGCGCGATCCGCTCCTGGTCGCGCGTGGTCACCAGGATTTCGAAGGTGAGTGGCGTCCCGGTCGAACGCTGCCGCAGCACGCTTCCATCGAGATGGTAACCGGCCTCTGACAACAATTTGAGCGCGCTGCGCAGCGTCGTGCGATCGCGCCCCGATCCGTCGGTGACGGGCAGGCGGTAACTGCCGTCGAGAATATCCGGCCGGATTCGCTCGGCGAACGGTTTCAACAGTTCGCGCTCACGATCGTCGGCCGGGCGGGCATAGGCGGATAGTTCGGACCCAGCGAAAAAGCCTGCCGCGCGCGCATAAAGTCCGAAAAAGTAATTGCGGTTGATCCACTCGAAATCGAACAGCAGCGTCAGCGCCTGTCGCACGCGGATGTCTGAAAACACCGGACGCCGCGTGTTGAACACCAGGAACTCCGACGGCTGCGGCATCCCCGTCTTGATGGTGTCGCGGATCAATTCGCCGCTCCGGGCGGCCGGAAAATCATAGCCGTCGTGCCAGCGCAGCGGTTCGTGCTCGACGCGAAAGTCATAGAGGCCGCGCTTGAAGGCCTCGAACTGGCCGTTGGAGTCGCGATAGAAGTCGAGCCTGATCTCGTCGAAGTTCCATAGCCCGCGATTCACCGGCAGGTCGCGGCCCCAATAGTCGGGATTGCGGGTCAGCGTGATGCTGGCCCCCGGCCTGACGGCGGTGACGCGATAGGGGCCGGAACCGACCGGTCCGGTCATCGTGGTTTCCTCGAAGGTCGCCGGATCGACCGCATGCCGCGGCAAGACCGGCATCAGACCCAGGATCAATGGAAGTTCGCGGTCGTTGGCGCCGCCGAAATCGAACCGCACGGTGAGCGGACCGGGCGCCTCCGCCTTTGCGACTTTGGAATAGTACTGGCGGTGATTGGGGCGGCCCTTGTCACGCAGCAAGGCCCACGAAAACAGGACGTCTTCTGCCGTAACCGCCTTGCCGTCAGCGAAGCGCGCTTTGGGGTCGAGGCGGAAGGTAACGTAACTGCGCGCGTCGTCGGTTTCGACGGTTTTGGCTAGCAAGCCATAGAGCGTGAAAGCCTCGTCATTGCCGCGCGCCATCAGGCTCTCGACCACAAAGCCCCTGATCTGCTGAACCGCGAGTCCGCGGACGATCAGGGGATTGAGGCTGTCGAAGGTTCCGAGGGCGCCCCAGACCAGCCGCCCGCCCTTCGGCGCGTCCGGATTGGCGTAGGGCAGATTCGTGAAACCGGCAGGAAGAGCAGGCGCGCCGTGCATCGCCAGCGCGTGGCTTTCGGCCGCCTTGGCTTCGTGGACCGGCGCGAGCGGCGTCACACCCAGCGCGAGGGCAATGCCGGCCAGCACACGCAGGCGGATACGCCCGGAGACGGTCATAGGGAGACGGTGATTTGATTCGAAAATGCGCACGAAGAAAGCTTTACCATAGGCTTTGGCCTCGGCCTGCGGGGAACGCCAAAGACGCTTGTTGGCATTGATCTTTTCGTCTGCCGCTGTATTGAAGGCGGGCAGTTGATGACCGCGGGAACGCCCGTCACGTATCCGCCTCAATTGCCAACGAGACAGCCGCCCCAGCGCGGCTTGGTGTCGGTGCCTGTAGCGGTTTCGGGCGCTCCGGTTCAGAAAGGGTTTTCCGCAATGAATTTCCGTATCTTGGCCGCGTCGATTCGGCCGCGTGGGCAGGTCTTGGCCCTGTTGGCGGCCTCGGCAATGTCGGCAACGTTGATCGCGTCGGGCGCGCAAGCCCAGCAGCCTGCGCCGGCGCCCGGGGCCCCGAAGGCCCCCGCGCCTGCCGCTCCGAAAGCGCCTCCGAAGGCTGCTCCCAAGGCTCCTGGCGGCGCTCCCGCGGCACAGGCCCCTCCGGCTGGCGCTCCCGCCGGCACCCCTCCGCCACAGGAGCAGCAGGTCCAGCTGATCTACGCGCCCTGGACCAAGTTCTGCCTCAAGGGTCAGGAAGCCGGCGCCAAGCAGGTTTGCTTCACCGGCAAGGACGGCCGCATCGAGTCGGGTCAACCTGTCATCGCCGCCGTCATCATCGAGCCGGAAGGCGAGCCCAAGAAGCTCCTGCGCGTGACCTTGCCGCTCGGCATGCAGCTCGTGCACGGAACCCGGATCATCATTGATAACAATCCGCCGCAGCAGGGCCCCTATGTCATCTGTTTCCAGAACGGTTGCATGTCGGATTACGAAGCAACGCCCGAGCTGATTGCCAACTTGAAGAAGGGCCAAAATCTCGTTGTTCAGGCGATCAATTCCAACGGCGCGCCGCTGACGCTGCCGCTGCCGCTCACCGGTGAATTCGCCAAGGCCTATGACGGTCCGCCGACCGATCCGAAGCAGTTCGAGGAAAACCAGAAGAAACTGCAGGAAGAGCTGCAGAAGCGTGCTGAAGAGCAGCGCAAGAAGCTGGAGGCAGCCCAGCCGGGCGGCGCCACGGCAAATCCGGCGGCGAAATAACAGCCGCACCATTCGGCAACAACAAAAGGCGCCCGACCGGGGCGCCTTTTTCCTTGCGGGAAGGAGAAAGCTAGTTGAGTGACGGATTGCGCGGGCGGTAGCCGCCGGACTTGTCCTTCACAAAGATCTCGGCCACCTGCGAGTGCCGGATCGGTTCGCCGGAATCGTCAGGCAAGAGATTCTGCTCGGAGACGTAGGCGACGTATTCGGACTCCGAATTTTCCGCGAGTAGGTGATAGAACGGCTGATCCTTGTCAGGCCGAACCTCCTCGGGGATCGACAACCACCATTCCTCGGTATTGTTGAATTCCGGATCGATATCGAAAATCACGCCCCGGAATGAAAACACCCGGTGGCGGACGATCTGCCCGATCTGAAATTTGGCGGTGCGCGCTTTAATCATGTCCCGTCGAATAGACCATGATTGTGGCCGATGCTAGGGGCAATAGGACGAATTAACCTTTACGCGTGGTGGCCATATCCGGCGCCATCTCCCCAAAATCACTGACGAAAAGACGTTTTACGAGATGGTCGACATCCTCAACCTCGCGCTTCCCTATTTCGGCCTGATCTTCATCGGCTTTGCCTGCGGCAAGGCCAAAGGGCTGCCGGAATCGGGCCTCGCCTGGATGAACTTCTTCCTGCTCTACGTCTCGCTGCCGGCCCTGCTATTCCGTATCATGTCGGAGACGCCGTTTTCCGAACTGAACAACCCGCCTTTTCTGATCGCAACCACGCTTGCGACCGTGAGTGCCTTCGTGCTTGCCATGGTCGCAGGCCGCATCATCGGCGAACTGTCGCTGCGCAAGGCGACGATGGCGGGCCTTGCCGGCGCTTACGGCAATATCGGCTATATGGGCCCCGGGCTGGCCCTGGCGGTGCTCGGAGCCAAGGCGGCGGCGCCGACCGCGCTGATCTTCTGCTGCGACAGCATCTTCCTGTTCACGATCGTGCCGCTGCTGATGGCATTGAGCGATCGCAAGCACCCGTCGTTCCTGCACGCCATTGGCATCGCCGCGCGGCAGATCGTGCTCAATCCACTGATCATGTCCGCAGCCGCGGGGGCGCTTGTCGCGGCGTTGCACATTCAAGTGCCGGTCGCCGTCGACAGGACCTTGCTATTTCTCCAGAACGCGGCGGCACCGACGGCGCTGTTCGTGCTGGGCGTTACCGTGGCGCTGCGCCCGTTCGACCGGGTGCCCTGGGAAGTGCCCGGCGTGATCGCGATCAAGCTCGTGATCCATCCGCTTATCGTGTTCGGGCTGATGCTGCTGTTCGGCCCGTTCGCGCAGCCCTGGGCCGCGACCGCCGTCCTGATGGCCGCGCTGCCGCCGGCGCTGAACGTGTTCGTGATCGCCCGGCAGAACAGCACCTGGATCGAGCCGGCGTCCGTCGCCGTCCTGATCGGAACCTTCGCCTCCGTGGTCACGCTGACCAGCGTGATGTGGTTCATCCAGAGCGGACGGCTGGTGTTTCCGTAAGTGGGCGCGGAAATACAAAATCGCGAAAACAACCCCATGCAAAGTAGAGTTGGGCTAAAGCGCGATGAGATTTGGATGAATCGTCATCGCGCTTTAGATCTTTGTTTGAGCATGATCTTTTCGGAAAACCGCTTCACACTTTTCCGGATCATGCCCTAGGCCGCAGCCCTCACGCTGGTGTCCGGAGCTAGCTGACGCGCTTCCAGGTCGGCGCCAGCCCCTCGCGCATCGCAAGCCGCCGCAGCGGGCCGAACGAGCCGAGCAGGTGCATGCCTGCAGCACGCAGCGATTGCATGGGCAGGAAATCGCTGAGTAAAGAGCGGTTGGCGACATCGATCGCGATCAACCGGCTCGCGACGTCGGCGCGGCGGGCGGACTGATAGCGCGCCAGCACGGCCGGCGACCCCGGATCCTCGCCGAGCGAGATCGCACTGCCTGCGATGTCGGCGATATCGGCCGCATCGCGCAATCCCATGTTGAGGCCCTGGGCGCCGATCGGCGGCACGACGTGGGCGGATTCACCGACCAGCGCGACGCGATGGCTGGCGAATTGCTCGGGACGCTCGATCGTCAGCGGAAACAGATTGCGCCCGGCTTCGACCTGGACACGGCCGAGAATGGAATGGGACTGCCTTTCCGCGCCTTCCGACAATTCCTCATCGCTGAGCGACATCAGCCGCTCGGCTTCTTTGGTCGCCGAAACCCAGACCACGCTGCAGCGGTTGCCGGGCAGGGGCACGAATACGCATGGTCCTTGCGCGGTGTGAAACTCGGTGGAGATTGCGTTATGCGGCCGAGAATGGGAGATGTTGAAGGTCAGCGCCGACTGATGAAGGTCGCGGCGGCTGGTCCTGATGCCGGCCGCCTCGCGGGACGGTGATTGCCGCCCGTCTGCGCCGATCACGAGCCGCGCGGAAAGTTGCTCACCCTTGCCGGTACGAATGGCGACTATCGCATCCTGCGGGTCGATCGTGGCGGCCTCGTCGGCATATCGAGTCAAATTGGAAAGTTCGGCGGCGCGCTCTTCGAGGGCAACCATTAACGATCGGTTGTCGATGTTGTAGCCGAACTGTTCGAGACCGATCTCCTCCGAGGAAAACCGCACCTCGGGAGCGCGGATCAGCCGGCCGGTGTCGTCGACGAGGCGCATGGTCCGCAACGCGGCGGCCTTGTCGCGGCAGCGCGGCCAGACCTCGATACGTTCGAGCAGCTCGGTGGAAGCCCCCAACAGCGCGGTGGTGCGGTTGTCGCCGTAAGGGACGCGCCGCGCGAGCAGGGCGGTTTTCGCGCCGGTGGCAGCCAGCGCGATCGCTGCGGTCAACCCCGCCGGCCCGCCGCCGATCACGGCGGCGTCATAAACTTGAGATGCATCATTCATATCGAGACAATTGACGCTCGGGCGGGCATTTTCAAGCCATCAACCGGCCGAAATGTTTCCGCCCAATCGCGCGGCGGAACGCCGCAAAGCGCCGATATGCAAATCGAGGCGATTCCTGATAGCACTGCCGGAGCAATGGACCAGACCACAGAGCCAGATTCCGCTCCCACGACCAGCCGAATGCGGATCGCAGCATTCGCCGTCCACGTCTTCACGGCGTTGGGCGCGGGCATCGCGCTGCTGGCGATGCTAGAGGCCGTTCGCGAACATTGGGCCAATATGTTCGGCTGGCTTGGCGTTGCCCTGATCATCGATGCCATCGACGGGCCGCTGGCACGAAAGCTGGATGTGGTGCGGCTGCAGCCGAACTGGTCGGGCGACGTGCTCGATCTCGTCGTCGATTTCGTGACCTATGTCTTCGTGCCTGCCTATGCGATCACCGCGAGCGGGTTGCTGTTGCCTGTGGCGGCGCCGCTGCTCGGCATCGGCATTATGGTTTCCGGTGCGCTCTATTTCGCCGACCGGCGCATGAAGGCGTCCGACAATCACTTCCGCGGCTTTCCAGCGCTGTGGAACGCGGCGGCGTTTTATTTGTTCTTGCTGCACCTGCCGCCGGTCCTGTCGACTCTCGGAATAGCAACCCTGATCGCGCTCACATTCGCCCCGTTTCATGTGCTGCATCCGATCCGGGTGGTGCGGCTACGCTGGCTGACCCTGTGGCTGATGGCCATTGGAGCCGTGCTGGCGATCTATACGCTTATCTGCGATTTCAACGTGGGGGCTCCCATCGTCGCCGCGCTTTGCGCCATTGCGGCTTACGTAATAGGAAGTGACGCCGTGATCCGGCAAATCAAGTCGTTCAGGGCATGATGGAATTATTGACGAGCCCGGAAGCCTGGGCGGCGCTGTTGACATTGACGGCGCTGGAAATCGTGCTCGGCATCGACAACGTCATTTTCATCTCCGTGATCGTCTCGCGCATCCCACCGGTGCAGGCCAAACGCGCCCGTCAGATCGGCTTGCTGCTGGCGCTGGTGTTCCGCATCGTGCTGCTCACCTTGCTGGTGTGGCTGATCGGCCTGACTGAGCCCGTCATCACGGTAAAGAATGTCGAACTGTCCTGGCGGGACATCATCCTGATTGCCGGCGGAGCCTTCCTGATTGCGAAGGCGACGCATGAAATTCATGGCGAGGTCGAGGCGAGCGATGGCGAGCCCAATGCCGAACCCAGGGCCAGCGCATTTTTCTGGGTGATCCTGCAGATCATCGTCATCGACATCGTGTTCTCGCTGGACTCGATCATCACCGCGATCGGCATGGCGCAGGATCTGGAGATCATGGTTACAGCCGTCGTGATCGCATGCGTCGTCATGTACGTCTCGTCGGGGCCGGTGGCCCGGTTCGTTGCCAATCACCCCACCACCAAGATGCTGGCACTGGCATTCCTGGTGCTGATCGGCGTGGCGCTGGTGGCGGACGGATTCAAATTCCACATTCCGCGCGGCTATATCTACTTTGCGATGTTGTTCTCGGCCGCCGTCGAACTGTTCAACGTGCTCGCCAGGCGCAATCGCAGGAAGGCCGCCAGACCACCGGTCAGTTGACAAGCCGGCGGCGATGGCTTTCGTTGCGCTCTGATGGCTTTCGTTGCGCGCTCAAGTTGGGCGCTTGAGCAAACACCGAGGGAGAGACTGTCATGACCAAGGCCGTGCGCGTGCACAAGGTGGGGGGACCGGAAGCCCTGGTGTATGAGGACGTCGAGGTCCCGGCACCGGGCCCGGGCGAGGTTCGCATCCGTCAGCATGCCGTCGGGCTGAACTTCATCGACGTCTATTTCCGCACCGGCCTCTACAAGGCACCGGGGCTGCCGTTCATTGCCGGCAATGAGGCCGCCGGCGAGGTTGTGGCCGTAGGCCCAGGCGTTACCAATTTTCATCCCGGCGATCGCGTCGCCTATTATTACACGCTCGGCGGCTACGCCGGCGAGCGGGTGATCCCGGCCGACAAGCTGGTCAAGCTGCCCGACCACATCACCTATGAGCAGGGCGCCGTCCTGATGCTCAAGGGCCTGACGGTCTGGTACCTCCTGCACAAGACCTTCAAGGTCGAACCTGGCCATCGCGTGCTGATCCATGCCGCCGCAGGCGGCATCGGTCTCTTGGCCTGCCAATGGGCCAAGGCGCTCGGGGCGCACGTGATCGGCACCGTCGGCTCCAAGGCCAAGGCCGACCTCGCGCTCGCCAACGGCTGCGATCACGTCATCCTCTATAACGAAGAGGACTTCGTGGCTCGCGTCAAACAGATCAGCCGTAACGAGCTCTGCGACGTCGTCTATGACGGCGTCGGCAAGACCACCTTCCCGGGCTCGCTGTCGTGCTTGCGGCCACGCGGCCTGTTCGTGAGCTTCGGCAATGCCTCCGGTCCGGTGCCGCCGTTCCCGCTCGCCGAACTCAACAATCACGGCTCGCTGTTTGCGACCCGGCCGAAGCTCAATGACTATGTCAGCACCCGCAAGGACCTGCTCGAAGGCGCCGACACGCTGTTTGCCGCCGTCATCAACGGCAAGCTCCACGTGCCGATCAATCATGCCTACGCGCTGAAGGACGCGGCGAAGGCGCATACCGAGTTGGAGAGCCGGGCGACGACGGGAGCGGCGATCTTAAGGCCGTAGATCCCTCCGCCGTCATTCCGGGATGGTGCGTAAGCACCAGACCCGGAATCTCGAGATTCTCCGATGCGCAATTGCGCATCGTAGTTCGATGCTGCGCATCGCCTCGGTATGACGATCGAAAGATTCAAGCCACCCTTCGTGCTGCCCCAGCCTTGACCAGGATCGCATCAAGGCAGTCGACCATCAGCGATATCTCCTCGCGCGTGACGTTGAGCGCGGGCATGAAGCGCAGCGCATCGGGCTGCGGCGAGTTGATGAGGACGCCGTCCGCAAGCGCCTCGGCCACGATCGCGGCACCGATCGGCAGTTTTAGATCGAGCGCGAGCAACAGCCCGCGGCCGCGCACCTCGCCGAGGCCGTGACGCGCGGACAGTTTCTGCAATTCGCTTTCCAGGAACAGGCCGGCATCCGCTGCCGCTTTCAGAAATTCCGGCTTCGAAACCTCCTCGAGCACTGCAAGCCCTGCGGCGCACATCAACGGGTTGCCGTTGAACGTGCCGCCCTGGTCGCCGTGCTCGAAGCAGGAGACGTGTTCGGTGGCGAGCAGGGCCGCCAACGGCACACCGCCGCCGATGCCTTTGCCGAGCGTCATGATGTCGGGCTCGATGCCGGCGTGTTCGTAGTGGAAGAGTTTTCCGGTCCGGCCCATGCCGGTCTGGATCTCGTCGACGATCAGCAGCAGGCCATGCTCTTGGGTGAGTGCCCGCAACTCCCTTAGGAATTGATCGGTTGCCGGCCAGACGCCGGCTTCCCCCTGGATCGGCTCCAGCATCACGGCGACCGTGTTGTCCGAGATCAGCGCCTTCACTGAATCGAGATCGTTGAGCTTAGCTTTGCGGAAGCCTGATACCTTTGGCTCGAATAGCGGCTCGAACGCCTTCTTGCCCGATGCCGACATGGTCGCGAGCGTGCGGCCGTGAAATCCGCCTTCGAAGGTGATGATTTCGAATGCGCCGTTCTTGTATTTAGCGCCGTATTTCCGGGCGAGCTTGATGGCGCCTTCGTTGGCTTCCGCGCCGGAATTGGCGAAGAACACCTGATCGAAGCAACTCTTTTCCACGAGCGCCTGCGCCAGCTTCAGGCTGGGGCCATTGTAGAAGGCGGGACTTGGCGTGAGCAGCAATTTGGCCTGCGCGGCAAGTGCTTCGGCTACCACCGTCGGCGAATGGCCGAGGCAGTTGACGGCCCAACCCTGCATGAAGTCGAGATAGCGCTTGCCGGCATCATCCCAGAGATACGCGCCTTCGCCGCGAACGAACACGGCCTGCGGGCGGGCGGTGATGTTCATCAGCGCGTCGAACGGATGGGCAGCATGGGTCATGTCGATCTCCAGGTGGTCTTGAGGGGAAAGGGCAGGCCGAAACGCAAGAAGGCCGCACTTTTGAGGGTGCGGCCTTCTCGAAAACGTGGCTGAAACTAGCTGATCAGCGTTGTCGTCGGACATGGCGCGCCCCATCATCGTCGCGGGAGCGACGACGCAGGCAGGCGCGGCGGTTGGTCCGGTTCAGTTTCATGCGATGGCCCATACAGCCGAACGGTGCGCCATGTCAAGCGGCGGCTTCGCCTGAGGGTCGTGAGATCAAATCGATCCGCAATGGCGGAATTAGTCGGCGATGAACAACGGGCAGGGTCTTCGGAGCGGGAGAATGATTGTTCGATCCCGTCAAAATCCGGCGACGCTGCCGTGCAAGTCGTATTGATCGGCGCGCTCGATCTTCGCGGTCACGATCTCGCCGACCTTCAGCGGGCGGCGGCTGGAGAGATAGACTGCGCCATCGATCTGCGGCGCGTCGGCCTTTGAACGACCCTTTGCGACCGTCGGCCCGACTTCGTCGACGATGATCTGCTGCCTGGTGCCGACCTTGCGCTTGAGACGACGGGCGGAGATCTTCTGCTGCCGCGCCATCAGCGCGTTCCAGCGCTCCTGCTTCACCTCATCAGGCACGGCATTTCCGATCGCATTCGATGCAGCACCCGCGACTGGCTCGTATTTGAAGCAGCCGAGGCGATCGATCTCGGCCTCTTCAAGCCAGTCGAGCAAATAAGCAAAATCGGAATCGGTCTCGCCGGGGAAACCGACGATGAAGGTGGAGCGCAGCGTCAGGTCAGGACATTCCTCGCGCCACTTCTGGATCCGCGCCAGCGTCTTCTCCTGCGCGGCGGGACGCTTCATGGCTTTCAGGACGTCCGGGCTCGCATGCTGGAAGGGAATATCGAGATAGGGCAGGATCTTGCCCTCCGTCATCAGGCCGATGACTTCGTCGACATGCGGGTAGGGGTAGACATATTGCAGCCGCACCCAGGCGCCGAGTTCGCCGAGTTCCTTGGCGAGGTCGAAGAATTTGGCGCGGACCTGACGGTCCTTCCACGAACTCTCCGCGTACTTCACGTCCACGCCATACGCCGACGTGTCCTGCGAGATAACGAGCAACTCCTTAACGCCGGCTGCGACAAGCCTTTCTGCCTCGCGCAGCACGTCGTTGGCCGGACGCGACACCAGGTCGCCGCGCAGTCTTGGGATGATGCAGAAGCTGCAGCGATTGTTGCAGCCTTCGGAAATTTTCAAATAGGCGTAGTGGCGCGGCGTCAGCTTGACGCCCTGTGGCGGCACCAGATCGAGGTGCGGATTATGGACCGGCGGCAGGGCCCGGTGCACAGCCTCCAGCACGCTCTCATATTGCTGCGGGCCCGATATCGAGAGCACGCCCGGATAGGCCGCCTCGATCTGCTCGGGTTCCGCGCCCATGCAGCCGGTGACGATGACCTTCCCGTTCTCCGCCATGGCCTCGCCGATGGCGCCGAGCGATTCCTGCTTGGCGCTGTCGAGGAAGCCGCAGGTGTTGACGATCACGATGTCGGCGCCGTCATGCTTTCGGGCCAGCTCATAGCCTTCAGCGCGTAGCCGGGTGATAATGCGCTCGGAATCCACCAGCGCCTTGGGGCACCCAAGCGAAACAAAGCTGATCTTGGGCGCAGCGGCCTGTTGCATATCTAAATCTGCCTGATTGATGAGCACGAACTAGTCCCAATTGTCCATAATTACAAGGCTTTGCGCCGGCTTTTGACGTGCTATGGATGCTCGGCCGGGTTAAGAGTTGATCGATGAGCGCTGAGTCATCGCCGAAAATCGTGATTGTCGACGAAAGCCCGATCCGGGCCGCGATCCTGGAAGAGGGGTTGCGGGAGGCGGGCTTTACCGGCGTCGTGCATATCAGCGAAATGCAGAGCCTGCTGGCGCGGATCTATGCGCTCGACCCCGACGTGATCCTGATCGACCTGGAAAACCCCAGCCGCGACGTTCTGGAACAGATGTTCCAGGTCAGCCGCGCGGTGCGGCGGCCGATCGCGATGTTCGTCGACCAGAGCGACGCGGCCTCGATCCAGGCCTCCGTCGATGCCGGAGTTTCCGCCTACATCGTGGACGGCCTGAAGAAGGAGCGGATCAAGCCGATTCTCGACCTCTGCATTTCCCGCTTCAATGCCTTCTCCAAGCTGCAGGACGAGCTCGATCGCACCAAGTCGGCGCTCGAGGAGCGCAAGGTGATCGATCGCGCCAAGGGAATCCTGATGAAGGTGAAGGGCCTCACCGAAGAGGAGGCCTATGTGCTGATGCGCTCCACCGCGATGCGCGAAAAAAAGAAGATCGGCGAGATCGCGCAGTCGATCCTGACCGCGTCGGAGTTGCTGAAATGACCACACCGCTGCATATCGGCTTCATTCCGCTGGTCGACGCGGCCGCGCTGATCATCGCCGTCGACAAGGGCTTTACGGCCGCTGAAGGGCTCGACGTCACGCTGGTGCGGGAAGTGTCGTGGTCCAACGTTCGCGACAAGCTCAATATCGGCCTGTTCGATGCGGCGCATCTGCTGGCGCCGGTGGCGATCGCCTCGAGCCTGGGGCTGGGCCACGTCAAGGTGCCGATCGTGGCGCCATTCAATCTCGGCCTCAATGGCAACGCGATCACGGTATCGCCGGCGCTGCACGCCGCGATCATGAGCGAGATCGACGGCGACCCGCTCGATCCGATGGCCACGGCACTGGCGCTCGCCCGCGTCGTGGCCGCCAGGCGCAAGAGCGGCGCGGAACCGCTGACGTTCGGCATGACGTTCCCGTTCTCCACCCATAATTACCAGCTCCGGTTCTGGATGGCGGCGGGTGGTGTCGATCCTGACGAGGACGTTCGGCTGGTGGTGCTGCCGCCGCCCTACATGGTGGACAGCCTTGCCAATGGCCATGTCGATGCGTTCTGCGTCGGCGCGCCCTGGAACTCGGTTGCGGTCGATCTCGGCGTCGGCCACATCCTGCATTTCGTCTCGGATATCCTGGTGCGCGCGGCGGAAAAGGTTCTCGCGGTCAGGCAAAGCTGGTCGGAGAAGAACCCGAAAGTGCTGGCCTCCCTGATCCGGGCGGCCGCCCACGCCGCCGAATACATCGAGGATCCCGGAAACCGTGCCGAGGCTGCCCATGTCCTGGCGCGGCCCGAACGGCTCGGCGTCGGCGCCGAGGTGATCCAGCGCACCCTCGACGGCCGACTGAAGGTTTCACCCGACGGCCAGCGGCGCGAGAGCGGCCGCTATCTGCTGGTCGGGCGCGAAGGGGCGGGCCGGCCCGATCCGGCGCAGGCCGCCTGGCTTTATGCCCAGATGGTGCGCTGGGGACAGACTGAGATGCGGCCTGACGCGCTGCGGACTGCCATGGCGGTCTTCAGGCCCGAACTCTATGACGCCGCCATGGGACGTCCGGGGGCGGCTTCCAATGCACATGGCGCCATCGGTGCCTTTGCCGGCCCCGCGTTCGACCCCGGAGACATCGCCGGGCATCTGGCGGCGTTCAAGATTGGGCATTGGAAGCCATAAGCCGATCGATTGAAGCGATATTAGGCAATTCTCTAGCCCGTCTATTTTATAGGCAGTCTGCTTAGCAATCATCTATGAAGCAGGCTTCATAGCTTCGAGCTCCTGCTCGGAACAGATTGAAATTTCGAAAGATTCCTCGCGACGCGACCTGGCACGCAACTTGTATGGTGCAGTGCGGTCGACTCGTCGCTGATGCCTGCCGACCCACGTCCAAGATGGATTTCCGCAGCAACGAAGCTGGTCGGACCGAATACAGGAATCTGAGCCGGCGCGACGCCGGGCCGATTCCTGAGCGGTCCACCCCATTCGTTGACGCCACCGACCGTGGCCGCAGGAGTTTCGTCCCGCATGAAAATCGAACCGATCGCAGTCGACTTTACCGACGAGCAGAAGCGCTACCTCGAAGGCTTTACCGCGGGCTTGCAGATAAGCCGCGTCGGGCGCGGCCTCGGTAACGCGGGAAAGGCGAATGCCGAACCGACGGGTCCGGATGCCGCCCATATCAAGGCGCAGGACAAGGTCACGGCCTCCGGCAAGAGGCTCGCCGACCAGGAGAAGTTCAAGCGCGAGGAACATCCGTTCGACGCTTATCCGCGGCTCAAGCAGCAGGCGCTCGATAACGCGCCGCCTAACCCTGCGGACAATTTCCGCTGGCGCTATTACGGCCTGTTCTACGTGGCGCCGGCGCAGGATTCCTACATGTGCCGCCTAAGGATCCCGAACGGCATCCTGAAGCACTGGCAGTTTGCGGGACTGGCCGATCTGGCCGAACGGCTGTGCGGGCCGTTCTGCCACGTCACCACGCGGGCAAATCTGCAGGTGCGGGAAATTCCGCCCAAGCATGCGGTGGCGTTGATCGAGGGCATTCAGGATCTCGGCCTCTGCTCGCGCGGCACCGGCGCGGACAACATCCGTAACGTCACGGGCACCCCGACGGCGGGGATCGATCCGCAGGAACTGATCGACACCCGCGAATATGCCCGCGAGTGGCACTACCACATCCTCAACGACCGCTCGCTGTACGGTTTGCCGCGCAAGTTCAACGTCGCCTTCGACGGCGCCGGCAAGATCGCCGTGCTGGAAGACACCAACGACATTGCATTCACGGCGGTCGAGGTGAGGGACGGCTTTGGTGCCGAGCCCGGCATCTGGTTTCGGCTGGGGATCGGCGGCATTACCGGTCACAAGGATTTTGCAAAATACACCGACATCATCGTCAAGCCGGCCGATGCGACCAAGGTCGCTGACGCGATCGTGCGCATCTTCATCGAACTCGGCGACCGCACCAACCGCAACAAGGCACGGCTGAAATACGTGCTCGACGGAATGGGGCACGAAAAATTCCACGCGCTGGTCGAGGAGCGGCTCGGCAAACCTTTCACCCGCGTGCCGCCGGAAGCACTCGCGCCGCGACCGGCGTTCGACCGCATGGCTCATATCGGCGTGCACAGGCAGAAGCAGGTGGGGCTGAACTGGATCGGCGTGTCACTGCCGCTCGGCAAAGTCACCTGCGAGCAGATGCGGGGGCTAGCCAAAATCGCGCAGGATCTCGGCGACGGCGAAATCCGGCTGACGGTGTGGCAGAACCTGCTGATTCCGGGCGTGCGCGACGAGAACGTCGAGCTTGCGGTCGCTGCTATCAAGGCGATCGGGCTTGCGGTCGAGGCTTCGCAAATCCGCGCCGGGCTGATCGCCTGCACCGGCAATGCCGGCTGCCGATTTGCGGCGGCGAATACCAAGCGCCATGCCGCTGAAATCGGCGACTGGTGCGAGCCGCGCGTCAACATCGAGACGCCGATCAACATCCACGTCACCGGCTGCCATCACTCCTGCGCGCAGCACTACATCAGCGATATCGGCCTGATCGCCGCGAAAGTGGATGTTGGCGAGGATGTCGATCCCGTCGAGGGCTATCATCTCTTCACCGGCGGCGGCTTTGGACCCGACGCCGATGTCGGGCAGGAGGTCTATCGCGACCTCAAGGCCGAGGATGCGCCGCGGACGGTCGAGAAGCTGCTGAAAGCCTATCTCACGCATCGCACATCGCCCGACGAGACGTTCCTGACATTTGCGCGCCGCCATGACGGCGAGACGCTGCGCAAGCTGGCCGATGCTGAGGTCGCTGAAGCTCAGGTGTCCGCATGAACCAGATCACGCCTCCGCCCAAGGTCGAGATCATTCCCTCGAACGCGCCGTTCTCCGAAGCGCAGCGCTCCTGGCTGAACGGGTTCTTTGCCGGGCTCCTGTCCGATGCGACGCCGTTGTCGGCTGAACACGGCGCTGAAGTCATGCAGGACGCGGCCGGCGATGGCGATGACGGCGAAGCGCCGTGGCACGACCAGACCATGCCGATCGCCGATCGCATGAAGCTGGCCGAAGGCCGGCCGCTGCGGCGGCGGATGATGGCGGCAATGGCACAGCAGGATTGCGGCCAGTGCGGCTATGACTGCCACAACTATTCCGAAGCGATCGCGAACAAGAGCGAGGCGCGGCTCAACCTCTGCGTCCCCGGCGGCAAGGAGACCGCGCGGATGTTGAAGTCGCTCTATGAGGAGATCGACAAGACTCCGGCAGCCCCGTCATCGGCGCCTGCGGCAGCGCCGGCTGCGGTTACAACGAAGGTCGCAAGCGAACCCGGCCGCTCGCGCGACAATCCCGCGAACGCAAAATTCCTGTCGCGGCGATTGCTCAACGGCAAGGGCTCGGAGAAGGAGACCTGGCATATCGAGTTCGATCTTTCCGGATGTGACCTCGACTATGTCGTCGGCGATTCGTTCGGCATCTTTGCGCGCAACGACATCGGCCTCGTCGATCAGATCATCGCACTGTTGGGCGCATCGCATACGACGGAGGTGAGGGGAAAGACGCTGCGTGAAGTATTGCGCGACGACGTTTCGCTGTCTCCGGCGCCGGACTCGCTGTTCGAGTTGATTTCGTATCTGACCGGCAGCGCGTTGCGCGAGAAGGCCCGCGCGCTGGCGCAGGGCGAGGATCCCGATGGCGATGCGGCAACGCTCGACGTGATGGCGGTATTGCAGAAATTCTCCCGCGTCCGCCCACATCCCGAGGCGTTTGTCGAGGCGCTGGAGCCGTTGCAGCCGCGGCTCTATTCGATCTCGTCGTCGCACAATGCGACGCCCGGAAGGCTATCGCTGACGGTCGACTGCGTGCGCTATGTGGTCAACAAGCGACGACGTTTGGGATTGGCCTCGACATTCCTTGCCGAGCGCATCAATCCCGGCGACGAGGTCAAGGTCTATGTGCAGAAAGCCCATGGCTTCGCGCTGCCGCAGGATCCCAAGACGCCGATCATCATGGTCGGTCCCGGCACGGGAATCGCGCCGTTCCGCGCCTTCCTGCTCGATCGCCGCGCCACCGGGGCACCCGGCAAGAACTGGCTGTTCTTCGGCCATCAGCGCAGCGATTGCGATTTCTTCTATGCCGACGAACTCAACGCAATGAAGACGTCGGGCCTCTTGACGCGGTTGTCGCTAGCGTGGTCACGCGATGGCGAGAAGAAATTTTACGTGCAGGACCGCATGCGCGAGGTTGGCCGCGAGGTATGGACCTGGCTTGCAGAAGGCGCCCATGTCTACATCTGCGGCGATGCCAAGCGGATGGCCAAGGACGTCGAGCGCGCGCTGGTCGACATCGTCGCCCAGTTCGGCGCCCGAACCACCGACGAGGCCGTCAGCTTCGTCGGGGAACTCAAGAAGAAAGGCCGGTTCCAGCAGGACGTTTACTAATTCGGGTTCCCGCTCGCTCAAATCGGCCCGAATAAAATTCTCGCTCTGGTCGGGAAGAGGGGAAATTTCCCCTCGAAATCGTGCTGCCGGAGCGCCCATATCGCTATTTTCGGTGGACATCTTGCGTCCGGACGCGATCGATATTCCATATGCAGCCCATGCCGCGTTGGAGATCGATCATGCGCGAACTATCGGCGGAAGCCCGCCTGCACCATTACGCACGCTCGGTGTCCCGCCGTTCCAGCACCGGCTTTCACACCGCCGCGCTTTACAGCGCATTCGCGCTCATTGCCGCCATCGTGTTCGGCACGTTGTCGGTGCACCCGTTCTGAGATCAACCCGCCGTCTTGAACGGCGCCACCGTAATCCCGGCATCCTTCAACGCCTGACGCACGCCGCGTGCGATATCGACTGCACCCGGCGTGTCGCCATGAATGCACACGGTGTCGGTGCGCATCTTGATCACCTTGCCTGTGACTGACACGACTGCGCCGTCCTGCACCATCCGCACCACGCGGTCGGCGATTGCTTTCGCATCGTGCAGCACGGCGCCCGGCTTCTTGCGCGACACCAGCGAGCCATTGTCTTCATAGGCGCGGTCGGCAAACACCTCATGCACCATCGGCAGGTTGGCGGCTTCTCCCGCCTGCACCAGTTTGGAATTGGCGAGCACGACGAAGATCAGGTTGGGATCGACCGCCTTGATCCCGTTGGCGATGGCTTTTGCAGTCATGTCGTCCTCGCAGGCGACGTTGGAGAGCGCGCCATGCGCCTTGACGTGGGTGACCTTGTACCCGGCGGCCGTCGCAATCGCCTGCAAGGCGCCGATCTGGTAAGCGATGAGATTTTCGATCTCCGAAGACTTCAGGCCCGGGATCGGCCGCCGGCCAAAGCCGTGCAGGTCGCGATACCCTGGATGCGCGCCGACCGAGACGCCGCGCGCTTTCGCAAGCTCAACTGTGCGGCGCATGATGTCGGCATCACCGGCATGAAAGCCGCAGGCGACGTTCACCGACGTCGCCAGCTCGATCATCGCGGCGTCATTGCCCATTTCCCACGCGCCAAATCCTTCGCCGAGATCGCAATTGAGGTCGATGGTTGTCATGTTGTCCGTCCGCTTCTCGTGAGTGGATTGGTAGTCAGTCCGGGCCCGCTATGTCGACCATCGATACCGCGTGCCAGGTTCCGGCATCGACCGCGCTGACGGCATGGCCTGCGACATTGGCATCGTGCAGCGCGTCGATGTTGAGATCAACGCTTTCGATGGCGCGCAGCCGCTCGGGCAGGGTGCGCAGCAGTTCTGCAAATTTGCGCGCCTCGGCTTGTGCTTCCGCCATGCTGATGGCGCGAAAGCGAAAGGCGTGTCCGGCGGGGATCTGCGCCAACCGCCCGAGATCGGCGGAAATCACCGTCGCGATCTTCGGATAGCCGCCGCTGGTACCGCGGTCCGGCATCAGCACGATCGGCTGGCCGTTGCCGGGCACCTGCAGGCTGCCGTTGACGGTGCCGTCGGAGACGATGTTATGGCCGTGGAGGTGCTTGAGGATGGGGCCTTCAAGCCGGTAGCCCATGCGGTCGCTGGTCGCCGATATCTTCCATTCGCTGTCGACGAACAGCTTTCTGGTCTCATCGGTGAATTCGTCGTCCTGCGGACCCCAGACTATGCGGATCGGCGCGTCGGTTGCCGTGGGCAGCTCGATCCGCCGCTCCGGCGCGCCGCTTGCGGTCTTCGCCGGCAGTTCATCGCCGGATTGCAGCGGACGCGCATAGGGGCTGCCGAGGCCGGCGCGAGCGTTGACGGCCAGGCTGCCGAACATCGGCTCGCCGATAACGCCGCCTTCGATCGCGAGATAGCTGAATGCGCCGCCGCGGGCAAAGCCGAGCGTCAGCGTCTCGCCATCGACGAGGGTTGCTGAAGCATCTGATGTCACGGCGCGGCCGGCGATATCCGCATTGCGCGGGGCTCCCGTCAGCGCGATGCGCACGGCGCCGCCGCGCGCCGTGAACTTTGCTCCGAACGGACCGATTTCGACGGCTGCCATGAACGGTTCATTGCCAACCAGCGTGTTGGCGGCCGCCAGCGCCAGCCGATCCATCGCGCCGCTCGGCACAAGGCCATAGCGCTGGGCGCCGGGACGTCCGCCGTCCTGTACCGAACTGGCCGGGCCGATCGAGGCGATGACGAGCTTGCTCATGAGGCGATCTGCTCGGCAATGAATGCGCCGGCTTCGGCGGCGCGATCCTGCTCCGCAAACGTCTTGGCATCGACGGGCGTGAAGGTGACGTTGTCGCCGGGCTCCAACAGGAAGATCGGATCGCGGTGAAGCTGGTAGGTGCGGACTGCCGTCCGTCCCAGAAGGTGCCAGCCGCTCGGGCCGGCGAGGCACTGCACGCCGGTCTGGACGCCCCCGATCGAGATGGTACCGGCCGGCGTCAGCAAACGCGGGTTCTGCCGCCGCGGCATGTGCAGGCTATCCGCAAGCCCGCTGAGATAGGACCAGCCGGGCGTAAAGCCGATCATGGCGACCCGGTAGTCGCCGGCGACATGCCGCGCCACGATCTCGTCGGGCGTCGTGTTGAGGGTTTTGGCGACGTCTTCTAGGTCGATGCCGTGCTCGCCGCCATAGACGACCGGAATGCGCCAGCGCCGGGTCTTTGTCATTGCCGGTACCGGCCGTTGCGCGCGCGCGAGAATCTTTTCGCCGAGTTTGTCGAAATCGATCTCTACGGGGTCGTAATGCACCAGCAGTGAGCGATAGGTCGGAACGGTCTCCGTGACACCCGCGATGGGATCAGCAGCCAGCGCGCGGTCGAGCGCCAGCACCCGCCGGTTGGCGGCATCGTCGATGTTGCGGCTGAATTCCACCGTGATGGCGCTGTCGCCACTCGGCAAAAGGCGGGGCGGGGGTAGCGTCGCGGCCATGGCCTCTAAACTGTCTCGCAGCTCTGGCTTTGTTTTTGAGCATGATCTCTTCGGAAAACCGGTGCCCACTTTTCCGGATCATGCTCGTGCTGGGTCGAAGCTGTAGCGTGTTTTGGGCGTGAGTGGAATTCGCTTCGCGCGAAATCCGCCAGTAAGTTCAATAAATTAATCTGCATTCCGATGATAAGATGTTGTGATCGCGCTTCTTTCCACCGGCCCTTGACGCGATGTCAGCGCTTCGCAAGATGCGCTACCTTTCATCCATCCTCCGGAGCCTGCATTCCAGATGTCCCTGTCCCCCGAAGCCATCGCAACCCTGTCCGGCGTGTCCACCGCCACCATCACTACCGTTCTTCTGAAGAAGGGCCTGCGAAACGTCTGGATGCGCGGCACCAAGCCGCTGCGGCCGGGACAGCCGCGGCTGGTCGGACCGGCCTTTACGCTACGCTTCGTGCCCGCGCGCGAAGATCTCGCCACGCCGGAATCCTGGTCGTCGCCGATTTCGACCCGCACTGCGATTGAAGCCATGCCGAAAGGCTGCATCGCCGTGGTCGATGCCATGGGTGTCGCCGATGCCGGCATCTTCGGCGACATCCTCTGCGCCCGCATGGTCAAGCGCGGCGTTGCTGCGTTGATCACCGATGGCGTGGTGCGCGATGTCGAAGGCGTGCTCGGCACGAACCTTCCCGTCTGGTGCGATGGCTTTGCTGCGCCACCATCTGTCGCGGGGCTGACCTTCGTCGGCTGGGGCGAGCCGATCGGCTGCGGCGGGGTTGCGGTATTTCCGAACGATATTGTTGTCGCCGACCAGGACGGCGCCGTGCTGATCCCGCAGGCGCTGCTCGACCACGTGCTGGCCGAAGGGCCGGAGCAGGAACGGATGGAAGCCTGGATCGTCAACGAGGTGAATAAGGGCGCGGCATTGCCCGGCCTCTATCCGATGAATGCCGAGACCAAGGCGCGCTACGCCGCGACGAAGAAATAACTTCAACAGGCAGAGGCAACTCCATGGAAATCCATCTCGCGGGCTCCCGGCCGACGCGCCGCGCGCCGACTGAATATTTCACCGGCACGGTGCTGCAGGACCCGATCATCCAGGCCGAGGCGCCGGCACGGTTGGCCTCGACGCGCGTCTCCTTTGAGCCCGGCGCGCGCACGGCGTGGCATACACATCCGCTGGGCCAGACGTTGTATGTGATCTCAGGCGTTGGCCGCGTGCAGGCCAAGGGCGGACCTATCCGGGAAATCCGGCCCGGCGACGTCGTCTGGATTCCGCCGGGCGAGAAACACTGGCACGGCGCCTCGCCGACCAACAGCATGACCCACGTCGCCATGCAGGAAGCGCTCGACGGCAGCTACGTGACCTGGATGGAGCACGTGACCGACGCGGAATATTCGGCGAAGGTGGGTTAGAGCGTTTTCCAGCGAAGTGGATACCGGTTCGCGTCAAGAAAACGCGTCAAAACAGGAATCTAGAGCCCGGTTCTGATTCAATCAGAACCGGGCTCTTGCCCGCAGCCTCAAATCCGCTGCGCGGTCCAGGTGCCCGAGCACAGAGCGGCGCGCCATGTGCCCGATCCCGTTGTGCCCGCGAGTCGGCCGTAACCGACGGCCCGCTTCATTCCGCTCGCAAGGGTGACGCGGATGGCGCCGGCCTCGGCGACGCGGCCGGAAGCCGTTACCGCCGCGCTGTTCGAGGCGACCTGGCCGTTGTTGATACCGATCGAGACCGACGCGCTGCTGCTGCAAGCGGCATTGGAAGAGGTGATCTGTACATTCCAGTCGCCGTCGAATGTTGCGGCTGCGGATGGCGTCGCAAAGCCCAGCGCAGCAAGCAGCGAAACGGCGACCACGGATTTCCGAGACTTTACCATGACGTGCCCCTTTGATTTGGACACGACCACGATCTCACAGCGGTTCCGTGACGACTGTGATTGCCATCACGCGTCAGGATTCCATGAAAAAGCCCCGCGCAGCGGCGGGGCTTTTGTCGAATGCGCAGCGGTTCCTGCTGGTCAGTTGACGCGGGTCCAGGTCTGGCCGCCGCAGAACATGCCGCCGAAGGCGCAGCCCTGAACGCGCAGACTGTCAGTGCCCTTGAGCGCGATCGTCGAATCGTAGGTGCTGCCGGTATTCGGATCGAAAATCCGGCCGCTCCACTTGTCCTTGCCGGGCTTCATGTTGATCAGGACCTGCTCGCCGTTCTGGTTCGACTTCTTGTCGACGGAATAGCCGCAGAGATTTGGGCCACACGGTTCGATCCGCACCTTGCCTTCCTTCTCCTCCGTCAGCCAGACGCCAAGCGGTGAGTTCGCAGGCGGCGCCGCCGAAGCTGCCGGAGCCGCAGCCTGCTTCTGTTGCGGCGGCGGTGACGCTGGCGCGGCAACGGGAGCTGGTACTGGCGGGACTGCCGGTGCGGCGTTCTGTTGCACCGGGGGAGCAGCGGGCGCTGCCGCCGCAGGCGCGGCGGCGTCTGCCGGTGCAACGGCAGCGGTCGTGCTCGAGGGTGTTGCTGTTGTAGTGGCGGGAGCGGCTGGAGCAGGAGCAGCAGGTGCCGGCGCAGCCGCAGGGGCAGCCGCTTGCTCAGCCGGTGCCGGGGCGGGCGGCGCTGGCGCAGTCTCGGGGGCGGCCTGCGGCGCGGTCTTTGCCTGCTGCGGGGCCTTCCTGGTCGGACGATCGAGATCGCCTTCCTCGCCACGCGCGCGTTTGGACTTCTTGCCGGTATTGTCGTAGACGCCGGGAATGGAAACGGTGCCGCGATCGGGATCGATCGTAATGGTGCGGCCGCCATACTCGAAAGTGTACTGCGCCTGCGCAGCGGTAACGGTGCCAGCCAGCAAGAGCGCGGCGATAGCAAGGCACTTCTTCATTATGACGACCTCCTGAACAGGGAATCCGGATTTCCCGCAGCTACTACGCAGCGGCAGCCTCACTCAACGTGATCCAGATCACTTTCAAACTATGAGTCGTGTACTAGCGGCTTTGGTTCAATTCGGCCGCAGCAGTCTAAATTGTGCCCAATGGGCGGTCAATTTCATCGAAAAATACGCTCGTGCAACCGAGAATCCATCGAGCCAGGCGACATAAATTTTCCTGAAGCTTCCGTCCTGGATAGCAACGTGCAGCCATTGATCGACAAAGGCCTTCTCGGCAAAGTCGAACGGGGCTTGTGCGGATGCACCGCGCAGAGCACGCCGGCGTGCTGCTTCTGCTCGTAGCGGGTCTCCAAAGCGTCCGGCATCATCGGCCGATCCGCAGCGTGCCGAGCTCAACCACGCAAGTTACGCCTCGCCGCTCTCCTTGCGGGCCAGATTGCCGGCGGCGCTGCGTCCGGTCATCTCGCTCTTCAATTGCGCAAAGCGCCGGCGCGCGTCGCTTTCGCGATCGTCCACCATCTGGATCGCGGCTTCCCGTGACATCGGCCCCGTGACGATCGGCGTGGAGTTCTCCCCGATGGTCTCGTCGACATAATAGTCGCCATTGTCGAGCCGGACCGTCCATTTGAAGCGGATCGCGGTCATCGGGCCGGGTCCGAACTTGCAGTAGCCGTGAGCCTCGATGGGCGGAGGAGATGTCGGGAGGGGCGGAGGGACCACCGGCATCTGCTCCGCGACCGCGGGCTTTTCGGGTTCGCGACGGTTTTCCGGCGGGTCAAGAATGCTGGCGATGGTCGCCAGGGCGTTGTCGGTCGGGTCGCTTTGGGTCACGATTCAGCCTCCGGATCGAGCCCGTTTGCGGAATCAGTATCCATCGCCGCCCAAGGCTCTTGCTTTGCTTCCGAATAAAGCCAGGCTTTGTCAATCCGTGGCTTTTTTGGGGCGTAGCTAGGCGCGTACCGGCGGTAATTTGTTCTTCCAGGGGCGCACCTGTTCAAGCTGACCGGCCAGCCGGAACAGGGTGGCCTCGTCGCCGAACCTAGCCGAGAGCATCATGCCGAGCGGCAGTCCGGCCTCGTTCCAGGCCAGCGGCACCGACATCGCCGGCTGCCCGGACATGTTGAACATGGAGGTGCCGGGCATGTAGCGGCGCAGGATCGGGGCGATATGCGACAGATCGTTTGACATGGTGTTGAGCTCGCCGATGCGTAGCGGAGGCGCACACAACGTCGGACACAGGAAGACGTCGCATCTCTCGAAGAAGGTAGCCAGCGAACGCGAAATCTGGAAGGCGGCGAGTTGGGCGGCCACGTAGTCGGTCGCCGAGCTCCTCGTCGCGTTGCGCGAATGCGCCAGCGTCAATATCTCGAGATCATTCTCCGTCATCTCCCGCCCGAGCCGCTGCTCGATCAAGCGCACCGTCAGCGCGGTGTTGCCGCTGACGATGGTGGTCATCACCGCGGCCGGATCGGCGGCAAGCACGGGCGCCCGTTCCTCGACGTGATGGCCGAGCCCGGCCAGTAGGCTTGCGATCTCACGAACGGCTGCCGCGATTTCGGGATCGATCGCGTCGCCATACGGCGATTTATCGGTGAAGGAGATACGAAGCTTGCCCGGGTCGCGGCCGACTTCTTGCGAAAACGGCCGCTCCGGCGGCGGTGCGACGTAGGGACTCGACGGCTCCGGCCCGTGGATCGCGTCCATCATCACCGCGCTGTCGCGCACGCTGATGCTCACGACATGGCCGCAGGAAAATCCGGCCCAGCCTTCGCCGCGATCGGGACCCAACGGATTGCGCGCCCGGGTCGGCTTCAAGCCGAATACGCCCGAAGCGGAGGCGGGGATGCGGATCGAGCCGCCGCCATCACTGGCGTGCGCGACCGGGAGGATACGGGCTGCAACGGCTGCCGCCGCGCCGCCGGACGACCCGCCGGAAGAATGCTCCAGATTCCAGGGATTGCGGGTCGGCCCGAACAGGCGCGACTCGGTCGTTGGCATCAGGCCGAATTCGGGACTGGAGCTCTTGCCGAAGATGGATACGCCGGTATCGAGGAAACGCCGCGCCAGCGTCCCGGTGTGGTCAGCCACGAAATCCTTCAGGACCGTGGCGCCTGAGGTCGTGCGCGTACCCTCCAGGAGGTCGAGATCTTTCAGGAGAAACGGCACGCCGGTAAAGGGGCCGTCGGGCAGGCCGTATTCGATCTGACGCTCGGCATAGTCGTAATGCTTGACGACCACCGCGTTGATCTGCGGGTCGACCTTCGCGGTGCGGGCGATGGCCTCATCGAGCAATTCCCTGGCCGAGACCTCCTTCTTCCGAACCAGTTCGGCCAGGCCGACCGCGTCGTAATCGCCGTATTCCTTGAAGGCCATGCACACACCTCACTTGCCGGCCGGCCGACAGACGGGCCATGCCTGGGGCCATTGACTGCGGACGACTTAGCCGAGGACGTCGCGATTGATCACGTTCTGGCGCAACGGATCGCCGTCCAGTACGCTCAGAATGTTGCGGGCGGTCTGCTCGCTCATCCGGTCCACGGCTTCCACCGTGACGCCGGCGACATGCGGCGCCATGATGACGTTCGGCAGAGCGAGGAGCGCCTGACCGGCCGGCGGCGGCTCCTGCTCGAAAACGTCGAGCCCCGCGCCGGCAAGGTTGCCGGACACCAGCGCGTCATGCAGCGCGGCTTCGTCGACGATGCCGCCGCGCGCCGTGTTGATCAGATAGGCGGTCGGCTTCATCCGCTTCAGCCTGTCGGCATTGAACATGCCGACAGTCTCCGGATTCTTGGGACAATGAATGCTGACGAAGTCGGCCCGCGGCAGCGCTGCGTTGAGGTCGGCGACCGGTTCGCATCCGGCGGCCTTGATGTCGGCGGGGAGCTTATAGGGGTCGAACACCAGGACGTTCATTTCCATCGCGAGGCAGCGCTTGGCGGTGCGCGTGCCGATGCGCCCAAAACCTACGATCAGAACCGTTTTGCCAAACAGGTCGTAGGGCAGCATCCCCAGTCGATCCGCCCATTTGTCGTCCCTGACGAGCGAATGCATTTCCGTTGCACGCTTGGCGAGCGTCAGCATCATGAACAGCGCGTGTTCGGCAACCGACGGCGAATTGGCGGTGCCGGCCACCATCAGCGGCACCTTGCGGCGGCTCAGCGCGGGGACGTCGACGGCGTCGAAGCCGACGCCGATCCGGGTCACGACCAGCATGGCTTTCGAGGACTCAAGCTCGGGCTCGCCAAAACGGGTGGCACCGAGAGCGACGCCGTGGACCGGCGCATGCTCCTTCAGCTTGATATTGAAATCCGTCTGCGAAATCATGTTGGGAAATTCGACGAGTTCGATGTCGTCTCGCGCGTGAAGTAGCGCTCTTCCCTGCTGCGACATCGATTCCGTGATGAAGATTTTCTTCTTGTTGGTAGTCATTTCCTGCCCTTAGGTCACGCAATCGCGCCGTCAAAGGACGACGCCGGTCACCTCGTTTAGCAGGTGCATATTGTTTAGGTCCACAGCCAATCGGAGGGGGGCGCCGTCCTGCGCGCCGGCATTGGGATTGACCCTGCCGCAGACCTGCGAGCCTTCCAGCGTAAAATAGATCAGCGTCTCCATTCCCATCGGCTCGGTGACGTCGAGCACGGTCTCGAAGGCCTCCACGCCGGGTGCAAGATGCGGCCGAGCCTCGGTGATATGCTCGGGCCGCAGCCCCAGCAGCAATTGGTCGGTGCGCGGAATGCCCTGATAGCGGGCGGCGCGGGCCGGCGGCAGCGGGAAGGCGATGCGGTCGGTCAACCGGACGTGCAACTTGCCGGCGAGATCCTCCAGCCGGCACGGAACGAAGTTCATCGCCGGCGAGCCGATGAAGCTGGCGACGAATTTCGTCGCCGGCTTGTGATAGAGCTCGTTCGGCGTGCCGATCTGCTCGATCCGGCCATGGTTCATCACTACAACGCGGTCGGCCAGCGTCATCGCCTCCACCTGGTCGTGGGTTACGTAGACCGTCGTGGTGCGGACCTTCTGGTGCACCTTCTTGATCTCGATCCGCATCTGCACACGCAGCTTGGCATCGAGGTTGGACAACGGCTCGTCGAACAGAAATACCTTTGGGTTACGCACGATGGCGCGGCCCATGGCGACGCGCTGGCGCTGGCCGCCGGACAATTGCTTCGGCTTGCGGTCGACAAGTTCGACGATGTCGAGCATGCGCGCGGCCTCGTCGATGCGGCTCTTGATCTCGGCCTTGGGGTAGCGCTTCAGCCGCAGCCCGAACGACATATTCTCCGCAACCGTCATGTGCGGATAGAGCGCGTAGTTCTGAAACACCATCGCGATATCGCGATCCTTCGGCGGCACGTCGTTGACGATGTCGCCGCCGATCATGATGTCGCCGTCGGAGATGTCTTCCAGGCCGGCGATCATCCGTAGCGTGGTCGACTTGCCGCAGCCAGACGGTCCCACTAGCACGACGAACTCATGGTCGGCGATGTCGAGGTCGATGCCGCGCACCGCCTCAACCTCGTCATAGCGCTTCACAACCTTACGCAACGTCACGTCAGCCATGAGATCAACCCTTTGTCGCACCGGCGGTCAGGCCGGCAATGTAATAGTCCATCAGGAATGCGTAGATGATCAGCGGCGGCGCTGCGCCGAGCAGGGCGCCGGTCATGATCTGCCCCCAGTTGAACACGTCGCCCTTGATCAGCGTGGTAATGATGCCGACCGGCATCACCAACTGGTCCGTCGAAGTCGTGAACACCAGTGGATAGAGGAATTGCGCCCATGACACCGTGAAGGCGAAGATGGTCGCCGCAATGATGCCGGGAAAGGCAACCGGAATGAATATCCGCGTCAGTGTCTGGATCCACGACGCGCCGTCGATGACGGCGGCTTCATCCAGCTCCTTCGGGATCGAGGCGAAATAGCCGATCATGATCCAGGTGCAGAACGGCACCGTCAGGGTCGGATAAAGGATCAGCAGCACGTACCATCTGTTGATGAGCTGGATGCCGGTCCAGTCGCCGATGACTGCGAACATCTTGAATAGCGGAATGAAGAGCAGTGTCTCGGGGATGAGATAGGTCAGGAATACGCCGGTCGCGAGCGTCGCCGAACCCCAGAACCGCATCCTCGACAGCGCAAAGGCTGCGGGTACCGATATCAGCATGGTGATGGTGACGACGAAGATCGATACGATCGCCGAGTTCCAGAAGAAGCGCAGGAACTGGTTCGACGTCAGTAGCGCGATGTAGTTCTCCAGAGTTGGATGGAACACCCACCACGGATTGGTGGCCGCCGAGATCTCCGCGCTGCTCTTCAGCGAGGTGATGAGCATGTAGACCGGCGGCGTCAGGAAGAAGATCGCGAAGATCACCAGGAAGAAATAGGACCAGCGCAACGCCCACGCGCGGTCGCGGCTTATGCTGCCGTACTTGGCCTTGCGGGTCGGTCCGGCCTTGTCGATTGTCACCGTGCTCATCAGGCTTCATTCCCGCGTTTGGAGATATCGCGTAGGATGAAGATGGCCGCGACCGCCAGGATTGGCACCATGAAGAGGGATACGCTGGCGCCGAGCGGTATATCGCTGCCCTCGATCCCGATGCGGAACGCCCACGTTGCGAAAATATGGGTGTGATCGAGCGGGCCGCCCGCGGTCAGGATGCGCACGATGTCAAAATTGGCGAAGGTCACGATCAGCGAGAACAGCGTCGTGATCGCGATGATGTTTCGCATCATCGGCAGCGTGACGTACCAGATGCGCTGCCACCAATTGGCCCCATCGATGGCGGCGGCCTCGTAGAGCTGTTCCGGCACGGATTTCAGCGCCGCCAGATACATGATCATGAAGAACGGCGCACCCACCCAGATATTGACGAGGATGACCGAGAATCGCGCCCAATAGGCATCGCCGGTCCATGGAATCGGGCCGATGCCGAAGAACGAGAGCGTATAGTTGAACGCGCTGTAGGAGGGATCGAACAGCCAGAGCCAGGCCAGCGTACTCATCGCCGGCGGGATCACCCACGGCACCAACAGCATGCCGCGCCACTTGCGCTGCCCCTTGGCCGGGATGTTGTGGACGAAGTGCGCAATGATAAAGCCGAGCACCGCCTTGAAGATGACGGCCGTGATCGCGAAGATGCAGGATTGCTGCACGACGAGCCAGAATGTCTCGCGCTTGAACAGGAATTCGAAGTTGCCAAGCCCGACGAAACGCGACATCGACTTGTTCAATGTCGCCAGGTGCAGCGCGTAGAAGGCCGGATAGATGACCAGCGTCGCGATCAGCAGGATCAGCGGAAGAGCCATCAAGAATGCGACAGTCGACTTGCGCCTGAGCGCATTGTGAAGACTGGAGCGTTTGCGCGCGGTTTGCGCGGCAGCCCGGTTCGGCCGCAATGCGACGTCAGCCATGGTGCGTTTTCATCCTATAACGTTTCTGTCGGCTTCGCCGGGCCTACGATTGAAGGTGGATAGGGAATGGCGGCCTGCGATCAGGCAGGCCGCCAGGGTATCCCCGTCCGTCAGCTCCGCATGAAGCCTTCGCACTCGCCTTCGGCCCAGGCGAGCACCTTCTCCATCGCTTCGCCCTTGGAATAGCGCAGGCACATCTTGGTGAGGGTCGCCTGCGTATAGATCTGCTGGGCGATCTTCGGTGGGGCGGGTGCCGCGGCGATCGAAAGAGTCTGGTGGTTGTGCGGGTTCGGATAGTGGTAGAGCGTGCCCTTTGGCGGCCCTTCCTCCTGCCAGACCTTCAGCGTAGTTAGCTTTTCGTAGCAAGGCAGGTCGTAGCCTCCGCTCGCCACACACATCTTCTCGATCGCATCCGCTTGCGAAAGCGCCCTGAGCACGCTCTTGGCCGCTTCCTTGTTCTTGGAGAACGACCAGGTGCCCCAGAAGTAGGAGAGGTAAGGCGCGTAGCGGCCTTTCGGACCGGCCGGGAAGCCATGGGTCCAGCACTGCTCGGCGACTTGCGGCGCGTCGCGCTTGGCCACGGCCCAGGCGCTCGGCGGGTTCATGATCAGGGCGCCCCTGCCGGAGACCAGCCATTTGTTGTTGGAAGAGTCGTCCCAGGCGCCAGCATCCGGCGGCAGGAAGGAGATCAGCTTCTTGTAGAATTCCAGTGCCTGGCGCACCGCGTCGGTCTTGACGGTGAGGTTGCCCTTCTCATCGACGAGGGCAGCACCGAACGACTGGAAGATCGCGCCGGCCGTATCGACGTTGTCGCTGGTCTCGCCAAGTCCGATGCCGAAGGGAACGCCGCCTTTCTGGCAGGCCTCTGCGGCCTTGAGAAAGGTTTCCAGGGTCCAACTGTCGGCCTTCGGCGGGGCGCCTGCGGGATACAATGCCTTCACGTCGATGCCGGCATGCTGCTTCATCAGGTCGATGCGGGAGCAGGGCCCCTTAATCTGGCTGCCGACGCTCGCGGGCACCGCGAGCCATTTGCCTTTGGACTGGCCAAGATATTTCACGGTACCGTTGGGTTCGCCGTTCTGCTTGATGAGGCCTTCCATGACGTCGTTCATGGGTTCCAGCAGTTCGGCCTGCGCATGCGGCCACCAGGTCGGCATGGCGAGAATGTCGTGGCCGGATTTCGCCTGTGCTTCGGCTGCGATGGTGAGCAGGTTCTTGTTGCCCTGGCTCGGGATGTAGTCGATCTGAACCTCGACCTTCTCCTTTTCCGCCCAGGCATTGACGATGTCGGTCGAGGCCTTGTTGGCGCCGGGAACCCAGTGGTCCCAGAAACCGATCGAGAGCTTGCCGGCGGCATGGGCGCCGCGCACATAAGGCGCGGTGATGAGCGCTGCGGATGACAGCGCTGTCGCAGCAACGAATTGTCGGCGAGAAAGCTTCCTGCGTGACATAACGTTTCCTCTTTGCTGAGCCAGATTTTGCTTCTTATTATTCTTCTCCGTCTGGAGTGGAGCCGCGTTGAGGCGGTGCCCAGCGGAGATTTTGTAATCGGATCAGACCAGAATTGTTTGCATCTGTCGAGAAAACACATCGCCGCTGTCATTGAACTAACGTTGCGTGGAAATTCCGGGCGGCGGGAGCGACGATGTCGTGGCCGCGATATCGTCAATAATCACGCGGCGATATTGCGCCGCACACTTTGCGTTCGAGCAGGGCGCAAATTGCGCCGCTGTCGATGGAAGGCGCGTGTAACTGCTTGCTCCGAAGATGTTTCCTGCCGGGAACCGCGCGGCGCAGCGGTGGACGAGTTTGGGGCGGAAACGATAGTTTAGGCAGCGAAAGATTCTCACGCGCCTCGGCAATTGCGCGTGGCAAATTTCTCGATCGACCATGGAGACCCGACAATGACATGTCCTCAGCAGCTTGCGCCGATGCTGTCGCGCTGGTGTTTTGTACTTGGCGCCATCGGCGTGCTGGCTCTTGGCGCGTGTGCGACGGCGAACGCGCAAGGGCTGGTGCAAGGCGTGCAGCAAGGAGCGCGCGAAGGCAACAAGGCTGCCGGTCCGGTCGGCGGCGTGCTGGGCGGAGCGATCGGCGGCGTCGTCGGCGTGGTCACGGGCGTCACCGGCGTTCTGACCGGGGGCAACAACAATACCAAGGGTGGACAGGCTCCGGCAGCGAAGGATTCCAAGCAGGGCGAGCCTTCCAAGCAGGGTGAGACCTCGAAGCCTTCGAAGGGGTCCAAGGCGACGAAGATCGCCAAGCAGCAACAACCGCAGCAACCGGCGGTCCTCACCCAGACCGGCGCACCGCAACTGACGGCCGAACAGATCGTCGCCAACAGCGACGCCAATATCGAGCGGATCAAGAAGGAGCTAAATCTCACGCCCGAGCAGGAGAAGCACTGGGCCGCGTTCAACAGTGCGATGCACTATCTCGGTCACAATGGCGCCGACCGGCTCAACCTGCGCATTGCACGCGCCAAGCGCGATCCTCCCGACGACATCATCGAGCAGATGCGCAATGAGGCTCAATTTCTCAATGATCGCGCCGTCGATCAGCGCAACGTGGCCGATTCCGCAGAGCCGCTATTTGCCAGCTTGGACGACAAGCAAAAGGCGGTCTTCATTCAGGAAATGGTCAACCTCAGCCACGAGCGCGGGCTCGACTAGAAGGGGGCGGCCGGACGAATAGCCGGGCACGCATGCCCTGGGGTAGGTTGAAAGGCGCGGCACCCGGCTATTCTGCCGCAGCGGCGCGGCTCCTCCAATTTCATTGCAATGATGAAGAAAACCGGACGAACTCGCGCCTTACTGATGGCTGACTTGCGGCGTTGTCGGGAACTTGGTTCTTTGGCGGACGGTGTTGCAGCGCGACATCACGCGCAGGTCAGGCGGCAGGAGCGAGCCCTCAGGCATTGGGAAAGTTCAGCTCCAGGCCGACGCCATCAATAGCCGGGGAAATCCAGCGGCGGACGGTCGCCATTCTCCAGCCCAAGCACATCGCAATAGAAATCCTTGGTGCGCTCGAGATCGGCGGGCTCAATGGTGTAGTGCTGCAGTCCGCCAGGTCCCATGGCCGTTCTCCCTAAACAAAGCTGAGGTCGGTATCGACGCCCATCATCCAGGCGCCGACGGTTTCAAAATGCCGGAGTTGGCCTTGCAACTGCTGGGTCACGGTATGGATGTCGCGGAACCGCCGCTCCAGCGGATGGTTCTCGAAGATCGCAGTAGCGCCTGCGGCGTTGTAGGCGAAGTCGACCGCCTCGCGCGCCTTGTGGATAGCATGGGTCGAGGCCATGCGTATGTTCATGCGCTGCGCGACCGTGATGGTGGCGCCGGCGGTGAGATCCTTCCAGGTGTCGGCCATCGATTGCAACACATAGCCGCGCGCGGCGCGCAGATTGACTTCCGCCTGGGCGAGGTTGCACTGGACCACGGCATTATCCCGCAACGAGATCCTCGCGCCACGCGGCACCTTGTTGCGCATCGTATCGACGAAGTTGTCGAGGGCGGTGCGGGCGATGCCGCAGGCGACACCGGCAAAGCCGACCTGATAGCAGGTGTGGTTGCTCATGCGGTAGAGCGGGCCGCGCTCGCGGCATTCCCGGTCGAACTCACGGGTAATCGAATGGTCGGCGCGCACGAAAAAGTCGTTGAGCGCGAACTGGTCGCTGGCGGTGCCGCGCAGGCCCACGGTGTTCCAGATGTCGGTCCACTCGACGTCTTCGGAGCGTACCAGCATGGTGCGCTCGAGCGGGGCTCCATTGGCGTCGTATCTGGGCGAACCGTCGGCCGCATAGATCGGGCAGTGCGCGCCGAGCCAGGTCGCATGCCGGCCGCCGGATGCAAAGGACCACACGCCGGTTACCCGGTAGCCGCCGTCGCATTCGACTGCGCGAACCCTGGGGCCGGGGCCCCATGCCAATACTGCGCGCGGATCGCCGAAGATCGCCTGCGCCACCGGCAGATCGAGATAGGCCGCGGACATCGCGCAACCGCCGGCCTGGCTGAGACACCAGGCGGTGGAAGCATCGGCCTTGGCAATGGTTTCGATGACGTGGAAGAAAGTCATGGGATCGGTTTCGATCCCATTGGTCGAGCGGGGCAGCAACAGCCGGAATAATTGCGCATCGTGCAGCTTGTCGAGCAGCGCCGGCGGCAGCCGGCGGGTCGTCTCGACGTCGTCGGAAGCTGCCGCGACGTCAGACCGTATGGCTTCGGCCCGGGCGATCACTGCCTGGTCGCCCGCGAGATCGGCAGAGTTTGCGATCGGTGTATTCAAGGCCATGCTTGCCGGTTCGTCGCGTCGCGTGCCTCATCGGTGGATAAGGCTATCGCGCCGTCGCCATGATCGGCAAGTCCATAGCGCCGCGGAGCACATCTGCGTAAAATCGATTGAGATATCGTGCCGCTCTGCACATCGTGCCGCTCTGCACAATGAGCCCGACGATCACGTGGACCGTGTGGGACGATTTGGCCCGTCGGCTGGCCATGCCCCGTTCCGGCCTCCCCGCGAACGCGTCCGACTTGTTTAAGGTTTTGCGCTAACCTCGCGCATTGGCCGGAATCTATGCGGCGGGGCGAGACGACATGGAAGAGAAGCGAAAATTTCCGCGAACGGAGATCGAGGAGCCTGCCTATGTTTCGTCGGGCGGCTCCGTGATGCGCTGCGTCGTGCGGAACATCTCACGCGAGGGCGCTGCGATCGATGTCGACAACCCTGCCTTCGTCCCGCAGCATTTTCGTCTGGTGATGGCCAAGGATCCCACAATCGTGCACGAGTGCCGGGTAGCATGGATCCAGAAGAATCGTATCGGCCCGACCTTCACCAAGATGGTGGACGCGGTTGCGGATCGGCCAACGTCGAGCGGGACGTGCTGAGTACCTGCGGCTCGATTTTGCCGTCCAAGTTTCTCGAACGGCATCGCGCTTCCAGCGTTCTCATGGATGAAGAACGTCGGCATCGAATCCCTCTTCAGAGCCTCAAGAGGCAAGGCGGTGCGCAAAGATAGATAACAATCGCGTTTGACTTTCCGCACCACAGTCGGCAGGTTTGTAACCAACAACCATTGCCAACGCCCGCAAGAGGCGAGGTGCCGAGCAGGACGACGAACGTCCGCCGGTTCGGGGAGCGGGGGATACGCCAGTACAACATGCGACCTCCCTCGCGGTGAGTTACACCAGTGGGAGGAGTTTATGCGCACAATCGTCAAGTTGGGAGCGATAGCGGTCGCTGCGGCGATCGGACTGGGAACGGCTTCGGCTGTGGCCCAGGACAAGAAGGTTCGTATCCAGATGCAGTCGAACTTCGCTTCGACGCTGGCATTGCTGGGACCGAACGCAAAATACACAGTCGATCAGATCAACAAGCTGTCGGGCGGCAGCATTGAAATGAAGTTCTTCGAGCCCGGCTCCCTTGTGCCGCCGGGCCAGGCGTTCGACGCCGTGGCGTCGGGCGCGCTCGATGCCGCCTGGGCTACTCCTGGCTTCTGGACCGGCAAGGACATCGCCTTTGCCGTCTACTCGACCGTGCCGTTCGGTCCGGGTATCCCCGAATACCTCGCGTGGATGAAGGAAGGTGGCGGCGAGAAGGGGATGCAGGCGCTCTATGCCAAATTCGGCATCCATTCGATCATGTGCCACCTGATCCCGCCGGAGGCGTCAGGCTGGTTTCGCAAGGAGATCAAGACGCTCGACGACATGAAGGGGCTCAAGATGCGCTTCTTCGGTCTCGGGGCCAACGTCATGCAGAAGCTCGGCGTGTCGACGCAGCTACTGCAGGCGGGCGAAATATTCCAGGCACTGCAACTCGGCACGATCGACGCCACCGAGTTCTCCATGCCGGTGATGGATCTCAGCCTCGGATTCCACCAGGTGGCGAAATTCTACTACTTCCCCGGCTGGCATCAGCAGGCGACGGTCGGCGACCTCATCATCAACAAGGCCAAGTGGGATAGTCTGTCGGCGACCCAGAAGGCCCAGGTCGAGGCGGCTTGCGACCAGACCGTGCTCAAGGGCATCAGTATCGGCGAGTCAGTGCAGGGCCCCGCGCTCAAGGACATCGAGGGCAAGGGCGTCAAGCTGATGACCTGGAGCCCCGAATTCCTCGCCGCATTCGAGAAGGAATGGAAGGTCGTCGCCGCGGAACAGTCAGAGAAAAGCCCGGAATTCAAGAAGGCTTGGGATTCGCTCAGCAAGTTCCGCACTGAATATTCGGCGTGGCGTGATCGGGGCTATCTGAAGTAGGCGCCCCACCGCGTGTGGCCGCCTTCGGGCGGCCGCATCCTTCTTCACCAACACGATTTCCTACGAGAGACTGATCCCGCAGCCATTGCGCTCACGCGGGCGGTCCGGGAGCAGCGGTCGATGCAGGTAATGCTCGGAATAAGCGACGCGATCGACCGTGTTCTTGAGAAAATCGCGCGCGGATTTGGTTGGCTATTCCTCGCTCTCGTGGCCGTTATCTGCTGGGACGTGCTGACCCGCAAGATCGGATTCCAGATTCCGGGATTTGGCTCGACACCGATCCAGGAGCTCGAATGGCACCTGCACGGCCTCCTGTTCCTGCCTTGGCTGGGCTATGCCTATATCCGTAACGTTCACGTCCGCATCGACGTGTTCACGGCCAACAAGACGCCGCGTCAGCAGGTCAAGCTCGAGCTCTTCGGGCTGATTGTGTTCGCCATCCCCTATTGCCTTGTCGCGACCTACTACGCTTATCTCTTCGCGCAGGTATCCTTCCTGCAGAATGAGAGCTCCGACGCGCCGAACGGATTGGCCTATCGCTGGATCATAAAGTCCTGCCTGTTTCTCGGCCTGGTGCTCCTCGACGCCGCCGTCGCGTCAGTGCTGATGCGCAAGCTCGTTCAATTGTTCGGGCCTCCCGAGATCGCCGCGCGCGCCGCCCCGCCCGTGACTCGCGTCTAGGGGAGGCGAGACATGGAATGGATCGCCGACCACCTCTCCATCCTCATGTTCCTGGTGCTCACGGTCATCATGTTCGTGGGTTATCCGGTAGCCTTCGTGCTCGGCGGCGTCGCCCTCGGCTTCGGCGTGCTCGGCATCATGCTTGATGTCTTCCGGCCGGCCCAGTTCGGCAGTCTGATCCCGCGCATCTGGGGCCAGGCGGTGCAGAACCAGGTTCTCATTGCCGTGCCGATGTTCATCTTCATGGGCACGGTCCTGGAAAAATCGGGCGTGGCCGACGAGTTGCTCAAGGCCCTGCAGGTGATTACCCGCCGGATTCCCGGGGGACTCGCCATGTCGGTGACCCTGCTGGGCACCATCATGGCTGCGACCACCGGCATCGTCGGCGCGTCGGTGATCATGCTGACCCTGGTCGCCTTGCCAACGATGCTCGCGAGCGGCTACTCCAAGGAGCTGTCGGTCGGCACCATCGCCTCGGCGGGTACACTCGGCATCCTGATTCCGCCCAGCATCATGCTGGTCATCATGGGCGACCTGCTGACGATCTCGGTCGGCACGCTGTTCACCGCGGCGATCATTCCCGGCCTGATAATGTCGGGCGTCTATCTCCTATATATCTGCACCTTGGCGGCCGTGAAGCCCAGCTTGGCTCCGCCGCTCGCGGCGAACGTCGGCCCCCAGGGCGGGGCCGAGCTGATGCAGATGGTGCTCCGCAGCTTCCTTCCGCCGGCGTTCCTGATCTTCGTCGTGCTCGGCTCGATCTTCGGCGGCTGGGCGACGCCGACCGAGGCGGGCGGCACCGGCTGCGCCGGCGCGCTGCTGCTGGCGTGGTGGAACGGGCGCCTCAACAGGAAGATGCTGTCGGAAGTCATCGAGAGCTCGGCGCTCACCAACGCGCTGGTGTTCTTCATCATCTTTGGCGCCACGCTCTTCTCCTTCGTCTTCCGCGCCTTGGGCGGCGACGATCTGGTGGGTGAGCTGTTGAAGGCCGTTGGTATCAACACGGGCTGGGAGATCCTGATCTTCGTGATGGTGCTGGTCTTCATCATGGGGTTCTTCTTCGACTGGCTGGAAATTTGCCTGATCGTGTTGCCGATCTTCGCGCCCATCCTGAAGAGCGTCGACTTCACGCCGCACCTTGCTACCAACAAGGATTTCATGGCCTGGTTCGTGATTCTGGTCGCCGTGAACCTGCAATCGGCGTTCCTGACACCGCCCTTCGGCTTTGCGCTGTTCTACATGAAGGCGACCGTGCCGAAGTCGGTGACGATGGTTCACATCTATCGCGGCATCGTTCCGTTCGTGATCCTGCAGATGGTGGCGCTCGCCTTGTGCATCATTTGGCCGGAGACCATCCTCTGGCTGCCGCGCTATTTCGGTTTCCTCGACTGAGTGGCGTCACCTTCGGCGCCGCACCGAAATAAGGACAAACGCGCAGCGAGGCCGCCGTTACTTCTTCAGCAGCGGCCTGATCCGCTCTTCCAACTCCTCGAACGACATCGAGCCCTGCAGCCGCACGCCGTTGAGAAAGAATGTCGGCGTTGAGGTGACCTTCAGTTCGCGATGGGCGTATTGCTGATCGGCATTCAGCTTATCGAACTGCGCCTGGTCTTCCTCGCAGGTCTTGACGTCCTGCTCGCTCATACCGTGCTGCTTTCCGACATAGATCAAGGTATCCTTGGTCTGAGCCATCAGGCGGTCCTGCAGCTTGAACAGCATCTCGACTGCGCCGAGGTATTTTTCGGAATCGCCTTTGCCAATGCAGCGCGCCAGTATCGAAGCTGCGGCGGCTTTGATGTCGAGCGGAAATTCGCGGAATACGAAACGCACTTTACCGGTATTGATATATTTCGACCGCAACATTGGGAACACATTCTGGCCGAAGGCCGCGCAATGCGGGCAACTCATCGACGAATATTCGGTGATGGTGATTGGTGCTTTCTCAGATCCGATTGCAATGTCCGGCAGCGACACCGGCTTGGCGACTGCTGCGGCAATCGCACTTTGTGCCAGGGCAGTGCCCGGGGTGACCGGCGATGCAAAAGCGAGGAGGGCGGCGAAAGCAATGCGGCGGCGAACGTTCAACGGTTACTCCGAACGGATTTCGAGAGGCGAGCGGGTAAGGCCGCGGCTTATCGGCTATTCTACCGGTTTCGCACGCCAAAGGCCATCTAAGCCGGATCGCAGTTGACCGTGAATTGCTCGCGATCCAATCATAGGCAACACGCGCAAGCCAAACTCTGCAGACAACAAAGAGAACGTCATGATTCAGCACACGGCGCTTTTGAACGAAACGCAGACAGCGGATGCCATGTTGCGGGCGCGGGCCCGGCGGGTCGTTCCCGGCGGCATGTGGGGCCACCTGAATGCCGCGCGGCTCCCGGAAGGCTATCCGCAATTCTTCGCTTCCGCGGAGGGCTGCCGCGTGCGCGACGTCGACGGGCGCGAATACATTGACTTCATGTGCAGTTGGGGGCCGATCCTGCTCGGCCACCGGCATCCCGAAGTTCAGGCGGCGGCAGAGGCGCAGGCCGCCAGAGGGGACTGCTTGAACGGCCCGGGCGAGATCATGGTGGAGCTTGCCGAGGACCTCGTCGCCATGCTGCCGCATGCCGATTGGGCAATGTTCCAGAAGAATGGCGGCGATGCGACCACATGCTGCGTGACGATCGCCCGCGCCGCCACTGGACGCCGCAAGGTGCTGGTCGCGCGTGGCAGCTATCACGGCGCGCTCCCATGGTGCTCGCCGAGCGTTGCCGGCGTGACTGCCGAGGACCGCGCGCATCTGGTGCACTTCGAGTACAACGACGTGCAGAGCTTGCGAGCAGCGGTCGAGGAAGCGGGCAAGGATCTCGGCGCGATCCTGGTGACGGCTTTCCGCCACGACATGGGACGCGATCTCGAATTGCCGACGAAGGAATTCGCGGCAGTCGCGAGGGCGGCGTGCGACGCTGCCGACGCCGCTCTGATCATCGATGAGGTGCGGGCCGGTCTGCGGCTCGACATCAAGGGGAGCTGGGAAACGCTCGGCGTGCGTCCGGACCTGTGCGCCTGGAGCAAAGCGATCGCCAACGGCTATGCGCTGGCTGCCGTTACCGGCAACGATCGCTTTCGCGAAGCCGCCACCAGGGTATTCGTCACCGGCTCGTTCTGGTGCGGCGCGGTGGCGATGGCCGCGGCGCGGGCGACGCTGCGGATCGCGCGCGAGACGGATGTGCCGGGCCACATCTACGCGATGGGCTCGAGGTTGCGCGAGGGATTGGCGTCGCTAGCGAACGAGCATGGCATCGCGATCCGCCCGAGCGGCCCGCCGCAGATGCCGCTGATGCTGTTCGATGCCGACCCGGACGCAATGAAGGGCAAGGTGTTCTGCTCAGCCGCGCTGCGGCATGGCGCGTTCTTTCATCCCCAGCACAATATGTTTCTGTCCTCGGCGCATTGCACATCCGATATCGACGAGGCGCTGCAGGCGGCCTCGCACGGCTTCAAGGCCGTCCGCGAGTTGGAGGCGAAGTCCAATCGATAGGTCCTCGGCAATCAACCTGGGCCGATTTGGGACTTGCGAGCCGAGCATCAAATAAAAAATGCCCCGCAACGCGGCCTCTACGACCGACGATGACGGGGCAGTCTTAGGAGAAAACGGCGAGATCGCCGAATGATGATGCTGGACATCGTCGTCCGGCATCATGCGAGCCAATACTCGACTCTTTCGGCGGCGTTGACGTTGACCTGGATCAAATAGACGATACGTCGGAACTTCGACCATTCAGGAGGTCGGGTCGTCTATCAACGGCTGCGGACGGGCGAAGGCTTCCAGTAGTTCCTTCCGGTCCATGACGATCTCACGGCCCCGGATACGCAAGCCATGTTCCGTCAGCAGGGCAAGATTGCGCGACAGATTTTCGCGCGTGGTGCCGATGTGCGAAGCCAACGTGCCGCGATCAAACGGAATTACGACCGATTCCTGGCTGCCATCCCGGCGTGCCTCGGTCAGAATCCAGTTGGCAAGGCGCTCGACGCTCGAGCGCGCCATGTAACCCTTCAATTTCTTGACCGCCCCGCGGTAGGCGAATGCCAGTTCCCGCGCCACGATCCGCGCGAAGGCGACGTCCTGGTCGAACGTCTCACGGACGTGCCGGGTTTGGCGAACTGATGCGCCGGGTCAGCCTCGAACAGGTGCCGACTGCCATCCTCTCCCGGCAGACCGCCGGAACGCGCGGCAAGTGCCTGATCGTCAATCTGCCGGGACGCCCTTCGGCCATCGACATCTGCCTGAACGCGGTATTCCCCGCAATTCCCTACTGCCTCGATCTGATCGGGGCGCGACGAATAGAGGTCAATCCAGATGTCTGCACAGCATTCCGTCCTGCCGCATAGTGCAGCCCTGCGGCTGCAACCGGCTTTGGTGGCGATCGTCTACGCCAACGAGGCCTATCCGCAATCAACCTTTGAACGGATCGTTGGGGATTGCCGCCGTCGCGGACTCGGGGTGGCGGGCGTACTGCAATACCCGGTCTGCTCGGAAGCGGCCGACCATTGCGATGTCGTGCTGGAAGAGCTCACCACCGGGCTGCGGACGGATCTGTTCGAAGACCGCGGGCCCGGCGCCAGCGGATGCCGGCTCGACGAGGCGGCGCTCGCTGAAGTGAACGGGCAGGTGGCGCGTTCGCTCGATGCCGGTCCCGAGCTTCTGATCCTCAACAAGTTCGGCAAAGTGGAGGCCGAAGGCCAAGCTACATCAGCTCAGCCTCGCCGGCGGATTCGTTGTCGTCGCGCCGGATGTGAAATCCATCGAGCGCGGCGCGCAGGTACGCTGGCGGCCGTTTGCGAGATAGAAGTAAGGCCGGTCATCCCAGCACGTCGCTGGCGGTTGCGAGTTTCTGAGAACGAGCGCAGCAGGACAGCCGACCGCGCGGACGCGCAATCCTCGGGCATCAATTCACGGTCAGGGCATTACGCAACGCGGTTCCAGGCGTGCTTGCCGGGGGCGGGCGTATAGCGCTCCAGATTTTCGAACTCGTCATGGCCCGCCAGGTGCATGACCTCGACGCAATCGGCATTGAGGCGCTCGTTGTCGACCAACCGCTCCGCCAACACCAGCGCCTGGGATGGGCCGACCGATTGCACTTCGATCTGGCGTTGCAGGCATTTGAAGCTGTGGCCGTCGGAATTGCAGAGATCCTTATAGAAGGAGACGCGATATTTGTTCATCTTGCACTCCCATCCTTCGGGCATCCTGTCGCCCAGCTTACTCTCAGGCGTCCATGTCCGCCAGCCGCTGGCGGTTGCGCAGCACGATTTGACGTGCGCTCGAAAATGCCAGAATGCCCTGGTCGCTGAGCTGCGAAAGCGCCCGCGAAACGGTTTCCAGCGTCAGGCCGAGATAGTCGCCGATATCGCGGCGGCACATCGGCAGGGCCATCATACCCGCCCTGGTGAGCCGGCGGTCCATTTCCAGCAGGAAGGTGGCAACTTTTTCCATCGCGGTCTTGCGGCCCAGAAGCAGCATGTGATCTTCGGCGTGCCGGAGGTCGCTAGCGGTCATGGTCCAGAGGTTATGGGCGACCTGGACATTCGAACCCGCGGCGGCTTCAAGGCTGCGGCGCTTTACCAGGCGAACCGTGGTGTCGGCGATCGCTTCAGCCGTCAGGCGATGGGCCGAGCCGGCATCGAGACCGAATACGTCGCCCGGCAGGTGGAACGCGCCGATCTGGCGCCTTCCGTCGGTGAGGAGCTTGTAGGTGCGAACCGCGCCGCGGACCACCTGATAGACATATTCGGAAGGCTCGCCCTCGCCGTAAATTTCCTCATCCTTGCGGTAGGAAAACTCGCTGGCAATCACACCCGCGCAGGTCGCGATCACGTTGAATTGGTCGACGGCCGGAACACCCTGGGTGCGTGGGGCGGAGAAAACCTTGGCTGGTGAAACTGCCGGGGCGGTGATCGTCTGGGTGAGCATTTGCCATCTCCTCGATGCGGGATGGCTTTGATGTATCCGGGATTTTTGCAGCCGGATATTTGGGTCGATATCCTAAGGAGGAGCCCTTACGGGGTTTTACGGAGCGAATCCTGGCCGGGGCCTCAGGCCTGGTCTGCCGCATTCGGCGTATTGATCGCGTTTCGAACGCAGTCGACCAAACTGCCCTCCAGGTTGGGTTTCAGAAGCACCTGGCGCACTCCGGCCGAGCTGGCCTTGGCCGAGATGTTTTCGTCCGGATAGCCTGTGATCAGAATGATCGGGGTGGGGACGTGAAGCCTTCGCAGCCGGATGGTCAGCTCCAAACCGTCGAGTTCCGCCATCTTGTAGTCCACAACAAGACAATCCGCGCGGTTTCGGGTGGAAGATCCGAGCAGGGCAATCCCGCTGCGGAACGTGCGCACGTCAAACCCCTCGGTCTCGAGTAGAAATCGCAGCGATGTCCGGACGTCGTAATCGTCATCGACGACGTAGACCATCGATTTCCGGGGCGGAATGCCGACTTCGGACTCTCTGGTGGCGCTATTTCGGATGTCGGTCATGCCGACAAAATAGATATTTTCCGAGTTCCCGAATTGACTTGGCTCAATCATCGACGATCCCGGCACGGATCGCAAAGCGCACCAGTTCGGAAAGGTTACCGGCCTGCATCTTGGTCATGACATTCGCCCGATAGACCTCCACCGTGCGCGGGCTGATATCGTATTCCCGGGCGATTGCCTTGTTCGATTGCCCCGTCACCAACCCCTGCATGACCTGGCGTTCACGCTGGGTAAGGCTGGCGACGCGGGCAGCCATATCGGCCGACAATGACTCGCTTTTCGACCCGCTTTCGCTCTCCGCAAGCGCGGTCTCGACCATGCCGATCAGCCGGTCGTCCTCGAATGGCTTCTCGAGAAAATCGAGGGCGCCGAGCTTCATCGCTTCGACGGCGAGGGGGACGTCGCCATGGCCGGTCATGACGATCACGGGAAGCTTGCGCGAGCCCGAATTCAGTTGACGCAGCAGCTCCATGCCATCGATGCCCGGCATGCGCACATCCGTGACCACGCAGCCGGCCTCCAAGTTCGCAATCTCGTTCAGGAAAGCCTGCGCGGAATCGAAAAGGTGCACGCTGAAGCCGGCCGAACCCAGCAGGAAATCCAGCGAATCGCGCATCGCCGGATCGTCATCGATGACGTAAACTTTAGCGTTCTGCGGCATCGGTCATATCCTTGGCGTGCGCGGCGGGCAGCGTGAAGCGGAAGGTTGCGCCACCCGATCTGTTGGTTTCGGCCCACATCCGCCCGCCGTGGGTTTCGATGATGGTGCGGCTGATGGAAAGGCCGACGCCCATGCCGGTCTCCTTCGTCGTGAAAAATGGCTGGAAGAGGTGCTCAAGCGCATCGCCTGCAAAGCCGGTCCCGCTGTCCGAGACGGCAATTTCGATCATATCGTCTACGGCCCTGGTGTTCGAGGCAATCAGCTCGCGATGCGTCGAGGCCGCCATCGCTTCCAATGCGTTGCGGAACAGGTTGACCAGGACCTGCTGAATCTGAACTCTGTCGGCAAGCACCAGGTCGCACGTCGGGTCCAGGTTGAAGCGCAGAAACACGCCCTGTTCCCGGGCGCCGGTGAGACCCAGCGCGCCAGCCTCCTCGATCATCTTTGAAAGGCTTTCGACGCGTTTCTCGGATGCCTCGCGCGCAACGAAATTGCGTAGTCGCCTGATGATGTCGCCGGCGCGGATCGCCTGCTCGGCGGCGCGATCCAGCGCCGCTTCGATCTTCGGCGCGTTGGCGTCGTTGCTGCCCGCCAACAGGCGGCGCGACCCTTTCATGTAGTTGCTGATAGCCGACAGCGGCTGATTGAGTTCGTGGGCCAGCGCGGAAGCCATTTCGCCCATCGCGCTCAGACGGGAGACGTGGACCAGTTCGGATTGCAACTCCTGCAACCGCGCCTGGGTCTGTTGCTGTTCGGTGAGATCGCGAACGAAGCCCGTAAAGAAGGGCTTCCCACCCGAATGCATCTCGCCGATGGTGAGATGCATGGGAAATGTTGTGCCGTCCTTGCGCATCCCTGTGACGATACGCCCGATGCCGATGATGCGCCGTTCGCCTGTCTTCAGGTAGCGCCTGATATAGCCGTCGTGACGACTGCGATCCGGCTCCGGCATCAGTTCGCTGATGTTTTTCCCGATCGCCTCGGGTTCGCCGTAACCGAACTGGCGCTCGGCGGCGCTGGAGAAAAACTGCATGATGCCATGCTCGTCGATCACGATCATCGCATCGGGAATCGTATCCAGGATCGAGCGAAAGTGCCTCTCGCGCATCCTGACCGTATCCTCGAGGCGCTTCTCTCGGTTGATATCGAGCATGATGCCGCTGAGCCGTGCAGGGGTGCCATCGGCGCCATGGATCGTCGTGCCAAGCATGCGCACCCAGTGGCCCTCGCCCGAATGCCGGTTCACGCGGTACTGAATGTCGAAACTGCAGCCGGTATCGATCGACTGTTGCACGGCTGTTGCCGTGCGATCGCGATCCTGCACATCGAGCAGGGAAAGAAAGAGATCGTAGTCGACAAGCGCGTCCGGATCGACGTCGAACAGCTTGCGCGTAGCGCTGGACCAGCTCAACTTCCGGGTCGACAACTCGAGATCCCAGGCGCCGACGCCCGATCCCTCGGTGCCGCTGCGCGCATGATGATCGAGTACCGCTTGATCTCGAAAGGGTCGGTCGGCGTCGAACATGTTTCGCCTTCCAGGCTGCTCTTGCTTATCAGATATCTCATTCAGGCGAACGTGTGAAATAGCTGCGCGGCTCCAATTGTCATTCGGCTCTATGTAATTGATATTCTAGATGATTTTGAGGAATCTCGGCACGGCATTGTGTCCCGAAAGAGATCGCTTGCGATTCTCCGCAAGAGGCGAGGCACCCTTGATCTAGGTCAGGTTCGAACCGGGGCAGATCTCTAGAATTCAATCGATGGGCGAAACGCCTGGAAGGCAATTCATCCAAACGCGCGGAGCAGATTATGGACTACAAGACCATCATGGTCAGCTTGGGGCTGGACGGACCCAACCATGCCTGCCTCGCCGTAGCGGGAGATCTTGCCGAACGATTCGGGGCTCGGATCGTCGGCATCGCCGCGTCGGACCTCAGGCCGCCAATGTATTTCGCCGAAGGCGGCTTTGCCCAGAAGCTCTTCGAAGAGGAGGCTGCCGCCATTCAAAGGCGGCTGTCGGAACTCGAGGGTGAGTTTCGAAGCGCCGTGAAGAGCCGTGCGAGATCCGTCGAGTGGCGTTCCGCCCGCGCGCTGCCGGTGCCTTACATACTTCAGCAGGCAAGGGCTACCGATATCCTCGTGGTCGGCGCGCTTGCCGATTCGATTGCGGTAGATCCCAGCGCCGCGGTGGATCCGAGCGACCTGGTGATGCAGGCCGGCCGACCGCTCATTGTGGTGCCTCCCGTGGTGCAATGGCTCGATTTGCGAAGCGTACTGGTCGCCTGGAAAGACGCGCGCGAAGCACGCCGGGCCGTATTCGACGCGCTGCCGATCCTGGCTGCGGCAAAGGAGGTCACGATTGTCGAAATCCCCGAACAGGCCGGCCAACGCGCTGATGCGATGTCGCGGGTTGCCGATGTGGCCGCGTGGCTGCGCGGCCACGGCATCGTCGCGAACACGGTCGTCCCCGACAAAGCTTCCGGCGTCACTGAACAGATCGACAACATCGCCGCCAATGTTGGTGCAGGCGTCGTGATAGCCGGCGCCTACGGCCACTCGCGATTCCGCGAACGGGTGCTTAGTGGCGTGACGCGCCATCTTGCAACGGAATCGCGCCGCTGCGCGTTCCTGTCCCGCTAGGATGTACGAATGACGAGGAATCGCCGTGCATAGATTTCTTGAAGCAACCGCCGGTCAGTTCATGACGCCTGACGTAAAGACGGTGGAGCGTGAGACCACCATGCGAGAGTTGCAGAGAATGTTCGACGAGGATGATTTCAACTGCTATCCGGTCCGCGATGGCGACGACGTCGTCGGCGTCGTCAGCCAGTTCGACTTCTTGAAATGCTTCGCGTTCAATCCCGGCCGCATGGTGCCGGCCTATGACGATCTCTTGTCCAGGACGGTCAGCGACGTCATGACGCCCACATTTATCTATGTCGATCCGGCGACCAAGTTGACGAGAGTACTTCAGCTGATCGTAGACCATCGGATGAAGAGTCTTCCGGTGCTGGATGTCGCGCAACGGCTGGTGGGAATTATTGCGCGCAAGGACATCATGCGCGCGTTGACCGAGACCGCGCGGAGGTAGGGGCGCGCTCTTCCTGCGGGAGGTGCCGGCGATTGGCGCGCGACACAATGCCGACGAGCTTGTCGTCCTTCATCACCGGCAGACGCTTGACGTCATTGGTCTCCATCGCAGTGACGATCTCTTCCAGCGTCGCGTCTTCGGTGATGGTGATCGGATCGCTGGTCATGACGTCCGACACCTTGCGGCCGTGCTCATGAACGTAATCGGTAGCAGTGTCACCCAACAGGAATTTGAGCCAGCGGCCGCGCTTGCGCTGCGTGCCGATCTCGTTGCGGCGAATGAAGTCGCCCTCCGAGACGATACCGACCAGTTTGCCGGCGGCATGGATCACCGGAAGTCCGCTGACATGACGCCGCAGCATGGTATTGGCGGCCTCGAGGACGGTGCAGTCCGGTGCGATCGTGACGACGGATCGGGTCATAATCTGATGGACACGCATTCGGCGATCTTCTGTTCCATGCCGTCAAGAAATGGCAGAACGCCGCGGCTGGCGCTGCGCTGCCGACGTAGCCATGTTAGGAAGGTCCGCGCGGGTTCGATTGACGAGGATCAAGCGTGACCCGTTCGCACCGGATAGGCTGGACACGCTTGCGCGAGGATGTCGGACGAAATGCACGCCATGGTCCTGAAAGCGCCCGGCGCGCCACTGGAGTTTGAGCTGCGCGCGGATCCGGTACCCGGGCCCGGCGAAGTGCGCATCACGGTCGGTGCCTGCGGCGTATGCCGCACCGATTTGCACGTCGTCGACGGAGAATTACCGAATATATCCTATCCGATCATACCGGGGCATGAGGTGGTTGGCCGAGTGGATGCGCTCGGTCCCGGTGTGACGTCTCTAAGGATCGGCGAAAGGGTCGGCGTTCCCTGGCTCGGTCATACCTGCGGCGAATGTCCCTATTGCCGGAGCGGTCGCGAAAACCTTTGCGACCGCCCACTCTTCACCGGCTACACCCGCGATGGCGGCTTTGCCACGCATCTCGTCGCGGATGGCAGCTATTGCTTTCCACTCGGCGAGGCCGATGACGACGTCGCTACCGCTCCTTTGCTATGCGCGGGTCTGATCGGCTGGCGCTCGCTGGTGATGGCGGGCGATGGAAAGCATCTCGGCATTTTCGGCTTTGGTGCAGCCGGCCATATCGTCGCGCAGGTGGCTCGCTGGCAGGGACGTTCGGTCTATGCATTCACCCGTTCGGGCGACGTCGCGGCGCAGCGCCTTGCGATATCGCTCGGCGCCGAATGGGCCGGCGGGTCGGAGGAACAGCCGCCGATGCCGCTCGACGCAGCTATCATCTACGCGCCGGTCGGCTCGCTCGTGCCATTGGCATTGCGTGCTGTGCGCAAAGGCGGGCGCGTAGTCTGCGCCGGCATTCACATGTCGGACATTCCTTCATTTCCTTACCATATGCTGTGGGAGGAGCGGCAGTTGCTTTCGGTTGCCAACCTGACGCGCGGCGACGGCGTCGCGTTTTTCAAGGTTGCGGCGCAAGCCGGCATCAGGACGCACACCAGCGTGTTTCCGTTGCGGCAAGCGAATGAAATCCTCTCGAAACTGCGCGCCGGGCAGATCACGGGCGCCGCGGTGCTGCAGCCATGACTGTGAGATCGCGCGCCGACACTGTCGTAGCCGAGGCTGAGAAGCAGCAGCACGTGCTCGATTTCCTCGATGGCTCCAGCTTCGGTGCGGCGGGGGGCGGCAAACGGATCGACACCCATGCCTCCATGGTGTTTCTCGGAGCCGATCGGGTATTGAAGATCAAGCGCGCCGTGCGCTTGCCGTTCCTCGATTATTCGACACTGGAGAAGCGCAAGCGTGCCTGCGAGGAGGAGCTGAAGGTCAACGCCGTCAACGCTCCCGAACTCTACCGGCGCGTTATTCCCATCACGCGCAATTCCGATGGCGGCCTTGAAATCGGCGGCTCGGGCACCGCGGTCGAGTGGGCAGTCGAAATGACGCGGTTCGACGAGAAGCAGTCGCTCGACCGCATTGCTGCATCGAAGACGATCGATCCACCGCTCGCGACGGCGGTGGCCGATGCGGTACTGCGATCCCACGACAGGGCACCGCGCGCCGGCGGCGAAAGCTGGCTTGCCTCCATTCTACCCATCATCGACCGCAATACCGCAAAGTTCAGAACCGTGCACGGACTTGATTCCGTTGCGATCGATCAACTCGATTCCGCCAGCCGCGGTTCTGCAACGACATTGCAGCCGCTGCTCAGACGGCGTGCCGGGCAGGGGTACGTGCGCCGTTGCCACGGCGATCTCCATCTTGCCAATATTGCATTGGTAGACGGCCGGCCGCTGCTGTTCGATGCCATCGAATTCGATCCCGTCATCGCCACGACGGATGTCCTCTACGATTTTGCCTTTACCCTGATGGATATGATTCATTTCAATCAAGGCGCGGCGGCAAACGCGGCGTTCAATCGCTATTTTGCGCAGGCGAGGGACGAAGATCTCGACGGCCTGCGCCTGCTGCCGCTGTTTCTCTCGGTGCGGGCAGCAATCCGTGCCCATGTATTGTTCGTGAAGAGCGAACATGGCGGAGAGAGCGACGCAGTGTGGCAAGAGGCCAAGCGTTACTTCGATCTGGCGAGACGTCTGATTACGCCCAAGCCGCCGATGCTGCTGGCAATCGGCGGACTGTCGGGGACGGGGAAGTCGGTGCTTGCACACGGGGTCGCGGGTCTGATCGAGCCTCCACCCGGCGCGGTCATCGTCCGCTCGGATGTCGTCCGCAAGCGCCTGCTTGGTACCAGCGAAACCACCGCCCTGCCGGAATCTGCCTATCAGTCCGCAACGACGGAGCGCGTATATGCCGCGCTTTCCAGCACTGCGCAGCGTGTGCTCACCCAAGGCTGTTCGGTCGTGCTCGATGCCGCCTATCTGCAGGAGGCGGAACGGACGGAAATCGAGAGTCTCGCGGCCGCGCACAGTGCCCGCTTCGTCGGCCTTTTTCTGACGACCGATCTCGCGACGCGGCTGGCGCGGATCGAGCAGCGCAAGGGCGATGCGTCCGACGCGACACGGAGTGTCGCCCTGAAGCAGGAGACTTTCGCGATCGGTGCGATAGAATGGCATATGATCGATGCCTCGGGGACACCGGAACAGTCGCTGCGCGGCGCCCGCGTTTTCCTGCCTTTGCTGCCGGACGAGTCTTGACGATGAGAGGTCGCCCAACCCGAACGTCCGGCCTGCACAAGACCTCTGCGGCAGGCCTCGACTGTGCAACCGCATTCCAGACGATCGCGCTCGACTGCATCGCTTCTATCAAAGCCCACCACAGCAGCGCATGCGCCGGCGACGCCGAGGCGGTGCATCAGATCCGGGTCGCGATCACGCGGTTGCGCGCCGCCGTGGCGTTCTTCGCGCCGATCGTGGTCGATGCGGAATGGCTTCGGCTGAAGAAGGAGATCGCCTGGCTGAATGGTCCGCTCGGCGCCGCGCGTGACAGCGATGTCGTTATGGAATATGCGCGCCGCAAGCGATACCGTGCTTGGGCTGACCGCATGGTAGGCGAGCAGCTCGATCAGCACCAGACCCGAGATCACCGCCACCTGGTTCGCTCCCTGCGCTCTGCCCGGACGCAACGTCTGGTCGCGGCCATCGCACGCTGGATCAGACAAGGAGCGTGGCTGGAGCGCTACAGACGGCGCAAGAACGCGGAGACTCTGCAATCCTATTGCATGCGCGAGCTCAACCGCTGGCACGAACGGCTGGTCCGCAAGGGGCGGCAGCTGAAGACTTTAGGCGCGTCGCGCCGCCACCGGCTGCGGATCAAGGTCAAACGCTTCCGCTACATGCTGGAGGCGCTGACGGAAATCGTCGCGCCGGATGGCCGCGGCGAATTGCATCACCTCCACAAGCCGGCAAAACGGCTGCAGCGCGCATTGGGCGACCTGCGCGACCTTAAGCGCTTCGCCGGCCTTGCCAACGGATCGCCACAGGCAGAGAATGGCAAACGAGGCAGGAAGCTTCCGCCGGGCTATCGCCCTCGAAAGGCAAAGCTGCTCGGCGCCGCCATCACGGCTCATCGCGACCTCGAACACATCGGGGTCCGCTGACGTCGTCGTTCGCATGCGCTACCGCTCGGCATTTCGAGTTTGATGTGCGTCAACTTCGGCCATCGGTCCGTCGGTTACCTTGCCGGCAGCAACCGGACGGGGGCCGCGCGCCCTCGCGAAATGTGCGGGAGAATGGCGATGTTCAGGAACATTCTGGTTCATATTCCCTCCGAGCGCCCCGTCAGGCCAGCGATCGACGCCGCTGTCGCCCTGACCATTGCGCGGCGGTCGCATCTCGATGCCGTAGCCATCGGCTACGAATCGATGGGCGCTGCCGGGATGATCGCGGAAGGCGGCGGCGCCGCCGTTGCCGCCGTGATGGGGGCTGAACAGGAGCGTGCCCAGGAGCGGGCAAATGCCGCGATCGCCGTGTTCGAGATCGAGGCCAAACTCGCGAACATTGCCTATGGCACCCGGACCTTCACGGCGATTCCCGCCGAAGCCGGCCAGACCCTCGGGGCGCTTGCCCGCCTTTACGACATGACTGTCGTCCTGCAGCCGGACTCCACGAAGGCCAGCTACGACAATGAGATTCCGCAGCAGATTCTGTTTAATTCCGGCGGTCCGATGCTGATGGTTCCTTACATTCACAAGGGGCCGCTCGACGCCCATCATGTCGGAATCGCCTGGGACGGCAGCCGTCCCGCAGCCCGCGCGTTGCACGATTCTATGCCGTTTCTGATGGGCGCAAAGGCCGTGACCGTGATCGCGATCAATGAGGAGGCGGGTGAAGCCTCCTCTGACCAACTCGCTGCGCATCTGGGGCGGCGCGGCATTGCGGCCCGGGTGCAGCGGCTGATCACGGACCACAGCAACGTTCAAGGCGCCATTCTGTCGGTCGCCGCCGAAAGCAATATTGGCCTCCTGGTGATGGGCGGCTACGGCCATTCGCGGCTGCAGGAGCGAATTCTGGGCGGTGTCACGCGCAGCATGTTCGAGTGCATGACGGTGCCGGTGCTGATGTCGCACTGATCTTCTTGCCTTGGTCGCAGTCGCAATGACGCCAGTTTAACGCGGCTCAATGTTCGGTCCGACACCAGTCAATAGCATTTCGTCGGAAGTTCAGAAATCGGAGATTATCATGTCAGAGCTGTCTGAGCGGGCTGCTTCCGGATCCTTTCCAGCAGCCGCAAATGCGGAAGCGGAAGCCACCAAACTGAACCAGGGCGCGCTGGAGTTCATGCTCGGTGCCCAGAGGATGATGTTCGAGGAAATGGTGTTTCTCGGCGACGAGATGCTGGAGCGAACACGGACCGAGATGCACTTGTTCACGGAGTTCGTCGCGAAGATGGCGAGCGCGCATTCGGTACGGGACGTCAGGACGATGTGCCAGGAATGCGGCCAGCATCAGCTCGACTTCCTACGCCGCGACTCCGAACGGCTGTTCAGGCACGGCGAGCGGATGATCGCGGCCACGTCGAATTTGATCAGTGGCCGCTCCCTGAACTGATTGGCCAGCAGCATGCATCGGAAATCGCCCCTGCCGACGGCGGAAGTTGCCGTATTGCCGTTTAGCGCCCGCGAAGCAGGCCAGGGCGATGATTCGCCACTGGCTGTGCCGGTCGAACCACATGTCTCGCCACCGACGGAGGGCTCGCGCGGCACCGAAACATACCAGGCCGACCGCGCCTTGCATGCCATGCTGGCACACCTGAGCGGCGGCCTTTCGCCGGCCGCGCTGTTGCTGGCTTATACGGATTGGTTGTTGCACCTCGCCTGGTCGCCACAGCGACGGATCGAGATTGCGCAGGGAGCCCTGGTAGACACCAAGCGCCTTCTCGAAACCGCACAGCGCTTCTTCGCGCCCGAGCAAGCACCGTGGTCGCTGGTCAAGCCGCAGCCGCAGGACAAGCGCTTCAGCCGGCCGGATTGGGAGCACCCGCCGTTCAATGTGATGGCGCAGGCCTTTCTGCTCGGCCAGCAATGGTGGCACGATGCGACTACCGGCGTGCGCGGTGTGGCGAAGCAGAACGAGGCGATCGTCGAATTTTCGATCCGCCAGATGCTGGATGTGATGTCGCCTTCCAATTTTGCTGCGACCAATCCGGAAGTGCTGCGCAGATCGTTCGAAAGTGGCGGCAACAATTTCGTGCGCGGCTGGCAAAATTTCTGCAGTGACTGGATACGCCTGGCGTCGGCCGGCCTTGGCCCCGTCACGACCGGAGATTTCGCCGTGGGCGAAGCCGTCGCCACGGCGCGCGGCAAGGTGGTGTTCCGCAACGAGCTGATCGAGTTGATCCAGTACTATCCGACCACCGAAAGAGTGCATCCGGAGCCGATTCTGATCGTGCCGGCCTGGATCATGAAATACTACATTCTCGATCTGTCGCCGCAGAACTCGCTGGTGAAATATCTTACGGGCGAAGGCTTCACCGTGTTCATGATCTCGTGGCGCAATCCTGAGGCCACCGACCGCGAGATCGCCTTTGACGACTATCGAAAGCTCGGCGTTGAAGCTGCGCTCGATACGATCGGCGGTGTCGTGCAGGGCCGTCAGGTGCATGCGTTGGGCTATTGCCTTGGTGGGACGCTGCTGTCGATCGCTGCCGCCACCATGGCGCGCGATGGCGACAATCGGCTAAAGTCGATCAGCCTGCTCGCCGCGCAAACCGATTTCACGGAGGCCGGCGAGCTGACGCTGTTCATCAACGAAAGCCAGGTTGCATTCCTCGAGGACATGATGTGGGAGCGCGGGGTGCTCGACACCACGCAGATGGCCAGCGCATTTCAATTACTGCGCTCCAACGATCTGATCTGGTCGCGGCTTACCCGCGACTATTTGATGGGGGAGCGGGCGGCACGGAGCGATCTGATGGCCTGGAATGCCGATGCGACCCGCCTGCCGTACCGGATGCATTCGGAGTATCTGCGCAAGCTGTTCCTCAACAACGATCTTGCCGGAGGACGATATCTCGTCGAGGGCAAGCCGATCTCGCTGTCGGACATTCATACGCCGATGTTCGTCGTGGGCACCCTTCGTGATCACGTCGCGCCGTGGAAGTCCGTGTACAAAATTCACTACCAGGTCGATGCCGATGTGACCTTCCTGCTCACGAGTGGCGGCCATAATGCGGGGATCGTCGCGCCCCCCGGCGAACCCGGGCATACCTATCGGATCAAGACGAAGGGAGCGGATGCCACGTATACCGGCCCCGACGAATGGCTGAACATGGTGCAGCCGGTCGAAGGTTCATGGTGGCCGGAGTGGACCAAGTGGCTCTCCGCACGATCCGGTGAGCCGTCTGAGCCGCCGCAGATGGGCGCTGGAACTACGAAAGCGGAGAATCTGCCTGATGCGCCCGGCGACTACGTTCGCCACTGATCCCGATCAACCACCGCGCCGAATGCGATTTGTCATGTCACCTGGACAGTTCCGGGCCAACTTGTCGTTCAAACGTCACATTGCGATGAACATCTGTCTGGGCTCACAGTAGGCCGCGACCTTCCGGTACTGGAGAACGATGTCCACCTATCGTCTGACCAATCTGCTTTCGCCGCATTCCGTCGCGCTGGTAGGGGCAAGTCCGCGCCATGGCTCGGTAGGTCGTGCCATTCTCAACAATATCCGCAAGACCGAGTTCAAAGGCGAATTCGGCCTCGTCAATCCGCGCTATCATGAGATCGATGGTGTCGCGGCCGCTGACAGCATCGCAAAGCTGTCTTTTGCGCCGGAACTCGTTGTCCTCACTGCGCCGGCCCGCACCATCGCCGGCCTGATAGATGAAGCGGGCCGTCGCGGCGCGGCGGGCGCCGTCATCGTCAGTGCCGGGCTCGGGCATGGTCCGGGCTCTCTGGCGGACACGGTGGAGCGCGCCGCGCAGAAATACGGCATGCGGCTGATCGGCCCGAATTGCCTCGGCATCATGATGCCGGGCGTCAGTCTCAATGCGAGCTTTTCCGCCAATATGCCGACCGCTGGCCATTTGGCGCTAATCTCGCAGTCCGGCGCCATTGCCGCCGGCATGGTGGATTGGGCGGCACAGCGGGCTGTCGGCTTTTCCGGCATCGTTTCGATCGGCGACCAGCTCGATGTCGATATCGCCGATCTGCTCGACTACTTCGCGCTGGATGAAAAGACCCACGCCATCCTGCTTTACATCGAGGCGATCAAGGATGCCCGTAAGTTCATGTCGGCAGCGCGGGCCGCCGCCAGGATCAAGCCGGTCGTGGTCGTCAAGTCGGGCCGCATGGCACAAGGAGCGCGGGCGGCGGCAACGCATACCGGCGCGTTGGCAGGGGCTGATGCCGTCTACGACGCAGCGTTTCAGCGCGCCGGTATCCTGCGCGTATCGGATCTTCGCGAATTGTTCGACTGCGCCGAGACGCTCGGGCGGGTCAAATCGCCGCCGGGAAAAAGGCTCGCGATCCTGACCAATGGCGGCGGCATCGGCGTGCTGGCAGTCGACCGGCTGGTCGAGCTCGGCGGTATTCCCGCGGCTCTCTCATCGGCGACCCGCGAGACGCTGGGTGCTGTTTTGCCGCCGACATGGTCGAAATCGAACCCGGTCGATATCGTCGGCGATGCCGATCCCGCGCGCTATGCCGCAGCGCTCGAAGCGTTGCTGGCCGATCCCGAAAACGACGCCGTGCTTGTCATGAACGTTCAGACCGCGATTGCGCGTGCCGACGAAATCGCCGTGGCCGTGACCGGCGTGGTGCAGAAATATCGCGCCGGACATCGCATGCTACCAAAACCCGTTCTCGCGGTCTGGGTCGGCGCGGAACCGTCGATCGGGGATATCTTGAGCGGGGCCGGCATTCCGAATTATCCGACCGAAGACGACGCCGTGCGCGGCTTCATGCATCTGGTCCGCCATCGTGAGGTGGTGGAGGCGCTGGCGCAGGTTCCGCCAGCCATGCCGAGCGAATTCGCTCCCGCTGTCGATGCAGCGCGGCAGATCGTTGCCGCGGCGCTGGCCGACGGCCGTTCATGGCTCGATCCGATCGAGGTCAAGCGGCTCCTTGACGCCTACGATATCGCCGCCGTGCCGACCTTTGCCGCCGCCGATGCCGAAGAGGCGGTCGCGCATGCGAATGCGATCTTTGCGCAGGGGGCGACCGTCGTGCTCAAGATCATGTCGCGCGACATCGTCCACAAATCCGATGTCGGCGGAGTGGTGCTCAATCTCACCAGCGCCGATGCGGTGCGCAAGGCGACGGCCGACATTCTCGCGCGGGCAAGATTGCTGCGGCCGGAGGCGCGAATATCGGGCGTGATGGTGCAGGCGATGGTGGTGCGGGCGAAGGCACGCGAGCTCATTCTCGGCCTTGCCGACGATCCGACCTTCGGCACGGTCGTCGTGTTCGGCCGTGGCGGAACGGCAGTCGAGATCATCAACGACAAGGCTTTGGCGCTGCCGCCGCTCGACCTGCAACTGGCACGTAGCCTGATCGAGCGCACCCGCGTCTCGCGGCTGTTGCGCGCCTATCGTGACGTGCCGGCGGTGAAGCAGGACGCCGTCGCGATGGTTCTGGTCAAGCTGGCGCAGATGGCTGCCGACATTCCCGATATTCGTGGGCTCGACATCAATCCGCTGCTGGCGGATGAGGCGGGCGTGCTCGCGGTCGACGCACGGGTCGTGATCGGGCGCGTGGAGCGGAAGTCCCTAGGCTCGGGCCCTGCGAATTTTGCCGTCCGGCCTTATCCCTCGCAATGGCAGCGTCACATCGAGGTCAAGGACGGCTGGCGCGTATTCGTTCGTCCGATCCGGCCTGAAGACGAGCCGCTGATCCACGAGATGCTGAAACACGTCACGATGCACGACCTGCGGCTGCGGTTCTTCGCCCCGATGAAGGAATTTTCCCATGAGTTCATCGCTCGTCTGACCCAGCTCGATTACGCCCGGGCGATGGCCTTTGTCGCGTTCGACGAGGCGAGCAACGAACTGGTCGGGGTGGTCAGGATCCATTCGGACTCGATCTACGAGAGCGGCGAATACGCCATTCTCCTGAGATCGGATCTCAAGGGCAGGGGGCTTGGCTGGGCACTGATGCAGATGATCATCGAGTATGCAAAATCCGAGGGGTTAAAGGCCATTTCCGGCGACGTCCTCGCCGACAATACGGTGATGCTGGCGATGTGCCGCAGCCTCGGCTTCGAGGTGAAATCGGACCCGCAGGAGCACGACATCTGCACCGTCAGGCTGAAGCTTTAGTTGTCGTCAGCGCACAGGCATGCGCCTGTACGCCGCCATATGCGAGAACGACGACCGCGGTTGGCCGTCAGTGCGAAAACAGGATCGGGAGCGGCGGCTTCGATAGCAGGCTCTTGGTGGCGCCGCCGAGGATAAATTCGCGCCACCGCGAATGCCCATAGGCGCCCATCACGAGAACGTCGACCCGATGCGAAACTGCATAGGCTTCGAGCACCTCGCCGATTCGCCGGCCGTCGGCATCGACTTTGTCGAGCACCACATCGATGCCGTGGCGCGCAAGGTTTTTGGCCAGTGCTTCGGCGGAATGCTTGCTGTCCAACTTCTTTTCGTTGGTGACCGTGACGATCCGCACCTTTCTGGCCTTTTCGAGCACCGGCATCGCATCAGAAATCGCACGGGCCGCGGCGCGGCTGAAATCCCAGGCGACAGCGACCGTCCCCAGCTCGAACGGACGGGCCCGTGGGCTCTCGGGCAGAACGAGGGTAGAACGGCCCGATCCGAATATCACTGCTTCTGCGTACCACTGGTCATAGCTTTCCGGCACCGGCACGATGGTGAGGTCGCGAAGTCGCGCGTAATCCACCAGGAGATCCGGCACGGCGAAGGTCGGGCATCTCTCGAGAATGCTTTCGTGCAGAATGCCGGCCTTGTTTGCGGCGACATCGAATGCGGCCAGCATGTCCCTGGCGCTCTTCCGGCTCTTTTCCATTTCGCCTGCAATGATCCCGGGAATATCGGCGGTCGATCCGGAAAGGAAGTGCCCGGGGACTTCTACGTGCACCTCGCAAGCTACCGCCGCCAAGTGAGCGCCGAGGGTTGCGGCGATCGCAACCGCATCCTCGGCGACCGAAGCCGGGGTGGGATCGGGATAACTCGTAAGTGTCAGCAGAATGTCCTTGAACGCCATGGGGCTCTCCTTTTTCTGGAACTACGTTACCGTGCCGTCGGATTAGCCGTTTGATCCATCGCAAGCGGCTGCGTCGGCCGGAGCTGCCGTGATCACGATCGACATCGTCGCGAAGGCAACCAGGATCGGCTCATGCAGCACCTCGATCGCTATGCGGATCGGCGTCCGCCGATCCGGTTGAGGCAGTTCGTTGTGTCCTTCAGCCTGCAGCCGCGCCGCTGCATCGGCTTCACTGAGGCCGCGAAACTGCTGCCCGGACTTCAAAAAAATGAGACACTATGCCTCGTGATTGGCTTGGATTGACGTTCGCAAGATGGAGGGTGTCTCGACCTTTATGGCGTACGGCTTGAGCTCGATCCTTGCAACCGAGAGACGGCGATATAGATCGCGCCGGCGCGCGAGCGGCCACCAATCGTAGAGGAAGATTTCGAGAGGCCGCCAGTTGGCAACCCAGCCAAGGATCAAGAAACTTTCTTCAGCCAATCTCTTGATCGCGGAATCTGCCAGATAGCCCGCAGCCAGATGCGCCAGCAAAAGGCAGGCAGTTAGAATTGACGCGCCAATAGCGAGAGAATATCGGCCTATTCGAAATAGCTCGTTTAGTTCACGTTGAACGGCAGCGGCGCGGCCGCAAAAATACCGACTGACGGCCTCTGCTAGCTCCCTCGACGCCATGACCTGCGCTTGAACTGCCGGAACGTGCACCACAATGCTGATGGGACGATTGACCGGCATCTCTTGTGCCCACCCTACGATAAAATTCTCGGCCTCCTCAGCAAGATCTTTCTCCCGAAACGGGAAGGGGTCGAGCGTATGAAACAGTTGCGCAATGTCGTTTACTCGAACTTCGATCAAGTTCTCCGTCTTCTCGGACGCCGTCTCATTATTTGTCGCCATTGACGGTTGCCTTGCTTCGAGCGGGTCGAAACGTCCCGGCAATCAAAGATACGACACCGCCGTCACCCGATAGGTGTGCATCTTGCCGCCTTCGTTGAGGGAGACATACTCGCCGACCACGAAGCGTTCGTCGGCGAAGTGATAGCCGACGTCGTCGGGCGCGCTGGTCTCGCCGTCATCATAGTGAAAGGCCCAACCGCCGCCGGGACGGTGAACCAGATGACCGTGCTTGTCCTGCTCGTCCGGGCGCTGGCGCACGACCCGGCAGGCGTCGCGATGCTCGCGCCACAATCTTGCATCGATGCGGTCCTCGGAATCGAGCGGCGCCACGATGACATAGGCCACCTCGGCGTCGCCTTCGGGATGGCCGGGCTCGCGGGCCAGCGCAAGACGGAATTGCCGGAATTGCGGGGGCAGGGAAGCGTTGAGGATCGGCTTAGGCTGGGTCTTGGCTCTGGTCTTGGACATCTCGTGTAGCTCCTTGGTTTTTCTGGCATAAGGCTGCTGCCTCCGCCGTAATCAGCTCGGCTCAACTGCGGCCTTGGGCGCAGGGGGCGTCGCCTTGGACTTCCTCAGGCTTTTGATGATGATCGTGATCAGCGGCACCAGTAGCATTGGCAGCGCGCTGTTAAGCGGGTGCTGCACCATGCCGTTGAACTGGGATTGCAGTGCTCGGGCCTCGTTCTGCAGCGCTTCGACCGCGGAACCGTGAATTTCGGTGGCCAGCTCGAGTTCGCGGCCTGCGGGCGGTCTCCCGCCAACCACGAACAAGATAGCCGCGATCACGAAATTGGCGACACCGAGAATTGCGGCTGCGGAAATCGCGCTCCAGATCTGCACGAGCGCGAAATAGGCCGACAGTTCCAGCATCAACAGGCCGAACGCCGCGATCAGCGCCGCGAATGCCCGCAGGCCGAGCCCGACCAGCATGTGCCGCATCCGGATCTCCGCGATGATGCGGTCGGTGCGCCAGAGTGCGCGCAGATGCCTGACGACGTTCTCGCTGTTCACGTTAGTGCCTCCTCAGCATGAAGCCGATCGCGACGCCGAGCGCGAAGGCGGATGCCAACGCTGCAATCGGTCGCGCTGCAATCAACCTCTCGACATGCTCTTCTTCCTCGCTCAAGGTTTCGCCGAGTTCGCGCAAGGCCGCCTTGATCGGTTCGGCGAGTGCCTCGGATCGGCTGTTCGCGGCCTCGAGCATATCGTCGGCATGCATGTTCAGGAGTCGTGACGCCTCGCTCTTGAGCGCCTGCAACTCTTCGCCCAGCCCGCCTGATTTGAACATCGCGCTCGCCTCGCTTTCCTTAGCCATCGAATTCTAGGTGAGGCGGCACGCGTGCTGTTTGATTTGGGTCAACCAGAAGCAGCCAGTACTTTGAGGCAGGTCAACATGGATGTCGTGCCGGCGGCCTAGGAAATGAGAGCTATCTGATTGAGGAAATATCATCGTGGCGACTGCACCTCTGCTAACGGTGACGCCATCGGGCGATGCGCTTGAATTGCGTCCGGGCGGCTCCTGGACGGCTTCGAATGCAGCGACGCTCGAACGGCTTTCCAATGACGTCGCGCCGCAGCTCGATCGGGCCGCTGCCGTCAAGGTCGATATGACCGGGGTGTGCGAACTCGATACGCTCGGCGCCTGGTTATTGGAGAAGATATCGCGGCGGATCACTTCCGCCGGCCACCGCGCCGATATCATCGGTATAGCCGACAATTATGCCGGCCTGATCGACGAGGTTCGGCAGGTCAACCGGCGAACGTCGGCTCCGGTGGGGGCGCGCAATCCCGTCATGGCCAAGCTCGAAAATATCGGCCGCGCCACGATCGCCTCGAGCGAAGATATCGCCGCATTCCTGCAAATGCTGGGCTCGCTGTGCGTTGCCATCCTGGGCGTCCTGCGCCGGCCGCGATCGCTGCGACTGACATCGCTGACCTACCAGCTCTATCGGGTCGGCTGGCAGGCGATACCGATCGTCGTGCTGATCACCTTCCTGATCGGCGCCATCATCGCGCAGCAGGGCATTTTCCATTTCAGAAAATTCGGCGCCGATTCCTATGTCGTCGACATGGTCGGCATTCTCGTGCTGCGTGAGCTTGGTGTCCTGATCGTCGCCATCATGGTCGCCGGGCGCTCGGGCAGCGCCTACACTGCCGAACTCGGCTCGATGAAGATGCGCGAGGAAATCGACGCGCTGTCGACCATGGGGCTGGACCCGATCGAAGTCCTGATGCTGCCGCGGATCCTGGCACTGGTTTGCGCGCTGCCGATCCTGAGCTTCATCGGCTCGATGGCGGCGCTCTACGGCGGCGGTCTCGTCGCCTGGTTCTACGGCGGCATGGGGCCGGCGATCTTCATCGCGCGGCTGCACGATGCCGTCTCCGTCACCCATTTCGAGGTCGGAATTATCAAGGCGCCGTTCATGGCGCTGGTGATCGGCATCGTCGCCTGCAGCGAGGGTCTGCGGGTGAAGGGCAGTGCGGAGTCGCTCGGCAAGCAGACCACCACGTCGGTGGTCAAATCGATCTTCCTGGTGATCGTGCTCGACGGCCTCTTCGCGGTGTTCTTTGCATCGATCGGAATGTAGCTATGCAGGAGCGCGTCGGACAGTTTGCGATTCGGGTGCGCGATCTCGTGGTCGGTTTCCGTCGCCATATCGTCATCGACCACCTTACGCTGGACGTGCAGCGGGGCGAGATCCTCGGCCTGGTCGGCGCCTCCGGCGGCGGCAAGTCGGTATTGATGCGAACCATCATCGGCCTGATCCCGCGGCTGGGCGGCGAGATCGAGGTAATGGGTTCGTCGATCGATCACGATCGCACCACGCGGAGCGCGGCCGGACGATGGGGCATCCTGTTCCAGCAGGGGGCGTTGTTCTCGTCGCTTACCGTGCGGCAGAACATCCAGTTTCCATTGCGCGAGAATCTGGTGCTGTCGGACGCCCTGATGGATGAGATCGCGACCGCCAAGCTCGAAATGGTCGGGCTCAAGCCGGAGGATGGCGACAAGTTTCCGTCCGAGCTCTCCGGCGGCATGACCAAGCGCGTGGCGCTGGCGCGCGCGCTCGCGCTCGATCCCGCAATCGTGTTTCTCGACGAGCCGACCTCGGGACTCGATCCGATCGCCGCCGGCGATTTCGATGCGCTGATCAGGACACTGCAGAAAACGCTGGGTTTGACGGTGTTCATGGTCACCCATGACCTCGCAAGCCTCAATACTGTCTGCGACCGTGTCGCGGCGCTAGCCGACGGCAAGATCGTCGCCATCGGGCCGATGCGCGAACTGCTCCAATCCGAGCATTCCTGGGTACGAGCCTATTTCCACGGCAAGCGTTCCCAAATGCTGCAACCAAAAGCGAGCTAACGAGATGGAAACCCGCGCTCCCTTCGTCATTGTCGGCGCCTTCGTGCTGGCAGCCATCATGGCTGTATTCGGGTTCGTCTATTGGCTGCAAAACACCGGCGGGCTCGGCCCACGCTCCAGCTATCGCGTGCAGTTCGAGGGGTCGGTGCCCGGGCTCCTCGTCGGGGCGGCAGTGCTGTTCAATGGCATTCGGGTCGGCGAGGTGACGGAGCTTGGCCTCGCCCCCGGCAACCCGCGCGGTGTCAATGCGACCATCTCGGTCGCTTCGACGACGCCGGTGCGTGCCGACACCAAGGTTGGGCTGGAATTCCAGGGACTCACCGGCGTACCTGTGATCGCGCTTGAAGGCGGCACCCAGGTCGCCCAGAGCGGCGAGGTACCGACGCTGGTCGCCGAGCCGGGCGCAGGGCAGGGCATGACGCAGGCGGCGCGCGACGCGCTACGCAAGGTCGATACGGTACTGTCTGAGAACTCGGGGGCGCTGAAAGACACGATCACTAACTTGAAGGTGTTCTCGGAGGGCCTGGCCCGCAACACCGGCAAGCTCGACGGGATCGTCGCCGGACTCGAGCGCATGACCGGGGCGACCGCCCCGCCGCCGAAGATCACCTATGATCTGCGCGCGCTGCAGAGCTCGGGCGCGGCAAGCAAGGTCATCAATGTACAGTGGGCGATTCCGGAGCCGACGGCGGTTGCGATGCTGGAGACGCAGCGCTTCCTGTTCTCGCCGGCGCAGGAATTCCCCGGATTTGCAGAGGCGATGTGGGCCGATGCGCTGCCGAAATTGATTCAGGCGCGGCTGATCGAGAGTTTTGAGAACTACGACATCGCGCATGCGCCGCTGCGCATGGCCGATGTCGGGCAGATCGAATTCCAGTTGCTGATCGATGTCAGGCGGTTCCGCATCGCCATCGAGTCGGGCCCTGTCGCCGAAATCGGATTGTCGGCCAGGATCGTCGACAAGAACGGCAAGGTGGTCGCTTCGCGGCTGTTCGAGGAAAACGAGAAGTTCGCTACCGTCACGCCGCCCGAGGCTGTCACTGCATTCAGCGCGGCGTTCGGGCGAATCGCAAATGACATGATCGCCTGGACGGTACAGACGTATTAGGCGAGGGCAGGCCTTGCGTCAGCCCGGCGCTGGCTCGCCCGGGCGCAGAACGAGACGAACTACTCGAGGGTCTTCAGGTACGATAACAGGTCGCCGATCTGGTCCGGCTCGAGTTGGAAGGTCGGCATTGTCGGATGGCCGGTATAGATGCCTTCGGCCAGTGCCTCTCCGAGAGTCTCGATCGGATAACGCTTGTGCAGCGTCCGGAACGGTGGCGCGATCTTGAGCGGGCTCGGCGTGACCTTGTCGATCGAGTGGCACTTCGCGCAGTTGTTCAGCGCGAAGGTCTTGCCGCGCTGCTCCTGTGGCGAAGCCGCCGCGGCCGGCATCAGGGTGGCGAGTGTGAACGCCAGCGGCATCAGAGATCGTCCGATCATTGCACCTTCAACTCCGGGGAAAAGCGCGGTTTTCCAGGCCACAGCCGCACTGTGAGGATTAAATCGCCGGCCAGTTTGATCTGGATCAATCAGCGGGCCGCGGATCCGCTACAATGAAACATATCTCCTGATGCTGGAGTGTGAGCCGTGGCCGCTCCGGGAGATAGGGCGTCAATCCGGCGTCCCAACGGGCAGGGGCAATGATCCGAACCATCTCTCCGAATCGGGCAAGTTTCGGCCGCTGCTCGGCCTGTACCGTTCGGTCGCTCAGCATCTGCAACGCGCTTGACCAGGACGATCTTGCCGAGTTCGAGCGGATCGCCCGTCATGTTCATTTCGCTCCCAACGAGGCGCTGTTCACGGCGGGCCAGATCGCACGTTCGGTCCACAGTCTGACCGCGGGTGTCGCACGTCTATACAAGCTGTTGCCGGATGGGCGGCGGCAGGTGATCGGCTTTGCGCTGCCAGGCGATTTTCTCGGCGCGGCGCCGTCCCATCGCTACAGCTTCTCGGCGGATGCCATCGATTCCGTGACGGCGTGCCGCCTCTCCAGGGAGGCGTTCACGCACTTCATTGAACAGAGGCCGCACTTCCTGATTCGGATCAACGAGTTCGCGGCGCGGGAACTGATGCTGGCGCAGGAGCAGATGCTGCTGCTGGGCCGGCGGACCGCGGAGGAGAAGGTCGCGTCCTTCCTCATGGGTTGGCGGGAGCGTCTGGCTCAGATCGGCGATGAGCGACAAACCATTGCGCTGCCGATGAGCCGGCAGGATATCGCGGATTATCTGGGCCTGACGATCGAAACCGTGAGTCGGACACTGACCCGGTTCGAGCGCGAAAAGATGCTCATCATCGTCGCCGGCGGCGTCCGGTTGCTGGACCCGATCCGAGCTGCCGCCATGGCCGCGGCATGAGAAATCGCGCGTAAACGGCGATGCGTTTGATCCAGGTCAAAGCCCCGCCTAAGGCCCGCAGGCATGCTTTCTCCATCATAGGGGATCAGCCGCATGCCAACCGAATCTTTACTCATTACCGTCTGTGTCGTTGCGATGTTCGTGGTCTTTGCAGCGGTGCTGTTCTGGGGTGACCTGCAGACCCGGCCGAAACAACTGGCCAAGTCCTCCGCCACCAAGCGCCGCCCGTTCTGACCGCTATCCGCTGGCCGCGCCGACACATTCAGCAGGCCGTCTGATCTCCCTTCATTCACGTCAAGGCGCCGGGCGCGCTTCGCGCTTTGGTGGCGCGTGATCCTGCGAGGTCTCGTTCTGACGATGATATCCGCGGCTACGGGAAGATTGACTGCCGCCATCGGCCGCCTGTTACGGACAATCGCCGGATTCGGGTGCTTGGCCGAGCCGAAAAGGGTCACCCGCGCGGAGCTGAACGAGCTCGAAGTTTCTCAGGAGCGGGCGAAGGCAACGCAGGCTTATCTGCCGATTGGCCCGTCATGCTGCTGAATTCGCCTCGAGCGCGATCCGCATCGTTACGAAATACGCAAAACAGCAAGAAATTGACTTCGATCAATTTCGCGGTCGCGTAGCTGTGATCAGTGAGACCGTATCCGCAGAAGAGAAGCTAGCCCATGACCCAAACTTCAACCGCGAAATCGATGACACACGGCGAGGCCGGTCTGGCGCTGGTCTTTTCGCTCGTGGCGTTTTTGTGCCTGTTCGCTGTGGCCAAGGCGCAGGATACGGCATTTGCCTTCCACGCCGCACTGTCGTCTGCCGCCAGCCTGTGGGCGGTCATAGCGATCGTCAACCGATACTACGCCCGCCCGGCATCGCTGCCGCCGCAGCAAATCCATGGCCGCCCCAACTATAACATGGGCCCGGTCAAGTTCTCGGCCGTCATGTCGGTGATCTGGGGAATCGCAGGATTCGCTGTCGGGCTATTGATCGCGTCCCAGCTCGCGTGGCCCTCGCTCAATCTCGACCTGCCATGGACCAGTTTCGGCCGTCTGCGGCCGCTGCACACATCGGCGGTGATCTTCGCCTTCGGCGGCAACGTGCTGATCGCAACTTCGCTCTACGTCGTGCAGAAGACGTGCCGCACGCGCCTGGCGGGCGATCTCGCGCCGTGGTTCGTCGTCATCGGCTACAATTTCTTCATCCTGATTGCCGGCACCGGCTATCTGCTCGGCGTCACCCAATCCAAGGAGTATGCCGAGCCGGAATGGTACGCGGATCTGTGGCTGACGATCGTCTGGGTGGTCTATCTGCTCGTCTTCCTGGCGACCATCATCAAGCGGAAAGAGCCGCATATCTTCGTCGCCAACTGGTTCTATCTCGCTTTCATTGTCACCATCGCCGTCCTGCATCTGGGCAACAATCCCGCATTGCCGGTGTCGGTGTTCGGCTCGAAGTCCTATATCGCCTGGGGCGGCGTGCAGGACGCCATGTTCCAGTGGTGGTACGGGCATAACGCGGTCGGCTTCTTCCTGACCGCCGGATTCCTTGCCATCATGTACTACTTCATTCCGAAGCGCGCCGAGCGGCCGGTCTATTCCTATCGGCTGTCGATCATCCACTTCTGGGCGCTAATCTTCCTCTACATCTGGGCCGGCCCGCATCATTTGCACTACACGGCGCTGCCGGACTGGGCGCAGACGCTTGGCATGACGTTCTCGATCATGCTGTGGATGCCGTCCTGGGGCGGCATGATCAACGGTCTGATGACGCTCTCGGGCGCTTGGGACAAGCTTCGCACCGATCCCGTGCTGCGCATGCTGGTGGTGTCGGTCGCCTTCTACGGCATGTCGACCTTCGAAGGACCGATGATGTCGATCAAGGTCGTCAATTCACTCAGCCACTATACCGACTGGACCATCGGCCATGTGCATTCCGGTGCGCTGGGTTGGGTCGGCTTCGTATCCTTCGGCGCGCTGTACTGCCTCGTTCCCTGGCTGTGGGATCGCAAGGGCCTTTACAGCCTGAAGCTCGTCAACTGGCACTTCTGGACCGCCACCATCGGCATCGTGCTCTACATCTCCGCGATGTGGGTGTCGGGAATCCTGCAGGGCTTGATGTGGCGCGCCTACACCTCGCTCGGCTTCCTCGAATACTCCTTCATCGAAACCGTGGAAGCGATGCATCCCTTCTACATCATCCGCGCCGCTGGCGGAGCGCTGTTCCTGATCGGGTCGTTGATCATGGCCTATAATCTCTGGATGACGGTGCGCGTCGGCGAAGCGGAAGTGCAATCGCCCGTCGCTCTTCAGCCGGCGGAATGAGGAGCGCTTCAATGTCTTTCTGGTCACGGCATCAAATCTTCGAAAAGAACTCGATCGTCCTGGTCGCGGGAATCCTCGTCGTTATCGCGATCGGCGGCCTCGTCGAAATCACACCGCTGTTCTATCTCAAGAGCACGATCGAAAAGGTCGACGGCGTCAGGCCATACACACCGCTCGAGCTTGCCGGCCGCAACGTCTATGTTCGCGAGGGCTGCTATCTCTGCCACTCGCAGATGGTCAGGCCGCTTCGCGACGAAATCGAACGTTACGGTCACTATTCGCTCGCCGCCGAGAGTATGTACGACCACCCGTTCCAGTGGGGGTCCAAGCGTACCGGGCCCGATCTGGCGCGGGTCGGCGGCAAGTATTCGGACGAATGGCACGTCACGCATCTGAACAATCCGCGCGCGATCGTGCCGCAATCCGTGATGCCCGGTTACGCCTTCCTGTCGCGGACGGAGGTCGACGAGGCCAGCGTCGCGGCTCATCTTCGCACCAACCGCGCGGTCGGCGTGCCCTATTCCGACGACCAGGTCGCCAATGCCGGTGCCGACCTCAAGGCGCAGGCCGATCCCGATAATGCCGGCGTCGACGCGTTCACCAAGCGCTATCCGAAGGCGGTTGCCCGCAACTTCGACAGCAAGGGCGGCGCGCCGACCGAAATGGACGCGCTGGTCGCGTACCTGCAAATGCTCGGCACGCTGGTCGACTTCAAGCTCTACAACGAAAAAGCAAATCTTCGCTGAGCAAATTTCGCTGAGAAAGTAGAACGATGAAAGCAATTCTCACTGTCCACAACATTGCGTCGGACCTCGTCACGACGTTCTGGACGCCGATCTTCGTCGGAATCTTCATCGCCATTCTGACCTACGCCCTTTGGCCGCGCAACAAAGCTGCTTTCGACGAAGCGGCGAAAATGCCCTTGCGCGAGGAGTGAGCCGATCATGACCGAACACAGCGACATCGATCACGTTTCCGGAACGTCTACCACCGGCCACGAGTGGGACGGCATCAGGGAACTCAACACTCCGCTGCCGCGATGGTGGGTGATCACCTTCTATCTGACCATTGTCTGGGCGATCGGCTACTGGATCGTCTATCCCGCGTGGCCGCTGCTCTGGAGCCACACGACCGGCATCTGGAACTACTCCACCCGTGCCGAGGTCGCCACCGAGCTTGCCAATCTGGAAAAGATCCGGGGCGACAAGATGGTGGCACTTGGTGCCGCCCCGCTCGAGGAGATCGAGAAGAATCCCGCCTTGCTGGCACTCGCGCGCGCGCGCGGCAAGACGGTATTCGGCGACAATTGCGCGCCTTGCCACGGCAGCGGCGGGGCAGGCGCGAAGGGGTATCCCAATCTGAACGACGACGAATGGCTTTGGGGCGGGAGCCTCGACCAGATCATGCAGACGATCCAGTTCGGCGCCCGCTCCGGTCATCAGAAGGCACATGAGGGTGCCATGCTGGCGTTCGGCAAGGAGGGGGTCCTCAAGAAAGACGAAATCGTCACCGTCGCCAATTACGTCAGGTCGCTGTCAGGATTGTCGACGGCTGGGGGTTACAACGCTGCCGCCGGCGCGAAGATCTTCGCCGACAACTGCGCCTCGTGCCATGGCGACAACGGCAAGGGGAACCAGGAGCTCGGCGCGCCCAATCTGACCGACAAGATTTGGCTCTATGGGTCGGACGAGGCGACGCTGGTCGAAACCATCAGCAACGGCCGCGCCGGCGTCATGCCTGCCTGGGTCGGTCGTCTCGATCCTTCCACGATCAAGGCGCTGACGGTCTACGTCCACTCGCTCGGCGGAGGCCAATAGCGGCGGGCGGCGCTGCGTCGCCGCTCCATTTGAGGTGGATCAAACGCGGCTGCGAGGCTGGGTCTAGAGTGAACTCCTGAGGCGAGATCAACCCAGCGATGAATAAGACCGTGAACCCGACCGACTTGCAGCTTGACGACGACGGGCCGCTTTATGCGGCCCGCAAGAAAGTCTATCCGCAGAGCGTCTCCGGAACCTTCCGCCGGACCAAATGGGGGCTGATGGCGTTCTGCCTCGGCGTCTATTACCTGTTGCCGTTCGTGCGCTGGAATCGCGGCTTGGGCGCGCCGGACCAGGCGGTGCTGGTCGATCTGCCGAACAGCCGATTCTATTTCTTCTTCATCGAGCTTTGGCCGCAGGAAGTCTATTACTTCACCGGCCTGTTGATCGTTGCGGCACTGACGCTGTTCCTGATGAACGCGGTCGGCGGCCGAATCTGGTGCGGCTATCTCTGCCCTCAGACGGTCTGGACCGATCTGTTCTATGCCGTCGAGCGGTGGGTCGAAGGCGACCGGCGCGAGCGCATGCGCAAGGACGCGGCCAAGGGCACCATCACGCTCCGGCGTGCCGGCGAAATCGCACTGAAGCATTCGATCTGGCTGATGATCGCCTGGTGGACCGGCGGCGCCTGGGTGCTCTATTTCACCGACGCCCCGACGCTGGTGTGGCAGCTCCTCACGTTCCAGGCGCCGATGATCGCCTATATCTGGATCGGCATCCTTACGGCCACCACCTACGTCTTCGCCGGTTGGATGCGCGAACAAGTCTGCGTCTACATGTGCCCGTGGCCGCGCATTCAGGCTGCATTGACCGACGAATGGGCGCTCAACGTCACCTACAAATACGATCGGGGCGAAGCGCGCACGTCTCTGAAGAAGGCGAGCGAGTTGCGCGCGCTCGGCCAGCCCGTCGGCGATTGCATCGATTGCTATCAATGCGTCGCCGTCTGCCCAACCGGAATCGATATCCGCAACGGACCGCAGCTCGACTGCATCCAGTGCGGCCTCTGCATCGATGCCTGCGACACGGTGATGACCAAGATCGGTCGGGAAACCCGCCTGATCGGCTACGACAACGATATCAACATCCACAGGCGGCAGGAAGGTAAGCCGCCGATCTATCGGATCGTTCGGCCGCGCACGATCACCTATGCCGCCATGATTGTCGCCGTCGGCGCCATCATGCTCTATGCGCTGCTGACGCGTTCGCTGCTCGACGTCAACGTGCTGCATGACCGCAATCCGGTTGCGGTAAAACTCTCCGACGGGTCAATCCGTAATGCCTACACCGTGCGCCTCCTGAACAAGCGCGGATTCGACCGCGTCATCGCGATCGATGTGGATGGTCCTATCAACGCCACGCTCCACGTCGTCGGCGCCGATTCCGTAACGCAGGACCGGCCCATGATCATCCTGGCACGCGATACGACCACGGAACTGCGGCTCCTGGTAACGGCGCCTGCGGAGAACAATCCCGAAAAATCCGTTCCGGTTAACTTCCGCGTCACCGACATCGGGCTCGGCGAGGTCGCCTCCGCCACCGATCATTTCGTGTCGCCATGATGTCCCCAAGGAGCGTTCACATGAGCCGTGCGCAACAACCAAGGCCTATCACCGGGCGCATGGTGCTCTTATTGATGGTGGCGTTCTTCGGCGTCGTGATCGGGGTCAACCTCGTCATGATGCGGCTTGCCATCCAGACCTTGCCCGGCACCGAGGTCGACAGCGCCTACAGCGCCAGCCTCGCCTACCAAAAGGAGATCGCCACCGCGCACGCCCAGAGCGCGCGCAACTGGAAGGTCGATGCCCATGTCGAGCGCAGCGGGCAGGGCGGCGCGACGCTGCGGGTCGAGGCACGCGACAATTTCGGCCGGCCTATGTCCGGAATGAAATTCCAGGGCCGGTTCGAGCGGCCGACCGACCGGCGAGCCGACCTGCCGGTAGATCTCGCCGAAGTGGGGGTTGGCATCTATCGCGGAAGCGCGGAGACAATCGCGCCGGGCCAATGGGATCTGGTGCTCGAAGGCGTCGCATCGGGGCAGCGGCTGTTTTTGTCCAGGAACCGCGTGTTGTTGAACTAGAGCACGATCCGGAGAAGCGGAAACCGGTTTCCGAAAAGATCATGCTCAAACAAGAAGGCCGGATCATGCAGGCGACGCGAGACTTTTCACACTATGTCCGGCATCTCGGCTCGGGGCTGTCGCATATCGATCTGGCGGTGGAGGGCGTCAATTGCGCCGGCTGCATGTCGAAGATCGAGCGCGGCCTTTCCGCGATTCCGGACGTGACGCTGGCGCGTGTCAACCTGACCGACCGCCGTGTCGCATTGGAATGGAAGGAGGGTACGCTCGACCCGGCCCGCTTCATCGACCGGCTGGCCGAACTCGGTTACAAGGCTTATCCGTTCGAGCCGGTCCGCGCCGAAGCGGTGGAAACGGAGCATGCGAGCTTTCTGCTCCGCTGCCTCGGCGTCGCCGCCTTTGCCGCGATGAACATCATGATGCTGTCGATCCCGGTGTGGTCCGGCAACGTCAGCGACATGATCCCGGAACAGCGCGACTTCTTCCACTGGCTGTCGGCGCTGATTGCGTTGCCCGCGGCGGCCTATTCCGGGCAGCCGTTCTTCAGATCCGCCTGGGCCGCTTTACGTGCGCGCCGCACCAACATGGATGTACCGATCTCGATCGGCATCGTGCTGGCGCTCGCAATGTCGGTAGCGGAGACGATCCACCACGCCGAACATGCCTATTTCGATGCGGCTCTGATGCTGCTCGCGTTCCTGCTGGCCGGCCGCTATCTCGACCAGAGCATGCGCCGCAAGACGCGGGCGGTTGCTGGAAACCTTGCCGCGCTGAAGGCGGAAACGGCGACCAAGTTCGTCGGCGCCGACGAAATCAGCGTCGTGCCAATCGCGGCGGTGCGGACTGGCGACATCGTCCTGCTGCGTCCGGGCGAGCGCTCTGCCGTCGATGGTGCCGTGATCGAGGGGCAGTCCAAGATCGACCAGAGTCTGATTACCGGCGAAACCTTGCCCGCCAAGGCGGGGCCGGGCACTGCCGTCTATGCGGGTACGCTCAATCTCTCGGGCGCCTTGCGAGTGCGCGTATCGGCGGCATCCGAAGGAACGCTGCTGGCGGAGATCAGCCGGCTGCTCGACAACGCCGTGCAGGCGCGCTCCCGCTACGTGCAGCTCGCCGACCGTGCGTCCCGGCTCTATGCCCCGGTCGTGCATACCGCCGCGCTCCTCACCATGCTTGGTTGGGTGGCGATCGGCGCCACCTGGCACGACGCCATCGTCATCGCGATCTCGGTTCTCATCATCACCTGCCCCTGTGCGTTGGGGCTGGCAATCCCGGCGGTGCAGACCGTTGTCTCGGGCGCCATGTTCCGCACCGGCGTTCTGCTCAATTCCGGCGATGCCATCGAGCGGCTGGCCGAAGTCGACCGTGTCGTGTTTGACAAGACGGGAACGCTGACCTTGCCGGAGCTCGACGTCACCAATGCCGTCGACGTTCCGAAAGACGTGTTCGAACTCGCCGGGCGGCTGGCGCTCGCCAGCCATCATCCCGTCGCCGCTGCGGTGGCTCGCGCCTCCGGAGCAAGGACGCCGTTGGCCGGGATCGAGGAGGTGGCAGGCCAAGGCGTCCGCGGCTTCGTCAACGGGCTCGAAGTCCGGCTGGGCAGGCCGTCCTTTTGCAGCGCCGACCAGATCGCCAACGAGATCCTGTGCAGGGATCCCGAGGCCTCCGTCGTCGCCTTCCGTCACGGCGAGATGCAGCACGTGTTCGCCGTGCGCCAGCGCCTGCGCCCCGATGCGGCCGCCGCCATTGCCACGCTTCTCAAAACCGGAATCGAAGTCGAGATTCTGTCCGGCGATCGCGAGCCTGCGGTACGTCATGCGGCCGAGCAGCTCGGCATTCATGAATGGCGTGCGGGCGTCACGCCGGCGGACAAGATTGCGCGCATCGAGGAATTGAAGCGACAGGGCGTCAAGGTGCTGATGGTCGGCGATGGCATGAACGACGCGCCGGCGCTCGCAGCCGCGCACGTCTCGATGTCGCCGGTCAGCGCGACTCATCTGAGCCAGGCTACCGCCGATCTGGTGTTCCTCGGCGATCGCCTCGCGCCCGTCGTCGCGGCAATCGGCTTCGCGCGGAAAGCGCTGCGATTGATGCGGCAGAACCTTTGGCTGGCTGCAGGCTATAACGTGCTCGCCGTGCCGCTCGCGATTGTCGGCCTTGCAACGCCGCTGGTCGCGGCCGCCGCCATGTCCGGTTCGTCATTGCTGGTGATCTTGAATGCGCTGCGCGCGCATCGCGGCGCGCGGGAGTTTGGCTGATGGAAGTTCTGGTATTTCTCGTGCCGCTGGCACTCACGCTCGGTGCCATCGGCCTGATGGGTTTCCTCTGGTCGCTCAAGAACGGTCAGTACGACGACCTAGAGGGGGCCGGCTGGCGCGCGATTGCCGATGATGAGCCTGTTTCGGAGGAGAGGGTGCCTTCGAGAGGGAGCGGGCGTCACTAGGGCTCGACAGGCGATGACGAACTCGCCGTGCCCGCTGTCGAGGCTCGTCAAACCAGTCTTCCGGCTGATGCACGAGAAGGCTCTGCAAGAGAAGGCGGGGACGGCGCAATGACTACATCCGTGATGCTGCACCCGCACGTAGACGCCGCTCGACGTGTCGCATTCGTCATCGTTGAGGGGGAGCATAATCTTGGCCTTTCGGAAACGCGGCTCCAAGCGCGGTACGTCTGAATTTGGAAACCGCTCGCCCGGAGCTCGCGGATGCGATCAGGGCCTTTCGAGACGCCTATGATGTTCTGGTGACGGCCGACGCGGCTACAAAGGTGGCTTGGGATCTGTTCGGCGAATGAGAAAAGAAAAACCCGCGCCCTGGGGCGCCCCGCGGATACTGAAAGTGGTCACGACGTCACTACAAGTATATGGACGAAATCGGGTATGAGGCTGCTCACGATGCATGGGCGGCGGCGCGGAAGGTATATCACGACGCCCAAATGCGCGTGGCGGAGGTACGGGCGCTCAACTTCGATGAAATTGCGCTCAAGGCGACGGCCTCGATGGCCTTCGAAGGCGGCTTTGGCGACAAGGACCGCCGCCCGCTTCGCGGTGAAAATCAAATGGTGGCCTTCGGAGCAGCGTGGGACGCAGTTCTGCTAGCTGCGAAAGCCTCTGAAGAGGCTGCCGTTCACTAGGCACTCTGCAAAACACTGGACGGCTTCAGGCCCGCCGGTTCACGCTGGCGGGCCTACAGCGGCCCCAGCAACTGCCAGACGACACGGGCCCCTCAGTAGTCGTAGTAGCGGCGACGCGGCCGTGGATAGTCGTCGTCATAGTAGCGGTCGCCGCGATACCTGCGATATTGGTATTGTCGTGCCGCTTGATCCCGAGGAGATAGGGAGCCGGTCGGATAGCACATGCCGTCTCGAGCACTGAGATCCCAACCATGGCCGCACGGCGGAGGACGCCCATAGGCGCGGTATTGGATCGGCTCGACGGGTGGGGTGCCTTCGAGGACCGGCAGGCCCGTTTGAAGGGCTAGCGCGGTGGCTGCAATGGTCAGAAGCATTTGAATGTCCTCTTCCAGGCTGAACAGCAGAGGTTCAATTCTGATGAGGACAATAGCGTTCCGTGCCCCAACGGCGACTGAACGGCAAATTCATGGGGCATTCACAGCAGAAGCCGCCCGCCGCGGTTCATTCCAGAACATCATATTCGAAGGCAACGCCTTCGGGGTCGTTTTCCTCAAACCATTTTTTCCGCAGCATCCACATTGGCGAACACCTTGATGTGCTCGGCATCGCCGACCTGCTTGCTCGTGTTGATGTAGACAAAGACTGTCATTGGTCTCTCTTCAGCTTGCTAGCTCGGCTACGCCCTAGCCCCGCTCACCTCGGTGGGCTCCTCCTGGCGTCTGAGATCTTGCCGGCGATGAAAATAATTGCGAGCCCGATCATGAAAGCGAGGAAGCAGAGGGCGCCCAAATCATCCGAAATACTTTGTACGTTGGATTGTGCGTAAAAATCCAGAAATCAAAAATCGTCAATGTTTTCAACCGATTGTGGCGGAAGGGGTGGGATTCGAACCCACGGTACCCTTGCAGGCACGCCGGTTTTCAAGACCGGTGCCTTAAACCACTCGGCCACCCTTCCTTGCCTTTACGATCAAGCGCTTAGCCGATGCGAAGGTGAAAACACAAGAGAAATTGGAGTTGTTGAACCGGCAGGGCGGGAAGGACGTCGAGACGACGATCGAGACCAGCGCTTTCATCGAATCCTCCTTGTGCGGTTGCCCACCCCAGGGGGAAGTAACGTGGCTCACTTTCACGTTGTACGAACCACCTCACACGCGCCAGGAAATCGTGGGGGCGATGGGGGCATCTGCCGCAATGCGGGCGCTTGCTAAATCTCACGGGGATCGCATCGTCCCGTCGCCGCAATTGGTCCGGCTACTTGTTTAACCGAACACAACGGCCAGCAGGCTCGAGCACAGCAGCACGAAGCTGGCCGTTGTCAGAGCGAGAAATCCGTTGGAGACAATGTCGTGGTTGCGCATGAGACACCTACCACACCAGATGCTCTTCCGAATCTATTAAAGCTTTCCGAATTCCTAACCGGAACCTATCGCCATTTCTCTGTCTGAAGTCCGGGCGGGCTACCCGAACCCCGGCCGTCAAAACTCAAGCTCTGTAACGATAGCCTTCAAATGCATGGGCCAAGAAAATGCCTGCGCTCACCAGGCCCATCACTGCTGTAACCGTCTCGATCATCGCACAAATCCTTTGCGCCCCTGCGATCCACAGAACGACTCCACCGTTGCACAGTCAAAAAGATTCAGGGGCTGGAATCGCAGATCGGTCGTGAGTGATGATTTGGTGCAACAGATTGTCTGAAAGCGGCACAGGAAGGCTACGACCAAGGCGCATACAGTGTGAATCGAAGCGTTGCGCCCGTGGTTCGATGGGTAAGCAAAGCAACCATTCATTCACCACGCGAGACCAGACCCCATTTCCGCCGTGTTCCGGTTGCGATATCTTCATCGCTTGATGCGGAGGTGGGCTGCATCGTGGGGTAAGGCCGCAACGCTTCGACAAAGGCAGTCGGCCGCTGAAAATGGTAATTGGGGTGATGGGGATTCGACGGCCAAAAACGATCGTTCTGGCGGTTCGTGGTACTGTTGCCGTGGCAACATGCCTTGTCCTTGCCAACTGCGCCTCGTCGGACAAATTCGCCAGGCGCATCGATCCCAAATACGGCGTCTCCTCCAGCCCCCGCGTGGTGGGGTTCGGAGAGCCCGTGCCGAAGGGCGGGGGAACTTACCGCGTCGGCAAGCCCTACACCGTCGCCGGCCGGGTCTATGTGCCGGAAGAGGACCCGAACTATCGTGCCGAGGGAATGGCCTCCTGGTATGGCGACGATTTCCACGGCCGGCTGACCGCCAATGGCGAGGTTTTCGACATGACCTCGCTGACGGCGGCCCATCCGACCCTGCCGATCCCGAGCTATGCCCGCGTCACCAATGTCCGGAATGGCAAGTCGCTGATCGTGCGCGTCAACGATCGCGGCCCGTACCACGGCAACCGCCTCATCGACGTCTCGAACAAGGCCGCAGAACTGCTTGACTTCAAAGCAAATGGCGTCGCTCGGGTGCGGGTTGAGTATGTCGGCCGGGCCCCGCTGGAGGGTTCCGACGACCGCCAGCTCCTGGCGACGCTGCGGACCGGCGAGCCCGCGCCGTCCCCAGCCACCGTTCGGGTCGCTTCGGCCCGCCCGTTCGTTCCCGAGATGCCGTCGTCCGCGGGCCGAATCCGGGGCGAGGTTCCGATGCCGGAGGGGCGGCCCTATAGCCTCGGCAATAGCTCGGCGGACCATGCCTCGATCAACGCGACCGCGGAAATGTCGGCTTCCAGCCGCTCGCGCGGCCGTGTCGCGGACCATCCGCGCGCCGTGTCCTACGAGAACGAGGCCAGCTACGTGGCAGCAAGCCGGGCTTACCTGCCGGTCGATCCACGTGGTCCGAGCGAAGTGCTCAGCGGGCGAGGGCTGTATTAGTCCTTCAGGAAGGCGATCAGGGCGGCGTTGACCTCTTCGGGCCGCTCCTGCTGAATCCAGTGACCGGCCCCATCGAGAATGAGCTTTTGCCGCAAGTTCGGCAGCACGCGCTCCATCTCCTTGACCTGCTTGGCGCCGATCAGCCCGGTAATGACGCCATCCTTCGATCCCGCGATGAACAGCGACGGCTGGTGGATTTGCGCGCCTTGCCAGGGTGCGGTCAGTTCCCAATTGCGGTCGATGTTGCGATACCAATTCAGCCCGCCGCGAAAGCCGGACTCTTGATAGACAGCAGCGAAATAGGCGAGGTCAGCCTCCGTCAGCCAGTTCGGCAGCGGCCGATTCGGATCGGCGCCAGCAAGGAATCCCTTGCCCTCCTGAACAAACTGATGGGCGGCCGGATCGGAGAATCCGCGCCCGGCCAGCACGATTCGCATGGTCGCTGCGACATCGCGCTCGAGTTCGGCCTCGGCCACGCCCGGCCCCTGAAAATACTGCCAGTAGAAATTGGTGATGCCGTTGTTTCGCAAGGTCTCAAGCGGCAGGCCGCGTCCACGGGAGGGGGGCGGAACGCTGAGGCCCGCGACCTTGGTGAAGATATCGGGCCGGAACATCGCCGCGTGCCAGGCAACCGGCGCACCCCAGTCGTGGCCGACGATGACGGCCTGCCTTTCGCCAAGCGCCGCCACCAGCGCGACCATGTCGCCGACATTGTGGAAGATGGTGTAGGCACCAACGTCCGCCGGCGCGCTGGTCCGGCCGAAGCCACGCATGTCGGGGGCAACGACATGGAAACCGGCCCCCGCGATCGCTCCGACCTGGTGCCGCCAGGAGTAGGATAATTCCGGCCAGCCATGGCATAGCAGCACCAGCGGACCCTGGCCCTGTTCGACAACAAAGAACTCGAGCCCGTTGACGGAAATGGTGCGTGAGGCTGGCATCGCGTTTCCGCCCTGTTTTTCGTATGTTGTCGGGAACCTGCAGCATCGGCACGATACGTTTCTTCGTTCGGCGCCGCAATCCGATCGACACGGCGGCAAGCCCAAAACCTGTGTTGTTTGCGATACTTCCAACTGTTAGAACGCACGGATTCAGGACATCGCCGATGGCAGCAGAGACTTCCGTTTCCCGCGAACCCGACAGGGCGGCCATCATTCCATGGCGCGGCCTGATGGCCGCTGTCCTTGCGGTCGCGGTCGGCTGGGGCGGCATCGCGTATGCCGCCAACAACAGCGTGCAGGGCGCGGCGAAGAAGGAAGACGGCGGCTTTGACGGCGATGCGCCGACCGCGATCCTGGTCGAGGCTTCCAGCGGCAGCGTCCTGTTCGAGAAGAACGCCGACGAATTGCGGGCGCCGTCCAGCATGATGAAGCTGATGACGGTCGAGGTGGTGTTCGACGCCATCAAGCAGGGCAAGGTCAAACCGACAGACGAATACCGGATCAGCGAGAACGCCTGGCGCAGGGGCGGCGCGCCGGCTGGCGGCTCGACCATGTTTGCCATTCTCAACAGCAAGGTGTCGGTGGACGACCTGTTGAAGGGCGCGATCATCCAGAGCGGCAATGATTCCTGCATGGCGCTGGCCGAAGGCATGGCCGGCAACGAGCGGATTTTTGCCGCCGACTTCATGACCAAACGGGCGCGCGAACTCGGCCTGACGAAGTCGACATTCGGAAATTCCAGCGGGCTGCCGGACCCCGCAAACAAGATGACGGTGCGCGAATTGGCAAAGCTCGCCCGCCACCTGATCCTGACCTATCCCGACATGTACAAATTGTTCGGCGAGAGGGAATTCACCTGGAACAAGATCCGGCAACAGAACCGCAATCCGCTGCTGAACACGCTCAACGGCGCCGACGGGCTGAAGACCGGCTACACCAAGGAGGGCGGCTACGGCATGGTCGGCTCCGCCGTGCAGAACGACACGCGGCTGATCGTCGTGATCAACGGACTGGAGGATGCCGACGATCGTGCTTCAGAGGCCAAGAAGATGCTGGAATGGGGTTTTCGCAACTTCGAGACGCGCACGCTGTTCGCGGCCAACCAGCAGGTCGGCTATGCCAAGGTGTTTGGCGGCGAAAGCCGCTCGGTGAAGCTTGCCAGCCCCGAGCCGATCAAGGTGATGGTGCCGAAGAACGGCAGCGAGAAACTGATCGCGCGCATAGTCTATAACGGCCCGGTTCGTGCGCCGATCGAGTCCGGCCAACCGGTCGGCCTCGTAAAGGTTTGGCGGGGCCGCAACATCGCCGTGGAGGCGCCGGTCTATGCGGCTGAATCGGTCGGCACCGGCTCGACCGTGCGCCGCGCAATCGACGGCGTCAGCGAGCTCGTCATCGGCATGTTCCGCGCGAGCGCAGAGAAGCTCTGAGCATGACCCAGGTAACGCTGCAGCGGCCTTCCGGACGCGGGAAGTTCATTACGTTTGAAGGCGGCGAGGGCTCGGGCAAGTCCACGCAGATCAATAAGCTGGCCGAACGTCTCGCGGCAGCAAAGCTGCGCGCCATCGCCACCCGCGAGCCCGGCGGGTCGCCCGGCGCTGAAATCATGCGGCATCTCGTGCTGTCGGGAATGGGCAAGCTGCTCGGACCGGACGCCGAGACGTTGCTGTTCGCCGCCGCACGCGACGATCACGTTCGCACCGTCATCCAGCCTGCGCTCAGCCAGGGAACATGGGTGCTGTGCGATCGCTTCTCGGATTCGACCCGCGCCTACCAGGGCAGCCTGGGCCAGGTCTCGCCGATCGTGCTCAACGCCATGCAGCGCGTCACAATCGGCGATCTGAAGCCGGACCTCACGATCATTCTGGACATCCCGGTTGAAGTTGGCTTGCAGCGCGCGGCAGCTCGCCGCGGCAGCGGCGCGCCTGACCGGTTCGAGTCCGAAGACCTGCAATTCCATCAGGACCTGCGCGACGCCTACAGGCAAATCGCCGCGGAAGACCCGCAGCGCTGCGTGCTGATCGACGCCAATGCCGATGCCGACACGGTTGCTGCCCGGGTCTGGACGGCGCTGCGCGACCATGTGTTCGCGATCCCGAGCCAAGCGGGGACGACATGAGCGCGCGCAAGACCGAGCAAGAGACGGCAGTCAGGCATCCCCGCGAAACGGCCGATCTTTTCGGCCACCGCGAGGCCGAGACGGCGTTGCTGAATGCCTATCGCAGCGGCCGCATTCCGCATGCCTGGTTGATCGGCGGCCCGCAGGGCATCGGCAAAGCGACGCTGGCCTATCGCATGGCCCGTTTCGTGCTCGCCCACCCCAATCCGATTTCGCCTTCCGTGCAGTGCGCCGAGACGCTTGCGCTCGATCCGAACGATCCCGTCGCGCGTCAGATCACCGCCGGCGCGCATGGCGGACTGTTGGTGCTGGAACGCGGCCTCAACGATCGCGGCGTGATGCGGACCGTCATCACCGTCGACGAGACGCGGGAGACGATTTCGTTTTTCGGTTCGACGGCGGCGGTCGACGGCTGGCGGGTTTGCATTGTCGACACGGTCGACGAGCTCAATCCGAACGCCGCCAATGCGCTGCTCAAGATCCTCGAGGAGCCGCCGCACCGATCGCTGTTCCTGCTCGTCAGCCATTCGCCGGCGCGGGCCCTGCCGACGATCCTGTCCCGCTGCCGAAAGCTGCCGCTGCGGCCGCTTGCGACGGACGACGTCGTGCGCGCGGCGGCGCGGGCCACCGACATCGCACCCGATGATCCGGCGTTATCGGAAGCTGCCGACGCGTCGGAGGGGAGCGTATCCCGAGCGCTGACACTGCTTGGCGGCGACGCACTGAAGCTGCAGCACCGGACCGCGGCGCTGCTGGGGATGCTGCCGCAGGTCGACCCGCGCGAGCTGCATGCGCTCGGCGATGCGCTGGGCACCAGCGACCGGGTGGCGCTGGCTGCTTTCATCGACGGCATCGATCGCTGGATCAGCGAAAAGCTGCGCGTCGAGGATGCCAACGCGAATCTGCCCCGCCTTGCACGGCTGGCGGAGGTATGGGAAAAGATCGTCCGCGCCGCGCGCGACACCGAATCGTACAATTTAGAGCGAAAACCGCTGGTTTTCTCGGTGTTCGGGATGCTCGCGGATGCGACGCGGTAACCTTCCGCCGGATATCAATCCCGAGAATCTATGAGCAATAAAGGAATTCGTGGTGGCGACGGCTGCAAAGAAAGCTTCGAAAAAGCGCAAGGCGAAGAAGGCTCGCAAGTCGCCGCCTGCCAGCGTCAGCAAGAAGGCGGCGGCGAAAAAGCGTGCGGCCAGGAAAGCTGCGACCAAGAGCAAGCGCGTCGTGAAGAAGGCCAGCAAGGCTTCGAAGAAGGTTTCGAAGAAAGCGGCGAAGAAGTCGACCAAAAAGGTTGCGAAGAAAGCCGTCAAGAAATCGGCGAAGAAATCCGTTACGACAACTCCGTCAAAGAAGCGTGCGGTAACGCCGCAAGAAGCGAGCCCTGCCGTTGAAGCGGCGGCAGAAAGTCCGAAGCCCGCCGCGCCACACGCGAAGCCGGCTGCCGCTGCCAAGCCGGCAGCGGCCGCCGAACGCGACACCTATTTCATCACGACTGCGATCGCCTATCCGAACGGCATTCCGCATATCGGCCACGCCTATGAGGCAATTGCGACCGATGCGCTCGCGCGGTTTCAGCGGCTCAACGGCAAGGACGTGTTCTTCCTCACCGGCACCGACGAGCACGGCCTGAAGATGGTGCAAACCGCTGAAGCCGAAGGAATGGGCGTTGCTGAACTGGCCGCGCGCAATGCCGGCCGGTTCAAGGAGATGGACGAGCGGCTGAAAGTCTCGTTCGACCGCTTCATCCGCACCACGGAGCCTGACCATCATCGCTCGGTTCAGGTGGTCTGGGATCGGATGCAGCAGAATGGCGATATCTATATCGATACCTATTCCGGCTGGTATTCGGTGCGCGACGAAGCCTATTACGCCGAGGAGGAAACCGTCCTCGGCGACGACAATGTGCGCCGTGGCCCACAGGGCTCGCCGGTCGAGTGGGTCGAGGAGAAGAGCTACTTCTTCAAGCTATCCGCCTATCAGGACCGTTTGCTGCAGCTCTACGAAAGCCAGCCGGATTTCATCGGCCCGGATTCGCGCCGCAACGAGGTCATCAGTTTCGTAAAGAGCGGTCTGAAGGATCTGTCGATTTCGCGCACGACGTTCGATTGGGGCGTCAAGGTGCCAAACGACCCCGAACACGTGATGTATGTCTGGGTCGATGCCCTGACCAACTACATCACCGGCGTCGGCTTTCCCGACGAGAGCGATCCGAACTGGCGCTACTGGCCGGCGGACGTCCACGTCATCGGCAAAGACATTATTCGCTTTCACGCGGTGTACTGGCCGGCGTTCCTGATGTCGGCCGGCATTCCCGTGCAGAAGCGGGTTTACGCGCACGGCTTCCTGTTCAGCAGAGGCGAGAAGATGTCGAAGTCGGTCGGCAACGTCGTCGATCCCTTCAATCTGGCCGATCAATATGGGGTCGACCAGATGCGCTATTTCTTCCTGCGCGAGGTGCCGTTCGGACAGGACGGCAACTACAGCCATGAAGCCATCGTCGCGCGCATCAACGCCGACCTCGCCAACGATCTCGGCAATCTGGCGCAGCGTTCGCTGTCGATGATCGCAAAGCAACTCGGCGGCGTGCTGCCGGAGCCCGGCGAATTCACCGACAACGACAAGGCGATCCTGACGCTGGCCGACGCCATGCTGGAAACCTCGCGAACCGCGATGGGGACCCAGCAGATTCATCTATGGCTGAACGCGGTATGGGCCGTGGTCGCAGAAGCCAACCGCTATTTCGCGGGCGAGGCGCCGTGGGCGCTAGCCAAGACCGATCCCGACAGGCAGAAAACCGTGCTCTATGTGACCGCAGAGGTCGTACGTCAGGTCGCCATCCTGACGCAGCCGGTGATGCCGGATGCGTCCAGCAAGCTGCTGGATAGTCTAGGCATCCCCGATGACAAGGAAGCGCGCAACTTTGCGGCGCTCGCCGCGCGGATCAAGGCCGGAACGACATTGCCGCCGCCGGTCGGCGTATTTCCGCGCTACGTCGAACCAAAGCCAGATTAGGCCGTTTGCAAGCCATGCTCGTCGACAGCCACTGCCATCTGGACTTTCCGGATTTTGCCGAGGACCTCGACGCCATCGTCGCGCGCGCCGAGGCCGCCGGCATCGGCCGTATCGTCACCATTTCGACGCGGGTCAGGCGTCTCGACGGACTGCTCGCCATCGCCGAGCGGTTCCCCAACGTCTATTGCTCGGTAGGCACCCATCCGCATAACGCCGACGAAGAGGACGGCATTTCCGCGAGCGAACTTATCGAGCTGACCAAGCACCCGAAGGTAGTGGCACTGGGGGAGGCGGGGCTGGATTACTTTTACGAGCACGGCTCTCGCGAGGTGCAGGAGCGCGGCTTTCGCGCGCATATCGCGGCAGCACGGGCGACGGGTCTGCCGCTCGTCATTCATACGCGCGAAGCGGATGACGACTGCGGCCGCATCCTCGAAGATGAAGTGGCCAAAGGGCCGTTCAGCGCGGTGCTGCATTGCTACACCGGCGGACGCGAACTGGCGATGAAGGCGATTGGTCTTGGCCTTTCGATTTCGTTCACGGGTATCCTGACCTTCAAGAAGTCCGAGGCATTGCGCGAACTCGCCGCTGAACTGCCGGCCGACCGCATCATGGTGGAGACCGACTCGCCGTATCTGGCGCCCGGCAAATTTCGCGGCAAGCGCAACGAGCCGTCTCACGTGGTCGAAGTAGCCAAAGTGCTGGCGGAAACGCGCGGCGTCTCGCTGGAAGAGATTTCGCGGCAGACGACCGAAAACTTCTTCCGCCTGTTCTCGAAGGCGCCGAAGGTTGCGGCATGATGCTGACGCTGACGATCCTCGGCTGCGGCTCCTCGGCCGGTGTGCCCCGCCCGGCGCTCGGCTGGGGTGCCTGCGATCCCAACAATCCGAAGAACCGTCGTCGCCGCTGCTCGCTCCTGGTCGAGCGCAATGGCGCCCACGGCACCACGCGGATCGTGATCGACACCTCACCCGACCTGCGCGAGCAGTTGATCGACGCCGAGGTCGATCACATCGACGCGGTGTTCCTGACGCATGAGCACGCCGACCAGACTCACGGTATCGACGATTTGCGTTCGGTCGTGCTGCACCAGCGCCGCCGCATTCCCGTCTACTTCAACCAGTCGACCGCCAAAGACATCATGGCGCGCTTCTCCTATTGCTTCATCGCGCCGGAGGGCAGCGACTATCCGCCGATCCTGACGCGCCACTCGATCGAAGCCGGCGAGAGCCACACCACGGAGGGGAAGGGCGGTCCGCTGAAACTCTCTGCGTTCCTGGTTCACCACGGCAAGATTCCCGCGCTCGGTTTCCGCATCGGGGCCGCCGCCTACACGCCCGACCTCCACGACATTCCCGAAGAGAGCTGGCCGGCCCTGCAAAACCTCGATCTCTGGATCGTCGACGGGCTGCGCTATGCCGGGCATCCCAGCCATTTCAGCGTCAATGACGCGCTGTCCTGGATCGAGCGCTTCAAGCCGAAGCAGGCCGTCGTCACCAACATGCATTCCGATCTCGACTACGAGGTATTGCGCCAGAGCCTGCCGCCGGGAGTGATCCCGGCCTATGATGGCTTGCGGCTGACGCTGAACAGCGCAGGCTGAGCCTGCGGCGCGAGCCTTTCTCGCCGGACGCGGAGGTACGTCTATGATTGGTCTGTTCTTTGAAGTCCAGACAAGGCCCGGGCACCGCGATCAATATCTCGATCTTGCCGCCTCGCTGAAGCCCGAGCTTGAAGCAATGGGCGGCTGCCTCTTCATCGATCGCTTCAGGAGTTTGACACGGGAGAACCTGCTGTTGTCCTACCAGATCTGGCAGGACGAGGGGGCCTTAACGGCCTGGCGGGCCCATGCTCGTCATCATGCTGTCCAGACGGTCGGCCGCGAGCGGGTCTTTTCGGACTATCGCATCCGGGTCGCCCAGGTGATCCACGAAGCAAGACCAGGGCAACCTGTCTGGCAGCCCGAGCGGCGCACGCCTTACAACGATCCCGCAAGGCGCAAGCCGACTTATGTGCTGGTGGCTGAATCGAAGAACGCCACGCTTCCGGCAGAAACGGGATGGCGCCGTGACGCTTTCGCAAGCGTCTATCGCGAGGGGCGCTTCGCGCATTTGATCGATCTGCCTGACGATCAATCCGGCATCGAATTCGGCCCCCGCCTGTTCGCCGATCCGACAACCGAGTATTTCCGCGTGTTCGAGGTCATGCGCGATTACGGCATGTTCGAGCGCACTGAGGCGCCGCAATACTACCCGCCGATCAAGAGAGAACACGCGTAGCGGCGGACTACGCCGATATCGCCTTCGCCGAGTCCACCTGATTGCGCAGCATGAATTTCTGGATCTTACCCGTGGACGTCTTCGGGATCGGGCCAAACACGACGGCCTTCGGCGTCTTGAAGCCAGACATGTGACTGCGGCAGAAGGCGATGATCTCGGCCTCCGTCGCCTTGGCGCCTTCCTTCAGCTCGACGAAGGCGCAGGGCACTTCGCCCCATTTGGAATCGGGCTTTGCGACTACGGCCGCAAACAGCACGGCAGGATGCTTGTAGAGGACGTCCTCGACCTCGACGGAGGAGATATTCTCGCCACCGGAGATGATGATGTCCTTGGAGCGATCCTTGATGATGACGTAGCCATGCTGGTCGAGCACGCCGAGATCACCGGTGTGAAACCAGCCGCCGGCGAAGGCTTCCTGCGTCGCCTTCTCGTTCTTGAGGTACCCCTTCATCACGATATTGCCGCGGAACATCACCTCACCGATAGTTTCGCCATCGCGCGGCACCTCCTGCATGGTCTGGGGGTCGAGCACTGTTACGGCTTCTTCCAGCGGGTAGGGTACGCCCTGCCGGCGCTTCATCTGCGCGCGCTGATCGGCGGGCAGTTCGTCCCAGCCCGGCTGCTCGGCGCAGACGGAGGCGGGGCCATAGACTTCGGTCAGGCCGTAGACATGCGTCAGCTTGATGCCGATGCTCTCAGCGCCCTCGAGCACCGCTACCGGCGGTGCTGCGCCGGCGATCAACCCGACCACGCTGCGCGCCTTGTCGCCCTTGGGCGCACCGGGCGCGTTGATCAGCGTGTTGTAGACGATCGGCGCGCCGCACATGTGGGTGACGCCGTGCTTTGGAATCAGCTCGAAGATTTTTGCCGGATCGACCTTGCGCAGACAGACATTGATGCCCGCAGAGGCCGCCACCGTCCAAGAAAAGCACCAGCCGTTGCAGTGGAACATCGGCAGCGTCCACAGATAGACCGGATGCTGGCCGAGATTCCCGGCGAGGATGTTACTGACGGCGTTGAGATAGGCGCCGCGGTGATGGGTCACGACCCCCTTGGGGTTGCCCGTGGTGCCCGAGGTATAGCTGAGCGCAATTGCATCCCATTCGTCGGCCGGAAGCCTTGCGACGAAGCCGGGATCGCCCGCTGCGACCGCCGCCTCATACTCGAGTTCGCCGATCCGCTTGCCACCGGCAAAGGCCGCGTCGTCGACATCGACCACAAACGGTTTCGGTCCCTTCATTAGCGTCAGCGCTTCAGAAATTACGCCTGAAAACTCCGGATCGACGAGAATGATTTTCGCGCCGCCATGATCGAGCTGGAAAGCGATCGAGGGCGCATCGAGCCGGATGTTCAGCGCGTTCAGGACGGCACCGGCCATCGGCACGGCAAAGTGCAGCTCGTTCATGGCCGGGACATTCGGCAGCATCGCCGCGACCGTGTCGCCGACGCCAATGCCGCGACCGGCGAGCCAGGACGCAAAGCGCCGGCAGCGTTCATAGGTCTCGGCCCAGGTAAAGCTGCGGCCTTCATAGACCGTGCTGAGATGATCGGGATAGACGGCGGCGCTGCGGGCGAGGAAACTCAGCGGCGTCAGCGGCACGTAATTCGCCGGGGTCTTGTCCAACCCGATGGAATACTGGTTCTGGGCTGCGCTCATTGGCTATGTCCCATCTACAAAAGTTTGACCTTACAAGAACCCGATGGAAATCCACGGGAAGATCGCCACGATAATCAGGCCGACCATCAGCGCCAACAGGTAACCCCAGATCGGCCGGATACCCTCGGCCGGGTCGACGCGCCCGATGGCGCAGGCCGCATAATAGCCCACTCCGAAGGGCGGCGCGAATAGCCCGATACCCATCGCGAGAATAACGATCATCGCATAATGGACCTCGTGCACGCCGACGGCCCGTGCAATCGGAAACAATAACGGCCCGAACAGCACGATCGCCGGAATCCCCTCGAGCACACTGCCCAGGATCACGAAGGCCACGATCGAGACGGCGATGAACGTCGCCGAGCCACCGGGCAGACCGGTCATGGCGGCCGCCAGCGTCCGCGAAAAGCCGGACTGTGTGAGGCCCCAGGCCATGCCGGTGGCGCAGCCGATGATCAGCAAGATCGCGCCCGACAGGCACGCGGTCTCGATCAACATTGGCACAATCCGGCGCCAGTCGAAATTGCGGTAGATCAAGAGGCCGTAAATCAGAAATCCGACGATGAAGGCATAGACGATGCCAATGGTGGAGACCTCGGTGGCGGTCGCAATGCCCTCGACTACGGCGTAGCGGATCACGAACGGCAGCGCGATGGCGGGCAGGGCGATGGCAAACGCGCGGACGATCTCGGTGACACTCGCCCGCGTGATGTGCCGCAGGTCCTCGCCCCGGTAGCGCCACCACACCAGTGCCGACAGCGTGATCGCCAGCACCAGACCGGGCAGCAGGCCGCCGGTGAACAGCGCCGCGATGGAGACGCCGGTGACCGAGCCGATGGTGATCAGCACGAGGCTCGGCGGAATGGTTTCGGTCTGCGCGCCCGTGGCAGAGAGGAGGGCGACCAGATCGCCCGGCCTGGCGCCTCGCGCTTTCATTTCCGGAAATAGCACCGGCGCCACGGCAGCCATGTCGGCGGCCTTGGAGCCTGAGATACCCGATACCAGATACATCGCCCCGACCAGCACGTAATGCAGCCCGCCACGGACATGGCCGAGCAAGCTTGCGAGGAAAGCCACCATGGCACGCGCCATGCCCGTCATTTCAATCAGCAGGCCCAGGAACACGAAAAGCGGCACCGAAAGCAGGATGAGGTGGCTCATGCCCTCGTCCATGCGGCCGACCAGCACCATCAGCGGCGTGCCCGTGGTCAGCGCCAGATAGCCATAGGTCGCGAGCCCAAAGCCGAATGCGATCGGCACGCCGGCAAACACGCAGAAGCCGGCGATGCCAACAAAGAAGATGATCAGATTGAGGTTGCCGAGCGGCTTGAGCGAGCCCCTGAGCAGCCAGAATATCCCGATGACAAGCGCGACCGACAGCACCGCGCCGAGTACCGTGCGAACCTTGCTGGCGCGGGCGAGCCGCAGGAACGCGAACAGCGCCATCAGGGCAATGCCGACCGGTAGCGCCGCGGCACGCCAACTGTTGAGGATCTGCAGCGCCGGCGTGGTGATGTAGCTTTCCTCGTAGGCGTATTCGTAGGCCGGCCAGGCGATCAGGATCAGAAACGCCAGCGCGGCCGAGGTCGCCACCAGATCGAGATAGGCGCGCATGGCGGGCTTCGCGTTGGCGACGAGCGCCGTCATGCGCATGTGCTCGGCGCGTCGGAACGCAACGGCAGCACCCAGCATGGCGAGCCACAGGAACAGAATTGAAGCGAGCTCGTCCGACCAGATCAGCGGCCGGTGCAGCGCGTAGCGCGCCACCACGCCAGCGAATAGGATGACGATTTCGGCAACCACCAGAAGCGCTGCCGGAATCTCGACCAGCATTCCCAGGACATGCTCGATCGATGCCAGCAACGAACGGCGGCGAGGGGGCTGAGCCACCTCACCGCCAATCACTTCACTCAGTTCGGCATGAGCCACGACGGCCCCTCGCGTGCGCTTAGGACAGCTTGCCGACGGACTTTTCGAGCAGCTCCCACGCCTGGTCGCCGTATTTACCTTTCCATTCCGCATAGAAACCCGCAGCGCGGAGCTTGTCACGGAACGGTGTCACGTTGGGCTGGTTGAACGTGACGCCCTTGCCGGCCAGTTCCTGCTGCAGCCCGGCATTCAGCTTGGCAACGTCCTCGCGCTCCTTGATCGCCGCCGCATTGACGTTCTTGGCGACGATGGTCCTGACATCCGCAGGCAGCTTTTCCCAGGCGCGGCGGTTCGCCAGGAACCAGAAGCCGTCCCACATGTGGTTGGTCAGCGAGCAGAACTTCTGCACTTCGTACAGTTTTGCAGTCGAGATGATCGCCAGCGGGTTTTCCTGGCCCTCGACGATCCTGAGAGTTATTGTTCTTGAGGTCCCGAGATACGGACCTGCGGTCCACGGGATCATCAGCGATCGCCGCATTCGCGCGCTTATTGCAGCGTCAGCAAGTATCGGCAATAGGAATGGCCGGGACGCTGCAGATCTGGACTATCATGGCCAGCCAAGAGCAAGCCATTTCGACGCCAGAGCTAACTGGGTTTGCCAGCATATCCGACTAAATATCTGATTTAATTGTAGATATAGATATTCCATAATATACCTTATGCGAATTCAGCGTGTCTGACTCCGTCCGCTCGATCGCCTCTGTTGGGTTTCATGCTCTGTCTCCGGACCAGCCGTGGAGAACACGGAGTGATCGGCCATGGGCTGCTCGACGGGCTGCGATCCGGTTGTTAAGCCCGCCTCCCTTTAGGGAGACGTTGAGTCGAGACATGACCATTGCGATCGATATGGGACACACGACGGCAGGCGCCCCCGCGACTCTGGACCTTGAGGAACTGCTTGCGACCCGCTTGCTGGTCCAAGGCAATTCAGGCTCCGGCAAATCCCATCTGCTGCGCCGGCTGCTGGAACAGAGTGCCCCTTGGGTACAGCAAACCATCATCGACCCCGAAGGCGACTTCGTGGCGCTTTGCGACCGTTTCGGCCACCTCCTGATCGATGCCGAGGACCACACCGAGCGGGGTCTGCAGGTCGCCGGCGAGCGAGCGCGCATCCATCGCGTCTCCACGGTGCTCAATCTCGAGGGGCTCGACGCCGAGAACCAGATGCGGCGCGCCGCCGGCTTCCTCAGCGGGCTTTTCGAAGTCGCCCGCGACCACTGGTACCCGATGCTGGTGGTGGTGGATGAGGCGCAGCTCTTCGCACCGGCAGTTGCCGGCGAGGTTTCGGACGAAGCGCGCAAACTCTCGCTCGGCGCCATGACGAACCTTATGTGCCGTGGCCGCAAACGCGGGCTTGCGGGAGTTATCGCCACGCAGCGACTGGCGAAGCTCGCCAAGAACGTCGCGGCCGAGGCGTCCAATTTCCTCATGGGTCGAACTTTTCTGGATATCGACATGGCGCGCGCCGCCGACCTTCTTGGCATGGAACGGCGACAGGCAGAGGCTTTCCGGGATCTGGAGCGCGGGCAATTCATGGCGCTGGGACCGGCCCTCTCCCGCCGTCCGCTCGGGCTTCGCATTGGTCCAACCGATACCGCGCCGCGAAACGCGACCCCGCGCCTGATGCCTCTGCCGGAAAAGACACTGGACGCACGCGCCATCATTCTGGCAGCGCCGCCGCCCGAGAATAATCGGCCCCAGCGCCGGTCGTCGCCAGACCTCCTCGCCCAGCTCATGGCGGCGAAAACCGCGGCGCAGGAGATCCGTCCCGAAGCCGTGGAGCAGCCACTCGACGCTGAGGAACTGGCGGAGCGGCGTGAACGAGTGGACCGTATTCTGCGCGCCATCATGGCGGAACCCGAGGCCGGATTCCGGGCAATCGGCGTGCTCTATCAGGAGTTCGTGGTCCGCTGCCGAATAGAGGGCCTCGGTTCGGCCGTGCCGGACCTGGGTGACTTCCGTCGCATGCTGACGCGCGCCCGCGCCGGGCTCGGCTCCGATATGGCAGAGGATGACGGGTGGCAGGACGTCTCGGTGCGCGCCTCCCTTCTGCCGGAGGATATGCAAGGCGTCTTCATGATGATCGCCCGCGCCGCAAAGGAAGGTTGGCCCTGCCCGGGCGATGCAGCGATTGCGCGCGCCTATGGCTCACATTCGTTGCGCCGTGCACGGCGTCTGCTGACCTACATCGAGGAACAGGGCCTCATTGTTTGCCAGCTTGACGGTGCCGGTCGGCGGATCGTGACGCTCGTCGAACTGGCCTGGGCGACGGCGCCGGGTGACCCCAATGCCGAGGAACTGCCGGCCGAGCATGGCTGCAGCAGTTCGGCTCTATGATGCGATGATCGAGCGCGTAGTCAGACAATACCCCACCTCAGCCCCGTGGGTGTCTGCAACAGGTGTCCGCCGACCCCTCCGCCGAATTTGAGCGTTCGTCAATCTGCATTGGAGCGTGCCGATGTCATCGCTGGTACGAACCCCCGCTTCCCCACCCACAATGCGGTTTCCGAGCGAAACACAATGCCCGGAGGCCGGTTGGTTCAAACCAGCCGCAACGGAGGTCTCATCATGCAAGAACGCGTCAGCCGTCCGACCGAATCTCGCGCCATTCCATTCGATACCGCCAAGCTCGATTCTTTGATGGAAGCGGCTGGACTCGACATCCTGGTCGCGACCTCCAAGCACAATGTCCAGTACCTGCTCGACGCCGAGCGAGCGATCTTCTTCGATTACATGGACGCGCTCGGCGTCAGCCGTTACTTGCCCGTCCTGATCTACCCGAAGGGCGCACCCGACAAGGCGGCCTATATCGGGCACCGGCTGGAAACCCATCAGCGGGCCGTGGCGCCGCTATGGGTTCCGCAGGTCCGAACCGAGGGCAACGGTTCGGTCGACGCCATTTCGCTCGCGGCACGCCTGATCAAGGAGGCAGGTATGCCAACGAAGCGGATCGGGGTCGAGATGCCGTTCCTGCCGATGGATGCCGGCAGGGCCCTTTCGGACGCCCTGCCCGATAGCGAGATCAAGGATGCGCTGCTGGTGCTGGAGCGCCTGCGTGCCGTGAAATCGCCGACGGAACTGGGCAGGCTGAAGAAAGCCTCCGAACTGGTCATCGAATCCATGAACGAGGTGATCGCAAACCACGGCCCGGGCACCACCAAGCAGCAACTTTTCGACGCACTGAGGATCGCAGAGGTCAAGCGCGGATTGACTTTCGAATATTGCCTGCTGGCTTGCGGCGCCAGCCACAACCGGGCGCCTTCCGCCGACCGCTGGGAAACCGGTGACGTGCTGTCGCTGGATTCCGGTGGCAACTACCGCGGCTATATCGGCGACCTCGCGCGCATGGCCGTGCTGGGCGAACCGGACAGTGAATTGAAGGACCTGCTGGCCGAAATCGAAGCCGTCCAGCGGGCTGCGTTCGCCGCGGTGCGGCCGGGCACGATGGGTGGCGAAATCTATGCCGCGGCGGAAATGCGGCTCGCGCAGTCCAGCCGGCGCGACTGCACCGACTTCCTGGCGCATGGCATGGGGCTGGTCAGCCACGAGGCCCCTCGCCTGACGGCCAAGGGCCCTATTCCCTACGATGACCCGGACGCGCGCCGGCCCTTGGAGCCCGGCATGGTGGTGTCGATCGAAACGACGATGAAGCACCCGCGCCGTGGCTTCATTAAGCTGGAGGACACGGTTGCAGTGACCGCAACCGGCTACGAGATCTTCGGCGAAGGCAGCCGCGGCTGGAATATCGGCGGCAGCGCATTGGCGCAGTGAGGCCTCAAGACCATTTGGCTGGAGGCGACAGCGGTCGCAACGCGCTATCGCCTCAGCCTTTTTCTACCTCTCCGCCCGCGTCCAGCCAGCCCTTGAAGCCGCCGAGATTGCGCACGTTGGTGTAACCCATTTCCTTGAGCGTCTTGCCAACGAGCGCCGAACGTCCACCCGAAGCGCAATACGCGATCACCGTTTTGGCCCGGTCAAAGGCCGCATCGTGCATCGCCGAGCCAGGATCGGCGCGGAATTCCACGAGACCTCGCGGCACGGCAAGGGCGCCCGGCACCTTGCCCGACGTTGCCACCTCCGCTGGCTCTCGGACGTCGAGAAACAGCACGTCAACCCTACCCAGCAATCCCTTGGCCTCGTCCGGACTGATACGCGGCACTTCGGCCTCAGCTTCAGCCAGCATCGCTTGGACTGTTTTCATTAGGTCTTCTCCTGTGGCTCGCCACGAGCGGTGGTCGTTGATCTAATCACTGGCAAAGGCCAGACAATGTCACCGACACTGCAGGTTCATCGCAATGCGCAGCAGCACGCTATAGCCCGCGTGGTTTGATGTCGATCATGCGATCGCAGGACAATCGGGGTCGATTGAGCGCCAGGGGGAGCGCCCGCCGGGATCGTTTTGGCGCGCGGCCTCGCGCGAATCTACCGCCCCTTGAACCGCGGCTTGCGGCGACCGAGGAACGCCTCAACACCTTCCTTGTGGTCTTCGGTCATGCTCGCCAGCGCAAACTGGTCGACGTCCATATGGCTGGCGAGATCATCGAGCGCATGCGCCAGGCGATTGACCGTCAGCTTGGTCATGGCGACCGACAGCGGTGGCTGGGCGGCGATTTTGGCGGCGAGCGCCATCGCCGCGTCGAACGCCTTGCCCGGTTCTGCCACCTCCTCCACCAGGCGCCATTCGTAGGCCTCGGCTGCCGAGATACGCTGGTCGGCCAGGATCACGGCCTGCTTGGTGCGGGCTGGTCCCATGAGGTGCAGCATCCGCGGCACGCTCTGCCAGCTCATGTTCATGCCGAGGCCGATCTCGGGCACGCGCATGTGGGCGTCGCGCGCCATCACCCGAAAGTCCAGCGCAACCGCCAGCGCCACGCCGCCGCCCACGCAAAAGCCCTCGATGGCGCCGATGGTGATCTGCTCCATGTCCTGCCAGGCCCGGGTCAGCCGCGGCCCGAGCTTTAAGTGCCGGCGCAAGGCGCCGAGATCCATGGTCTTGCGCGAGCGGCCTTCGGGGTCCTTCAGATCAAAGCCGGCGCTGAACGATTTTGCGCCGCCGGTCAGCACCACGACCGAGGTATCGCCATCGTCCTCAAAGCTGCGGGCGGCGTCGGTAAGCTGACGCAGCGCTTCCGGCGACAACGCATTGATGCCGTCGCCGCGATCGAAGCGCACCACTGCGATACGGCCCTCCGGCCCGAGGCCGTTTTCAATCGTCACAAACCCGGTCAATGCATCGCTCCCTATCAGTCTTTTTCGAAAGTTTAGACCAGAAAGAATTCCGGCGAACCTGAATCCTTCGTCGGTTCCTGTTCGTCTTGTTCGCGAAACCATCGCATCTGCTGGGCGCGGATCGGGGCCCCGGCCTCGACATAGCCCGGATTTTGCGCCTATCCTCACGGCATGAGCGACCATGATCACGACCACGACCACCACGGCCATCACCACCACGACCACTCCGAACTCTCGGAGACCGAGCTGCGCGTCCGCGCGCTGGAATCGATCCTGACCGAGAAAGGCTATGTCGATCCGGCCTCCCTCGACCTCCTGATCGATCTCTATGAAACGAAAATCGGACCGCGCAACGGCGTTCGCGTGGTGGCCAAGGCGTGGAGCGATCCCGCTTATCGCGAACGCCTGCTAAAGGACGCGAGCGCGGCAATTGCCGAACTCGATTATTCCGGCCGCCAGGGCGAGCACATGGTCGTCGTGGAGAACTCGCCCGAGCAGCACAACATGGTAGTGTGCACGCTGTGCTCCTGCTACCCGCATCCCGTGCTTGGGCTGCCGCCGGTCTGGTACAAATCCGCGCCCTATCGCTCGCGCGCTGTGTCCGACCCGCGCGGCGTGCTCAGGGATTTCGGCGTGACGCTGCCGGACACCACCAAAATCCGGGTCTGGGATTCCACGGCCGAAATCCGCTACCTCGTACTGCCGATGCGCCCTGAGGGTACCGAGGGCTGGAGCGCCGAACAGCTCGCCGAGCTCGTCACCCGCGACAGCATGATCGGCACCGGTTTGCCCAAACAGCCCGGTGAGGCCGCCTGATGGACGGCGCGCATGACATGGGCGGTGCCAAGGGCTTTGGGCCGGTCGTACCCGAGCCGAACGAGCCGGTCTTTCACGGCGACTGGGAGCGCCGCGCCTTTGCCCTGACGGTCGCCATGGCGCGTCCGGGCGGTTGGAACATCGATATGTCGCGGTTTGCGCGCGAGAACCGTCCGCCCGAGGATTACCTCAGCAAGAGCTATTTCGAGATCTGGCTGGCCGGGCTGGAAACGCTGATGATCGAGCGCGGGCTGGTGACGCGCGAGGAAATCGAGGCCGGCAAGGTGTTGTCGCCGCCCAAGCCTGGCGTCAAGCCGATCGCTCCAAATGAAGTCACGCCGGCAATCCGCCGCGGCGGCCCAACCGAACGCGAGGCGAAAGCACCCGCGATGTTTGCAATCGGCGACATTGTGCGGATGAAAGACATCCATCCGGTGACGCATACGCGGCTGCCGCAATATGTCCGTGGCCGTCTCGGCACCATCGAGCTCAATCACGGCTGCCACGTCTTCCCCGACACCAACTCGCTCGGCCAGGGCGAAGACCCGCAATGGCTCTACACCGTGCGGTTCGACGGACCGGAACTGTGGGGCAAGGACGGCGACCCGACGCTCAGAGTCTCCGTCGACGCCTGGGAATCCTATCTGGAGCGCGTGTGATGGACTTGACCCCGCAACAGGCCATGCGCGCCGCGGTCGCCGTTCCCGGCGTGCCACGCGACGAAGACGGCCCGGTGTTTCGGGAGCCATGGGAGGCGCGCGCCTTTGCCATGGCGCTGGCGTTGCATGAGGCCGGCGTGTTCACCTGGAAGGAATGGGCGGAGACGCTGGGGGCGCAAATCAAGCGCGCGCAGGCCGAAGGCGATCCCGATACGGGCGAGACGTATTACCGGCATTGGCTGGCGACGCTGGAGACACTGGTCGCCGCCAAGGGCGTTGCGACGTCCGACCTCCTGCATCGCTACCGTGACGCCTGGGATCACGCCGCCGACCGCACCCCGCACGGCGCGCCGATCGAGTTGAGGGCGGAGGATTTCGGCCGCTAGGACAGCGCCGCATATTCCCGCCAGCCCTTCGCTCGCAATGTGCAGGCCGGGCATTCGCCGCAGCCATAGCCCCAATCGTGCTGCGCGCCGCGCTCGCCGAGATAGCAGGTGTGGGACTGCTCGCGGATAAGATCGACCAGCCCTGCCCCACCAAGCTCATGCGCGAGCTTCCAGGTGGCAGCCTTGTCGAGCCACATCAGCGGCGTATGCAGCTCAAAATTTTTGGCCATGCCGAGATTGAGCGCGGACTGCAGCGCCTTGATGGTGTGGTCTCGGCAATCCGGATAGCCGGAGTAATCCGTCTCGCACATGCCGCCGACGATGTGACCGATGCCGCGCCGGTACGCCAGCGCCGCGGCGAAGGTGAGAAACACCAGATTGCGGCCGGGAACGAAGGTATTGGGCAGGCCGTCAGCGCCCATGGCAATAGCCACATCGCGCGTCAGAGCGGTATCCGAAATTTCCGCCAGTGTCGGGATTTCCAGCGTGTGGCTCTCGCCGAGCTTTGCCGCCCAATCCGGTCGCAACGATTTGATACCCGCCAGCAGGCGGTCGCGGCATTCCAGCTCGATCGCGTGGCGCTGGCCGTAGCTGAAGCCGAGCATTTCGACGCGCGCAAAGCGCCGCAAGGCCCAGGCCAGGCAGGTGGTGGAATCCTGCCCGCCGGAGAACAGCACCAGCGCGGTTTCGGACGATGATCGGTCGCTCATGACGGGCAATTAGCACTCCCTCGCCTCAAGGCCAACCGGTGGAAATTGCCTCGATTTCGGCGCGTTCCGCTGGGATCGGTCGACCGCTTGCGGCATAAAGCGGCCTGTCTCCCCCAAGCGACGGAAATCCCATGACCCCTTCCCGCGATATTTCCCGCCTCATCGAGATCATGGCGGCGCTGCGCACGCCGGTCACGGGCTGTCCATGGGACCTCGAACAGAATTTTTCGACCATCGCGCCCTACACCATCGAAGAAGCCTATGAGGTGGCCGACGCGATCACACGCGGCGATTTCGACGATCTGCGCGAGGAACTCGGCGATCTCCTGCTGCAGGTCGTCTATCACGCGCGCATGGCGGAAGAGCAAAGCGCGTTTGCCTTCGGCGACGTGGTCGAGGCGATCACAGGCAAGTTGATACGCCGTCATCCGCACGTGTTCGCCGACAAGGACGGCAATATCGCTCCCGCCGGCGTCAAGAGCGCCTGGGAGCGTATCAAGGCCGAGGAAAAGGCCGAGCGCGCGGCGCGGCGGCCGCCGGAAGAGACCACGCACAAATCACTGCTTGCAACCGTCAAGGCCGGCCAGCCGGCGTTGACGCGCGCGATGGAATTGCAGCGCAAGGCCTCCACCGTCGGCTTCGATTGGAACGATCCCCGTGCAGTGCTCAGCAAGATTCGCGAAGAGGCCGACGAAATCGAAGCAGCGCTCGACCGCAAGAATGTCGAAGAGCTTGCGGAAGAAACCGGTGACCTCCTGTTTGCCCTGGTCAATCTGGCCCGCCATGTTGGCGCCGATCCGGAATCTGCGCTACGGGGCACCAATGCCAAATTCGAACGCCGCTTTGCCTACATCGAGCGCGTGCTGGCGGCCAAAGGCCGCTCGCTTGAGGACGCAACACTCGCCGAAATGGATGCGTTGTGGAACGAGGCCAAGGGAGCCGAACAGCCGGCCGCATCAGCCGCAGCGCGGAGCGATCGGAGATAAAACGCAGGTTTGCGCGATAATCACGCCACGCGCGGTACGGCATCAAAGCGCGACACCACGATGTCGCGCTTGGTCTCGTCGACCCGCACCGTCATGTCGAAGCGCCCGTCGCGAAGCTCCTTGTTGAGCACTTCGGCATTGCGATGCAGCCAACTGATTCCGGCACCGTCGGAAGCGTCGATGGAGAGGTCGAGCGTCGTGCGCGTCGCCGCCAAGCGATCCTCAATCGCGGTCAGCAACGCATCGATCCCCTCGCCCGACGCGGCGGAGACCAGGAAGCATGGCCGTTCCGGCGGACGGCGCGCGGCGATGTTGCGCAGGTTCTCGCGTTCCTCGGGATCGAAGCAATCGATCTTGTTCCAGACCTCGAGGATACGTGCACCGGCATCCGGATCGATGCCGAGCTGACGCAGCACGGCGTCAACGTCACGCTCCTGCGCCTCCGCATCTTCATGCGAGATGTCGCGAACGTGGAGAATGATATCGGCCTCCAGCACCTCTTCCAGCGTGGCTCGGAAGGCGGCCACGAGCTGCGTCGGCAGGTTGGAGATGAAGCCGACGGTATCGGAGAGCATCGCCTTGCCGCCATGCGGCAGGCTCAGCGCGCGCAAGGTTGGGTCCAGTGTCGCAAACAGCATATCGGCCGCCTGCACCTCGGCACGCGTGAGCCGGTTGAACAGCGTCGACTTGCCGGCATTGGTGTAGCCTACCAGCGCGACCACGCGATACGGCACCCGCTGCCGGCCGGCACGATGGAGCCGCCGCGTCGCCTGCACCTTCTTCAGTTCGTTTTCCAACCGCGTGATGCGGTCGCCGATCAGACGACGGTCGGCCTCGATCTGGGTTTCGCCGGGGCCGCCCATGAATCCGAAACCGCCGCGCTGGCGCTCCAGATGGGTCCAGGATCGCACCAGGCGGCTGCGTTGATAATTGAGATGCGCGAGCTCGACCTGCAGCGCACCTTCCTTGGTCTTGGCGCGACGTCCGAAGATTTCCAGGATCAGTCCGGTGCGGTCGAGCACCTTGGTGTTCCAGGCCTTCTCGAGGTTGCGCTGCTGGATCGGCGACAGCGCGCAATCCATCACCACCAGTTCAATGTCATGGCCCGCGATCAGGCCGGTGATCTCCTCGACCTTGCCCTTGCCGAGATAGGTCGCAGGCCTGATCTGGCTGACGGGCGCAATCAGCGCGTCGGCGATCGTGAGATCGATGGCGCGCGCCAGCCCCGTCGCTTCCTCGAGCCGGGCCTCGGAGTCGCGCGCAGCCTCGTTCGTCTGCGCATCGGCATCGCCGCGGCGCATACGCAAATAGGGCCCGATGACGATCACCCGCCCGCTTTGTTTGGCCCCCGCCGACCGCGGACGGTCGGCGCTCCCTTCACGGTCGAAGGGTTCCAATCAGTTCACTCTCAAGCCGGAGCATCCTCGCCGCCCTCGAACAACTGGATCGGAGCGCCGGGCATGATGGTCGAGATCGCATGCTTGTAGACTAGCTGCGAGTGACCGTCGCGCCGAAGCAGCAAGCAGAAATTGTCGAACCAGGTGACTATCCCCTGCAGCTTTACTCCGTTGACCAGAAAGATCGTCAGTGGCGTTTTTGTCTTACGAACGTGATTTAGGAAGGTGTCTTGTAGATTTTGTGCGCGGTCTGCCGCCATTGTTTTTATCCCGCCGTCTTGTGCTTCTTTTTATTAAGCCGGTTGTTGCTCTCTCACGGAGCCCGCCCCGACCTGCCGGCCTGCCCTGAGATCCCCCTCCGGCAAGTTCGGCAATGACGATTAGAGGGTACGCGCGGTTTTTAGGCAAGCCGCTTCAGGCGCCACCGGTGCGGAACCCAGTGGCCATTCTCCGCAAGTGTCCGGAAAGAGATAAATATTCCCAAGCAGATGCATGGATCGGAGAGACCCCATTGGGTTGGCCGCGCGTTCGATTCGTATCGCTTGAGCGATTCAATCAGCTTTAGCCAACGCCGAGCGCCTTCAGCTTGCGATGCAAGGCCGAACGCTCCATGCCGACGAATTCGGCCGTACGCGAAATGTTGCCCGAGAACCGGCTGATCTGCGCGATCAGGTAGTCACGCTCGAACACTTCCCGCGCCTCGCGCAGCGGCAGCCCCATGATGTGCTCGCCATTGTTGCTGGTCGGCATCGCCGGCACCATCGAGCCGACATCCTGAGGCAGCATATCGGCTGTGATGATCGCTTCCGGACCGCCACCCGCCAGAATCATCACGCGCTCGACGTTGTTACGGAGCTGTCGGACGTTGCCCGGCCAGACATGGGACTGCAATACCGCCATTGCGTCCTGGCCGATCTGCCGCTTCGGCAAGCCGGTCGCCGCCGATATCTGATCCATGAAATAGTCGATCAGTTCGGGGATGTCCTCGCGGCGTTCCGACAACGGGGGAACGCGGATCGGCACCACTGACAGTCGATGGTAGAGGTCTTCCCGGAATCGCCCTTCCGCGATCTCTTCCTCCAGGTTGCGCGCGGTCGAGGAGATGATTCGGACGTCGACATGAATCTTGGCGGTGCCGCCCGAGCGCTGAAAGGTCTGATCGACCAGCACGCGCAGGATCTTGTTCTGGGTTTCGCGCGGCATGTCGGCGATTTCGTCGATGAATAGCGTGCCGCCGTGTGCCTCTTCCAACGCGCCGGGCTTGCGCGGCTGCTCGCCGTTGGTCTGCTCGATGCCGAACAGCTCGACTTCCATCCGCTCCGGGGTGATCGCCGCGGCGTTGATGACGACGAACGGGCCCTCTGCCCGGCTCGATGCATTGTGCAGCGTGCGCGCTGCCAGCTCCTTGCCCGAACCGGAAGGGCCGACGATGAGGATACGGCTATTGGCCTTGGCCGCGCGATCGATGGTCTGGCGCAGCTGGTTCATGCAGGCTGAGCGCCCGGTCAGGACGCTGGCTGTGGGAGCCAGTTGCTTGAGTTCCTTCACTTCACGTTTGAGACGCGAGGTCTCCAGCGCCCTTGTCGCCACCAGAATCAGCCGGTCCGATTTGAACGGCTTTTCGATGAAGTCATAGGCGCCGCGCTTGATGGCCGCGACCGCGGTCTCGATGTTGCCGTGGCCGGAGATCATCACGATGGGGACGTCGGCGTGATCCTTCTTGATCTGCTCGAGCAATTGCAGGCCATCGAGCTTGGAGCCCTGCAGCCAGATATCGAGAAACACCAGATGCGGGCGGCGGTTGGCGATCTCGGCCAACGCCGAATCGCTGTCGCGCGCAGTACGGGTATTGAAACCTTCGTCTTCCAGAATGCCCGCAACGAGGTCACGAATATCGGCTTCGTCGTCGACAATCAGAATGTCACTGGCCATGGGTTACACCTGTCTTGTCATTGCGGCTTCGGTTTTTGCTTGGTCATTGGTCGCGGACGCGGCCTCATTGGTTTCGCCGGGCGGCGCTTTTGTTTGATCGCCCTGCTGTTTTTCTTCCGGAGACGGCCCCCTCGCGTCCGCTTTCGACGCATGGCCGCTGACGGCGAACCGCAACCTCATCCAGGCGCCACGCTGCCCGGGCCGGAAATCCGAGGCATCCTTGAGTTCGATGCGGCCGCCATGGTCTTCGAGCACGCGTCCGACGATGGCGAGCCCGAGCCCGGTGCCCTTCTGGCGCGTCGTCACATAGGGCTCCAGCAAACGGGCGCGGCTCACTTTTGGCAGGCCAATACCATTGTCGATCACGTCGATCACGATGTCGTCGTGTTCGCGCGCGGCGATCACGTCAATGCGGCCCCTGCCGAGTTCTTCCGGCGGGACCTGCTCGATCGCTTCAGTCGCGTTCTTGATGATGTTGGTCAGCGCCTGCGAGATCAGCCGGCGGTCGAACTGCGCCCGCATCGGATCCTGCTTGATATCGGCTTCGATATCGAGATCGGGATGGCCGACCTTCATCAGGAATACCGCCTGGCGCACGGTGTCGGCGACGTCCTCGCCTTCCATGACCGGCTTGGGCATCCGCGCAAAACGGGAGAATTCATCGACCATCCGTCTGATGTCGTCGACCTGTCGCACGATGGTATCGGTACACTGTTCGAAGATGTTCCTGTCTTCGGTGATGACCTTGCCGAATTTGCGGCGGATGCGTTCGGCCGAAAGCTGGATCGGCGTCAGCGGATTCTTGATCTCATGGGCGATGCGGCGCGCCACGTCGCCCCATGCCGAGGTACGTTGCGCGGAGACCAGATCCGTGATGTCGTCGAGCGTGATGATGTAGCTGTCGCGCGACTGGCTGGTCTGCTCGGCACTGACGCGAACCGACAGATTGCGCTCATGCCCATCGCGGGTAATCGTGATCTGGCCCTGCACCAGGCGTTGCGTGCCCTCGCGGGCCGTCTTCATCATGTCGTCGAGCTCGGGCAGCACGTCCGAAAGCGGATGGTCCAGCGTCTCGGATTCGGCATGGCCGATAAGTTTCTCGGCCGAGCGGTTCAGAATGCCGACGCTGCCGGAGGCATCGACGCCGATGATGCCGGCGCTGGCCGACGACAGCACGGCCTCGATGAATCGACGGCGGCTGTCGATCAGGTCTGAAGCGTTGACCAGTTCGTCACGCTGGGTACGCAATTCGGCCGTCATCTTGTTGAAGGTCTCGCCCAATTGTGCGAGGTCGCCTTCAGACTTGTGCACCGGCACCTGGACGTGCAGATCGCCCGTCGAAACGATGTTGGCCGCACTCATCAGGTTGCGGATCGGCGCCACCAGCCAATTGGCAAAATTCAGCCCGATCAGCACCGATGCCATCAGAATTGTGAGCGCGATCACCGCGAACATCAAAGCGAAAGCGACCTGGATGCCGAGCCGGCGGGCTTCGATCTGGGCATATTCGGCGACACTCGCTTCGGTCTGCTTGAGCTGCGCGACCACGCGAGGGTCGAGCAGCCGCGCCACGTAAAGGAACGTGTCATTGAAGGTGCGCAGCCGGATCACCGCGGCCACATAATTCGCTTCAGGGAAGACCGCGATCTGCGGTTCCTCTTCATTGACGTTGCTGAGAAAATCCTGTGGCGGCGTCGTGAATTCCCGTTTGATGCCGGTCTGAGCTTCCGCCAGGACGTTGCGATCCTTGTCGATCAGCATGGCCCCCGGCAAATTGCGGGAGGCGGCGCTGGCCGTCAGCAGTTCGCGAAACGACTGCCGGTCCTGTTCGAACAACGGCCGGGCGCGCGCAATGTCGTTGGCCATGCCCAGGATGTCGCCACGGATGAGTTGCGCGTGTTCGTAGGTGTAGGCCCGGGCGACGATCAGCGAGTTCTCCATCACCTCGCGCGTCGGGCCCGAGAACAGTCGGTCGAGGCCGCGGTCGATGGTCACGTTGGCGACGACCGCTACCAGCACCGCCGGCAAGACGGCGATGACGGAGAAAAGGCTGACAATCTGGACATGCAGCCGTGCCGCCGCCCTGCCGCGTCGCCGGGCCTGAATCACCAGCCAGACTTCGCGGATGATGATCCCGACCAGCAGCAGGATGGTTGCCGCGTTGATCAGCAGGAACGAATAGACGACCTGGCGGGTGGGCTCGATCGGCGTCAGGCCACTGAGCACCACGAAGGTCAGGAATGCCGACAGCAGCGCGATCCCGACCGCAAACGGAGCCACCCACTTCCGCAGGATTCCCCCTGTGGATTCGGTATGCGACGGGTCGAACGGTGGTGCCGAGGTCTCTGCGGTGGTCATTCCGGCAATCGGTGAGCTGAAAGGCTGTTGCCCGCCTTCCGCGGACTGATGCATTCATATCACAATGTTGCCGAAATGCGGCATCACTAAGATGCTCGTGTTATCAACAGCTTACGAGTATTCTTTTCAGGTAAGTGGTAAAATTACCAAAACGCCGAATCACGAATGCGGTCCTCGCGAAGCCATTAGCCGCAACGCGACGGGCAACCATCGGGGAAGCTGCCATCGGCAAGCTTTGTCGCAGAATCGGACAAGGCATGGGGGATTCGGGAAAGACGCCCAAGCTGTCCTGGGCCAGAAACGTGCACCAACGTTCGAACCCGAGGTCCCATCCTGCCCAAGTTCCCGCGCGGCCCTGCCAGCCCCGCATCCATCGTCGCCGCTATGAAGAGGGTTGCCGGTCTTCCGCCAAAGGCACGTGCCAGCTTTGCCAGAGGTCGATGTGTTCGCGGCACCTATGCCCCATCCGATCAGGCAAAGGAGATCACGAAATCCTGCAGCTTCACCAAGCCATCGCGCGTGCTGGCGCGTTTCTCGGTGGAAGGCGGCCTCGACACCAACGACACGTTGCTGCGCGGCTTCAGCTTCCGGCTCGGTAGCGATCGCCAGCGCTCAGAAGTTTGCACACAGAGCGCCCCGGTTCATTTCGCGAGGACGCTTGACCAGATGTTGGCCTTCCTCCGAGCGCGCATTCCAGGATCCGACGGTAAGCCGGACGTGGAAAAGGTCGAGGCATTCTCACTTGCCAATCCCGAGACACTGCATCAGGCAAGCTACATGGCCGCGCATCCGCCGCCCGCGAGCTTTGCTTGCACAACCTATTGGGGCGTGCACGCTTTTCCCGCGACGAATTCAAAGGGCGAGACCAGGTTCATCAAGTTCAAGGTCACGCCAGTTGGCGAACAGGCGACCGAGCCCAAGGTCAAGGTAAAGCCTGCCGAGTTGCTGCACGACGACCTCGAAACCCGGATCGCGGCTCGCGATATCAGGTTCAGCGTAATGGCGCTGCTGGATCGTCCCGGTGACCCCGTCATGGACGTGACCGTCCGATGGCCCGATGAGGACGGACGCGAGGCGGTCCGGCTGGGAACGATCGTGATCACCGGTATTGAAGCAAGCGATGCGTGCGACGAGCCCGTCTTCAATCCGGCAACTCTGGCCGAAGGCATCGGTCATCCGCCGGACGAGATGTTTGCGGCCCGCCGCGCCGCCTACACTATCTCACAGACAAGGCGTCGCTGAGCGGACGAGGCTGCTGCCGTGCTCCGATCACGTTTCACTTTCCGGCGCGCCCTGCATTTCGCGACGCCACACTCCCGGGCTGACGCCGATCACGGAGGTAAACACCCGCGTAAAGTGGCTCTGATTGGCGAACCCCGCCGCCACCGCAATTTCCGCCAGCGGCAGGTCGCGAACGGTCATAAGCTGCCTGGCCGCCTTCACGCGCTGGCGAAGCAGCCACTGGTGTGGCGGCAGGCCGGTGGAGATGCGAAAGGCGCGCGAGAAGTGGCTGACAGAGAGATCGAATTCTGCCGCGATCTGTTGCAACGAAAGTGTCCCGCCGAGGTCGGCCTCCAGTCTTTCACACGCGCGCTTGACCTGCCAGGGCGCAAGGCCGCCGCGGGCCAGTTCGGTATTGCGCCGCAGTCCGCCATAGGTCTGAGCAACGTGCGCGGTGAGCGCGAGCATCATGTGATCGATGAAAAGCTGGTTGGCCTCGGACGGCCGCCGCAATCCTTCCAGGAACGAGGCGCCGATATGACGGACGACCGTGTCGTCGTGGCCGACGCCGAGCTCACACGCAAGATCGCCAATGCGCGGTGCGCCTGACTGTTCAGCGATGCCGTCGAGTGCCGAGCGTGGAAGATGGAAGAACAGCGAATGAAATGGCTTGTCGATCACATAGCGCGGATCGCACTTGAGATCGTACAGATAGGTTGCGCCGGCCCGGACATCCCTCTTCATGATGCACTTGCCGCGCTCCCAAAGCTCGCAGTCCGGATAATCGTGAAGCTTCAGGCTGACGAGAAAGGCGTCCTCCGGTGTCAGCGCGCCGGAAAGGCCGGGTATCGGATTATCATCGCGCGTTTCGGTGACCGCTAGTTCAACGCCGCGCAGCGAACGTGTGACCAGCGACGGCGGCGCATCTTTCAGGTGCAGGAATCGCCCGAGCCTCGCTCCGAAGGCGCCCGCCTGTGCCATATGCGTTATCTCGCTTTTGAAGTTGGAAGGGCTGGTCATCGCGCGTCAGCGAAATGAATGCATAGTATCTGCTTTC